>JAEUQC010000135.1 GCA_016789905.1 Bryobacterales bacterium | reverse complement strand
CCAGGACGGGGGATGACGCAGAATTCGCAGTGTCTGGTGGACTATGCGCGGGCGTGGGAGAAGTTCGGGAATGTGCCGCTGCCATTCATGAAGTGGAACATGCCGGTGTACTTCCATCCGTCGTTTGTTGGAGGGAAGGATGTAAAGGTGAGAGAGCAATCGGTGGCGACGCCGTGGACGAGTGTGAACGCGCTGGTGCCGTGGACGGTGCCGAACCTGACGACGGATCCGCCGTCTGGACAGATAGCGACGCCGTTGGAGAATGCGACGGTATCGCGGAGCCAGACGCTGACGTTTACGGGGTGGGCGCTGGACAATACGCTGCGGACGGAGACGGCGATTCAGTCGATCAAGGTCTATATGGACGGGGAGTACCAGGGGCTGGCGACGCTGGGGCAGCCATCGACGGCTTGCGGGGCGAGTCCGGGGCGGCCGGGGTGTCCAAACGTTGGGTTCACGTTCTCGATGTTGGGAACGTCGATGAGTGTGGGGCAGCACTTGTTTGAGTTTGTGGTGCGGGATTCGGATGCGCCGCATAATTTGTTGAGAGTCTTGAGCCGGAGGGTGACAGCGCAATGAGGTGGCTATATTTATTGGGGATGAGCGGGTTGATGTGGGGGCAGGCGGGGCTGCGGGGCGTGGTGAGCGATGAGGGCGGGGCGCCGCTGGGAGGGGCGCTGGTGACGGCGACGCGGGAGTTTGTGCAGGCCGATGAAGTGGCGCCGGGGCGGTATTCGGCGATTACGAAGAGCGATGGGACGTTTGAGATATTGGGGATGGCGGCGGGGACGTATGCGGTGTGCGGGGCGAAGCAGCCGCATGAGGGGTATGTGGACTTCTGCGCGTGGACGTTGCAGCCGCCGCGGGTGGTGCTGGTGAGCGGGAGCGTGCGGAGCGGGTATGGGATTCGATTGGAGAAGGGCGTGCGGGTGGAGGCGGCGTTTTATGATCCGGATGGGGTGCTGCATGGGAAGGAAGAGGGGAAGAAGCGGGAGCAGTTGCGGGCGGGGGTGGCGGGGCCGGGGTTGCCGCCGAATGGGATGTATTTTTCGCAATCGGATGGGGGGAAGGCGGAGTATTTTTTGTATGTGCCGAAGCGGATGGGGGTGAAGGTGGTGGCGAGTGCTGGGGATGGGGATTTGGGGAAGCGGGCGGATGCGCCGGGATTGGCGAGGAAAGATGTGGGGGAGGATGTGGGGTATGTGGAGGGGCGGGGTGTGCAGCGGGTGGAGTTCCGGTATTTCAAGAGGAAGGAGTAGGGGGATGGGGAAGTTCGGAGGCACACTGAAAGAGGGCTGTAAGATGGAACGACGCAAGGAATTGAAGACTTCTATTGATCCACGCAACGTTGAATGGAACGGAGCGGGTAAGCGGTGGTTGATCGCATGGAGCCTGAGCGCGCTGCTATTCGGGGTAAGCCTACAGGCACAGACTCGTTCCGTCGATAACCGCGTGCGAATCCTGACGTTTCGCCTGACGGCAAATCGAATTAGCCCGGCAACTGTTTCCGTTCCCAAAGGTAAGTACCTGATCCGGGTGAACAATGGGGTATTCAGTGGACCAGTTACGGTGGACGTATCGAGAGGCTCCGCACAGAGCGAGCGAATCGGTTTCAAGAGTGTGCCCATTGGAAAGGGACGGGAGTCGCTTGAAATGGAGTTGACTCCTGGGCAGCATACTTTGCGAGTGAGCCCAAGGGCGAATTGGGTCGCCTTGATCAACGTTCAGCAGTGAGGAAATGCACGACATGAGGAAAGCACTGGCGGGTAACGAAATGATAGGGCGGATAACGCTATTCGCCTTAGCGGCAGCGTCTGGGCTAAACGGTCAGAGCGTGGCGGTGGCGAGACGGTTCAGTCCCACCGACTTCCAGATACCGGCGATCTATGAAGCCGGTGCCCCGACTGGCAGCTATCTGGTTTCCACAACAGAATCAGTTAACCATTACAATGGGCGGCTGAATCTGACGGTGCCCCTGCGGGAAGTGCGAGGGCGAGGAGGCGCGGCGTATTCGATCGCCGTTCCGGTGACGCGAAATAGCTGGACGGTGGACGTGGCCGAGACGACGGTAACGCAGGGATCGGTTACGAGTTACCGATATGATTCTGCGCCGAGCGTGGATTGGCGACATGTCTATGAACCGAAGTTCTCGCCTGGCCTGCTCCTGCAGAAGCACGTTGGGAGTGACGTACAGAATTGCGCGACCACAGGCCCGGCCGATCTTCGTTACAGGCGAACATTCAGCCATCTCATCTTTTTGCAGCCTGATGGGACCGAGACGGCATTGTACGGAGATCTGTCGACGGCGCAACAGAGTTATTCGAACGGGGGGATTCTGGATATTGCTTGCCCAACGGCTTCGCTTCCGGACCGTCTACGCGGTCCCGTTTTCCGGTCGCGAGACAGCCAGCCAATTGTTTTCTCGACATCGCCGGGCTTGGGGCTGGCGGATAATACCGATCCGGAATTATGGAAGGCTCCGTTTGACGCGACTCTCGGACCTTCGGGCACCCTTCGGTTTCCGGATGGAAGCCGTTACGACGTCATTTACGGGAAAGTATGGAGAGTGGTTGACCGCAACGGGAACCGGCTGACGTTTTGTTTCAACCCGCATGGATCATCCACATGCGGCCCGCCATCGGCCACTTCCGATGTTCACCCGACGAGAGTGGTGGATTCGATGGGTCGAGTGACCAAATTCTTCTATGACAGCGATTTGGGAGGCGGCGTATCGGAAGACCGTATCGAGTATCCGGGTAATGGAGGGGCAACACGGACTGTCAGGGTACGCTCGATGGCATATCGGTCGCGACTGGCGGCCGGACAGTCGGCAGTGGCGCCGTTCAGCGAATTGGGGGGGACCAACGCGGAGACGAATGTGGAGGTGACTTCTGAGATTGTACTACCAGACAATCGAAAGTACGAGTTCTACTACAATTCGTACGCCGAAGTTGTAGAGGCGAAGTTGCCGACGGGCGGGCGAATCGAGTACACATATGGCGCTGGCCTCAATAATCCGAATAATAAGCCAGGGATATATAGTTCCGGGCAAGTCCTAAGCGACGACGCAACACTCTATGGTGCGCCTAATGTTAGTTTTCACCGCCCTTTTATTTATCGCCGTCTGACCGAGCGACGAGAGTATTCGACTTCTGGAGCTACGACACCTGTTCTGACGACGGAATTCAGCCGGCCTGAGACAGTGACGGATGTCACGCCGTCATCCGCGAATGCAAGTACGATTGTGACGGCGGTGACGATTGCCAGCGTTAGCTATGTGGAGGTAACGGAAAAACAGGGGAGTGCCGTTCTGCGAAAGGTGCGCCACCATTATTTTACACAGCTCCCAAATAGCGCCCTCGACTATGGCGGGGCCGCCCGACAACTTGGGCTTACCTACCCCGCGGGTACTGGTACGATGGCCGGCTACGCGGAGCCGTTTCAATCCCCTAAGGAGCATCGGACGGAGACGTTGGACGGGACGACTGTGGTGCAAGAGAAGACGGCAGCGTGGGCGTTGACTTCGAATCAAACGGCCTATGAATGCACGACGAAGGAGACGCTCTACCAGACTGGATTGAACTCGGCGGGAACGCTGCCGCAGCTCTATGGGCTCCAGCGGATGACGGTGACCGCACGCGATGGTTATTTGAACGAGACCGACCGGTACGAGTTCGGATATACGAACATTACGAGTCAGCCCACGGCGGCGCCGCTCACCTGCGCGGGGACTAGTGGTTACTACAGGCGGACGCACACCGACTACAAAACGGAGCATCAAAGCGCAGAAGGTCCGTATTTGGTGAGCTTGCCGGTGAAGGAATCGATAACGGATGGATCGGGAGCGGAAGTTGCGGTGACCGAATGGGGGTATGACCAATATGGTGCGGCTCCGCTGGGGGCGTTGACGGACAGGAATCTGGCGGAGGGAGGCACCGCGGACGTAAACGCGACGTTCCCACCCGGAAGTGTTGCAAGGGGTAACCTAACCACGCTGGTAAGGGTACGCAAGGCGAAAGCACCGTGGATTGCAACGGAAGAGCGGCTGACGGACTACCTGCACTACGATACAGCGGGGAATGTGGTGAAGTTCGTGGACCCCAGGGGAAACGAGACCTCGATGGGGTACGAGGCGGCCGATTTCTATGGGTTCCGGAGATCGGTGACCAACGCGCTCTCTCATTCCGTATCCGCCGTTTACGAAACGAACCTTGGCCTGCCGAGCACGATCACCGACGCGAATGCCATCGAGACGACATTCAGCTACGCCGACGAACTGGACCGGTTGACACAAGTAAGTAAGTCGGGCGCAACAACGACCTTTGGCTATCCATTCTCCTCGACCAGTTCGACGACCAGGATTGTGACGAAGCGGCTTTATAGCGGCAGTTTGAACCAGGTATCGGAACGTTTGGTGGATGGGCTTGGCCGCGCGGTAGAAACTAGAGCGGCTCGGACGGGGAGTGACTGTGCGTCGATCGCCGATTGTCTGGTGACGAAGCAAACCGTAGACGGACTGGGCCGTGGAGTGGAGGCATTCAACCCGGTATCCGGTTCGTCGCCGAGCAGTTGTGCTGGAGCCACACCGTGTATCCAGACTGCGTACGACGCTTTGGGCCGGGTGTTTGATGTGACGCACCAGGACGGAACGGTTTCGAAATCGCGGTAGGGGTTTCTAGCGAGCGACAACAAGTCGGCGACGCTGTATCTGGCGACGACGACGGAGGATGCGGCTGGGGTAAAGCGGGTGGTGCTGGCGGATGCGCATGGACGGGTGGCGAGTGCGAAGGATATGGAAGGGGCGACGTCCTACACGACAACGTATGAATATGACGTTCTGAACAATCTAACGAGTGTTGGCCAGGCGGATACAACAGGGGGAACGACACAGTCGAGGAATTTCGTCTACGACTCGCTGTCCCGTCTCTTGCGATCGACACAACCTGAAAATGGCCAGATCGACTTCACCTACGATGCCAACGGGAACGTGACGAAGAAGGAAGACGGACGAGGGGAGATATTTAACGCGGAGTACGACGCGTTGAACCGAGTGACGAAGCGGAGCTATCCGGCGCGGGCGGCGCAGACGCCGGCAGTTCATTTCGAGTACGACGTGGACTTGAAGCCGGTTGGGGAGACGCGGACGAATCACGCCAAGGGGCAATTGGCGCGGGTGCGGGTTGGCGGGGCGACGGCGACGACGAATCAGTACGTGTTTCAGTTGTTCGATCCGCACGGGCGGGTGCTGCGAGCAGAGCAGACGGTGGATACGACGGCGTACGCGATGAGGCAGGAGTTCGATTTGGCGGGGCAATTGACGGCGGTGGAGTATCCGACGACGCCGGTGCGACGTGTGAACTACGGCTACAACCAGTTGGGGCAAGTGACGGCGGTGACGGGCGGGCAGGGGAAGGTGTACGCAACGGGGGTGGAGTATGCGGCGCACGGGGCGCTGACGAAGGTGGAGTTTGGGAATGGGTTGATCGAGAAGACGACGGCGAATACGCGGTTGCAGCCGGAGAAGATTGAATTGGGGACGGGGGCGGTGAGCGATGGGGTGGGGTCGTTTACATATGGGTACGCGGGGGCGACATGTGTGACGGGGCAGACGTGGGCGAACAACGGGAACGTGGTGAGCCAGGCGATCAAAGTGGGGGCGGTGACGTATACGCAGAGTTATGGCTACGACGGGTTGAACCGGTTGCAGTGCGTGAAGGAGGGAACGCAATGGCAGCAGGTGTACGGGTACGATCCGTATGGGAACCGGTGGGTGACGACGAACACGTTGCCGGAAGTGAGCGCGTTGACGGCGACGCTGAAGGCGCATTTCAATCCGGCGACGAACCGGTTGCGGACGACGCCGACGGGAGAGCAGTACGACGAAGTTGGGAACCTGAAGCGATTGTCTGGGGGGACGGGGTTGCCGGGGGTGTCGCACGACCTGGTGTACGACGGGGAGAGCCGGGTGGTCACGTCGAACAACCAGGGAGCAGTGACGAACTATGTGTTTGATGGGTTAGGGAGGCGGGTGAAGGCGGGGAGCCGGGTATTTGTGTATTTGCCGGATGGGCGAATGGCGATGGAGGCGGGCGGGGCGGTGACGGAGGCCGGGGCGGTGTATGTGACGGGGGACCATTTGGGGAGTACGCGTATCGTGACGCGGGAGGACCAGGGGGTGGTGAGCCGGTTTGACTACGCGCCGTTTGGGGAGGAGTTGGGGGCGGGAGTAGGGGGAAGGACGGCGGGGCAAGGGTATGGGATGTTGTCGTCGTTGGGAGTTTCGGGGAAGGAGCCGAAGCAGCGGTTTACTTCGAAGGAGAGAGATTTAGAGACGGGGCTCGATTACTTTGGGGCGCGGTATTTCTCGGCGAATGCGGGAAGGTTTGTGAGTGCGGATGCTCCGTTTGCGGATCAGGTTGTTGAGGATCCGCAGTCTTGGAATTTGTACGGCTACGTGCGGAACAATCCGCTGCGGTATGTGGATGAGGATGGGAATCAGGCGAAGGAGGCGGTAGCGCAAAAGATTAGGACAGAAGTGGTAAGCGTGACATTTGGGAAGGGGGCGGCGGCGACTGGACTTGGGTTTAGCGCACGCGTCATGGTAGGTGCCATCGCTGGATTCTTTTTCGGATCCGAGGGAACTCTTGGAGCGGGCAGTGATGCGACCAATATCATGAACGCGATGAGAGAGCGGCAACGACGCGCGGAGACCGGTAATGGCAATGCGGATTCTCTAGATACCAGTGCAGAGCCGGAACCGGATACCTCCGCTGGAGGCGCGAGGAAGGGTGGCGGAGCCAGGAAGGGCAACGGCAAGGACAAAATACACGGCAATAGCCTTGACACGCCATTGGAGACCACTCAATACTCGTTACGTGATCGGGATACGAATGAAGTTGTCAAATATGGCGAGACAACCAAACCGGGGGGGGCCGGGCGATACAGTAAACCGGACCTGGCGCGGAGGAATGCAGATCTGGTACCGGAAGCTACCGGGACCAAACGAGCCATGAAGAAGCTTCAGACGGAGAAGATAAGGAACTATGAGAAGGAACATGGGCAGAAACCGCCTCAGAACAAGTCGTACTATTGAGGCACACGGGTCATGACGTTTTGGTCGTCGGCTGAAATCAGCCCTGAAGCTCTCACTGCGTACACCCTAATCCGAAAGGCTGCGGAAACGGAGATAAACCGCCGACTGGGTAGAATCTCACTCGATCAAGTTTGGGATAATTGGACGTGGGCGTTTATTGCGATTGTCATTTCGCCCGCGCTAAACGTTGACTATCCCGAACGCGTGAGGCGAAACAGCAAGACTAAGGACCTGGAGTTCCGGCTCAAAATAGATTTCACCGAATTCGTATCGGCGTCGCATGAGCGAAAGCTTGAATTACTGTTCGAGCAGCTTCACAAGTCTGTCGATTTGATGGCTAAGTGGAAGCTGTCGGCGGATGACCGTGAGAAGCTGCATAGCGTTTTGAACATCGTCATGAAGTCGCCTTCGGTTCGCCGCGCGGCGAGTGAAACGACGTAGTATCCGGTGATCAGAGCCGTTGGGGTTGAATGGCTATGCTGTATTCGGGAGTTACAAAAAGTGCAAGGTCGTCTTGGATTCGGGACTACGGAGGCGAGCGGGGCGGCTACTGCGCGCTGAGCAGACGGTGGGTGCGACGACGTATGGTAAGCGTCCGCTTCTCCACGCCTGGACAGGCTGAGCGATGTAACCGTTCCAGTCTCCCCGTCTTGCCAATGCCGCCAAACCTCTGCCAACGGGAGAGCGAGCACATACGCCGCCGGGCGAGCCTGCACCTGTTCGTTCCCGGCAAAATTCCAAGGCAATAACTCTTCGATCTTTTTGATCGGATGATCGGCAATCCGCTCCAGCACAACGCCCGGCATCCGCGGCTGGCTCAATCTACATTGAGCACTCCAACGCCAGCGTCGAAATCCATGGCGCCGACTGGGAATTTCAGGTAATCCAGGACGGGGGATGACGCAGAATTCGCAGTGTCTGGTGGACTATGCGCGGGCGTGGGAGAAGTTCGGGAATGTGCCGCTGCCATTCATGAAGTGGAACATGCCGGTGTACTTCCATCCGTCGTTTGTTGGAGGGAAGGAT
>JAEUQC010000168.1 GCA_016789905.1 Bryobacterales bacterium | reverse complement strand
TACTCGCGCAGGAATCGCGCCGATTCCTCGGGCGGTGTGGGATTGATAAAGAATCCCGTGCCCCACTCAAAGCCCGCCACGCGAGTCAGTTTCGGAATGATTTCGATGTGCCAGTGATAGTGCGAACAGCCCGGTTCCTGCACCGGAGCCGTATGGATAATCAGGTTGTACGCCGGTTTTTCCAGTACGCGGTCCATCCGCTTCAGCACCGATTTCAGCATCCACGCCAAGTTGTATACTTCCCGTTCCTGGATGGTTTCAAAGTGCGAATCGTGGCGGAACGGAAGGATCCAGGTCTCAAACGGGAATCGGGCCGCGAACGGACAGGCGGCCAGGAATTCGGCCGATTGCAGCACCACCCGGTCTCCGTCGCGCGCCTCCTGCCGCAGAATGTCGCAGTACACGCACCGCTCTTTGAACTCGAAGTACTTCCGCGCGCCGTCCAATTCTTCCTGCACCCGTTCGGGAACCACGGGCAGCGCGATGATCTGGGAATGGGGATGCTCCAGGCTGGCGCCGGCGCCCTCGCCGTGGTTCTTGAAAAGCATCACGTAGCGCAGCCGCCGGTCTTTCTTCAAGTCCAGCACGCGATCGCGGAACGCCCAGATCAGTTCGGCCACCTGGCGCTCCTCCATTTCGGCCAGCGTCTTCATGTGATCGGCGCTTTCAATGACCACTTCGTGCGCACCCACGCCATTCATGCGGTCATACAGCCCTTCCCCCTGCCGGTCCAGGTCTCCTTCCACGCGCAGGGCAGGGAACTTGTTCGGCACCACGCGCAGGCTCCAGCGTGAATTCCCTCGCAACCCTTCAGTGGAGTAGGCCAGAACCTCCGGCGGCGTCTTGTCCTCATTGCCCGGGCAAAATGGACAAAACCGGTTGCCGGTTACCACTACGCTCTCCTGCTTGAAGTCCGACGGGCGCCGCGCCCGGTCCGTGCTGATGATCACCCATCGGCCTGTGATTGGATCTTTGCGAAGTTCCGGCATGAACTCCCTATTATAGGAGTCAAATCTCTGGACGCGCCGCCAGGGAATAGACGTCCTTGTGATATTCCACCCGTTCGGTCTCCCCCACAATCACCGTCAACACGTCGAAACGCACCGCCATCTCCAGCGTCTCGGCCCGCTTGATCCATGCGCGCGCTCCCTGTCCGATGTGCCATGCCTTCTGCCCGTCCACCGCCCGTAGCGGGCTGCCCACTTCATCGGACGCCCGCGTCTTCACTTCCGCGATCACCAGCGTTTCCCCATCCACCGCCACCATGTCGATCTCCAGCTTCCGCATCGGGTGCCGGTAGTTGCGCGCCACCACCTGCCATCCTAACTCCCGCTCCACAAACCGGTGCGCCAAATCTTCCCCGCGCCGGGCCAGCACCATATGCGGCGCCTCGTGCCGCTGGCGCCCGGCGTGACGCATCAGGTCCAACAAGGGCGCAATCGAAAAGTGCGAGTGTGTGCTCACACCTTATGAGTGGCCGCCACCCTTGAAAATTCTCACTCCGGAGACTTAACCACTTCCAAAAATGCTTTCGCCGCGTGGCTCAGCGCGCGCCGCCTCGGCGTCACCAAATGCACTTTCCGGTCCACCGTCAGTTCTTCTATCCGTACCTCGCACAACGTTGCTTTCTCCACGTCCTGCTCCACGCACATCTTCGGCAGAAACGCCACACCCTCATTCCTCGCCACCATCCGGCGAATCGTCTCCACCGTCGGCATTTCCACGTCCATGTTCAACTGCACCCGGTGGCGCTGGAACTCCCGCAGCACGATCTCTCTATACGGCGACAACACATTGTGCGCGATAAACGTCTCCATGCCCAACTCGGTGATCGATACCGAACCGCGCTGCGCGAACCGGTGCTCCGGGCTGACGACAAACGCCAAATGGTCCGTGTAGATCACCTGCGAATGCAGCCGCTCGTCCTGCGGGTCGTAGCTGATCACCCCCAGTTCCAATTCCCCGTCAATCAACTGGCCCGGTATCTTGCTCGACAGGCTTCGCCTCACCCGTACCTTCACCTTCGGGTATAGCCGCCGGTAGTTCACAATGTGCTGCAGCAGATACAGCGACGTGGATTCGTTCGCGCCAACCATCAGTACCCCCGCCGAGTTGTCACGCATCTCTGCCAGCGCATTCGACATCTCCAGTTCCAGGTTTTCGAAACGGCGCGAAAAATCGAATACGATCTTGCCAGCGTCCGTTAGCAGGAGTTCCTTCCCCGACCGGTCGATCAGCCGCTCCCCCAACTCGCCTTCCAGCCGCTGAATCGCCAACGACACCGCCGGCTGCGTCCGCAGCAATTTCTCCGCCGCCCTGGAAAAACTCTTCTCCGTCGCCACCGTCTGAAAAACTTTTAACGAATGCAGTTCCATCCTTATCCCTCACACCTCTCGGATAAGACAATTTTATCGCATTAGCCATTCTTATCGAGTGGGCGAATCGAATAAATTTGCTAAATTGCCTCCAGGCCCGGATAATTAGGAAATCACTCTGCGGGGTGGCCGGCTAACCCGCCGCCCCCTGCGGACTACATCGCGGAGGCAACAACCATGAGTCAGCGAGTATACATTTTCGATACGACACTGCGTGACGGCGAACAGTCCCCTGGCTGTTCGATGACGGTGAGCGAAAAGCTCAAGATGGCGGCAAAGCTCGTTGACCTTGGGGTCGACGTTCTGGAAGCCGGTTTCCCAATCGCATCGGTCGGCGATTTTGAAGCCGTCCAGGCGGTGAGCCGGGAATATAAGGATATGTCGGTGGCGGCGCTGGCGCGTTGCACGAAGCTTGACATTGAACGCGCGGCGGAGGCGTTGAAGGATGCCCGGCGTCCGCGCTTGCACACGTTCATGGCGACGAGCGACATTCACCTCAAGTTCAAGTTGAAGAAATCGCGCGAACAGGTTATGGAGGAAGTGGTTAAGTCCATTCAGCTTGCTCGGCAGTTCTGCGATGACGTGGAATTCTCGGCCGAAGACGCCGCGCGCACGGACCAGGATTATTTGGAAGCGATTTCGAAGGCGGCGGTAGCGGCCGGTGCCCGTACCATCAACCTTCCTGACACGGTGGGCTATTCGATTCCCAGTGAATACGCGCAGTTGATTGGCCGGATTGTGAACGCTCTGGGCGATACTGCGGTGGTCTCAGTACACTGCCACGACGATCTGGGTCTGGCGGTTGCAAACTCGCTGGCCGCCATCGAGGCCGGCGCCCGTCAAATTGAATGCACGATAAACGGAATCGGCGAGCGCGCCGGGAACTGCTCGCTGGAAGAGATTGTCATGATCCTGAAGACGCGCGGCGACAAGCTGCCCTACTTCACCGGCATCAACACCGAGCACCTGTACTCGGCAAGCGTGCTGCTTGCTTCCATGATCACCTTCGGCCCGCAACCGAACAAGGCGATCGTGGGTGAAAACGCCTTCGCCCACGAAGCGGGCATTCACCAGGATGGATACCTGAAGGAAAAGTCCACTTATGAGATCATCGATCCGAGGACAGTAGGCGTCCCGGAAGGGCGCCTGGTGCTGGGCAAGCATTCCGGCCGGCACGCGCTGAAGGATCGTTGCGCCGACCTGGGTTTCCCCGATCTGACCAAAGAAGAACTGGACGCCGTCTACAAGGGCTTCTGCGAATTGGCCGACCGGGTGAAGGGCGTTCGCAACGACGCCATCGCCGCCATCTGTCGCGAAGCCACCTCGTCGCGCGTCAGCGCATAAGCAAACCAAGGATTCCATGCAACTTAACGTACTCACAGTCCCCGGTGACGGAATCGGCACCGAAGTAACGCGCGAAGCGGTCAAGGTTCTGGAGAAAGTCGTCTCCAAGTTTGGCCACGGATTGAAACTGAGCGAAGCGCTGCTCGGCGGCATTGCCATTCATCAGACCGGTTCGCCGTTTCCAGACGATACGGCGCGCAAGGCACTGGACGCCGACGCCACGCTGATGGGCGCCGTCGGCCTGCCGGAGTTTGACAACGCGCCGCCCGAAAAGAGGCCGGAAAAGGGCTTGCTCGGCATTCGTAAAGTGTTGGGTGTCTACGCCAACCTGCGCCCCGTGAAGGCCTGGCCGGCGTTGATTGAATCCTCCCCGCTGAAGAACCACATTGTGGAAGGCGTGGATATGATCATCGTCCGGGAATTGAACGGCGGCATCTATTACGGCACCCCGCGTGGCATTGAGGGTTCCGGCGATAGCGAGCGGGGCACGAACACGATGACCTACACCCGCGCCGAAATCGCCCGCATCACGCGCATGGCGTTCCATCTGGCGCGAGGCCGGAAGAAGAAGGTGACGAGCGTCGACAAGTCGAACGTGCTGGAGACCTCGCAGCTTTGGCGCCGCGTGGTCAATGAAATCGCGCCGGAATTTCCGGATGTCGAACTCGAACACATCCTGGTCGACAATTGCGCCATGCAATTGATCCTCCGCCCGAAACAGTTCGACGTGGTGGTGATGGAGAACATGTTTGGCGATATATTGAGCGATGAAGGCGCCGTGCTGGCCGGGTCTATCGGTATGTTGCCCAGCGCCTCGATCGGCGAAAAGAAAGCTAGCGGCGCCTTCGTGGGCCTCTACGAGCCGGTGCACGGTTCGGCGCCCGATATTGCCGGTCAGAACAAAGCCAATCCGCTGGGCGCCATTGGCTCGGTATCGGCGATGCTCGAATACAGCTTTGGCTTGAAGAAGGAAGCCGATGCCGTTAACGCCGCCATGGAAGCGGTTCTGAACAGCGGCCGCGTCACCGCGGACCTTAAGCCGAAAGGCACACCCGCCACCACTTCAGAAGTAGGAGACGCCGTAGTCAATGCCATCTAAACCCCGCACAATCATTGAAAAGGTGTGGGACAGCCACATCGTCGCTGAACGCGAAGGCGCCCCGTCGCTGCTCTTCATTGACCTCCATCTGGTGCATGAAGTCACCTCGCCGCAGGCCTTCAGCGGTCTGCGCCAGCGCGGCCTGAAGGTGCGCCGTCCGGACCTGACCTTCTGCACCGTGGATCATTCCACGCCCACCACGCCGCGCAATCTGCCCATCGTCGATCCCATCGCCGCCACCCAGGTCGCGCAACTGGAAAAAAACGCCACCGAATTCGGCATTCCCTATTTCGGCTTCCAGAACCGCGATCAGGGCATTGTCCACGTCATTGGACCGGAAAACGGGTTGACCCAGCCGGGGATGACCGTCGTTTGCGGCGATAGCCACACGGCGACGCATGGCGCTTTCGGCGCCCTGGCCTTCGGCATCGGTACCAGCGAAGTGGAAATGGTGCTCGCCTCGCAGTGTCTGCTGCAGAAGAAGTCCAAATCCTACGAAGTCCGCGTGGAAGGCACGTTGAAACCGGGCGTTACGGCCAAAGACATCATCCTGGCGCTGTGCGCCAAGATCGGCATCGGCGGCGGCACCGGCTGCGTGTTTGAATACACCGGCTCGGCCATTCGCGCGCTGTCCATGGAAGAGCGCATGACCGTCTGCAATATGTCCATTGAGGCGGGCGCGCGCGCCGGCCTGGTGGCGCCGGACGAGAAGACCTATGAGTACCTGAAGGGCCGCCGCTTCGCACCGAAAGGCGCCGCTTGGGATGAGGCCGTCGAGCGCTGGAAACAACTCGCCACCGACGAAGGCGCCACCTACGATTTCACCACCACCATCGACGCCGATGCGCTGGAGCCCATGATCACCTTCGGCACCAACCCCGGTATGGGCATGGCCATTAGCGCCACCATTCCGGACCCGTCGAATGTGGCCGATTCGCTCGAACGCGATTCGCTCCGCAAGGCGCTGGCCTACATGGGGCTGGAGGCCGGCAAACCGATCGCCGGACAGAAGATCGACGTTGTCTTCGTCGGCTCCTGCACCAACTCGCGCATGTCTGATTTGCGCGCGGCGGCGGGTGTTTTGAAGGGCCGCAAGGTGTCGCCCAGTGTTCGCACGATGATCGTTCCCGGGTCGCAGGAAATTAAGCGCCAGGCCGAAGCCGAGGGGCTGGACAAGATCTTCCGCGAGGCCGGCGCTGAGTGGCGCGAAGCGGGTTGCTCCATGTGTATCGCCATGAATGGGGATCAGTTGACTCCCGGCCAGTACAGCGTGTCCACGTCGAACCGCAATTTTGAAGGGCGTCAGGGCAAGGGAGGCCGCACCTTCCTCGCCAGCCCGCAGACGGCGGCCGCATCCGCCATTATGGGCGTCGTCACCGACGTTCGGACGCTCGCCTAGAAAGGAATCGCACGATGCAATTTGAATCCACCGTTACCCAGATCCAGGCCGACAACATCGACACGGATCAGATCATTCCCGCGCGTTTCCTGAAGACCATCAGCAAGGACGGCCTGGGCGACCAGTTGTTCTTCGATTGGCGTTACAACGCGGATGGCTCCCCAAAGGCCGATTTCATTCTCAATACCGACAAGGCCAAGGCATCCAAAGTGCTCTTTGCCGGCGACAACTTCGGCTGCGGTTCGTCTCGCGAGCACGCGCCCTGGGCGTTGACGCAGTATGGCTTCCAGGCCGTTATTTCCACCAGCTTTGCCGATATTTTCAAGCAGAACAGCTTGAAAAACCGGTTGCTGCCGTTAGTGGTAAGCAAGGAAGTCCACCAGCAGTTGCGCGACGCGTTGGCCGCCAACCCGGACCTGGCCGTCTCCGTGAATGTGGAGACGCAGACGTTCACCTGGCCCGGAGGGCCGTCCGTGCATTTCCCCATCGACGCGTTCGCTAAGCACTGCCTGCTTGCTGGCGTCGATGAAATCGGTTACGTGCTGCAACACGAAGCGCAAATCGCCGCGTTTGAAGCGCAGCGCGTTGGAACGTTGAACACGCTGGCAGGCTAACCGGCCAGCCGCGGAATACGGAGAGGGGCGGAGCCATCAAATTCTTTTCCCATTTCCATAAGAAATGAGTGAGAGGAATTCCCTCGAATTCGCACTATGTATATGTAAGGCGAATTCTCCAGGAAACATTCCTTACTCTCCCGTTCCAGTTCCAAGAATCAGTCTCCTCCGGCCCGCCGTTTCTCCCAACGGCGGGCCACTGTTTTTCGTAGGACAATAGGCCGATGGCGTGGATTGCCAAATCGATGATCGGCGTTTTCTGTGCAGCCATACTCCTGCTGATCCTCACCCAGGACATCCAGATCTACGCCGAACTGCTCCACCAGTTTTCCGGTCAAAAACGAACCTACACGCCGCCCCAGTCTGGCTCCAACGCCGCCGACTTTTTCGCCCGAACCGCCGACGGCGAACGCATCCACTTTCGCCGCTGGCAAGCCACCGCTCCTCCGCAATCCCGGCTTCGCACCGCCATCCTCAGCCATGGCAACGCGGGCACCATGGATGGCTATCACACCATCCCCAAATGGCTTGCCGCCAAGGGAATCACCACCTACGTCTATGACTACCGCGGCTACGGCCTTTCCACCGGCTGGCCCAGCGAGCGGGGGCTCTACCAGGACGTAGAGGCTGTCTGGCAGGAGACAATTGCGCGCGACCGCGCCACGCCCCATTCCACCCTCGTCTTCGGTCACTCCCTTGGCGGCGGCCCCTCGGCCTACCTTGCCGAAAAGCATAACCTTGCCGTCCTCCTCACCGCCGCCACTTATTCCAGCGTGCCCGATCGCGCCGCGCTTCACCCCTACTTCGGACGCCTGGCGCCCTTCGTCTGGACACGGTTCCCCAATCGCGAGCGCATCTCCCGCCTGAAGAATACCTGCCTGATCGTCCTCCATGGCCGCAACGACGACACCATGCCGCTCGAGATGTCGCGACAACTCCAGGCCGCCTATCACGGCGCCTCGCGCGCATTGCTTGCCGAACACCCCACCGCCGGCCACGGTGACATTATCGGGTTTGTTCCTCAACTGGCCGATCCGCTGCTCTCCTCCTGCCCGAACATTCAACAATAATCGGACGCCGCCACCGCGCTTGTTAGAATGGGAAACGCCCAAGGAGAGAAACCGTGTCCGATAGTATCAATCTGGATAACTACGCCGACCTAAGAGATATTTCCCGCCAGTTTTGCGGCGACCTGCAAACCCAAATCACCGGGCACTTGGAGACCGTCAGGCAGCTATTCCGCCCCGCGGCCGTTTTCGGCCCCTACCTCCTTGGCAGTCACAAAGACGCGCCTCGCGACGCCGCCAATGCGTTTGCTCAATTCAAGACTTTTTTCGCCGAAGTGGCCGCAACCAAACCGTTGAGTCTCGATCCAACTGTTCCCGACGCAATCGAAATTAACTTCGCCACGCCCGTCCTGAACCCGATTATTTATTCCCACGAAATCACCACCCGCACCGGCCCGAAAACCGTCGCCGTCACCTCGCCCCTGCAATGGGTGCTCAGCTTCCCGGACCAGCCGCTTTCGAAATTCCGCGAACTGCTCGACGCGCCGAAACGCTCCACGGAAGAACTGCGCATCGCCGCGCTCCATTTTGCTGTCTTACACTTCGTCGTTACGCGCAACCCGCGGATTCAGTCGCTGTTTGATGCGCTGCGCTACCCCATCCGGTCGGAGCGGTTGCCCCGGTTCGGCGATTTTCCATTCCTCGTCCTTCATGCTCCGGCCGGCTCCGTACGCCCCCCCGACGATGTCATCGCCCAGGTCTGCAAATACTCCGGTTCGGACACCGTCGAAGAGGTGCTGGATTACGAGCAATGGTCGAACCTGGCCGATCCGGTCGCGGCGCAGTTTGAGACCATCAAAGCGTCCCTGCAAATCTAGGAGGCACTCCATGCCGAGGGTCACCCGCCGGAATTTCCTCGCCAGCGCCTCCGCGGCCGCCGCGGCGCAGCCGGCCCCGCTCTCGCCCTTGACCCTCTGGTACCGGCAGCCCGCAAAAACCTGGACGGAAGCGCTCCCGGTGGGCAATGGCCGCCTAGGCGCCATGGTCTTTGGCGGCGTGGAAACCGAGCGGATTCAATTGAACGAGGATACCCTCTGGTCCGGCGCGCCCAAGGACTGGAACAACCCCCAGGCCAAGGCCGTTCTGCCCGAGGTCCGCCGTCTCGTGATGGAGGAAAAGTACGAGGAGGCCGACAAGCTCTGCACGAGCATGCAGGGCCCTTACAATCAGTCCTATCTCCCGCTCGCCGACTTGCACTTGCAATTCTCCGGCCTCGGACCGCCGGAAAACTACCGCCGCGAACTCAATCTCGACACCGCCATCGCCTCCACGGTTTTCGCCTCTGGCGGCGCCACGTTCCGCCGCGAGGTCTTCGCAAGCTTTCCCGATCAACTCGTTGTCGTCCGCCTCACCGCCAGCGGAAACGCCAAGCTGAATTTCACCGTCACGCTCACCAGCCCGCTTCGTTTCGAAGTGGCCGCCGCCGGCACCAACGGACTCTCGCTAACCGGCAAGGCGCCCGCGCACGTCGATCCGAACTACCACCGCACCGCCAATCCCGTCATCTATGACGAGGCCGAAGGAAAAGGAATGCGTTTCGCCTGCTGCCTGGCCGCGCAGAACGACGGCGGCAGGGTTTCCGTCGCCGGTAAAGAACTCCGCGTGGAAAACGCTCGCGCCGTCACCCTCTACGTCTCCGCCGCCACCGGGTTTAACGGCTTCGACAAAGCGCCGGACGCGGCCGCGCTGCCCCGCGCGCTCGAGCGCTTAGGCCAGCGAAAGGCCTATAACCAACTCCGCGCCGCTCACACCCGGGATCACCAGCGCCTTTTCCGCCGCGTTGCGCTCAACATTGGCAACCCCGCTCTCGCCGCCCTTCCCACCGGCGAGCGGCTCGAAGCCTTCAAGAAGGATCCTTCTGACGACGGCCTGCTCGCGCTCTACTTCCAGTACGGACGCTATTTGCTCATCGCCAGTTCCCGTCCGGGCACCCAACCGGCCAACCTCCAAGGCATCTGGAACGAATCCATTCGTCCGCCCTGGAGTTCCAATTGGACCACCAACATCAACGTGCAGATGAACTACTGGCACGCCGAAACCACCAACCTCGCCGAATGTCATGAACCGTTGTTCGATCTAACCGACGGCCTGGCCGCCAACGGCGCCGCCACCGCCCGCGTCAACTACGGCGCCCGCGGCTGGTGCTGTCACCACAATGCCGACATCTGGCGCCAGACCGCTCCCGTCGGCAACTTCGGCGGCGGCAGCCCCACCTGGGCCAATTGGCAAATGAGCGGCCCCTGGTTCTGCCAGCACCTGTGGGAACGTTTCCTTTTTACTCGCGATACTGCCTTCCTGAAGCAGCGCGCCTATCCCATCATGAAAGGCGCCGCGGAGTTCTGCCTGGACATGCTAATCGACGCAGGGCAGGGAACTCTTACCACCGCCCCTTCGTTTTCCACTGAAAACACATTCCTTACCGAATCCGGCCGCAAGGCGCAGACTAGCGCCGGCTGCACCATGGACATCGCGCTCATTCGCGAACTGTTTTCCAATTGCATCGCCGCCGCCGAACTGCTCAATCTGGACGCGGCGTTCCGCGCAACGCTCGCCGCAAGTCTGGCCAAGTTGATCCCCTATCAGACCGGCAAACACGGGCAACTCATGGAATGGTCTAAAGACTTCGACGAAGCCGAACCCGGCCAGCGGCACATGTCCCACATGTACCCGCTCTATCCCGGCCATGAGTTCACCCCGCGCCGGAATGCCCGCTTCTGGAAAGCCTCCCGCGTGTCGCTGGAACGGCGGCTGAAGGCCGGCGGGGCCTACACCGGCTGGAGCCGCGCCTGGGCCATCTGCTTCTGGGCGCGCCTGGAAGACGGCGAGATGGCGTACGAATCGCTCTGCCGCCTGCTCGACCACAGCACCGGCCCCAATCTCTTTGACACCCACCCGGCCGGCTCCGGCTGGATCTTCCAGATCGACGGCAACTTCGGCGGCGCCGCCGCCGTCGCCGAAATGCTGCTGCAAAGCCACGAAGAGGAATTGCGCTTCCTGCCCGCGCTCCCGAAGGCCTGGAACCAGGGATCGGTTAAGGGGCTGTGCGCGCGAAATGGAATTGTCGTCGATCTCGCCTGGACCGCGGGGAAAGTCTCCGGCTACACACTTCTCTCCCTGACCGATCAAACGGTTCGCATTGCCGGTGCCGGCCCGGTGCGGTTGCGGGCCGGCGTGCCCTACAAAGGCTAGACGCTTACAAAGTCCAGTTGCTTGTCTGTACCCATCCCGTGCCGGTTTGCGCCGTATCGGTGATCCACACGTAGACGGACCGGGTTCCGGTTGCGTATGACCCAATCCGCGTCAAGCTTAGCCCCAGCACCAGGTCGGTTCCGGACGCTGATACGGTGGTGGCGGCGCCGTTCACCCGGCACTGGCTGTTCTGCAGTGTGCCCGCAGCGCCAGGCGCCAGCGGGCCTGTCAACGCGCTCAAATTGTCGTTATAAAGGAAAATGGCGTTCGTCGCCCGGTCGTAGAATCCATGGCAACTCCCGGACGGCACCGTGGGGCTGGTATTCACCAGGAAGTAGACGCGATGCAGATCGTTCACTCCGTTTGCGTCCCGCGCCGTCAGCGTAAACAGTTGCGTCGCAAAACCCGATGACGTTGGGCCCGCCGATACCAGCGTGGGCGCCTGCGCCGCCTGCCCCGTCGTCCCCCACGTACTCGTCTGCACCCAGCCGGAGCCGGTTGCCTCCATGTCCGTCACCCAGAAATAGACGTTTCTGGGTACATTCGCATATCCCGCCGTCAGGCTCATGCCGAGAGATAGCGTTAAGTCTGTGCCCGCTGCCGACGCTGCCGAAGTCGCGCCCGCCAAGCTGCACTGGCTATTGGCCAGCGTTCCGCCCGATCCCGGTGTGAGCGGGCCCAGCGCCGCGGTGAGAGCGTCGTTGTAGAGATAAAGGGAGTTTGTCGCCCGGTCGTAGAATCCGTGGCAGCTATTGGCGGGTACCGTCGCCGCGCTATTAACAAGAAAGTAGACACGGTTCATGTTCGCGGCGCCATTGGCATCCCGCGTCACCACCGTGAACGTCTGCGGAGATCCCGTTGGCGCCGATGGCGTACCGGAGACAACCACGGGCGGTTGTGGCGCCGCCCCTGCCGTTCCCCAGGTCGCCGTTTGCACCCACCCGGAGCCGGTCCCTTCCGTGTCCGTCACCCAGAAATACACCTTCTGCGAGGTGCCGCTGTAGCTGCCTGTCTTCGTCAGCCCCAAGGTGAGCACCAGGTCTGTTCCAGACGCCGAAGCCGAACTCGTCGCGCCTTGCACCGTACACTGGCTATTGGCAAGCGTCCCGCCGGCGCCAGGTGTCAGCGGACCCACTAACGCGGAAAGCGCGTTGTTGAACAGGTACAAGGCGTTCGCCGCCCGGTCGTAGAATCCGTGGCAGCTATTGGCCGGCACCGTTGGCGTACTGTTCACCAGGAAGTAAATGCGATTGATGTTGGCGGCACCGTTGGCGTCCCTCGTGGTCACTGTAAATGCCTGGGTCGCGCTCGTCGAACTCGACGGTGTGCCCGACACAACCACCGGCGGCTGCGGCGCCGCGCTGGCCGTCCCCCAGGTGCTTGTCTGTACCCAGCCGGAGCCCAGTCCGTCGGCATCGGTCACCCATACATAAACGTTCTTTGCACTGCTGCCGTAGCTGCCGTTGAGATTCATTCCCAGCGTAAGGGCAAGATCCGTGCCGCTAACCGAAGCCGACGAACTGGCGCCGTTCACGCCGCATTGGCTATTGCTCAATGTCGCTCCGCCGCCCGGCGCAACCGGGCCTTGCAGGGCGGAAAGCGCGTCGTTGAACAGGTAAATCGCGTTCGCCGCCCGGTCATAGAACCCGTGGCAACTATTGGCCGGAACCGTCGCCGTGCTGTTCACCAGGAAGTAGACACGGCTGATGTTTGCCGCGCCGTTTGCGTCCCGAAGCGTGAAGGAGAACGCTTGCGGCGACACCGCGGAGGTGGCCGGCGTGGCGGCAGCTACCGACGGCGCCACTGGCGTCGTGCTGGCCGCGCCCCAGGTTGCTGTCTGCACCCAGCCGGATCCCGTCGCTTCCGTATCCGTCACCCAGACATACACCTTCTGCGAACTGCCCGCCATGCCCAGAAGCGTCATGTTCAGATTCAACCCCAGGTCTGTTCCTGACGCCGAAGTTACTCCCGAACCGGTTCCATTTACCCGGCACTGGCTATTGGAAACACTGCCGCCGGACCCCGGTGTAAGCGCCGCCGAGAGCGTGCTCAAGCTGTCGTTGTATAAGTAGATCGCGTTCGCCGCCCGGTCAAAGAAGCCATGGCAACTGTTGGCGGGAACGGTCGCGCTGGTGTTCACCAGAAAGTAGACCCGGCTGATGTTGGCAAAACCATTGCCGTCCCGCAGGACGGAGGAGAAGGTCTGCGTCGTCGCTGTTGACGAGGCCGGAGAACCGCTCACCACCACCGGCGCCTGCGGGGCCGCCCCGCCCGGGTTCCACGTGCTCTCCTGCACCCAGCCCGTGCCGGTGTTGGCCGCGTCCACCACCCATCCGTAAACGTACTTCGGCGAAGCCGCAAAACTTCCCAGCAGCCGCATCCCAATGTTCACGGTCAGATCCGTGCCGGCCGCCGCCGCCAGGGCGGACGTGGACCCGTCAATCTGGCATTGCGTGTTGGCGAGCGTGCCCGAGGTTCCCGGAGTTAACGGCCCGGCCGCCGACGTCAGCGCATCGTTGTAGAGGTACAGTGCGTTCGCGGCCCGTTCGTAATAGCCGTGGCACACATTCGCCCCCAAGGTCGTCCCCGTATTCACCAGAAAGTACAATCGCGAAATGTCTGCGAACCCATTGGTGTCACGCATGGCGAAGGAGAACGTTTGTGGCGAACCCGTCACCGTCGTCGCGCTTCCCAGGAAAACCGGCGATGAGCCGGCGCTGCCCGCCGCCTGCGTCACGGTGAATGTCTGGCCTCCCGCGGTGATGTTGGCGCTGCGCGGCGTCCCGGTGGTATTGGCCGTGTAGTTGAAGGTAAGTGTCGTGGTGCCGGTCGCGCTCGCCGGCGTCACCGTAAGCCACGCCGCCCCTGCCACAGGCGTTACCGGGCAACCAGCCCCCGTGTTCAGCATAACGGTGCCGGAACCCGTCCCCGCCCCAGCCGCCGCGCTGGCCGTGCCAAACCCATATGTGCAGGTGAAGTTCGCCGTCACCGTGGTCGCACCGCTCATCGCAAACGTCCGCGGGTTAACCGTTCCCGTCACCCCTCCGCTAAATCCGGAAAATGCGTAGCCGGAGGCCGCCGTTGCCGTCAACTGGATGCTTGTTCCGGAATTATAGTATCCGTCGCCGGAAGCTGGACTCGCCGTGATCGATCCGCCCGCCAAAGGCGCCCGCGTGGCCGTTAGTAAGTACTGCGTTGTAAAGGTCGCTGTGTAAGTCGCCGGACTCGACGTTGCCGTAATCGAATGCGCCTTGGCCCCGCCGTCGGACCAACTGGCGAACACCGCCCGCGAACCGGTCCCCGTTTGCGGCGAAGGCACATCGAGCGCCAGCGACGCCCCAGGCGCCACGCTGATCACGGCCGGGGTCGTGTACGCCACGCCGCCAGCCAGCACTTGCAAGCCCGTCGGCACGCTTGTCAGCGTGATCGCCGTCCCCGTCGTTACCGTGATCGATCCGAGTGTTTGTGTTCCGCTCGCCGCCCCCGGAGTATCGGTGACGGACCCATAAATGCCCCTGGCGCCGGCAAATGCCGCCCGGAATTGAGCACTGATCCGTAACGTCAACGTATTCCCGGATACTGTGGCCGTGGAACTGCCCGCGTTAACCTGGCACTGATTGTTCGTCAGTGTCGTATTGAAGCCGATTGTCGTATAAGAATAACCGCCGCCGCCGTCATCGTAGAGCCGTAACTGCCCGGAAGACCGCCGGTACTGGATGTAACATGCGTTCGACTGGCTGGGGCTGCCGCTAAACCAGATCGACATGGCGTTCAAACTGCTGGCCCCGTCCAGATCGGTGAATACAGCCGTGAAAACCTGGTTCGTAGACGCCGCCACACTCCCGCTGTTCGGCGTCATCGACGTTACCGCCGGCGCGTTATTCGTGCTGTTCTGTGTAATGGAGAAGGATTGTCTCCCGATCGAAATGCTCCCGGTTCTGGGCGATACCGTGGTGTTCGCCGTAACCGAATATCCCACCGTTCCATTTCCCGTCCCGCTGGCGCCACTCGTGACGGTGATCCAGGTGTCGTTACTAAGCGCCGTCCAGGCGCAAGCGCCCCCGCCGCTCACCGTTACGGTCCCCGTCGTGGCCCCGGCTCCTACGGTCTGCGCGCCCGGCGTCAATGCCGCGCAGGACGCGTCGTAATCCACCTGCACCGTCATGCCCGCGCTGTTCGCGCTAGTCACGGTTAACCGCAGTTCGCTATACGGGTCGGTCCAACTCTGTCCCGCCGCCAGTGCCGGCTGCGAAAATGATCCCGGATTGCTCGCCGCTCGAAAGTTCAGCAACCGCGTGTAGTTGTCGTACGCCGTCGCCGCCGGATCTTCGTAATGAATCAGCGCGCCCGTCAGCGCTTGCGTGGAGTAAGAAGCCAGCGTCGCGTCGTATCCGGATGCCTGCCGGTATTCGATCCACAGCCAGCGGTCGTTGCCGATTCCTCGGCGCACCCGCAGCACTTGCGGGCTCGCCACCAATTGCGAATAGGGCGCCAGCGTGAACGTCCCGCTGCTCTCCACCTGCTGGAAATTGGAAGTCCCCAGCCACCCCAGCATCTGTTTATGCGGCCCGGCGTAATGCCCCATCAGATAACTTCCGCCAATACTGTAGCAGGGCCCCATCAGCGAGAAATTATCCCCATACTCGGTGTGCGTGCCCGCCGTTCCCATTCCGCCCAATGGCAACGTTCCAAACGCCAGCGAACTTGCATGGCCCAGTCCCAATCCGTGGCCCAACTCGTGGATAATTCCACACGTCGCCAGTCCGGCGCTGGAAGCGAAATCAGTCCCCAGCCATGCGAATGACGCCGTAAAGCTCCCTCGCGTTGGCGAAGTGTTCGTCCCGCAGCCGATGTTTCCCAATCCACCGCAGTTACCCGGAAACACCAAAATGATCCGCGTGTACAAACGGAAATCCACCGTCGCATCCGCCGCCGCGATCGCCGCCGTGCGAATGGCGTCCGTCTCCGAACACGCATAGCTTTGCGTTAGCGTGAACGGCCCAAATACGCTGCCCGACGCGGACGTCGCGCCGCCTGAAGCCTCCCGCCAATACCCGTCCAGCGAATTTGTCGCCCCCGTCAAATAGGGTTGAAACGAAGCCGGCGTGATGCCCGGCGGCAACGGGTTGCCGGGAAACTGTAGCAACAGCACAGCTACTTTCTGCTCTCCCGTGGTCGTGCAACTGCTCGCTTCCCGGTTGGCCACCACCGGCCCGGCCATTCGGCCCGCTATCTGCCCCCCTAGGCGCAGTCCTTCCACCCGGATTCTGTCCCCGCACCGCAACAGCGGCTCCAGTCCCGCCAAATGAACCTCGCTCGCGCCGTCCGGCTGGCGAACATATAGATGCTCCTGGCTCGTCCCTTCGGCGAAATTATCGTGTACAATCCGCTCCGCCTCGCCCTCCCACTCCCCCCACTCCTCCAGCCATTGGCCCGCATCCGGCCGCTGCCGCCGCAGTTGCGCCGCCTCCGCCGCCGGCAGTGCCGCCGCCAGCGCCGCCGCCGGGTCCTCCCGCATCAGTGCCGCCAGCGCCGCCGCCCGGTCCGCCCACACCTGTTCCGCTGCCCGAACCAGTCCCGTATTCCAACGCTTTACCTGGCCAACCCGGTCCTGCCCGTCCACGGCTTCCGCCGCCAGCATCGCCAACACGAAGATGTACCTATTGATTCGAAGCGCCATTGTCCCTTCTCGACACAGAACAGTCCATTCGAGCCTCCATCGGCGGAAATCCGCCAAAACATCGCCTTATACGGCGTTTTCCGGTACTCGCTGAGCTTTCTGCCCTACCTCGAATCCACCCATGCACGAACTATGCCAACCCCGCCAATCGGCCCCTAGCCCGTCAGCACCGGTAAAAATTACCGCATCCAGTACCTTCGGCCTAGTGCCGGAATCGCCGCGCCCGCCAAGCGCCAGCGCGACAATCTGTCCCAATCGGACAATTCGCCGCGCAATAAGTGACAAATTGTCGCACTTAGGTTGAAAACAGACTTGTATCTTAGTGTTTTCCCTTAATGAAAATGGTACTCGCTATCTATGGGAACCCGTTTTCCAAACGCATACAGTGGCAACATACACAGTGGCGGCTTCTGTTACTTGCCTCCACCAACAAGAAAGTCAACGTATGAACAACCGAATTCTCACCGTCCTCCTCATTGTCCTTTCCCTCCTCCTGCCGGCAATCTCGTTCGCGCAGGGTGCTTCCAATCAATCCAAAATCGCCACGGATGTCAAAAAAGACGCCAAAGGCTATGAGAAAGACAAAAACCAGGAAGTCGAAGTCATCGTTGTCTATAAAGCCCGTCCCACCAAGAACGACAAAGACGCCTTGACCGCCAACGGCGCCGTCGTCAAAGGAAGCTTGGACGAGGTGAAGTCGGTTATCTACTCTGTCAAGCGGAAACACCTCGATAAACTCGAATCCGACCCCAACGTTCACTATGTTTCCCCCGTCCGGCCCATGGCGGCCCAGATGTTGCCGCTCGCCAGGCAAGCCACTTACGCCAATCTCGCGTCGAACTATGGCGTCTCCGGTGCCGGTGTCGGCGTCGCCGTCATCGATTCCGGGGTCAATCTCCATCCCGACCTCAAAAAAGCCGATTGCACCGGCTCCCGCATCGTTTACAGCGAGAGTTTCCTGCCTGGTAACCTTGCCGTCAACGACGCCTACGGTCACGGCACCCACGTCGCCTCCATCATCGCCGGCAATGGCTCCTGCACCGGCGTCAGCCCTAACCTGGCAAAGATGGCCGGCATCGCGCCCGCCGCCAACATCGTCAATTTTCGCGTTCTCGATGGCAACGGCGTCGGCACCGACGCATCCGTCATCGCCGCCATCAATCGCGCCATCGTCCTCAAAAACACCTACAATATCCGCGTTATCAACCTCTCGCTCGGCCGCCCCATTCGCGAATCGTTTACGCTCGACCCGCTCGCACAGGCCGTCGGCGCCGCCACCAACGCCGGAATCCTCGTTGTAACATCAGCCGGCAACTACGGCCGGAACACGCTCAACGGCCTCAACGGCTCTGGCTCCATCACATCCCCTGGCAACCATCCCCTCGCCCTAACCGTCGGCGCCATGAACATGCTGAATACCGCCGACCCTTACTACCATGTTCTCGCTTCCTACTCCGGCCGCGGGCCCTCCGCCCTTGACCATGTTGTGAAACCCGACATCGTCGCCCCCGGCAATAACATCGGCGCCGCCAATGTTCCCGGGTCCACCCTGGCCAGCCGGCTGCCCAATAACATCGTCGCCGGCGGCTATCCTGTAAACCAGTACATCAGTCTCTCCGGCACTTCCATGGCCGCTCCCATGGTGGCCGGCGCCGCCGCCCTCGTTATCCAGCAGGCGCCCGGCCTCACCCCGGGCCAAGTGAAGTCCCGCCTGTTGCGCACTGCCGCGGACCGGTTCCCGTACCTCACTACGTATACCGTTCCAGGCGCTTCTACGCCCCTTTCGGTCTACTACGACCTCGCCACCACCGGTGCTGGTTATCTTAATATCGGCGGCGCGCTTGCCGACGGGAGTTTCTCCAACGTCGGCGCCTCCTCCCCGGTTATGACCCGGAACGGTTCCTATATCCTGCTCAGCGACGCGCCTTCCACCTCCGCGTCGTCCGAACTGAACTGGTCCCAAAGCGCCTACCTTCTCTACGGTACCCTCAACGTCAGCGGTAACACCGTTCTGCGCACCTTCGGCAAGGCGTGGGGAGATTCGGCCATCTCGGGCAACAGCATCCTCTGGGGAGACTCTATTCTCTGGGGAGATTCTATCCTTTGGGGTGACTCCATCCTCTGGGGCGATGGCATTTTGTGGGGAGATTCCGTCTTGTGGGGCGATTCTGTCGCTCCTGTCAATACTCAGTTCTAATCGCCCGTCGCAAGTAACGACAGAGAGACAAGACTATGACCCAATCGGCACGCAATTACGTTGCGGCGGTCGTGACCCCTGGAGTAGCCATCTTACTCTGGGCGGCGCTCAACTGGACCTGTCCGGACCCCGCTTCCTTCGCCCTCTATCTCGCCCTTACTATCGCACTAAGTGTCGTGCGCTTCCGCCTGCCCGGCTTGGTTGGAACGTACTCGCTAAGCTTCCTCCCCGTCCTCTATGGCCTGAATCACTTCACCGCCTCCGAGGTGCTAATCGCTTCCGCCGCCGGCGCCGCCGCCGGGACGTTCTGCAAGCCTAGCAAAGGCCTCGTTTGGAGCCAATTCCTGTTCAACACCGCCAATCTCACCCTCAGTTCAGCGGCCTGTTTGTTCTCCTTCTCCCTTCTCCAGGAGAAAATTCAATACCTGCCCGCGCTGCTGTCTTTGATGGTCACCTTGTTCTTCACCGTCAATACACTGCTCGTCTCCGGAATACTTAGCCTGGTGCAAAAGAAGTCGTTTCACTCCGTCATTGAGGCGTGGTACCTCTGGAGCTTTATTTACTATCTGGGCGGCGCCGTTATCCTCGGTCTCGCCATGGCCGCCACGCAGAGCATCCACGCCTGGATCTTCCTCCTCCCCCTGGTCTTGCTCATCTCCTTCTTCTGGCGCATTCGCAAGAATCCGGTCCAACTGGAAAAGTCCAATGCCGGGCAGAGCCTCCCTCGCCGTGCTGAACTATTCATCCACCTCACCGTCCTCGCCGCTGGCGCGCTCACGGTCCTGGGGTTGTTCCGCTGGTCCACTGACGATTCCAATCGCTTCCTCGCCTTTGCCGTCATGGCCGCGCTTGCCTCCGGCTTCAAGCTCCGCCTGCCAAACATGGTCGGCACCATCTCCACCAACTTTGTCGTCATCCTATTCGCCGCCTCGGAGTTGCAATGGGTCGAAACCATGGTGATCGCCTCCATCGCCGCCGTCGTGCAGTCCTACTGGCGCGCCAAGTCCCGGCCAAAGCCCATCCAGGTGGTCTTCAATGTGTCCGCCGTCGTGCTTAGCTCCACCGCTGCCAACCTCACCGCCCACGCCGTCGCCGCTTCGCTCCCCGGACAAGCCTCTCTGCTGCTCTCGCTCCTGGCCGGCACCACGGTCTACTACGCTTGCAACAGCACTTTGGTCTGCTTCGTCCTTGGCCTGCTGGAACGGCAGTCCTTCCTCACCATCTGGAGTAACTGCCGCTTCTGGTCGCTCCCGTACTTCCTGGTCGGCACCTCTGCCGCCGGCCTCATGGTCCTCATCAGCCGCAATGGCGGTTATCAGCAGTCCTTCCTGGTTCTGACGCTCATGGCGATGGTCTTCTTCGCCTATCGCGCTCATCTCCATGCCGCCACCATTCCGCTCCGCCCCCTGAACCTTACCGCCGAATAGCGATACGATGCGAAGTATATGCTTCGCCGCTCCTTCCTCGCCTCTTCGGCCTTCGCGGTCGCCCAACCCCAGCCCTCCTTCGTGCCGCTGTTTAACGGCCGCACGCTGGAGGGCTGGCATGTTGTGGACGGCCCGGAGTCGGCTTTTTACGTCGATGACTCGAACATCGTCGTCAGTGAAGCCGCTAACTCCCCCACGTGGCTGCGCTCCGGCCGGTCCTACGAAAACTTCGAACTCCGCGCGGAATTCTTCGTCAAAGGCTGGATCGACTCCGGCCTGCTGCTCCACGCCCCGCGCCACGGCAACGCCCAGGACGCCGGCTTCTGCATCAAGCTCTTTCACAAAAACGAAACGCCTAAACCCGAAGGCATGGGCAGCATATTCCCCCTCGTTCCGGCTAAAACCAATAACGTCAAATCGAAAGGCGAATGGAACGAAATCCGGGTTCGTTTTGAATGGCCACGGCTCCAGGTCTGGACCAATGGCGAAGTCATTCAGGATCTTGACGTCACCACTAATCCCGCCCTCGCCCACCGCCTTCGCCAGGGCTATATTGGCCTGCAGTCTCTCTCCTATCCCATTCGTTTCCGGAATATCGAAATCCGGGAACTGCCCGGCTCCGTCAAATGGCAGTCGCTCTATACCCGTCCCGCCGATCTCGCCGCCAATTGGCAGGTAGAGGAAGGCAAGGCCAAGTGGTCCCCCATGGGCGATACCCTGCGCGCCGACGGCTTGGGCCATCTCATGACCCGCGAACGCTTCAAGGATTTCGCCCTCGAACTCTACATCCGGGCTTCTTTACATTCCAACGGCGGCGTCCTCTTTCGCGCGGAAGGCTCCGGCGGCGCGAAGCCCCACTACGAAATTCAGCTCCACGATGTCGAAGGCGCCGTCTATCCCACCGGCTCTCTCTACGGTCTCCAACGAGCCAGGTACCCCCACATTCCGCCGGAATCCTGGTATCTCTTCCAGCTCTTCGTCAAAGGCACTCACCTGCTGGTCCGCGTCAACGGCGAAACCGTCACCGATTACAACTCACTCGATCGTCTCGGCGATGGCCACATCCTCCTCCAGGCCCACCAGCAAAACCGTTGGATTGAATACAAAGACGTTCGCGTTCGCCCTCTCTAATCCCATGTCTACCCCACGCCTTGACCCCCTCTCTTTCCTCGGCGATCAGCTCAACGAATTCCGCGCCGCCGGCTCCTATCAGCGCCTCCGCGAACTCCAGGGCCCCTGCGAGCCCGTAAGTCACATCGACGGCAAGGATGTTATCAACCTCGCCTCCAATAACTACCTAGGCCTCGCCAATCATCCCAAACTCAAAGAAGCCGCCATCGCCGCCATTCGTAAATTCGGCGCCGGCACCGGCGCCGTCCGCACCATCAGCGGCACGCTCGACATGCATATGGAACTCGAACGCCGCATCGCCGCGTTCAAACATGTCGAGGCCTGTGTCGTTTTCCAAAGCGGCTTCACCGCCAACGCCGGCACCGTCTCGGCCGTTCTCGGCAAGGATGATCACATCATCTCCGATGAGCTCAATCACGCCAGCATCATCGACGGCTGCCGCCTTTCCCGCGCAAAGATCCACGTCTTCCCCCATGCCGATGTTTCCGTGGCCGAAGAAAAGCTGGCCGCGCTCGTTGGCGTTCCCGGGCGCAAACTGCTCATTACCGATGGCGTCTTTTCCATGGATGGCGACATCGGCCCGCTCCCGGCGCTGGTCGAACTCGCCGAAAAATACGGCGCCATTATGATGGTTGACGATGCCCACTCCTCCGGCGTCCTGGGCCGCAACGGGCGCGGCACCGTTGATCACTTTGGTCTCCACGGCCGCGTCGATATCCAGGTGGGTACACTATCCAAAGCCGTCGGCGTCCTCGGCGGCTACGTCTGCGGTTCCAAGGATTTCATCGAGTATCTCTATCACCGCGCCCGCCCGTTTCTCTTCTCTACTTCCCACCCTCCGGCCGTCACCGCCGCCTGTCTGGCCGCCTTCGAAATTCTCGAAGCCGAACCCGAACGCATCGAACAGCTCTGGGCCAATACCCGCTACTTCAAAGCCGAACTGGCCAAGCTCGGCTTCAATACCGGCCGCAGCGAAACTCCCATTACGCCCATCATGGTCGGTGAGGCCGCCGCCGCCCACGCCTTCTCCCGCGCTCTCTTCGACGAAGGTCTCTTTGCCACCGGCATCGGCTTCCCCACCGTCGCCCAGGGCAAGGCGCGCATCCGTACCATCGTCACCGCCACCCACACCCGCGCGCAGCTCGATCAGGCTCTCGATATCCTCGCCCGTGTCGCCCGCCGCGTCAATCTGCTCTAACTCCGGAGCAATACTTCGCCCGCCGGCAGCACGGCGACATTCGCCATCCGGCTCAACCGGCGCAGCAGACTTCGCAGATAAGCGGCGCTCATTGGCCCCCAGCCCTCTTCGTCCAGTCCGTGCGCGTTGAACACATACCACCCCCCCGGGCCGTCCAGAAACCGGTTCAACTCTCCGTCCAGAAACGCGTCGCAGTTACCCGGTCCAAACGACCGGCATCCGATTCGCGTCGCCCGCCGCCCCCGCGGTAACGGGTTCATTGCCGATTCCCCCCGCGTCCGGATTCCCAGAAACCGGCGCAGCGCGAACGCCTCAATCTCCGGCGTTGAAGCGTTGTAAGCGAAACTATACACCGATTGTTCCGGCCGAAACCCCTCCATGTGCTCCTGAAAATACTCGATGCACTTTTCGATCAGCTCTTTGGCCTGTTCAATTGGAATCGCCGCCAGGTTCTGGTGGTCGTAGGTATGTGGCATCACCTCGTGGCCCCGCTCCCGCAGCCGGTTCCACATCGCAAAGTCGCCTTTGGCAAACGGTGTCATCGGGTCAGGCATTCCGCGCGGCATCGGCGCAAAACCGGGCATGTGCCCCAGCGCAATCACGTTCAGGCACGCCCGCAGTCCGAACTCCTCGTGGATCGCCGCCGTCCGCTCGAAGGACTCCTTGAATCCATCATCGAAACTCAGCGTCACCACGTGGGTCTTGGCCGCCGCCGCGGCGGCGGCCAAACCAGCGCCGAAAAAGGCGCGCCTCTCCATACAACCTACGGCAACACGGCCACTGTCACATCCGGCGAACTGGAGGCCGTGCCAATCTGCACTACCACCGGCTGCGGGCCCGGCGCCACGCCCTCCGGAATGCGAACGTTGATCTGAAACACGCCGGCCACCAGTCCCGGCGCCGCGCCCGCGTACAGCACTTCGGCGTCCTTGCCGCCGATGCGCACCGTCACTGGCTGCCTCGGTTTCGGATACACCGCCGTGGCCAGCAACCCGTCCTGGCTGCCCGGGTCCGTCACTCCCTCACCGGTGCCGTACAGGATCACTATCCCGCCCACCGGCGCCGCATTGCTTGCCGTGTTCACGCTGTTGTCCGCGTTCAGAATCGCGCCCGGACCCTTGCCGCTGCTATTGGCGGTAAATAATCCCGGCGCCGTCTCTGTCACCCGCAGCGGCACGGAATTCGTCCGCACGCCCCGGTATTCCACCTGTAGCGATGTCGTCGTCTTGCCCGCCACACCATACGGCACGATCGCGCTCAGTTGCGTTGCCGACACATACACTAGCGGCGCCGCCACGCCGTCAAACAGCACGCGTGTATCCGCCAGTGTCGTCGCCAGCGCGCCCGCCGAAGTCACCTGCGCCGTCGTCAGTGTCGCCGGGCCAATTCCCGATCCGAAGATCGTCACCAGTAACCCTGGCGCCACCGGCCCGCCTGTGAATGTCGCCGCGCTCACCACGCCGTTGTCCGGCACCGTTCCGCCCGCCGATCCCACCGTCAGCGCCACCGCCACAATGGTCCGCGTGCCCAGCCGCGTATTGTTCACCGCCAGCGAACCCTCATAGTTCCCCGCCGCCAGTGATGTTGTATTCACCGCCACGTCGATCGTCGCGTTGCCCGATCCCGTTCGCGGCGTCGCCGTCAGCCACGCCCCGCCGGTCACCGTCGTCGCGTCAATGGTCCACTCCGGCACGCCGGCCGTGGCCCGGATCGTGAACTGCTGTCGCGGAATCGCCGCACCCGCCGTCCCTGTAAACGTGAGTCGCGTCGTCGAAACCGTGAACGGATTCGCCGCCGTCGAACTGTCAATAATGGCCAGGAACGCGTCCGTCAATCCGCCGGACACGCGTTGCGCCGCATTCGTCGTCGTTTCCAGGCTGGTGCTCCCTGTCGTTCCGGTCACCAGAATCCGCCCGGCGCTGTCCAGCGCCATGCTCAATCCCAACTCATCTGCCGGCCCGCCCAGGAACGTGAACATCTGCACGGCGTCCAACCCGCTGTTCATCTTCAGCACGAAAGCGTCCCGGGCTCCGCCCAGCGTCGTTTGCACCGCGTCCACCGGCCGTATCCCAGGCGAACTTGTCCACCCGGTTACGTAGAACGATCCGCTCCGGTCCAGCGCCACTCGATATGGCTCCTCGTCCCGGTTTCCGCCAAACAGAGTACTTGCCATCAGCGTCGATCCGGAAGAGTCAAACTTTGCCAGGAACATCTCCGACGGTCCTTCCAGATCCTTCTTCAGCGCTCCGCTGGATGTTGGAAACGCGGAACTGAACGTCCTCCCGGCAATATAGACATTGTCGCTGCCGTCCACCTCCACGCAAAACGCCGTATCGTCCTGTGCCGCGCCTAGGAACGTCGAAAACGTCAACGCCGTCCCCGCCGCGTTCAGTTTCGTCAGCACCGCGTCGTAGCTGCCCCGGTTGGTCGCCTGAAACGCCCCAACCGTCGGATAATTTGTCGAAAACGATTGGCCCACCACGTAGATATTCCGGTTGCGGTCAATCGCGATATCGCTCAGGCTGTCATCAATTCCGCCTCCGATGAATGTCGAAAAAACCGCCCGGTCCCCCAGCGGTGCGATTTTGGTCACAAACCCGTTTCCGGCGATCGGGGACCGGTTCGAGGTCTGAAACGCCCCGGGCGTGAATGGGAACGCGTCGGAAATTGTGTAACCCGTAACGTACAGGTTGCCTTCGGTGTCAATCGTGCAGGCGTTCGCCCGGTCCGTGAAGTTGCCGCCGTAGTAAGTGGAATACACGAGCGACGTGCCCGTCGGATTCAACTTCCCGAACATTGCGTCCTGGCCCGAACTGCCGCCGCGATTATTGGGCTGAATCGCGCCCGCCAGCGGGAAGTTTGTGGACGCCGTCGCGCCGCAAAAATAAACGCTGCCCTGGCTGTCCACCGCTATGTCGTTGATTACATCGGTGCCATTGCCTCCCAACAAGGTTGAATACTGCAACACGCCCGCGGAGTTGAACTTCGATACAAACCCATCCAGCGGCGCCGCCAGCGTACCTTGCACCGTGCCTCGCGTCACCGTGAAGTTTGTGGAGGATGTCGCCCCTCCCAGGTAGATATTCCCCGCCGCGTCCACGGCCAGTCCGCCGGCGCTATCGGCGCCCGTTCCGCCGAAAAACGTCAAGTACGAAATCGCCGGGTCAATCGTCAATTTCTTCCCCCGGTCATAGGCCCCCAGCGCGAACCGCGCCTCGCCGCCCCGCATTACAAACCGGCTCGCCACAATCCGTTCCTGGTCCTGGAACGCCACCGGCTTCGGCAGCACCAGGTCGCCGGCCTCCGTGCTCACACGCAACGATCCATCGGCTTGGAGTGCCGGCGTTCGCCCCGGAAAGCGAAACCGGGCCCGCGACGCATCCGCTCCCGGCGCCACCTCGAAATCAAACTCCACCACTCCTCGTCGCGCATGAAACACCAGGTCCACACCCGGATACACGCCCGCTATCCGGACCGCCCCGAAATGTGCCGCTTTTTTCGTCCATTTCTCCGGCTTATCGCCAATCAGCAAATTCGTGTACGAAGGTAACGCCGCTTCGCCCGTAACTCGGCTCCAGTCTGCGCCTGGAAATTGCAGCTCCACTTCCGCTGCCATCGGTTGCTTATCCCGCTCCCGTTTCACCAGCGATACACGCGCTCCGGTCTTTGTTACGGCGAGTGTGCCGCGGGAATCGCGGGCCAGGAACAGAATTCCAGGGTCCGCCTGCCCTCCATTTTCTTCGAAAACGGGCGCAAGACCCACGAAACGCGTTGTCCTCGGAGCGGTTTCACCGAACAACCCGAGTGCAATTAGCGGGATTAGAATGGCGGAATGTAGGCGCATAAAATTGTTAATGAGGCGAAGCAAGAGAATATCATTCGCCGCTTTCGTAGACAACCCTAAAGTTCCATAAGTTCCCGGCCGATAGTAGATCGCATGAATGGCACCTACCGCGCCGAACGCGTGGAAGCTTTGATCGCCACCCAGAACGCCGACGGCGGCTGGGGTTACTTCGCCGGAAAACGCTCCTGGTTGGAACCCACCACCTATAGTCTCCTCGCCCTCCACCATCAAATGGATCAGCCCCACTGGCAGCGCGGCTGGAACCTTGTCCGCTCCTGGCAACTCCCCGATGGCTCTTGGCGCCCCAATGAACAGGTCGTTGAACCCCACTGGTCCACGGCGCTTGCCGTCACGCTCCATTGCGCCCGCCGCGTGTTCGACGGCAACTTCGAACGCGGCGTCGCCTGGCTTCTCGAAAAAAAGGGCGAGGAAAGCACCAACCTTTCCCGGTTCCTCGGTCTCTTCGTCAAGAACCATATCGGGCACGAACGTAAGTTCGCCGGCTGGCCTTGGCTCCCCGGAACCACCTCCTGGATCGAACCCACTTCCCACGCCCTCGTCGCCCTCAAGCGCGCCGCCCCCCGCGTCGATGGCGGCCTGCTTCGCCGCCGCGTCACTCTCGCCGAAGGCATGATCCTCCGCCGCCGCTGTGCCGATGGCGGCTGGAACTATGGCAGTCGCGCCGCCCTCGGCATCGATCTTCCTTCCTACCCGGAAACCACCGCCCTCGCTCTCCTCGGCCTTCAGTCCTGCCTGGAAGCAGACCTTTCGCAGGACCTTCTTCGCGCCCGTGAACTCTGGCAGCAGTGCCACGCCCGCCTCGGCCGTGCCTGGCTCGCCATCAGCCTTCGTAACTTTGGCATCGACCTGCCCGAAGATACGCGCCCCCTGGCAAAACACGACGTCCTCGCCACTGCCCTGGAAGCTCTCTCTTCCCACAACGGCGGCCACGCCTTGTTGCGCCCGGAAGCCAGGGTATGAGCGCCGTGTCCCGCCGCCATTTGCAAGCCGCCGCTGCCTCCGCCGTGCTCGCCGGCTGTTCCTCCACCTCCGCGCCGCCGCCCGCTCCCTTTTCCGGCCGTTCCGTCGTCTCTATCCTGAAGGCCAACTCCTACGATGACGACTTGACCCGGCTCATCCTCACCGGTCTTGCCCAGTCCGGCGTGCCGGACGTCAAAGGCAAACGCGTCCTGCTCAAGCCCAATCTCGTCGAGTTCGATAACGCCACCGCCATCAATACTCACCCGCGCGTGGTCGTCGCCGCCTTTCACGCTTTCCGCTCCCTCGGCGCCAACGTCACCATCGGGGAAGGCCCGGGCCACCGCCGCGATACCTTCGGACTCACCGAAGAAGCCGGCTACTGGCAGCAACTCCACACCCTCGATGACCACTTCGTCGACCTCAATCGCGACGACGTGAAATCTATCGGCCCCTTCCTCGGCAGGCCCGATTTCTTCTTCTCCGAAACCCTTCTCGCCGCTGACCTCATCGTCTCCCTCCCCAAAATGAAAACCCACCACTGGGCCGGTGCCACGCTTTCTATGAAGAACTTCTTCGGCCTCGTCCCCGGTGCCATCTACGGCTGGCCGAAAAACCTCCTCCACTACAACGGCATTGCCAATTCCATCGTCGCCCTCAACCGCCGCTTCCGGAATACCTTCGCCATTGTCGATGGCATTATCGGCATGGAAGGCAACGGTCCCATCCAGGGCCAGCCAAGGCCCATGGGCGCCCTCGTCTTCGGGCGGGATCTGCTCGCCGTCGACGCCACCTGTTGCCGCTTGATGGGTATCGACCCCGCCAAAATCGAATATCTCCAGAAAGCCGCCGATCTCGGCGCCATTTCCGCTTCTCAAATTGACCACCGCGGGGAACTTCCCGCTCCCCTTCGCACGGACTTTCAACTGATTCAGGACTTTCAGCATCTCCGCCTCGCCTGATTCCCGCTATCATGGTTTCTTGCCCTGTTAGCCGGTGTCATCCCGGTGGTTTCGATGTCGCATTCTCCCCCTTCCTCGCCATCCCAGGTTCTTATCCTCGGCGCCGGTCCGGCCGGCCTCACCGCCGCCTATGAGCTTTCCAAACATGGCGTTTCCTCCACCGTTTTGGAAAAGGATTCCACCGTCGGCGGCATCTCCCGCACCGCCGAATACAAGGGGTACCTTTTCGATATTGGCGGCCATCGTTTCTTCACCAAAGTTGCCGCCGTGGAGCGCATGTGGCGTGAAGTCCTCTCCCAGGATTTTCTCTCCCGCCCTCGCCTGTCCCGCATCTTCTACCAGCGCAAGTTCTTCCAATACCCGCTCCAGCCGATGAATGCCCTCTTCGGCCTTGGTCTAGTCGAATCGGCCCGCTGCGCCCTCTCCTGCCTCTGGGCCCGCCTTTCGCCCATTCGCCCGGAAACCAGCTTCGAGGCCTGGGTTTCCAACCGCTTCGGCCGTCGTCTATTCAAAATCTTTTTTGAGTCCTACACCGAAAAGGTGTGGGGCATCCCTTGCAAAAAGATCTCCGCCGAATGGGCCGCCCAACGCATCAAGGGCCTCTCGCTCTTCTCGCTCGTCAAAAACTCCCTGCTGCCCTCCAAATCCGGCACCTCCATCAAGACCCTCATCCATGAGTTCCACTACCCGCGAAAAGGCCCGGGCATGATGTGGCAGCGCACCCGCGAACTCGTCGAACAGTCCGGTGGCGCTGTTCATTTGGACTCCCAGGTCGAAAAAATCTTCTGGACCCCCGGCCGTGTTACCGCCGTTCAGGCCGCCGGCCGCCGCTTTCCAGCCGATTACTTCATCAGCTCCCTCCCCATCCGCGAACTCATCCAGAAGCTCGATCCCCCCGCCCCTCCCGCCCTCCGCGCCGCCGCCGCCGATTTCAACTACCGCGACTTCCTCACCGTCGCCCTCATTGTCAATAAACCCGATCTCTTCCCCGATAACTGGATCTACATCCACGAACCAGGCGTCAAAGTCGGCCGCATCCAGAACTTCAAAAACTGGAGCCCCGAAATGGTCCCGGACCCTGAAACCTCCTGTCTTGGCCTCGAATATTTCTGCTTCGAAGGCGATGGCCTCTGGAACATGTCCGACGCCGATCTGGTCTCGCTCGGCCGCGCCGAACTTGCCAGCCTGGGCCTCGCCCGTGCCGAAGATATCGTCGATGGCTGTGTCGTCCGCATGACCAAGGCCTATCCCGTCTACGACGAACACTACCTCCGCGGCATCGCCGCCCTCCAAGCCTTCCTCGCGGAAACCCCCAATCTTCAGGTCGCCGGCCGCAACGGCATGCACCGCTACAACAACCAGGACCACTCCATGCTCACCGCCATGCTCGCCGCCCGCAATATCATGGCGGACCTTCGCGGCGCCGGCCCCCGCTACGACCTCTGGAAAGTCAATGCCGACGACGAGTACCACGAAGGCACCGCCCCCCCCGGCGACGATGACTTCACCGGTCTGGAATCCACCCAGCCCCTCGTCCCAACCGTCCTCAACCGATAATCGGAACCTGCGGCGCCGCCGTCTCCGGTAAATAGCCCTTCAATCGTGGATCGTCGGCGATCTCTATCCCCCGCGCATACGCTCGAAAACCCATCTTCCGGTAAAAGCCCAGCGCCCGCGGATCGTCCAGCGTACACGTATGCAGCCACACCCGCCGCGTCCCCCCGGCCCACGCTATACGCAGCGCGTGCGCCATCATCGCCCGCCCCAACCCGTGCCCCGTCTCTCCCGGCGCCAGCCCAAATAGCGATATCTCCACCTCGTCCTCCGCCGTCCGGTCCAGTTCCACAAACCCGCGCCCGTCCAGGAACAGGAGAACCTGATATCCAGGCCGCCCCACGCGTTCACGTAATTGTTCATCTGTCGCCCGTAACCGGCTGAACCATAACCAGTTTTCCCCCACCCGCCGGAACATCGCCCGGTATGGCCCCAGGTCGGTCAAATCCATGGCCGTCAGCCCGCCGGCAAACTCCCCGTCAATCCACTCCGGCCGCGCCGTCATCTGCACATACGTCACCACCGACGCTACTTTCCCTGGCGCCAGCGCATGATATCCATCGGCAATATTCATAGAAATCGCACCACAATCAGTGTCATATCGTCATGCTGCGGATGGCCATTCGCAAAGGCGTCCGCCCCGGCCACAATCTTTGGAATCATCTCCTGCGCCGTGTCTCCCGCGCAACTTCGCAAAAACTCGCCCAAGGCCTCTTCCCCCCATTCCTCGTCCCGCGCGTCCATCGCCTCGCTGATTCCGTCCGTGAACCCAACCAGCACATCGCCCCTTTCCACCTGAAACGTCCCCTGCGTGAAACGCGCCGGCCGGAACAGCCCAACAACCGGCCCGCCCTCCTCCAGCCGCAGTATCTCCCTCCCCCGCAGCACCATCGGCGGACAGTGCCCGCCGTTCACGTACGTCAGTATCCGCGTCGCCGGATCCCACTGCGAATAGAACAGCGTCGCATACCGGTTCGATGGCGACGAATCGAAAATCAGCCGGTTCAGCGTGCCTATCATTACTCCCAAATCGCCCGGGTTCGACATCGCCTGCCCCCGCAACGCCGATTGCAAACTCGCCATCAGCAACGACGCCGGAATCCCTTTCCCCGAAACATCCCCAATCGAAATCGCGAACAGCCCGCTCTCCAGCGCCAGAAAATCATAGGAATCCCCGCCCACTCCCTTCGCCGGACGGCAGTAGCCCCAATAATCCAGTTCCGCTATCGCCGGCAGGTTCTGCGGGAACAGCCGCTCCTGCACCTCCTGCGCAATCTCCACTTCCCGGTTCAGCCGCTCCCGCTGCGCCACCGCCTCCGTCATCGCCGCCGCCAGTTGGCTGTTCTCCAGCGCCAGCCCGGTCTGCGTCGCCACGCTCTGCAGCAGCCGCACGTCGTTCCCCGAATACGGCTCCTCGCTGCGCTTCCGCCCCATGCTGATAAACCCCAGCAGCTTATCCTTCACCGCCAGCGGCAGCAGCAGTTCGGCCGCCGTCGTCCGCAGCCATGCCGTTTCCTCGTCGTTTAGCCCCTCCCGGTAGATCCAGCTATTGCTATCGTCCAGGTAGACGCGCAACGGCGTCCGCTCCCGCCGCAGCACCTCCGCCGTTCGCGCCGTCTCTGGGAGCGCCGCGCTGCCCCCGTCTCCATACCCGATCGCGTAGGCCGGTTGGAACTGCCCTCCCTCCCGCAACAGCAGCGCGATCCGGTCCACGTGCAGCGCCTCGCCCACACGCGTCGCCACCGCCTCCAGCAACGGCCGCGTCTCCACCATCGTCCGCACATCCTCGCTCAGGTTCGCCAGCACCAGTTCGGCGTTGTACGCCTCCCGGAAGAACCGCCGGTCCACCCAGCCCGATAAGAGTTCCGCCCCCCGCTGCAACGCAAAAACCAACGCCGTTCCCACCGCCACCACCTGCAATATCCGCGGCCGGTTCATCCCCGGTTGTGACGCCAGAAGCACCGCCGTCAGTATCACCCCCAGTATCAAACCCGACTGCAACACCCGCACGCCCCGCCGCGCCAATGCGTACTGCAATCCCTGCCGCAGCGCCCCGCCGAATCCGAAGGCCCGCTGCACCACAATCACATATCCCAACGTCACCGGAAACAGGAACATCGCCAATATCGCCGGCACAATCCACAACTCGTCCGGCCGTTGCTGCCGGATCAATGCCCAGATCAGCAGCAGAAACAGCGGCGTCAACCCCACCGTCGCTCCCGCCAGTATCAGCCGTAGCCGCCTTTGCGAATCCAAATCGTCCAGTACGTTCCGTTTGTACGATAGCAGCGCGAAAAACCCGCCTATCGCCAGCATCTGCAGCAATTGCGCCGGACGCAGCCATGTGGAAACCCGGTCAACCCATGGTCCCCACGCTCCCGGCTCGCCCCACATCGTCATCGCTTCCCGCGCCGCAATCCCGGCCACCACCAGCCCCAGAGTCGCCCCGATCAGCCGCGGTATCCATCCGGTTCGTTCCTGCCATGCTGTCTTCCGCGGAAACTCCCACGCAAACAGGAACATAAACAACCCCCATGCCCCGTTCATCGCCACATGCTGCATCTGAAAAAAACGGCCCGCCAAGCCCAGCGAGGAGGCGAACGGCCCCGGATGCACCACCGAATGCGCGAACGTCGCCAACATTCCCAGCAGCAGCCACGCCTTTCCGTTCCGCGGACGCGCCATCACCGTCCAGAACCCCGTCAACAAACATAGAAACGGCATCCCTATCGACATCACCGATAAAAACAGCGTTCGCCCAATCGTCGTCTTCCCGCCGTTCAACGCCTCTAGCTGCCAGCTCACCTCCCGCCGCGCCCCGTCACGCCCCTCCACCAGCAAACGCATCCGGTCCCCAGGAAACAACTTCTCCATCGCCTCGTGGATTGTTGCCTCCCCGTGGAACCGCGCCCCCTGCACCTCCAGCAGCCGGTCTCCGCTCTGTAGCCCCGCCTCTTTCGCCCGCGCCCCGGCGTTCCCGATCGCCGGCCACGGCGTCGTCAGTGTAAATCCTGTTTGCACCACGTTTTCCGGCCACCGCATGTTCTCAAAAAACATGCCCGTCGCCACGAATTGATACGAGCCAAGCACCACCAGCAACAGCCCCGCCGCCACCCGTAACATCCGCTCCCGGTCCCGCATGTCCATATGGTGGGCCATTATCCCACGCATGCGATAAAATGCGTGGACTATGTGGTCCCGCCGTCAATTCCTGCGCGCCGCCTCCGTCTCGGCCTTCGCGCAAGCCCCGCCCAAGCCGAACGTTCTACTCATTCTCATCGACGACATGGGCTACGCCGACCTCGGTTGCTACGGTGCCAAAGATATCGCCACCCCTCATATTGATCGCCTCGCCCGCGAAGGCGTCCGCCTCACGGACTGCTATTCCAACGGCCCCGTCTGCACCCCAACTCGCTGCGGCCTCATGACCGGGCGCTACCAGCAGCGCTTTGGCCTCGAATGGGCCTTGGGGCCAGGCGTCAAAGGCTACGGTCTCCAACCCCACAACAACACCATCGCCCGCTACCTGAAGCAAGCCGGCTACAAAACCGGTATGTTCGGCAAATGGCACTTGGGCTACGAACCCGAAGTCGGCCCCAACCGCCACGGCTTCGATGAATTCTACGGCCTCCTCAGCGGCAACGTCGATCACTACTCCCACAAAGAAATCAACAACGAAGACGACTGGTACGAAAATCTCACCCCCGTCAAAGCCCCAGGCTACTCGACCGAACTCATCCGCGACCGCGCCCTCCAGTTCCTCGATGCCAACGCCGCCAGCCCCTTCTTCCTCTATCTCCCCTTCAACTCCGTCCACTGGCCCTTCCAGGCCCCCGGCCGCCCCAACGACGTCCGCCTCCGCCCCACCTGGTTCGACGGCACCCGCGCCAATGACTACAAACCCATGCTCGAATCCATTGATTCCGCCATCGGCCAGGTCCTCGCCAAACTAGAAGCCAAAGGCGTCCTCGATAACACCCTCATCGTCTTCACCAACGACAACGGCGGCGAACGCCTCAGTGACAACACCCCCTTCTTCCACCACAAAGCCACTCTCTGGGAGGGCGGCATCCGCGTCCCCGCAATTCTCCGCTGGCCTGGCCATCTCCCCAAAGGCAAGGTCAGTGCCCAGCCCGCCATGTCCATGGACCTCACCGCTACCATCGCCGGCGCCTGCGGCCTCAAGCCGGACCCCGCCCAACCCTTCGACGGCCAGTCCCTTCTCCCCGTCCTCCAAGGCAAAGCCCCCATCTTCGAACGCCCGTTTTTCTGGCGCATCAATCGCGCCGACCGCAAACAGCGCGCCGTTCGAAAAGGAAAGTGGAAGTGGATCAACGACGCGGGCTTCAAACAGCTCTACGACCTCGCAAAAGACCCTGGCGAACGCAACGACATCGCCTATGAACACCCCCAACTCGCCCACGAACTCGAAAAACTCTACGACGAATGGGAGGCAATGCTCAAACAGAATCCGCCCCCGAAGGTAATCGCATGATCAGCCGCCGCGCCTTTCTCTCCTCCCTCGCCCTCGCCGCCCAGCCCCGCCAGCGCCCCAACGTCGTTATCTTCCTAAGCGACGACATGGGCTATGCCGACATCGGCTGCTTCGGCGCCAAAGACATCAAGACGCCCCACATTGACCGCCTCGCCCGCGAAGGCGTCAAGCTCACTGACTGCTACTCCAACGGCCCCGTCTGCACTCCCACCCGCTGCGGCCTCATGACCGGCCGCTACCAGCAGCGCTACGGCAAGGGCCTTGAATGGGCCCTCCTGCCCACCAACGTGAACGTCGGCCTCAGTCCCAAACACGCGACCCTCTCCCGCCTCCTCAAGAACGCCGGCTATCGCACCGCCATCCATGGCAAGTGGCACCTCGGCCGCGAACCCCAGTTCAACCCCATCCACCACGGCTTCGACGAATACTACGGCCTCACCGGCGGCAACGTCGACATGTACTCGAAGGAGGATCGCTTCAAAAACTACGATTTCTACGACGGCCTCGAAAAAGCGCCCAAATCCAACGGCTACCTTACGGACATGCTCGCCGCCCGCGCCGAAAAGTTCATCGACGCCAACAAAACCAACCCCTTCTTCCTCTACGTTCCCTTCAACGCCGTCCACTGGCCCTTCCAGGGCCCCAACCGGCCGGACACCGTCCGCGACCTCAATACCTGGTACGACGGCTCCCGCGCCGGCGAATACAAGCCCATGCTCGAAGCCATGGACTCGGCCATCGGCCGCGTCCTGAACTCGCTCGACCGAAACGGTCTCACCCAAAACACCCTCGTCATCTTTACCAACGATAACGGCGGCGAACGCTTAAGCGACAACGGCCCCTTCCGCCACCACAAAGCCACCCTCTGGGAGGGCGGCATCCGCGTCCCCGCCCTCCTCCGCTGGCCTGCCCAACTCCCCAAGGGCAAGGTGAGCAACCAGGTCGCCATCTCTATGGACTTCACCGCCACCGCCGCCGCCGCCTGCGGCGTCCAGGCAGCCGCGGGTGAGCCCTTCGACGGCATCGACCTCACACCCATCCTCGCCGGCCGCCAGCCCCTCCAAACTCGCGATCTCTACTGGCGCATCAATCAGCCCAACCAGCGCGTCCGCGCCATCCGCAGCGGCAAGTGGAAGTACATCCTCGATGGCGGCATCAACAACCTCTACGACCTCCAAGCCGACCCCGGCGAAACCCGCGATCTCTTCTACGTCCACCCGGAAATCGCCGCCAAGCTCCGCGCCAAACTCGAAGCCTGGGACAAGAATGTCTAAACTCACTCGCCGCGCCTTCACCGCCGCCGCCGCGGCTTCCGCCCAGGCCGCCCCGCAACGCCCCAACATCGTCTTCCTCATGCCCGATCAGCACCGCTATCACACCGTCGGTTGCCTCGGGAACAGCGAAGTCAAAACCCCGCACATCGATAAACTCGCCAGCGAAGGCGTCACGCTCCACCACACCTTCGCCAACACCCCCGTCTGCTGCCCCGCCCGCGCCATCCTTCTCACCGGCCAGTACTGCCACCGCAACGGCATGATCGCCAACGATCTCCGCCTCCGCGAACAATCCACCAGCTTCGCCGAACTGCTCGCCAGCGCAGGCTACCGCACCGGCTTTGTCGGCAAGTGGCATCTCGATGGCGGCCAGCGCGAACCCGGCTGGGTCCCGCCCGGCCCCCGCCGCCAGGGCTTCGAATTCTGGGCCGCCCACCAGTGCAGCCACCGCCACTTTGAAAACCACTACTTCCGCGACACCAATACGCCCATCCACTTCAATAAGTTCGAAGCCGAAGGCTGGGCCGATGTCGCCGTCGAATTCCTCAATGCGGCCAAAACCGATCAGCGGCCCTTCTATCTAACCGTCCAATGGGGCCCGCCCCACGACCCCTACAAAGCCCCACCCAACTACACAAATCTCTACGACCCCGACAAGCTCACCATGCGGGCCAACTACCAGCCCGGCAAAGTCCCCCCGCCCGCCGCCATCGCCGAATACTACGGCATGGTCACCGCCATTGACGATCAAGTCGGCCGCCTTATGGCCAAGCTCGACGAATTGGGCCTCCGCGAAAACACCATCGTTCTCTATTCCTCCGATCACGGCGATATGCTCGGCTCCCAAGGCCAGCGTCTCAAGCGCAAGCCCTGGGAAGAATCCATCCGCGTTCCCGGGTTCCTCCGCTGGCCAGGCAAAATCAAACCCGGCGCCCAAAGCGACGTCTTCTTCACTCACGTCGATTTCGCCCCCACCCTGCTCGGCATGGCCGGCATTCCCGTGCCCAAAACCATGCAGGGTGCCGATCTCTCAAAACCCATCATCGAAGGCAAGGGCAAAAGTCCCGATTCGGCTTTCTTCCAGATCTTCGGCCCCTTCACCGGCGACGGCACCGACGCCGGTTGGCGCGGCGTCCGCACCGCCACCCACATGTACGCCCGCTACCAGAACAAGCCGTGGGTCCTCTACGACCTCAAAGCCGACCCCTTTCAGCAGAACAACCTCATCGGCAAAGCCCCCGCCCTCGAAGCCGCGCTCGAAAAGCGCCTCGCCCGCTGGATGCGCGAAACCGGAGACTCTTGGTCTTTCAATTGGAGTCACAAGCTCGAAGACGCCGGCCGCCTCTACAAACACAAGACCTTTTACACCGTGCAGGAGTATCTCGATTGGGCCAAACAGCATCCCGAATTAGACAAGGCCTGATTGCCCTCGCCTTCGCCGCCGTGTCGCCGGCGGAGGTGCGCCTGCCGGCCATCCTCAGTGACCACATGGTGCTCCAATCCGGCGTCCCCGTCCGCCTTTGGGGCTGGGCCAGCCCCGGCGAACAGGTCACCGCCCGCCTCGGAGCCGTGTCCGCTAAATCGAAGGCCAACGGGGCGGGGAAGTGGCAACTCTTCCTCCCCCCGGTCGCCCCGGGCGGACCCTATACGCTCACCGTCAATACCCAAAAAATCAGTGACGTCCTCGCCGGCGATGTCTGGGTCGCCAGCGGCCAGTCCAACATGGCCTTCATGCTGCAAAACGCCGACGGCGCCGCCGCCGAAATCCCCAAGGCCAACTTGCCCCGCGTCCGTTTCTTCAAAATCGCCAACACCCCCGCGGACACTCCCCAGGAAGATGTCAAAGGATCCTGGCAGTCCATCACCCCTGCCAACGCCGGCCAGTACTCCGCCGTTGCCTATTTCTTCACCAAGAGTCTGCATCTGGAACGAAAAGTTCCCATGGCCGTCATCCAGACCGCCTGGGGCGGCACCAATTGCCAGGCCTGGACCCGCCGTGAAGTCCTTACTGCCGACGCGAACCTGAAAGAATACGCTACCCGCGAATCGAAAACGCCGCAAAACGTGGCCAGCGCCCTATGGAATGGCATGGTCGCCCCCATCACACCGTACCCCATCAAGGGTTTCATCTGGTACCAGGGCGAAGCCAATCGCCAGCTTCGCGACGCCGGTCTGTACCGCAATCTCTTTGGCGCCATGATTCAGGACTGGCGCTCGCAGTGGGGCCAGGGCGATCTGCCGTTCCTTTGGGTGCTGCTCGCCCCCTTCGCCACTCCGGCCAGCGCCGATCTTCCGTTAACCCGCGAATCGCAACTGGAAACCCTGCGCCTGCGCAACGTCGGTTTCGCCAATACGCTAGGCGTCGGTAACGCCAAGGATATCCACCCCAAGAACAAGAAAACGGTGGGGGAGCGCTTGGCCAACGCCGCTCGTCGCGTCGCCTACGGCAGTGCGACGGCCCCCATCAGCCCGGTCTTCCGCCAACTCACCGCCGAAGGAGGCAAGCTGCGCATGTGGTTCGACCACGCTCCCGCCGGCCTCAAACTCGCCGGCGACGCCGAATTCGCCTTTGAAATCGCCGGTTCTGACGAAAACTATGTCCCAGCCGAAGCAAAAGTCGAAGGCGCCACCGTGCTTGTCTCCGCCGAATCAGTCCCCGGCCCAGTTTTCGTCCGCTACGCCTACCGCGACATCGCCCCCGACGCTCTCTACTCCAACGCCGGTGTCCCCGCCGCCCCCGTCCGCGCCAGGATAACCCAGCCCTAAAACAGAAAGGGCCTCGCCAATCGGCGAGGCCCTTGTGCAATACAACCTGAACTCTAGAAGATGAATCGCGCGACCAAGGTAATGACTCGCGAATTCGTATCTGTGTCCTGGTAGTAGCCGAACGTCGCAGGTGCGGCCAGCGTAGCGCCGGGACGCGAGAACTGCGTGTTGTTAAACAGGTTTCCGAACTGGCTCTGCAATTGGAACCGCATACGTTCCGTCAACTGGAAGTCCTTCTGCAGCGTAAGGTCGTACTGCGTCAATCCGTTCGCACGAATCGCATTTCGCCCCAACGTTCCAAAGTTTCCAATCAGCGGTTGTTCCAGCCCCGATCCAGTCGTCTTGAAATTCGCTGCCGTTACCGTTCCCGGGTTCGGTGCGAACGTCAGGTTCAACGGGCCAACCAGATTGGGCCGCACGACGCCGCCACCGCCAAGCAAAAGCGGATCCGGCAAAGCCAGCCGTGCGCCGGAGAAGATGTTCACCGGATTCCCGGACTGGAACTGCAAAATGCCGCTCAGGTTCCAGCCGCCAATGGTATGCCGCACAATCGCATTGGTGTCCTTGAACTTCGGCAGGTCATAGCTATGCGTGAATACCAGGCGGTGTGGCGTATCGAAGGCGGAAACCGCGCGGTTGTCCTTGTTGTTAAATGGATTCTGTTGCGCCGGAGTATCTGCCGCCAACACGCCAAGCACGTCCGATACGTCGTCAATCGACTTGGACCACGTGTAGGACGCCGTGAACCCAATTCCCGAACGGAACGTCCGCGCCAGGTAAGCCTGCATCGAATGGAAATTCGAATTGGCCGACGATTCGTTCAGCGTCACCGTTGTGAACCGAGGATCAATCCGGTTCGTCTGACCCGTCGGCGGCGCGTTCAACCCGGCATTGATCGTCCGGTAGGTCGCCAATCGTGCCTGTTCGTCGGCGGCCGAAGTCGCAGGAACTACCAGACCAGGCTGCACCGTGTTCAACGGCCTTGCGCGCTGCAGGAAGTTGCCCTTCGTTCCGACATAGCCCACTCGCGCGACGAACCCATTTCCCATCTGCCGCTCAATATTCAAGCTCCACTGCTGAACCTGCGGGTTCTTCATCGCATAGTCCACCGGTGCAATCGATCCAAAGTTCCGGACCGTTGTGCCGAAATTCCCTACCGTTGCCCGGCCTACCTGCTGGAACGGCGAGGTCCCGGCAACAATGTTGGCCAGCGAATTCGCGCCCGTAAAGTCGGTTGTAGAGAAGTTGTACATGAACGGCGGCGCGAACCGCAGGTTCGTAATCGGGTTCAGGAAGATGAAGTCGTACGTTACGCCGTAGCCGCCCCGCACGCTCCAGTTGCCTCCATTCGGATTCCATGCAAAGCCCAGCCGGGGGCCCCAATTTGTGTTCGTGTTGAAGGCCGTCCCTCCAACCGCGATCGAACCCAACGCGCCAGTTCCAGCGCCGCCTAGCGCCTGCTGCTTGTCCAGGTTCAAATTAGAAATCAGGTCGTTCACTTCCGAAACACCGCCCGCAACTTCCGTCCGGAGTCCCATGTTCACCGTCAAATGCCGGCTTACTCGCCAATCGTCTTGCAGGAAGAAACCGTGGTTCCAAACTCGATTGCCGCGAATCGATCCGCCGAAGCGCTGCGAGTACTGCACTGGCGTTCCTTGTTGGAACGTCTCGAAGCTCGCGAACAACAGCGTCCCGCGAACGTTCGAGTCGAAAATGCTATTGGCCTGAATCCGCTCGATGTTATATCCGAACTTCAGCGTATGACTATTCAACGTCTTCGTCACCGTCGTCAAATTGTTGTAGACGTTCTGCGTCCGCCCCTGCGGAATTCCTGACCAGCTTCCCAGTTCCGCAATTCCGTTCTGAAATTGAATGCTCGGCGCCGTGATCGCCGCCAGCGGCGTGAAGTTTGGCAGGCTCCGCCCGAACGTCGCGATGTTGTTGATCACCATCGACGCGCTCTGCACGCGCGTATAGTTCAGGGCCACCGTCTGAGGCTTATTTGTCGAACTGGCCCCGTTCACCGGCAAATTTGACGAGATAAATGTCAACCCGGGAGACTTGGAATCCGACTTTTGGTACGCATACCGGCCGGACAATGTATCTCGCTGAGAAAAATTCCAGTCGATTTTCGCGGAATACGCAACCGAGTTTGACCCCAGCGGAGCCGCGCTGCTCACCGTGCCGCTATCCGACGCCACGCCCTGCGCCGCCGAAAACAACTGTCGCGCCGCCGCGTTGGTAATACCGGCAACCTGAGCTGACGTCGGAACGGTGGCGATACGGGTGCCGCCCGAACCCCGAATCTTCTGCTGCTCGTACGTGCCGTAGAAGAAAAGCTTGTCGCGAACGATTCGGCCTCCCCCCTGCGCCACCCAGTCGTTGTCACGCAACGTTGCCGCTTTCCCACTGCGATCAAAATAATCACGCGCGTTCAGTTTGTCGTTCTTGAAGAACTCGACAAGCGACCCGTGGTACTCGTTGGTCCCGCTCTTGGTCACAATCTGAAACTGGGCGCTCGCGTTCCGGCCAAATTCCGCGTTGAAGTTGTTTGAAATGACATTCACTTCTTTGATCGCGTCCAACGGCACGGTTCCGATTCCGGCGCCGCCGGTCGTCGAAACGTCCGTCGCATTCGCGTTATCGATCGTAATGTTGTTCCCGCGTCCACGCCCGCCATTCGAATTAAAACTACCCTGTCCGAGGAACGGGTTTCGCGCCGAGACCGGGATGACTCCCGGTGTGGTACCCGCCAACGACAGCACCCCGTTAGGCAACGATAGTTGCGTTATTGCCTTGGATTCCACACTCGACTGCATCTGCGAATTCGTCGTCGCTATCACGACGCTCGCCTCCTCCACCACAACTTCCTGCCGCGTCGTGGAGATTTCCAACGTCGTCTTCAACTCCCGTACCGCTCCCGAATTCACCACCGTGCGAGTCGTCGTCGTTGCAAAGCCGGCCGCTTCCACGCGTACTTCGTAGTCCCCAATATTCAACAGCGAAAATCGCGAAACTCCCTGCGTGTCCGTCTTCAATGAGCGTGTCGAACCCTGAGAAAGGCTTTTTACAGTTACCGTCGCGCCAGAAACGGCGGCGCCCGACGGATCGTTTACATTCAGCACCAGATCGCCAGTGATTTGTGCTAGCGCTGGAATTGCCAACAGAGAAACGGCTAACAGAGCTCGCGTTAGCGATTTGACTTCCATATTTTGTACCCCAGAATGAGTTTTACTTCGCCGTCTCGCCAGCTTTAAAAAAGCCTGCGGCGCCGCGGACACGTCGAGACTAGACGGTTTTGTTAATACCAGTATAAACTCAGATGCAGTCAATTCGCAGGACGATGCACTTTACCGCCAGTTATCATCAAACATCCCCGCCACCTTCACTTTCCCGCTCCCCGTCTCAATCACCGCCCAGTCCCCCCACCGCGGATACAGCAGCGCATTCGTACCCACCAGCTCCGCCTTCCCAAACGTATGCCCCGCGTTCAAAACCACATACTTCAAAGGGTTCAACGGGTTCGGCTGAATCAGCGCCAGCGTATGCGTCTTCGCGTCAAACGTCTGGCCCTGTATCGAAATCTCCGCCGCCGTCCACCGCACCGGCAAACTCTTCACCACCTTGGCCATCAGCGTATTTGTCTCCGGCGTTCCCCACAGCACCAGATGGCTCTCATTCATGTCCGCCTTGCTAACGTCTTTGG
>JAEUQC010000089.1 GCA_016789905.1 Bryobacterales bacterium | reverse complement strand
CCTTAAACCCCAACCCCTCCACCGTCAGCTTCCGCGCGTCCACCCAATCGAGCTCCACCTCCTGCGCCAACACCGCCGCCCCACTCACAAAAAACGCACGCCTCGAAATCATTAGACCCCCAGTTTGTCACAATCAAATGGTCATGCAGAACGTCCAGATCTTCGGCGTCAAAGGCTCCAGCGCCACCCGCGCCGCCGAACGCTTTTTTGAATTTATAGCATTCCGCACTCGAGCGCTTCCAATGTTTTGCAACGCAACATGGGTCTCTGGGTGTTGAAGCCAACAGGATATGCAGTGCAAGGCGTTACCCTGGAGATTCTGGACAATGACGACAATGTGCTGCAGAGAATACTCGACAATGTCCCAATTGGTGACCACGTATGGTGGAGCACGGAATGGCCTGACGACCTGCTATCGCTAAGAGTGACATTTCCTTCCGCCATCACATCGACTATCTCGGGTACCCCACCTCCGACCCATTTCCTGCGCTACCGCTTTAGGGTCGTAATGACAAATGGGACGACCACGGTCCGAGACACTTTTCTATACGGAAGTAAGTCGAATCAGCGTCGACGAGCACTATGGCGAATGCCAACCGGCCTTCCTCGTTTCGGAGGACGGGATTCCGGGGGAGACGATTGGTGTAGCCGACGAACGTATGAATGGTTGGTCAGCAACTCGGGCCTCGTCACTCGAATCAATGACATTTCGGGAGAACATGCTCGAGATTTAGGGCATCAGGGTCATGAAGACGGCGATAAGATTGACATTTTTGACTTCTTTTCCATCCACCCCGCCACCGTCCAACTTCAACAGGCGGTTGTAGATGCTCTTTCAGCAAATCCAACGGCCCTAGCGACCGTTACGAGCTGGGTAGCGGCTAATCGAGCCGGGTTGACTGCCTTGGTTGCGAATGCAAATGTCCAAATGTTATTCAGTGCTAGTGGTCTGGGGCAGCCGATCTCTGGTAGAACGGTGACTTTGCCGCAAGGGTGGGCCTCGACTCTAACACTTAGTGGAATCTTAACCGTCGGCGGTCAGACTCTCAACACCGGTTTGGGTGCGTGGACCCCGGCTCGCCCGATAGTTCGATTTAACAACGTTCACAACAACCATCACCACATAACGCTCACATTCCCAGCGCCCAGATAGTTCTCGACCCGTAGAGATGGGTGTAGCATCGGCCTGTATGTTGAGAAGCAACTCTGCAATCGCTCCGATTGAGGCGGAGGCACGAATAGCGGGTGGAGGGCGTGAAGTCAGGCATCCCGATTATCTCCTTGAACACAGCGACGTAGGTTGAACTACCTAGATTGTAGGCCTATTGCGGCGTAGTGGCGGAACGTTTTGACTGCATTCGAGACCGTTCCGCTAGTTGTCGGTTGACTTGCAGAAGCAGATGAATCAGTCTGAGAATGGCGTGACACCGGCGGAAGCCAAATGCCTAGGGAGTGTATGCGGACACTGATATTTCTTGCGATTTGTTGCTCATCCCACCTCTGTGCGCAACGAAGTAGTGATGCTGGCTGTTCCGCAGCCATTGCAAAAATGAACGAGATGACGGGCCTCCACCGGTCATCGGAGGTGTTGCAGGAACTCGTGGCTAAGGCCACGAATCGCATTCGAGTATGGCGGAGCCTCGGCCGCACGTCAGAAGTGGCACGGGAATTCGGGCGGCTCGAAGAGAGACTATCGACCGCCCGGCAATTGCCTTCAGCCGTTTCGGCGGAACTCCAGTCGGCAATGGTGCAGGTACAGCGGGCATGCGGCGAACAGATGAAGTCTGCGGGGGGGCCTACAAAGTGCCAGATTCGGGCCCGGTTGATCAAAGGGACAGAGGTCGATATTGAGGCTAACAGCCCATTCGATGGGTCGGCAGTAATTATCGGCGATCTAGTAATTGGCAGCCTTGATTCGAACGGCAGAATCGACTTTAATCTTGAGCCTGGTAAGTATGACATTACGCTCTGTCTGCGTGGCGGCAATATCGGCACCGCTATAAAATTCTCAACGGAGTCACCTTCCGTCGTAGTCGATCTTGATTCCGGCAAAGAGATCTATTTGGAAGCCGATACGGTTGTCAGAGAACAGTCTCTCGGTCGGCCGCCACGGACCTCGAATTCGCTGGAGATTGCGCTTCGCGATCCGGCAACCGATGAGATCATTACGATTAGTCGAGCGACATTTGAGATATTGATTAGGACGGACACCTCTGACGTGGACCTTACAAAGCTCTTTCAGTTGAATCGGGCTGGACTTATGACGGCTGATCTTATTCGATTGAAAAAGGAGATGCTGAAGGCTGGTTCAAACAGAATTGTTATCCACGCCGAGGACTCACGCGGACGGCAATGGCACTCCAAAGTCCGCTTGGCAGCCTTGCGATGAGCCTATGTGAGCTCGTCACTGCTCCAGACCGTCGTTTCGCGCCTGCTCTAAAAAATCTTAAACCCCAACCCCTCCACCGTCAACTTCCGCGCGTCCACCCAATCGAGCTCCACCTCCTGCGCCAACACCGCCGCCCCACTCAGGAAAAACGCACGCCGCGAAACCATATTCCCCCCAGTTTGTCACAATCAAATGGTCATGCAGAACGTCCAGATCTTCGGCGTCAAAGGCTCCAGCGCCACCCGCGCCGCCGAGCGCTTCTTTAAAGAACGCCGCATCCCCCTCCACAGCATCGATCTATATACCAAGCCCATGTCCCCCGGCGAAATCAAGCGTTTCATCGACAAGTTCACCCTCCCCGGCCTCCTCGATACCGCCGCCAAACCCTACGAAGACGCCGGCCTCAAATACATGAAAATGTCCGACGCCTCTCTCCTCCAAAAAATCGAAGCCGAACCCAAACTCCTCAAACTCCCCCTCGTCCGTGGCGCCAACAAAATCGCCCTCGGCCACGACGAAGCCGCCTGGAAAGAAATCGCTGCCGCGATATCATCAAACCGTTGATACCGAATCGACGTTGGCTGTTGCCCCTCCTCGGTTACGCGGTCTCCATCGCGTGCATGGTCTACGTCTATCGTGGCTTCAACTGGGCCGAGCAGCTCCCGCGCATCCGCCAAACCCCGCTGCCCTACGTCCTCGCCGCCGTCCTGTGCGATATCGCCGTCTATTGCGTCCAGGGCTGGCGCTGGAACGAACTGCTCATCCCTGTCGGCAAGCTCCCCGTCTGGCGCTCCATGCAGGCCATCTACATCGGCCTCTTTGCTAACGAAGTGCTCCCCTTGCGCCCCGGCGAAGTCATCCGCAGCTTCCTGCAGGCCCGCTGGTCCGGCGTCCCCTTCGCCGTCGTCCTCTCCAGCGTCGTCATCGAACGCCTCTTCGATGGCTTCTGGCTCATCCTCGGCTTCCTCGTCACCAGCTTCTTTGTCGACCTGCCCCCCGTCCTCGTCTACGGCAGCCGCATCCTCGCCGGCATCCTGTTGATTCTCGGAGCCCTCCTCGCCTTCGCTATCTTCCGCCGCCAACAAGCCGAAAAATGGCTCAATCCCAAGCTCCGCCATCACTTGAACGCCCTCGAATCCATGGGCCGCAGCCGGTCGTTCTACAACGCCTTCCTCATCAGCTTTCTCTATCTCGCCCTCCAAGTCGGACCCATCTATTTCATCCAGCAAGGCTTCGGGCTCCACTTAGGCTTCGGCGCCTCCGCCGCCATCCTCGTCATCCTCCGCATCGGCAGCGTCCCCCCGCAGGCCCCCGGCAACGTCGGCTCCTTCCAGGCCTTCGCCATCCTCGGCGCCATGCTCTTCGGGGTCGATCGCCAATCCGCCACCGGCTACGCGACACTATTATTCATAGTCATCACTGTCCCGCTCTGGGTCGTCGGCTTCTTCGCCCTCCTGGCCACGAAAATGAAACTCAGGCAACTCACGGAAGACGCACACCAATGAAAACTGTCATTCTCCTCCTCACCCTCGCGCTCACCCTCTCCGCGCAACAGAAGCTCCGCATCCTCGCCATCGGCGCCCACCCCGACGATTGCGACATCAAGTTCGGCGGCACCGCCGCCCTCTTCGCCCAAATGGGCCACGTCGTCAAATTCCTCTCCGTCACCAACGGTGACGCCGGCCACCACGAAATGGGCGGCGGCCCCCTCGCCAAGCGCCGCTATCTCGAAACCCAGGAATCCCTCAAACGCCTCGGCATCGAAGAGTATCAGGTCCTCGATAACCACGACGGCGAGCTAACCCCCTCGCTCGAAATCCGCCGCCAGATCATCCGCGCCATCCGCGAATGGCGTGCCGACGTCGTCATCACCCATCGGTCCAACGACTACCATCCCGACCACCGCAACACCGGCATCCTCGTCCAGGACGCCGCCTACATGGTCGTCGTTCCCAACGTCGTCTCCGGCACCCCGCCCCTCACCAAGAACCCCGTCTTCATGTACTATTCCGACAACTTCCAAAAGCCCAACACCTTCACGCCCGACGTCGTTGTCGACATCGATTCCACTTACGAAAAGAAAATCGACGGCATGGACGCCCACGTCTCCCAGTTCTACGAATGGCTCGCCTGGGTCGATGGCCGTATCAAAGAAGTGCCCGCCGATCCCAAGGCCCGCCGCGAATGGCTCAAAACTCGCCGTTTTTCTAACATCACCCCCACCGCCCGCGCCGTCGCCGAGAAGTGGTACGGCAAGGAACGCGCCGCCAAAATCAAATACGCCGAGTCATTTGAGATCGGTGAATACGGCCGCCGTCCCAGTGACGAAGAGATTAAACGTCTCTTCCCCATGCTCGGCAAATAGCAATGTTGCTAAGCGAGCTTCCCTCGGTCGAAGCGCTCCTCGCCCAGCTCCGCGAGCAATTCACCGGTTACCCCCATGGCCTGCTGAAAGCCGAGGCGCAGCAGGCCATCGCCAACGCGCGCGACTCAATCCGTAGTGCCAACACTGCCATTGATCCGCTCGTCCAAGCCACCGCCCGTCTGGAGTCGCTCCGCCATCCCAGCCTGCGCGGCGTCATCAACGCGACGGGTGTCATTCTCCACACCAACCTCGGCCGCGCGCCACTAGCCAATTTCCAGCCCATCGAAGGCTACAGCAACCTCGAGTACGATCTCGCCACCGGCAAGCGCGGCAAGCGCGACAACCACTGCGGGCCTATTCTCGAACGGCTCACCGGCGCGCCAACCATTACGGTCAACAACAACGCCGCCGCCGTCTTC
>JAEUQC010000083.1 GCA_016789905.1 Bryobacterales bacterium | reverse complement strand
AGATTGGAGGGCTAGATCACAGTCGAGTCGCGCCCGCCAAGCGCGCAGGCGCCGAGCTTAGTGAGGTAGCTGACTCCGAAGAGCAGATAGGGCACGCCGGTCCAGTCATCCGTCATGCCGGTGAGCAAGGCGAGGTCGATGAACAGAAAGACGGCGAACAGAGCGAGGGCGGCAGGTTTGGATTTGGCGATCCAGCGGCTGGCGGCGTAGAAAATGGGCGCGCCGGCGAAGATGGAAACCCAGGGGCCGGATGCCTGGGCGTGCGCGTTGTAGACGGCCATGGGCTGACCAGGATTGATGAGATGGCTATAGATGGCAACCCAGACAAAGGCCGCGGCGACCTGTCCGATTTCTGCGGCCAGAGCTCCGGCGATGGCGCGCGCCCAATGGATCTTCATGCAGACACTATACGCCTGAGAGATCAGCCGCGGCTTGACGGTTCTTGCGATTGTGGCGATTTTGGGGCGGCGGCTAGATGGTGTCGAACCCCTTGCAGTGCTCGGCCAGGTGGTCGATGAGGGCGCGCACGGAGGGGATAAGTCCGCGACGGGAGGGAAAGGCGATGTGGATTGCCTCCGGCGCCGGCGCCCAGCCGGGGAGAAGGCGAACCAGACTGCCATCGGCGAGTTGATCCCGGACGAGCATGACCGGCAACTGCACGGCGCCGATGCCGGCGACGGCGGCAAGCCGGAGCGTGATCATATCCGTTGTGATGAACCTGGGCGAATGGGACAACCGCACGACGGCGCCGGCAGGGCCTTGCAGGTTCCAAACGTGCGTTTCGGGGTGAGGGCCCTGGCCAAGGCTGGGCCAAGCGGTGAGAGCGTCAGGAGCAGATGGCGCGCCGAGCCTTCGGACCAGCGCGGGGCTGGCGACCAGACACTGCGCCGCGTGGCCGACGGTACGGACGGCAACGCCACTATCGGGCAGCGGGGCTGGTTGGAGACGAAGCGCGAGATCGAGGCTATCGGCAAGAAGATCGACAGGGCGGTTCCGCTCCACGATATCCAGGGTAACGGCGGGGAAACGCTCAGCGAAGGAGACAAAAATGGGCCCGGCAAGGGAGTGGAGGAGGGCGATGGGACAGGCGATGCGCAAGGTGCCGCAGGGCGCGGAGTGGACGGACTCGATGATGGTCTGGGCGGCTTCGGCTTCGACAAGCATGGCCTTGCAGCGAGCGTAATAGGCGTTTCCAAGCTCGGTGACGGAGAAGCGCCGCGTGGAACGCTGGATCAAACGGACGCCGAGACGCTGTTCGAGCGCGGAGATGCGGCGGCTGAGCTTGGACTTGGGTAGGCCCAAGGCGCGGCCGGCCTGGGCAAAGCCCTGGTGATCGACCACCTGGACGAAATAGTAGAGGTCATTCAGGTCCTGACGCATGTAGTGATTGTTCCACCGTTAGAACGATGAAGTCCACAATCGCCATCTTGTGGGGTTATTGTCTTGGCGTTAGGATGATGGAGGGAGAGACTGATGAAAAACGTCGTTGCAGTATTTAGCAATCCGCGCACTCATTGGGTGGGGGATGGATTTCCGGTGCGTTCGCTGTTCAGCTACCAGAGCCACGGGAAGACGCTGAGCCCGTTTTTGTTGTTGGATTACGCGGGTCCGGCGGAGTTTCCGGCGGGCGGTCAAAACCGGGGTGTAGGGGAGCATCCGCACCGTGGGTTTGAGACGGTGACGATTGTTTACAAGGGCGAGGTGGCGCATAGGGATTCGACGGGGATGGGCGGCGTGATTGGCCCCGGTGATGTGCAGTGGATGACGGCGGCGTCGGGGATTTTGCATGAGGAGTTTCATTCCGATGCGTTCACGAGAGCCGGGGGGACGATGGAGATGCTGCAACTTTGGGTAAACCTGCCGGCGAAGGACAAGATGAGCCCGCCGAAGTATCAGGCGATTCCGGGCGGGGAGATTCCGAACGTGGCGCTGCCGGACGGGGCGGGGACGGTGCGGCTGATTGCGGGGAGCTATGCGGGCCGGGAAGGCGCGGCGAGCACGTTTACGCCGATGCAGGTATGGGATGTCCGGCTGCGCGGCGGCGGGCGGGCGGAACTGCCAGCGCCCGAGGGGTGGAGCGCGGCGCTGGTGGTGCTGAGCGGGACGGTTCATGTGAATGGCGGCGAGGCGGCGAAGGAGGGGCAACTCGTGGTGTTCGAACAGGGGGGCGAGGGCGTGCGCGCGGAGGCAGAGGGCGATAGCGTGGTGGTGCTGCTGAGCGGTGAGCCGATTGCGGAACCGATTGTGGGTCATGGACCGTTTGTGATGAATACGCAGGCGGAGATTGGGCAGGCGATCGAGGATTTTCGCCGCGGGCGGTTTGGCCGGATTGAACGCTGAGTGGTGATTTGGGCGAGCGGGGGCTTGGTTAGACTGGATGGCCGGCTGAGAGTTTTGGCGGGCCAGTTGGGCTAAGGCGCGGGGTGAATGCGCGTATTCTGGAGAGATGAGTGACGGACGCGAAGAACGGGAAGACGAGAAGACACGAAGGGAACAGGAGCAGCGGGAGGGGCGGGTGAACCGCTACGAACGCGAGTATTCCGATAATGGGGAGCCGGAACGGGCGGATTCCTGAGGGGCCAGGGTCATTCCACCGGCAGGGGGACGGCGTTGCTATCGAACCGTAGCGGAAAGATTCGATTCCCCGTCGTACAACTCAGCAACGCGATGACCAGACTGCTTTGGCCTGAGGGGAGATTCGGCGAGAGCCTGATATTGACCTGGTAGAGACCCGGGAAGGAAGGCGTTAACCCGGCGTAGAGCACTTCGCCGGCACTGGAGACGACGGCGGAACGGGACGTTCCGCAGGCGGGAGCCAGGACGGGGGCGGGACCGGGGGCGGGGGAGCCGGCGGGCACCGGCGGCGATACCACGGGCCCCAGGCCGGTGGCGTAGACGACGATGACTTCGCCCTTCCGGGCAGGATGCTGCGGCGTGACGAGGGCGTAGGTGGAGGCGTGTTGGACGGCGCCGAGCCCGCCGGGGAGGGTGAAAATCGCGGGACTGGCGACGTCCGCCACGGCGAAAGAGGAAAGCCCCTTGTGGCGGAGTTCCAGATAAGGGCCGGCGCTCTGAAATGGCACTTGAATATTGATCTGCTGGCTGGCGGGCAGGTGAGGCGGCGCGACGTTGGAGATGGACAAAATGGGAGCGGGAACGCCGCCGGCGAGGATTTCGACGCCAGCCAGTTTGGATTGAAATGGAGGGCCCGGCGCAATGGCCTGGCCAAGCACGTCCAAGCCATGGACGAAAACGCTGGCGAGTCCGCCGGAGCGAGGAAGGCCAGGACCAAAAGCGGCGGAGTCAGCTACGCCGTCGATTAGCGCGGGGTTGCCGGACGGGGAGACCTTCAGCACCAAACTGGGCCCCGACATGGACGGAGCGACGGCCTTTCCGGGGTTGATTCCGTTACCGGCGACGAGGACGTTGCCGGCGGAATCGAGCGTTGCCGCGCTGGGGTAGCCGGCGCCGAGGAAAGTGAACCAGGCCAGGGCGCCACCATCGGGGGTCAGAGCGCCGAGAAAGCCGCCGACTTGGGAATACAGTCCGCCAGCCTTAGTGAAGCCCTGCTCTCCTCTAAATCCAGCGATTACGGGGTTGCCGGCGGAATCGACGGCGAGGCCACCGACGCCGCAACAGCCGTCCAAGTAGGTGGCATAGGCGAAAGCAGTGCCAGAGGAATTGAGTTTGGCGACGAAGGCGGTGTTCGTGAATTCGCGTGGAATGGCCGACTTGCGGATGGCGTTGGCGGAGACGGGAAAGCCGGGGGCGGCGCCGCCTGCGACATAGATGTCGCCGCGCGGAGTGACGGCGAGACGGTCGACGCGGGAGCCGGAGGAGGGAGAGAGAATCGCGGTCCAAAGGACATTGGCGCCGGTGCGATCAAGCTTGAGGATGGCGGCGGTGCTGACAAACTCCGGGAGGCCGCAATTGGGATGGAGGGTGCCGGGGGAGGGACGGAGGCCGAAACAATCGGTATAGGCGGCGATGTAGGCATTCCCGGACGCGTCCGCGGCGGCGGCGAGGCGGGGGAACCGTTCGATGCGATCAGCGTTGAGGGGCAGTTGGGTTGGGGAGTAGGCCCCGAGGAGGGCGGAATAGACGACAGCGCGGGGCCAGGGTGTTTCGCCATCGAGGGCTTTGGGGTCCACTTTGAGCGCGAAGAAGTTGAGTTTGCCCGGCGCGGGGGAGCGAAAGGCGCCTGCGGAGACAGGGAAATCGGGGCTCAATGTGGTTCCGGCGATGTAGAGGAAGCCGTCAGGCCCGAGTGAGATAGCGGAGGCGCCGTCGTCCTGTGCGCCGCCGATGACCATAGCGGCCTTGGTCTTTCCATCGGGATCGAGTTTGATGAGGAGGACATCGGTGCCGCCGGCGGTGGCAGCCTCTCCGGCAATGACGGTGACGTAGACGTTTCCATCGGGATCGGTAACGCTGGCGGAAGTGGTGTGTGGATGGAAGCCAGGAGAGAGATAGCGGGCCGGGGCCGCAGCGATGGTTGTGCGGTAGAGAAAGCGTGTGCCGTCGGCGCTGAGCTTGGTGACAAAGACACAGGAGACACACTGGACGGAGGAACCGCTCAAGTAGGAATTGCCGGCGCGATCGGTGGAGATATCGGCGACGGTGGAATTGTTGATCACATGAATGGTCCCGGAATCGACGCGATAGGAAGACCCGGTGGCGGCGGCGAAGATGATTTCGGGATCGATGATGAGGGGGCGATGGCGATCATAGGGGCCGAGGAGGAAGCCGACGGTGTTGCCGTGCAGGAGAAACGAGCTGCGGATATCTCGTTCGCCGGAGCGGGTACGCTGGTAGACTCTGGGACGGCGGTGGCGGACCTGGCCGGCGAGAGTTTCGAGGACGAGATCTCCATTGGGCGCCAGGCGCAGGTTTTGGGCGCCGGAGAAGGAGAAGCGCACGGAGGCGGGATCGGCGCGGGGGGCAACGATCCAATCGTATTCGAGGCCCGCTTGGCCGTGGTAGATGTCCATATCGACGCCGGGGAAGACGGCGCGGTAGCGGATGCGGGTGAACGGGGGGGCGGCTTCGACGGGGGCCGGCCTCCCACCTGGGAAACGCATAGTAAGTGGGGAGGCGCCGGGGAAACTCATGACGAGCGAGGAGTTAGTAAGTTCGAGGGTATAACCGGCGGCGCGGGCGAAGTAACAAACGCGGCTGGGATACTGGCTGGTATTGGGCTCAAAGTTAGAGAGGCCGTTGGCGGGCGGCGAAGCGGCGGGGAGCGAGAGGGCAATCGCAGCGCCGACGAATAACGAGCGAACCACTGACAACATGGCGCCTTCAGTATACGCCTGTTTTTCGGAGATTACTCGCCGAGCGGAGTGACGGGATCGAGAAAGGCCCAGCAGAAGGTGCCGGCAAAGTAGAGGGCGGCGGAGATGTAAATGCAGAGGTCCCAGTTATTGTTGGTCGCCTGGAGGAGGAAGCCGATGATGAGCGGGGAGACGGCGCCGCCGGCATTGCCGAAGCCGGCCATGGCGCCGGAGAGGGTGGCCGAATAGGGGCCGCCCATGTCCATGCAGGCGCCCCAGGCACCGGGCATGACGAGATCGTTAGCGAAGCTGGCGACGCCCATGGCGAGCATGGCATGGAGCGGGTCTGTGAGCCAGACGGAAAGGACGAGCATGGCGGCGGCGCCGGTGTAGCCGATATAGGCCATGAGGCGGCGGGTGGCTGCGATGCTGCCGGTGTGGCGGGTGACATAGGGAGAAATGAAGCCGCAGAAAAGGGAGCCGACACCGCCGAACAGTAGGGGGATGCCACCGAGGAGGGCGCCCTGGCCGAGATCGAGTTGACGGGACTCGCGGAGATAGGTGGGGAGCCAGGTGATGTAGAACCACCAGCCGTAGGACGAGGTGAAATAGGGGATGAGCAAGAGCCAGACGCGGCGGCTGCGGAGGAGTTTGGCCCAGGGCACTTTGACGTGATGGGCGGAGGCGGGGGACTGTTTTTGGGCGATGAGGGCGAGTTCTTCGGCGTTCAGTTTTGGGTTGTCGGCAGGGTTATCGCGAAACCACCAATAAAAGACGGCGGACCAGACGATGCCGAGGCCGGCGAAGAGGAGGAAGGCTTGGCGCCAGGTCATGAATTGGAGGACGTAGACAACGAGAAAGGGCGTGGCGGCGCCGCCCCAGCGGGCGCTGAGCCATAGCCAACCGAGGGCGCGGGGGCGTTCGGAATCGGGCAGCCAGATGGCGAAGGACTTGGCGATATTGGGAAAGCCGCCGGCTTCGCCGATGCCGAAGAGAGCGCGGGTTGCAAGGAGGGATGCGAAGTTCCAGGCGAAGCCGGTGGCGGCGGTGAAGAACGACCACCAGATGACAATGCGGGTGAGGACTTTGCGGCAACCGATGCGATCGCCGAGGTAGCCGCTGGGAATTTCAAAGGCCGAATAGAACCAGCCGAAGATGGCGAAGACAAAGCCCATCTGGATCTTGTCGAGACCGAGGTCCTGGGCGATGAAGGGCTGGGCCTGGGCGATGCAGATACGGTCAATGTATGTGATGACGGCGAGGGTCATGGCGAAGACGATGACCCAATGGCGCTGGCGGGTGGGGGCCATGTTAATCCTGAGGCCGGATCTGCACTTTGACTCCGGCGGCGCCGGAGGCCTGGGCGGCGAAGGCATCGTTGAAGTTGTCGATGGGGAATTGGGTGATGGCGAGTTGATGGAGCCCGAGGCGGGGCAAGAGGTTGACGGCGCGTTCGTGGGTGTACGGATTGATGACAGAACCGATGATGGTGAGTTCGCGGACGAAGATATCGAAGGGGCGGACGGTGGCGGTGGCGTGCATGGGGGAGACGCCGAAGACGAGGATGCGGCCGGCGCGGGCGGCGAGTTCGATGGCGAGTTCGAGGGTGGCGGGGGAGCCGGCGGCTTCGATAAGGGAGTCAAAACCGAGGCCGTGGGTGATGTCGTTGATTTGTTCGCGGAAGGCGGGGGCGGCGGGGTCGAGCGCGAGATCGGCACCAAAAGAGAGGGCGGCGGCGCGGCGGGTGGGATTGGGCTCACTGACGACGATGGGGGCGGCGCCGGCGAGGCGGGCGAGGCGAGTGAGGATGAGGCCGGCGGGGCCGGCGCCGATGATTAGCAGCGGCGCGCCGGAGCGGGGGGAGAGGCGATCCATGCCATGGATGCAGCAGGCGGCGGGTTCGGCGAGGCAGCCGAGACGAGCGTCGAAACCTGGGGGGAGACGATAGGCGGTGCGGGAGGGGACGACGACGGCTTCGGCGAGGCCGCCGTGGAGATGGACGCCGAAGGCGCGCTTTTCGAGGCAGAGATGTTCCTGGCCCTGTCGGCAGTAGCGGCAGGAGGTGCAGTAGACGTGGGGTTCGATGGTGACGAGATCGCCTTCGCGGAGGGTGTTGACACCGGCGCCGAGGGCTTCGACAACACCGGCGATTTCGTGGCCGAGGACGACGGGGCGGGCGGCGGGGAATTCGCCGCGGAGGATATGGGTGTCGGTGCCGCAGATGCCGACAGACTGGGGGCGGACGCGGATTTCACCGGGGCCGGGAGAGGGGAGGGGGAGATCGTCGAGGACCAGATCGCCGGGGGCGCGGAAGACGATGGCTTTCATGCGGCGCTTTTCGGACGGGGATAAGATGGACAGCCGGAGGACATGTTCGACATCATATGCCCGCATCGTCAGTGAGCTCAACCGTGGTGTGCATTGGGGTGGCGTGTCACGACACAATTGCGGTGGCGGCGGGGGCGGTGGTGCCGGATGGGCGGATTGTGGCGAGCGAAATAGTGGAAGCGGGCGGGGGAAACGCGGCGACGGCGGCGGTGGCGCTGGCGCGGTTGGGCATTGGGGTGTCGTTTATTGGGCGTGTGGGCAGGGATGAGACGGGGGAGCGGATTGGTGCGGGACTGGCCGGTGAAGGAGTTGACGTGGCGGGCTTGAAAGGGACGGAGGGGAGGACGGGGCGGAGCGTGATTATTGTGAATCCGGAGACGGGGCAGCGGTCGATTGTGACGTATTCGGGAGCGGCGGTGACGATGACTTTGACCGTTGATGAGTTGGAGGCGTGCGCGGCGGCGGAGTGGGTTCACGTGGACCAGACGGGGTTCCGGGTGGTACGGCAGTTGCGGGAGGCGGGGATTCAGACGCCGGTATCGCTGGACGGGGGGACAGTGGTGGCGGGGCTGGATTTGGGGTTGGTGGATATGTATGCGCCGACGCGGAATGAGTTGTTGCGGACGATGGGGACGGGGGATTTGGAGGAGGCGTTGGGGAGGGCGTTGGCGGCGGGGCCGCGGATGGTGGCGGTGACTTGCGGGGAGGAGGGGAGCGTGGGGGCGGTGCGGGGGGAGGTTCTTCGTGTGCCTGCTTTTGCGCCGCCGGTGATGGTGAGTACTTTGGGGGCGGGGGATGTGTTTCATGGGGCATTGTTGGCCGGGCTGGTGGAGGGGATGGGCGTTGGCGATGCGCTGCGGTATGCCAATGGCGCGGCGGCGCTGGCGTGCCGGGCGATGGATGGGCGGAGCGGGATACCGGGGCGGGGGGAGTTGCGAGGGTTTGTGGGGTTGGATTTTTGAAGGGGAATTTTAAGGGGGAGTACGGCAGCCCCCCCTTGATTTCGTTTGTAAAATCCGGGTTGTAGGCAATTCAGGGAGCAAGGCTTAACGGTCGTTTTACGAAAAATCGGGGACAGACGGGGGGTGGCTCCGATGGAGGGGGGCGGGGGCTATTGGGGTTGGGGGAGTTGCGAGGGTTTGTGGGGTTGGATGTTTGAAGGGGACTTTTAAGGGGGAGTACGGCAGCCCCCCCTTGATATCGATTGACAAAACCGGGTTGTAGGCCATA
>JAEUQC010000060.1 GCA_016789905.1 Bryobacterales bacterium | reverse complement strand
GAGGGCATCCCGTAGCTTAACTTTTCCGTGGCTTCCTTGGGCGCCGCCGCCCGGATCATCTCTCGCATTTTGAGCAGCGTGCCGCGCGCCGGTTCCGGAACCGCGTCCAAGTATTCCTCGACGGATATCGCTTTCATCCCGGCATCATAGTACACCGGCCTGCTAGACTGCCAGAGGAAGCCACTCTTGGCCGGTGCTGGGCCTGGTCTTCAAAACCAGTGTGTGGTGCGTATGCGTCACCGTGGGTTCGACTCCCACTGGCTTCCGCCAATCCGCGCCAACAGATCTCCGCGAATCGCCTGATAACCGGCATAAAGCACTGCGTTTAAATGTGGCAGGCGCGTCACCACGCAGTGTGCCCACTCCACATATTTGGCGATCTCGTCCATATCCCATCCATGCGGCGGCGTGTCCCGTAGCGAACACAGGTTGCTAACCTTGTCCGCCAGTTTCAACGCCGCCACCCGCTCTGTCGACTCCCCGGCATGGTCAATCTGCGCCTGTTTCCGCAACTGCCATCGCAACGTTTTGTCGTCCGTCACCGCCAGCACCAGGTCGGCGATATCCTGTCCGAATTCAGCCAGCAGCGTATCGTAGGTGACGCAAACATCTTCAATCGTGTCGTGCAGATACCCCGCCGCGACGAGTTGCGCATCCGCTCCCGCGTCGGCCAATAGTCGCGCCACATGGGCCAAATGGTTCACATAGGGCGTCTCGTCCACATCCTTCCGCCGATGCTTCGCATGGGCGCGCGCGGCGAACTCCGCCGCCCGCACCACCAGCTTCATCCCCTCGTCCATAGCTCTATTTTGGCTCCAATCGCGACCGTCGCGCCGTCGCCTTTTCCACCGCGTCGCGCGAATACAACAGCGGAAAATACTCGCCCATCAGCCACAACGGCGCCAGATCCTTGTAGTGCTCATCGTCCCAACGCCCCGACTGGCCCGGAAAATTCACCGCTCGTGATTCATCCCACTTGCCCACATCCAGCACCATCCGGAACGATGGACCATTGGTCAATTGAAAACTCTTCCCTGTGTGCATCGACTGCCACGGTGAATGCGGCCCGCCCGGCGCCGGCCACGGCCCCGGTTGCAGTCGCGCACGCCACTCCGCCACAACAAAATTCCGCAGCGGATGCCCTGGCAGCGCCCGATGCAACGCGCCCCACTCCGGCCTCCCCTGTTTCTCCCAGTCTTTGTAAGCAGCCGCCAGGGTCTCGCGCAGCAACGCCTCTCGCTCCACTTTGAATCGCGTCGATTTCCCTTCCAACACATCCAGCACCACCGTCGTGTCCGCCGTCGCGATGGCCGCCGCGGCGGCCGCCGGCAGCGCTGCCTTCAGAAACGCCGGCCCCATATGTCGCGTCCACCAAATTTCATACAGCGCCGCCTCCCGCGACGCTGGCCGCTCCACCGCATCCCAGCCGCGCAGCATCCGCAGCCCCGCTTCGTCTCCCGCCAACGCTCCCAACAAAGCCACCGCCCGCCGCGCCGCCACTGACGTCAGGTCCGTCTGCAACTTCATCGAATCCGCCAACGAGATCTTTTCTATCCCCCGCAGCACCTCATCAATCCGCCGGTGCCGCGAATCGTTCGACCACTCAAATCCTAGTTTGTGCTCTTTGTATGGATATCCCGCGGGCATATTCATTTCATTCGATGTCGAAACAAACCCATCGGGGGGATTAAAGGACGACGGAAATTGCTCCCCTCGCAGAAACCCCTTCCACTCATACCGCCCGTCTCCTGGCACCGGCAGCAGCCCATCCCAGTTCGGCCGCACCGGCGTCAACCCGCCTGCGCTCCATCCAATGTTCCCCTTCACATCCGCGTACACCTGGTTAACCGTCGGCGCCCCGCCGCGGAACCGGGCCTTCTTGAACTCCTCAAAGCTCCGCGCCCGCATGTAGGCGATGCTCCCAAAATACGGCGACATCCCCGGCTCCATCCAACAGGTCCGCAGCGCATAGGCCCTCTTTTTATCCGCGTAGATGACAGGCCCATGCCGCGTGAAATCGAGCGTTACCGCAGCCGCGGACCCACCCTTCACCGCCACCTGCTCCCGCACCTCCCGCATCGTCTCCCACCCGCCCTTGTAGCGATACTGCTTCCCGTTCGCCGGGTTCAGTTCGTACACGTACAAGTCTTCCTGGTCGATGGGGAAGATGGTCAACCCAAATGCGATCGTGCCGTTGTGCCCCATCGAAATGCCCGGCAGCGCCGGCTCGCCCGCGCCGATAATGTCCAGCCCCGGCGCGCTCACATGCGCGATGTAGCGCAGGCTTGGCGTCGAATACGCACGGTGCGGGTCCCCGGCCAGAATCGGCCGCCCCGTCGCGGATTTCGATGGCGAAATCGTCCAGTTGTTACTCCCCTCACCAATCGACGAAGTGGAATCCGCCACAAACGGTACCGCCTGCGTCGCCAGCGTGAAGACCTTCAGAACATCCGCTGGCAAACAAGGGTCCAGTCCCGCCGGCACCTGCGCCTCCCACGCCGGTTGCAGTCCCACGCGCGCCTGGTCGAACGCCACTCCCGCCGCGCACATCGTCTTTGCCCGCGCCACTTCGCTCGTTACATTTCGCGTTAATCCATGGCTGCGAATCCGCACCACATCGGCCGCCTCCCACTTCTCTGGACCATACCCAACAAGCCCGAACTCCACCGGCATCTGGTCCTTGTTCGCGCCCAACCAGTCGATATACGCATTGATCCCCGCCACGAAAGACTCCGTGATCCGTCGTGCGTCCGGCCCATAAGCCGCCCACTCTTCTTCTATCGATCCGCGATACAGAAACAACCGCGCCGCCCGGTCTTGCTCCACGTAGGACGGTCCCATTGCCGCCGCCATGCGCCCCAATCCGCGCCGCCGCCAAAGGTCAATCTGGAACAGGCGTTCCCGCGCCACGTTGAAACCTTGTGCGAAAAACGCGTCGGCTGTGTTCTGCGCATAGATGTGCGGCACGCCCCACTTGTCGGTCAAAATGTCCACTGGTTGTCGCAGCCCCGCCACCGGGACCGTTTCGCCAAACGCCAGACCGGCCAGCATCAATGGGTAGAAAATGATCGCACGCATAGTACCGAACATCATATCCCTGCCGCCCGTTCCAACACCTTGTTACACTCGTTCTGGAATGATTTCTATCCGCCGGGTAGCGGTGCTGGGCGCGGGCACCATGGGGTCACGAATCGCCGCGCATTTTGCCAACGCTGGGATTCCCGCGTTACTTCTCGATATTGTCGCGCCTGGCGTTGCGGATCGCAGCGCCGCCGCAAAAAAAGGACTCGAATCCGCCTGGAAAGGCCGCCCCGGCGGCTTCTTCACCGATGCGCTTCCGGCGCTCGTAACGCCCGGGAACTTTGAAGACGATCTCCAAAAGCTCGCCGAATGCGACTGGATCATAGAAGCCGTCACCGAAAAACTCGAAGTCAAACGTGCCCTCTGGTCCCGCGTCGCCGAGGTCCGCCGCCCCGGCTCCATCGTCTCCACCAACACCAGCGGCATCCCTCTTGGTTTGATCGCCGAAGGCCTCTCTGAGGAGTTTCGCGCCAACTTCCTGGGCACCCACTTTTTCAACCCGCCCCGTTATTTGCACTTGTGCGAAGTCATCCCCGGCCCTGCCACCGCGCCCGCCCTGTTGTGCGCCGTAAGCAATTTTATTGATCGCCGCCTCGGCAAAGGCGTCGTGCTGTGCAAGGATACGCCCAATTTCATCGGCAACCGCATCGGTTCCATGTGGGGCTCCACCACTTTCAAATACGCCATCGAAGACGGCTTCACGGTGGAAGAGGTCGATGCTGTCACCGGCTCCCTCATCGGCCTGCCCAATAGCGCCTCCTGCCGCCTCATCGATATCGTCGGCGTCGACATCTGGTATCACGTTGGCGGCAATCTCTATAACATGGTGCCCTCTGATCCCTGGCGCGAGCGCTTCCAGCCGCACCCCGTCATGGAAGAACTGATGAAGCGTAACTGGTTGGGCGATAAAACCGGCCAGGGCTTCTACAAACGCGTCGGCCCCGCCAAAGAAATTCACGCACTCAACTGGCAAACCTTCGATTACGCCCCCGCCGCTAAACCCAAATTCGCGAGCGTCGAACAGGCCAAGCTGATTGAGGACCTCCCGGCGCGTCTCCGCGCGCTCGTCGCCGCCGATGATAAAGCCGGCACCTTCCTCTGGAAACTCTTCCGCGACGTGCTGCTCTATTCCGCCGAACGCATCCCGGAAATCTCGGATCGCATCATTGAAATCGATCGCGCCATGCGCTGGGGCTACGCCCACACCTTCGGGCCGTTCGAGCTTTGGGACGCGCTCGGCTTCCAGCAAACCGCTCGCCGCATGGAGGCCGATGGTCTCACGCTTCCGGCATCCATCGTCACCATGCTGTCCCACGGCGCCAAGAGCTTCTACCGCTCCGCCGATGAAAACCGCCAGCCGCGGACCGATTATTTCGACCTCCGTGCCGGCCACTATGCCCGCCTCGAAGATCGCCCCGGCATCATCGAATTGAACCTCATGAAGCGCGCGGGCGGCGTGGTCCAAAAGAACGCCGGCTGCTCCATGATCGATCTCGGCGACGGTGTACTGAACGTCGAGTTCCACAGCAAAATGAACTCGCTGGGCGAGGATCAGATGGGGCAAATTCAAGCCGCCATCGCGGAATGCCAAAAGGGCTTTAGCGCCGTCGTCATCGGCAACCAGGGCGATCTATTCAGCGCCGGCGCCAATCTAATGATGGTGCTCATGCTCGCGCAGGATGAGGAGTTTGACGATCTCGAAATCGCCATCCATCGCTTCCAGCAAGGCATGATGGCCATCAAGTATGCGCCCGTACCCGTTGTCGTTGCCGCGCATAGCAAGGCGCTCGGCGGCGGTTGCGAGATGATCCTTCACGGCCCGCGCGTCCAGGTCTCCGCCGAACTTTACGCCGGCCTCGTCGAAGTCGGCGTTGGTCTCATTCCCGGCGGCGGCGGTTGCAAGGAAATGATCCTCCGCCATGGCGCCCCGAAGACGGTCTTTGAAACCATCGGCTACGCCAAGGTGTCATCGAGTGCGGATGATGCGCGTAAACTCGGTTTCCTGGATGAGAGCGCCGGCGTATCTATGAACGGCGAGCGCCTCATCGGCGACGCCAAGGCCGCCGCCCTCACGCTGGCCCAGACCTATAAACCCGCCACCCCGCGCAATGACGTCAAGGTAGCCGGCGCCGCCGGCGTGGCCCTCCTCAAGCAAGGCGCATGGATCGGCCACCAGGGCGGCTACATCACTGACTACGATCTTGTCGTCGCCGGCAAGCTCGCCCATGTCCTTTGCGGCGGCCGCCTGAGCGGCGAACAACTTGTCAGCGAACAGTATCTGCTGGACCTCGAACGCGAAGCGTTCCTCAGCCTCTGTGGCGACGCGCGCACCCAGGCGCGCATGGCCCACTTGCTCAAAACCGGCAAACCGCTACGGAACTAGGGAGACCTCATGCACGAAGCAGTAATCATTGATTGCGTGCGCACGCCCGTTGGCAAAGCGCCGCGCGGCGCCCTCCGCACAGTGCGCCCGGACGATCTGGCCGCTATCGCCATCCGCGGCTTGCTAGCCCGATTTCCTGAAGTCGATGCCGAACTGATTGAGGACGTCATCATCGGCTGCGCCACGCCGGAAGCCGAAAGCGGTAGCAACATCGCCCGCATCGCCGCGCTTCGCGCCGGCATGCCCGATACCGTTCCCGCCGTCACTATCAACCGCTTCTGCAGTTCTGGCCTCCAGTCCATCGCCATGGCCGCGGAGAAGATACGTGCCGGTGGCGCGGAAATCGTCATCGCCGGCGGTGCGGAAAGCATGAGCATGCTGCCCTTCACCGCCACCCGCTTCACGCCCAACCCCTGGTTTGTAGACCATCGCCCGGAGGTCTACATCAACATGGGCCTTACTGCCGAGAACCTCCAGAAGCAGTACGGCATCACTCGGGAAGAGCAGGACGCCTTTTCCCTCCGCTCGCATCAAAACGCCATTGCCGCCCAAGCCGCCGGCAAGTTCGACGACGAGATTATTCCCGTCGACGCCGCTCATACCACTGTCGTCAACGGCAAAGCCGAAACCCAGCGCACTATGGTTTCGAAGGACGAGGGTCCCCGGGCTGACACCACGCCCGAAGCCCTCGCGAAATTGAAGCCGGTGTTCCACGCCAAGGGCTCCGTCACCGCCGGCAACTCCTCCCAAACCAGCGATGGAGCCGCCGCGGCTTTAGTCATGTCGTTGAAGAAGGCCGAAGAGCTGGGCCTGAAACCCAAGGCCCGCTTCGTCAGTTTCGCCGTCGGCGGCGTGCCGCCAGAGGTGATGGGAATCGGCCCGAAAGTGGCCATCCCCAAAGCGCTCCGCCTCGCCGGGCTCACGCTCGATCAGATTGGCGTCATCGAACTGAACGAGGCCTTCGCCGTCCAGGCCCTGGCCGTCATCAAGGAAACCGGACTCGATATCAACCGCGTCAATGTCAACGGCGGCGCCGTGGCCCTCGGCCATCCGCTCGGCTGCACCGGCGCCAAACTCACCGCCACCATTCTTCGCGAAATGGAGCGAGCCCAACATCGCTACGGTATGGTGACCATGTGCATCGGCGGCGGCCAGGGCGCCGCCGGCATTTTCGAACGAATGTAGAGGAACTGATATGGCAATTGGCGGATCGTTTTTGATCGAAAATTACACGCCGGCCGAAGTGTTCACGCCGGAAGACTACAACGAAGAACATCGCGCCATCGCGCGTACCACTGAAGAGTTCTTCGCGCGCGAGATTGCGCCCAATCTGGAACGGATTCAGCACCATGAGACCGGCGTCGCCGTCGGTATTCTGCGCCAATCGGCCTCGCTCGGGCTTACTGCCGTCAGCGTCCCCGAAGAGTACGGCGGCATGGAGATGGATCTCACCTCCATGTTGATCGTCGCCGAAGGCCTGGCCAAAGATGGCTCCTACGCCGGCTGGCATGGCGCCCACGCTGGCATCGGCACCTTGCCCCTGTTGCTCTACGGCACCTCGGAACAAAAGAAGAAGTATCTCCCCCGCCTTGCCTCCGCTGAACTCGTCGGCGCGTACTGCTTGAGCGAACCTCAGGCCGGCTCCGACGCTCTCGCCGCCAAGACCCGCGCCGATCTCTCCGAAGACGGCACTCACTACGTCCTGAACGGCCAGAAGATGTGGATCACCAACGGCGGCCATGCCGATCTCTACACTGTCTTCGCCAAAGTCGGTGGCGAGAAGTTCACGGCCTTCCTGGTGGAGCGTGCCTACCCCGGCGTCAAGCCCGGCGCCGAGGAAAAAAAGATGGGCATCAAGGGATCATCGACTACCCCCGTCTATCTCGACAACGTCAAAGTCCCCGTCGAAAACGTGCTCGGCGAAGTTGGCCGTGGACACATCATCGCGTTCAACATTCTCAACCTCGGCCGCCTGAAGCTCGGCCCCTTCGCCACCGGCGGCATGAAGAACGTGCTGCAGATTTCCGCCAAATACGCAAAGCAGCGCATCGCCTTCGGTAAGCCCATCGCGGACTTCGGCATGATCCAACAAAAGATCGCCGAAATGTCCGCGCGCATCTTCGTCAACGAAGCCATGTGTACCCGCGTCACCGGGCTCATCCAAAGCAAACTGACGGATTGGAACTGGCAGCAGCCCGACGCCGCGCAAGTGCTCCTGAAAGCGGTGGAAGAGTTCGCCGCCGAATGCTCCTACATCAAAGTGTTCGCCAGCGAAGCGCTCGATTTTGTCGTCGACGAAGGCGTCCAAATCCACGGCGGCTACGGCTACCATCAGGACTATCTCGTCGAACGCGCCTATCGCGATAGCCGCATCAATCGCATCTTCGAAGGCACCAGCGAAATTAATCGCATGCTGGCGACGGGCATGCTGCTCAAGCGCGCCGCTCGTGGCCAACTGGCCCTCGTGCCGGCCGTGCAGAAGCTGCAGGGCGAACTCCTCGCCGGTCCGCAGGCTTATGATCTTCCCACTGCGGCCAAGAAGGCCACACTGCTCGCGCTCGGCGTCGCGTATCAAAAGTACACGGCGGACCTTGAAAACCAACAGGAGATTCTGGCCGCGTTGTGCGACATGGCCATGAACGCCTTCGCTATGGAGAGCGCGCTGCTTCGTTCGCGGAAGATGGGTGAGCCGGAAGTTGTGACGGCCATGGTGGATGTCTGGATGCGCGACGCCATGGACGTTGTGGCCGTGTCGGGCCGGACGGTGCTCGCCGCCTGCGCCGAAGGCGACGCGCTGCGAATCCAGATGGCCGCGCTCCGCCGCTTCACCAAGTACGAACCGGTGGATCGCATCGCCCTGCAACGCAAAGTCGCCGCCCGCATGTTGACGGCGGAACGGTTCACAGTTGCCTGAGCAGCGAGTTGTGGTCCTGGTGGGTTTGCCGGCAAGCGGCAAATCCACCTGGGTTGCCCAGCAGGGCGGCGTGGCCATCTCGTCGGACGAACTCCGCCGGTGGCTCCGCGATGACCCAACGGACCAAACCATCCACGGTTTGGTCTTCCGTTTAATGCGCGACTTCGTCCGCCTCCGCATAACGCTCGGCGCGCCCGTCACCTACGTCGACGCCACCAACCTCACCCGTAAACATCGCCGCCCGTTCCTCAAGATCGCCGAGCACATGGGCTGCAAGTGCGAGGCGGTGTTTTTCGATGTTCCCCTGGCAGAGTGCCTCCGCCGAAACGAGAATCGCCAACGCCGCGTTCCGCCCGAAGCGATCCAGGCGATGGCGGAGCGACTGCAGCCGCCCAGTATTGACGAAGGCTTCACGAACATTCAAATTCCCGCATACCACGAATAAGCCCCGTCCGCCGCTGAAGAGCCCCTCCCCTTGCCAAACCCCTTCAGGCTATCGGTCACCGTAATGCTCGTGATGAATTTGATGCTCTTGTAGCCCAGATGGCGCGGGACTCGAAGCCGTAGCGGCCCCCCATGCTCCACCGGCAGCGCCTCTCCATTCATCCCATAGGTGATCAGCGTTTGCGGATGCAATGCCTCGGCCATATCCACGCTATCCCAGCGGCGGCGCTGAATCGGCAGCGAAGCGTAGACGACATACTTGGCCCCCGCCTGTAATCCCGCCGCCTCCAAAACATGCGCCAACGGCACGCCAATCCACTCGGCAATGTAGGACCAGCCCTCTTCGCACGCCAGGTGTGTGATTTGACTGCTCACCGGAAAGCGCTTCAACTCGGCGATGGAAAACGACGATGGTCGGGCCACCATACCGTCCACGCTCAGCTTCCAATCCGCAAACCCATTCGCCTGATGGCGCACGAAAATTTCATCCGCCGGCGGCTTGCCGTTCGGATATGGCGATTTCGAGATCTTGTCGCGTGAGAACTCCCGAGCCGGCGACTGGTCCACGATCAATCTCTGCGCGGCATACGTCAGCGTCTCTCCAGGGCCTAGTATGCCGCCGCTGTCCGGTGGGATCAATCCGGCCAGATCTGCCAGTCGAGCGGCCGCCGCCACTCCGGAAACGCCCGCTGTCGCCGCAATGCCCGTCCTGATTACACGACGGCGTGAAATATCGCTCATGCCCGCTCCTTGGGAGTTCCCGTTGTCATCGCTTTCATGCGGCTCCCGAATCCTGCCAGCCAAATCATCGCCACGTGCACCGCCACAAAAAGAGCCAACGCCACGGTGACAAGAAAATGAATGGTTCGCGCCGATTGGAAACCTCCCAATATATCGGCAACGAATGGACATGCCGCCGTGAAGGCGGGAGACATGGCTAATCCAGTCCATATCATCGCTGGGAAGAGCACGAATATCACCGTCAGATACGTCACCCGCTGCAGCACGTTATAGGAGCGGGCTTCGGCTTCGTCCGGCGGTTGGAATCGAGGGTGTTTCCGGATCACGCCGAACAGGGCGCGGCCCGTCAATTCCGCCGCGGACGGCATTAGGTTGTCCCGAAAGTGCCGGGTCCACAGGCCGTGGATGGCGTAGACGAGAGCCGTGAACACTACAATCCACCCGGCCTGAAAGTGGAGGTACCGGCTCCACCCGTTCTGGTCTTTCAACACAAAGGAATAGCCGGTGCTCACCGAGCCCCGCGAAGCCGGAATCGGAAGACTGAATAGCGCCGGCATCAATACGCTGCCCTCTTCGCCCCAATAGAACCGGGGATGGGAAATGACAATCAGCCCGCCTGTCAGCAGCAAAGCGAAGAAGCACAGGGTCACGATCCAATGCGTGACGCGAATAACCCCGGAATGCCTCTGCGCGCTCGTGTTTCCCGGCACCACGCTATCCTAGCACTGCCGCCTACCAGTCCACCGGGGCGGGATTATTCCCGCCACAGCCGTAGTGCCCACAGCCACGCCACCGCCGGGATCACCATCACCGCCCCCGTCACTGCCGCCAACCCGAACGGCGATACACCCCGGTCAATCAACACTCCCGCCGTACTCGACATCACCGCCATCATCGCCACGCTGAATCCAAACTCCACTGAAAACACCCGGCCGCGAAACTTGTCCTCCGTGTTCAGTTGCAGCAGCGTCGTCGAAAACACCCATGTAATCGACGTGCCCGCGTGCGCCAGGGCTACCGACAGTCCCGCCAGCCAGGTGTTTGTCACCACGCTCAACAGCAAATATCCCGCCGCTGCCATCAAAAAGCCCCACACAATCGCCGGCCGCATGCGTCCCTCCTCGCCGCGCGCCCACCAGCTTGCAATCACCGGTCCCAGAATCGCTCCCACGCCGCGAGCTCCCAGCAGCAAGCTCATACCCAACGTCGCCGCCTGGTCTGTGGTCAATCCCGCCATCCGCACCGGAAAGGACTCGCGCCCCAGAATCGGCAGTATCACCCAATTGGTTCCGATCAGCCCCAGCCCCGCCTTTACGAACATCGTCGCCGCCAGCCGCGAATTGGCGCGCACATACCGGAACCCCTCCAGAATCGGCCCAAAATCGAACAAGTCGCGCGCATGGAACGGTGCCAGGTCCCGCAAGTGCGGCTCCTCGAACTTCATTCGCTGGATCAACAACCCCGACACCACGAACGACACCGCGTTCAGCGCGAACACCGTTTGCCGCCCGAAGAAAGCCGCGATCACGCCGCCTAGCGCGGAGCCAATCGCGAAGTTGAACGACCATGTGATCGAGCTCAACGCGTTCCCCGTAATCACATCCGCGCCATCCGTAATGTTCGGAATTGTCGCCGTTCGTCCGGGCTCGAACAGCGCCCACATGATCGTTTCCAGAAACAGCAGCGCATACAGAAACGTCACCATCTCCGGCCCGCGCACGAACAGCATGCAGGCCACGATTCCCGCCCGCGCGAAGTCGGCGAACAGCATCACACGCCGCCGGCTCAGCCGGTCGTTGATCACGCCCGCCGATGGCGAACAGATGAACTGCGGCAGCACCTGCAGCGTGAACGCCAGCGCGATCGATTTTGCCGAGCCCGTGTATTCGAGCAGCAAACTATAGATTGCAACCGTGTAGAACCAATCGCCGATCTCGCTAATAACCTGCGCCGTCCATAGCAGACGGAAGTTGCGGTTGTGGCGAAGAAGGGCGAGATAGCCCATACGCTACTCGAGGTTGTAGATGCCCATACGCTCCCGCACGAGTCGCGTGGTCGATTCAGCGATCGGCCGCACACGTTCCGCGCCTTCGCGCAGCACGCTGTTCAAGTAGGCCGGGTCCGCCGTGATCTCCGCGTAGCGCTTCTGAATCGGTTCCAGTCCCGCCACCACCGCTTCCAATACGTTCCGCTTCAGGTCGCCGTAGCGCATCCCCGCGAAGTGTGTCTTCATCTGCTCGTCCGGCCAATCGGTGAACGCCTGGAAGATCGCCAGCAGATTCGCCACGCCCGGACCCATGGTCTCGAAATCCACCGCCGGATTCGAGTCCGTCGTCGCGCGGTTGATCTTCTTCTTCATCTCCGCCGGCGTGTCCAATAGGCCAATCGAGTGCCCCGTGCCCGGCGCGGACTTGCTCATCTTCTTCGTCGGATCGTCCAGGCCCATTACGCGCGCGCCCACCATCGGCAGCCGTGTTTCCGGCATGGTGAACGTCTCGCCGTAGAGAGAGTTAAACCGCTGGGCGATGTCCCGCGCCAGTTCGATGTGCTGCCGCTGATCCTCGCCAACGGGCACGATATTGGCCTGATACAGCAGAATATCGGCCGCCATCAGCACCGGGTACTGCAACAGCCCGCTCAGGATCGTCTCCTGGTTCTCGGTCTTGGACTTGTACTGCGTCATCCGCTCCAGCCACCCGATGGGCGTCATGCAGGTGAGCATCCAGGAGAGTTCGGAGTGCTGCGCCACCGACGACTGCACAATCACCGTCGATGATTTCGGATCAATGCCCGCGGCCAGGAACAGCCCGGCCAATTGTGTGATCTGCTGCTTCAATGCGGCTGGTTCCTGATAAACCGTAATCGCATGCAGGTCGACAATGCAGAAAATGCTATCGAAATCGTGCTGAATCTTCACCCAGTTGCGCAGCGCGCCCAGGTAGTTGCCAATGTGTAGGTGCCCGGTCGGTTGGATCCCGGAAAGTACGCGTGCTTTCATTCCAAACTGTTAGTGTACTGTGTGCGCGACAATAGGAGGGTGCAGAAATCCGAAGTGCCGGCAGCAGAGCTCACGCTGCCGGTGGAAAAGTTAGTGTATGGCGGCGCCGGACTGAGCCGTCATGAGGGCCGCGTCGTGATGACGCCGTTTGTGCTGCCGGGCGAAACCGCGCGCATCGTTATCGACCGCGAGAAGAAGGACGTATTGAACGGACGCGTCCTGGAAATCACTGAGAAGTCCGAGGCGCGCACCGCACCGCAGTGTGCTGTTTTCGAGCGCTGCGGGGGATGCCACTATCAGCATTCGCTCTACCCGGCGCAGGTGGAAATGAAGAAGGACGTGCTGCGGGAAGTTCTGCAGCGCATTGGCAAATTGACCGCGCCGGAAGAGATCGCCGCCATCACCGGCGAACCGTGGGGCTACCGCAATCGCATCCAACTGCACATCGACGGGCAAAAGGTGGGCTACCGCGAGGCCGGTTCGCACAAGGTCATCGACACCTCCGAATGCCCCGTCGCCTCGCCCAAGTTGAACGAAGCGTTGCGCGCCGTGCGCCGCATGGTGCGCAACCACCGCTTCCCGCGTTTTGTCCGCTCCATTGAGTTCTTCACCAATGAACGCGACGTGCAGGTGAACGTGGCGGAGACAATGGCCGGCCAGCGTGTGGCGCGCCCGTTCTTCGATTGGCTGGAACAGGAGTTGCCCGGCGCCGCCACCGGGCCCATCGACTATGCCGCCAACGGCCACAAGTTCCGCGTCCACTATAAGTCGTTTTTTCAGGTGAACCGTTTCCTGGTGGGTGCGCTGACGAAAGCCGCCATCGGCGGCTCAACGGGCGACTTCGCTCTTGAACTCTATGCAGGCGTCGGGCTGTTTACGCTTCCGCTGGCCGATGCGTTCAAACGCGTTGATGCCGTGGAGAGCGTGAAGGCCGCGGTAGAAGACGCTGAACTGAACGCCAAGCGCGCCCGCAAGCTCGATATCGAGCACTTCCGGGCCAGCACGGAAGAGTTCCTGGCTGGGGTGAAGAAGGCCCCGGATTTCATATTGGCAGACCCGCCGCGGGCGGGCCTGGGTCCCGAAGCGGTCAAGGAGTTGATCCGCATAAAAGCGCCGAAGATCGGCATCGTTTCCTGCGATCCGTCGACATTGGCGCGTGACTTGAAGGGTTTGTGCGAGGCGGGTTACAGGATCAGATCGATGACGATGGTTGATCTCTTCCCGCAGACGTACCACATGGAGACGGTGACGCAACTGGAACTGTAGAGGTGTTACATGGGGAATCTGTTCGCGTTTCTGCTGCTCGCGGCCGCCTGGCCTACGATCAGATGGGAGCCGTGGATCACTAGCGGACTGGAAGCGCCGGTTGATTTGCAGAGCCCTCGCGATGGAAGCGGGCGGCTCTTCGTGGTGGAGCAGCGCGGACGTGTGCGGTTGATCCGCGATGGTGCGCTTGTATCGACTCCGGTGCTCGACATTGTTTCGAAGGTGCAGTACCGGGGAGAGATGGGACTGCTCGGTCTCGCCTTCCCACCAGGATTTCGAGAAAAGCAGTACTTTTATGTGAATTATGTGGACCGTCAGCGGCGCACGATCGTGGCGCGCTACAGGGTCAATGGGGACACCGCCGACGCCGCCAGCGAGGAGGTGCTTTTAACCATTCCGCAACCCTACGAAAACCACAATGGCGGCTGCCTGCAATTCAGTCCTCGCGACGGCCAACTCTACATCGGCATGGGCGACGGTGGAAGCGGGGGCGATCCGCAGAAGTTCGCGCAGAATCCGAATTCGCAATTGGGCAAGATGCTGCGCATGGATGTGGAAAACGGAGCTCGCACGGCGCAGATCTGGGCTAGCGGCCTACGCAATCCGTGGCGCTTTTCTTTTGATCGCGCCAACGGGGATATGTATATTGCCGACGTCGGGCAAGGTGCGTTAGAGGAGGTGGATTTTCAGCCGGCCGACGCAGGGCCCGGCCTGAACTACGGCTGGAGCCTGATGGAAGGCACCCGCTGTTTTGACGACCGCAACTGTGCCAATCGCACCGACTTGGTGCGTCCCATTTTCGAGTACGGCCGGTCGGAAGGCATTTCCGTGACGGGCGGCTACGTCTACAGAGGCTCCCGGTTCCCGTTTCTTACCGGGGTCTATTTGTTCGGCGACTTCGGCAGCGGGCAGATTTGGGGCACGCGCCGCGATGGCGCCAAGTGGGAGACTGCAAAGTTGGCGGCTCCGGATCTGCCGGTGTCTACATTTGGAGAGGACGAAGCCGGCGAGCAATACATGGTGTCGCATAACGGCCGCATACTGCGCCTGGCTGCCGATCCGCCGGCGGCCGCGGTGAACGCTGTGGTCAGCGCGGCGAGCTTTGCGCCGGGTCTTGCGCCCGGTGGCATTGCGACGGCGTTTTTGAACGCGGTGAATGGCGTTAGCGGTGTGGTGGCCGCCGAGAGATTGCCGCTTCCCACAACGCTCAGCGGCCTGAGCGTCCGTGTGAATGGAGAGTTCGCGCCGCTGTTCGCGGTGGCCAACAGCGGCATCGGCGCGCAGGTCAATTTTCTGATTCCAGCCAGTATCGCCCCAGGTCCGGCGACCTTCACCATCAATGGCGTCGAAGCGCGCGCCACCGTTGCCGAAGCAGCGCCCGCCGTCTTTACCACTGATGGCCGCCTGGCCGCCGTGCGCGGACCTGGAACGGCCGGCCAAGCGATTGAGCTTTACGCCACCGGCCTTGGCACGCGAGTCAATAGCGTCGAGGTGCTCATTGGCGGCCGTGCCGCCAGCGTGCAGTTTGCCGGCGCCGCGCCGGGCTTTGTGGGTCTCAATCAGGTCAACGCTGTGGTGCCGGCGGGAACGCCCGCCGGCGAAGCAGAGCTGGTAATGCGAATTGGATCGATCAGCAGCCCGACGGTTCGGCTGCCTATCCGTTAAACAGACTTCAAAATGTCCCGGATGCGCTTAGCGACGATGCGATCTTCGCCGGGCTGGAGCATCCACACGCCGATGTTCAGCGACTCGCTGGAACCCGGGGTGACTTCGATGGACGGATCGCCTTCGCGCAGCCGCTTGGCCACTTCTGCGTAGGTGATCTTGATCTTGCTCTGGTCCCAGGTGATTCGCAGGTGCGGTACGTGGTTCGCCACTTCGGGAACGTACTGCTCGGTTTTCACGGCCGGCGAGACAGTGACGCTATCGGCCACCACTTTGATTCGCTTTTCCCAATCCTTCCACTCCGCTTCGTGGTCCTTCTTCATAAAGACCTCAATGGCGGCGAGCATTCCGAGAAGCTCTTCCTTGTTCACCTTCATGCCTCGGCCGATGGCGTCGCCATTCGGGGAGGCGTTCATGCGCGCGGCGTCAATCAGGTCCTTGCGGCCCATTAGAATGCCGGCGCTCTGCGGCCCGCGCAGCCCCTTGCCGCCGGAGAAGATCACCAGAGAATAGCCGAGCTTGTTGAACTTGGTCATGTTCTCAGTCGGGAAGCAGTCGGCAGCGCAATCGATCATGGTCGGCACGCCCAGCTTTTTGCCAAGCGCGGCGAACTCGGCGGCCTTGATCTGGCCGCGGCTATTGGCGTCGTTGAAGAAGAGCATCATGGCCGTCTGCGGCCCACAGAACCGTTCGGCCTCGGCGGCGGTTTCGAATTCGACGATTTTGACGCCGGTGTTCTTTACTGCGCGGTCGTAGCCGAAGCGGTGGGACTTCTGCATCAGCACTTCCGTCTTCATTCCGGTGAGGTCTGGAATGGCTTGAATCTTCTTGCGGTCACTGCCAGTGAGGCAGGCGGCGGTGCCGAGCGTGAGCGCGGAAGCCGCGCCTGCCGATACCATGGCGGCTTCTGCTTCCAGCAGCGAGGCGATCTTCTTGCCTACTGCGTCGTGGAGTTCGTTCAGGCGGACAAACGTTTTGGACGCGTAGTTAATGGCGTCCATCACCTCCGGCAGCATGAGCGAGGCGGTAAAGGAGGTGTAGGTCCCGGCCGCGTTGATGATCGGCTGCACCCCGAGTTCCTTGAAGTAATCGCGCTTGGGCGCAGCGGCGGACACGGTAAATGCGGTGCCCGCGAGCGGGGCGGCGATAGTTCCCTGCAGGAAACGGCGACGATTGGCCATGGTGAAATCTCCTTCACCAGATTATAAGCCGGGTTCGGCCTGGGTTGCTCGGGTTTTCTTGGGTTCCCGTTGGGTTATTCTTGGGTTCCGCTTGGGTTCCCATCCCTTTGTTTTCAATAACTTTTGGGATGGTCCGTCAAATTGATGCCTCGTGCCAACACCCTGAGTTTCGGGCAGGAAGCCTTCTTTCACCCTTACTTTAGCATGGCTGTCAAGGGGTTGATGCTAACCGCATCATGATGTGATACTCATCAATATGCGAACAACGGTAGACCTTTCGGAAGAGGCTTTGCAGCTTGCGAAGGCAGTGGCGCGTGATCGCCGGGAGAGCCTTGGCCGTGTAATGAGTGACCTGATTGTAAAAGGTGCTAGCAGTTTCGGCGGGACGATTGGAGAAATTCGGATTATTGATGGTCTTCCGGCGGTTAGCAGTGGGCGGATTGTGACGACAGAAGAAGTCCGAGCGTTTTTGGAGGAGAGTGAGTAAGCGGGTCTATCTGCTGGACGCGAATGTACTGATCGCGACCAGCGAAACGACGCACACGATGTTTAACCGAGCGCGGGAGTGGTTCCGGCGGCGACAGCCGAGCTTTGCCACTTGTCCGTTGACGCAGAGCGCATTGATTCGATACTACTGTCGTCCGGCGGCGGGTGGTTCGCTGATGGAGGCGAAGAACGTGCTGCGCATATTCGTCGAGAATCCGAGTCATACCTTCTGGCCAGACGACGTCTCCTGCCTCTCCCTGCCTGAGCGTGGGCTGCGCGGGCACAAACAATTGACTGACTACTATCTGGTGGCGCTGGCGGGGAAGAACGGCGGGAAGCTGACGACGATGGACGAAGCGTTGGCCGCGACGTTCCCGGATATTTGTGAACTGATCTAAATACCGGCGGAGGCGATGGCCGTCTGCCATTTTTCCGGCAGGATGCCGCGCCATTTGCGAACCACCAGTTCCAGCAGGTTCAGCACGATGGCGGCGGCGAGCAGCCCCGGCCATAGGCGGGTGGTGGCGGGCACGCTGCGGCCCTGCGGGTCGAACACCTGTTTGGGCGAAGGATTGTAGCGGCCACCGGTGAAGCCGGCCATTTGGCGGAGCAGAGATTCGTTATTGCCGTAGTCGGCCAGTTCCACTTCCTGGCGATAGTAGCCGGTTTCCGGGAAGAGGCGGCTATCCTCCAAGGGGCGAATCCGGAACAGGCCCTGGCGCGCGCCAATGTTGACGCGTCCCTTATACAAACCGTCGCCCGCCTTCCGCACTTCCACGGCCTGGCGGAAACCATCCGGGCCAAGGATGAAAATGGGGGGCACCGTTTTCGGATCGGGGACGTTGCGGGCCAAGCGGTACGTCACGTCGAGCCCGCCATTGATTGGGTCGTACTCCGCTGTTGCCTCGCCCGCCTGGGCGTGTGGCAGCACGTCGCGGAAGAGATTCGCCCAAAGGCGGTCGAACCCTTTCCAGGCGAGCCACGGTTCGGCCCAGCGGTTCTTGGCGTCGGAGGCAAACACCGTCGCCCGGCCCAGGCCGTACTGCCAGCGGGCGAGCAGCGGATCCCGGTGATCGATGCTCAGGATGGTCTCCGCAGTGGGTTTGGTGACGAACTTGGTGTAGCCTTTGAGAGCCGGCGCCGATTCCATCCCGACGCCGTCGAGTACTTCGGTCTGGCGTTCGACCACCGGCAGAATCGCTTTTTCAATGGCGGTGGAACCGGTGAACTCCATCACGTCTTTCAAGAGAATCTGTTCCAGGCCGGCCGGATCGTTCAGGAAATACGACTTTCCCTTCGAGAACGCAGCGATCTTCTCCAGGTAAGCGCGGTTTACGTCCTGGCCCAGGCCGACGGAGGAGATGGTGATGTTCTGTGACACCGCTTCTTTGGCGATAGATAGGCTGTCGCCCTCCTCGGAGATGCCGTCCGTGAGGAGCACTATATGCTTGAAAGTGGCTTTAATGGGCACCGTCTTGCGGTAAGCTTCCGTCAGCGCCGGCGCGATCTGTGTGCCACCGTCTGGGGTGATACCGGCGACGAGGCGTTTGATGAGTGTCCGGTCCTCCGCCTTCCGGATGGGGACGGCCCATTGGAAGGAGTTATCGAAGATCAGGACGCCCACCTGGTCAACAGCGCGGAGGTTTTCGATAACGCCGATGGAGGCGACCCGCGCCAATTCCATTTTGCGGCCCTCCATGGAGGAAGACTTGTCGACGATGAGCACAACGCAGGTGCCTTCGGGCGACCGGGGCGGGGCGAGTTTGGCCGGAAGCGCGCGATCGAGCGCATCCTCTTCCTTCTTGTTTTCCAGGTAGGTCATGCGCTCGCCGCCAATCAGCATGAGCCCGCCGCCCTGTTTCACCCAGGCCTCAATCGTGTCTTTGTCGCCCGCGGCGATGGTTTCGATGTCGTAGTTGTTGAAGAGAAGGAGTTGGAAATCGTCCAGTTTGGAAACGTCGAGAGCGTCGGACATCACCACTTCGTACTGCGCGGCGTTCAGTACCGCCTGCAAATGCTTTTCGCTGCCGGGCGGATCCTGAGTGACGAACAGGGCGCGCGGTCTGCGCAAGGAGATCGACTGAGCGAAGCGGACTTCGCCCAGTTCCTGAGAGCGGATGGCGCCGGAGATATCGATGGCACCGGGAACATTGAGCGCCACGTGGACACGGACGCGATTGAGCCCAGGCTCCAACTGCACCGGATTGTTGCCTAGCGGTTTGCCTTCGGCGGTTAGGACCACTTCGGCGGGGGCGCGGCGCGGGGCTTCGATAGAGATGTCGATAGGGAAGCGGTCCCCGGTGAAGGCGCGAAGGGGAAGGGAAACGGATTCCAGGCGCAGGTCCGGTTTGGGACGTCCGGCGAGGGGGATGACGTCGACGGGAATGTTTAACTGGCGGGCCTGATAGAGCGCGCGGGTGACGCTGCCTTTGTTCTCCTTGCCGTCGCTCATAAGGACAACGCGCGGCACGAGGCCTTCCGGCATGGCGGCGAGCGCTTCCCGCAGTCCGGTTTCCAGATCGGTGCCGCGACCGCCTTCGCCGGCGGTTCGGCCGATGCCGCGTCCGGCCTCTTCGGGGGTGAGCGCGCGGGTGCCACGGGCGAACGGAATGACTTTGAGCCAGTTGCGTCCCTGTTCGGCGGAGATCTCCTTCACCAGGCGGGCGGAGCGGGCAAGATCGGAATCGGAGATGGACCCGGAGGTATCGGCAAGGAGTGCGACGGCGCTTTTGGTTTCCGATGAACTGATGAAGGGCTCTGCGAGAGCGATCAACACCGCCGTCAACGATAGCGCCTTCAGAATGAGGTTTGTGCGCTGTCTTCCGGCGCGCCATTCCCAAACGAGCCAAGCGAGCGGAAGCCACGCAAAAGTTAGCACCCAGAGGCGTTCAAACGTCATGAGGCCTTCCGGAAGGGAGCCGTGAAGCGGCTCCAGATTTCAGTGGGGGCTGCGCCGGAGCGCGCCGGAAGCCGCAAGCGGCCGAAAAGGAACCACTCGCCGACCAGGAAGGCCGCACCGAGCAGCGCAAGCCATGGCCAGAGATCCTCCACAGGCGACGAAGCGCCGGCGATGCGGCCCAGGCCGCGGCGGACACGGGCCGGGGCTTCCCAGGCGGTGTCGCCGACATCGGGCAGGGAGAGCGAATAGACCGTTTCCCTTGAACCGGCCCGGACGCGAACGTTGCCGCGTGTGGCCGAATAGAACTGCAGGGTGTTGTCGCTGATGGAGAAGGGCAAGGGCTGCTGGTCTTCGGTGAGCACTTGAATAGTGGCGGGATCGATGTTGGCTTCGAGAGCCACCTTCACAGTTCCGACGCTTTCACCATCGAGTTCCCAGCGGCGGAGCGCCTCCGGCGCCATCCACTCGAGGATATTAGCGACAAGCAACGGCGCGGCGAGTTCAAACCTCAACGCGCCAATGCCAGGATGGACGCCAAGGAAGACGGAATGCGAGGCCGGCTGCGCGGCTACGAGGCTGCCGCCTTCGGCTTCGGCCACAGTTTCCGCCTCGGCGGACTGCACGAAGACGGTGGCGCCATCGAGTTTCAAATCCAGCGATCGCAAGCCCTGCGCGATGGGGTGTTCCGTGCGCCAGCGGGTGATGCGGGCATTGGTGTTGGCTTTAGAGACGGCGAGCGGAGATCCATCAGCCGGGGGCTGGATCCACAGTGCTGGCCGCTTTGGCGCCTGGGCGGGGCGAAAGCGATCGAGCACCAAAATGTCGGCATCGGTGTCCGCTTTGTAGGCTTCCGGCGGGGCGTAGGCGGCGGTGATACGCGGATTGGCCGCCATTAGGGCGCGCAATAGTTCGGGCTGCCGCGTGAAGATGGCGACGCGTACCTGCTTTTGTTCGGGGATTTCGAGCAGTGCGACGTTATCTTCCGCCAACCCGTCCCGAAGCTGGAGCCGCGCCTCCATCCAGCCGGCGGCCTTCGTGCGGAACTCGTAGCGGGCGGTTTCTTCGGCGCCAGGGGCAATGGTAAGCCGGCTGGAGCCAATGGGAGCGTTCCCAAAGGTCAGCATGAGCGGCACCGTCTCCGGTGCTCGGCCGTAGTTGCGGACGGCGATGAAGATTTCCCACAGTTGGGAATCGTTCGGCGCACGGCGCAAGTGGAAACGGCGGATGCCGGCATTGCGGTTGGGCACTTGCACGGGGAGGAGCCGGAGCGACTGGGGGAGCGAGTTGTTATCGGGAAGATCGTTCAAGTTCGTTCGCCCGGCTCCGGCGAAAACAATTTCCCCTGCGCTTTGTCCGTGCTGGCGCTGCATACGGCGGGCGAAATCGAGCGCGGCCTGCAGGTTCAGTGCGGAGGAACTCGGCTGCGAAAGTACGATCGCCTGTTCGGCGGCGCCACGGTTCGTTTCAAAAACGGTGGCGGGAGTGGGCAGCGCGTCGGCGCGAACCACCATGACGCGATCAGAACCGGGCAAGGCGCGCAGCCAGCGAATGGCGTTCACTTTGGCTTCGTCGATCAGGCGGCGCTGGGGATCGGCTTTGGCGGCGGTCCAGGCGGAGGTGTCGAGAAGAAGCACGTGATCGCGCGAAGTGGTGTCGGGCGATCCGAGGCGCAATTGGGCGATGGCCGCGAGCAAGAGGCCCATGCCGACGATCTGCATGATCATCGACCAGGGCTGTTGAATCCGGCGGCGGTGTTTGGCTTCGGGAGGTTTTTCGCTAGGCCGCCAGAAGCGCATGGTGGCGACTTTGATTTTGCGGCGGGACCGGTCCAGCAGATACAACGCCAGCACGGCGCCATTGACAGCGGCAAATAGCGCCGCAAATTCGCCGAGACTGAGGTTGAAGAAAAACATGGGTCAGGCGCTTTTGGCCTCCACAAACGCGCCGAAGATCGCCTGTTCGATGGGGGTGCTGGTAGAGAGTCCGATATAGCGCCCGCCTTTTCGCATGGCCAGTTCGCGGATGGAGCGCGCGTAGTTGTCAAACGACTCGACGTAGGCGGCGCGGGCCTCGTCATCGAAGTTCAGTTTGACGGATTCGCCGGTTTCGGCATCTTCGATTTCGAGTTCGCCATTGTAGGAAGGTTTTCGGTCCTCGTCGCCCCAGAGATGAATGAGAAACAGTTCGTGGCCGAAATCGGCCAGATACTGAATGGGCTTTTCGCACTCGGTTTCGTCCAGAAAATCGGAGATGACAATAACTAGGCCGCGTTGAGGGTATTCGGCGATGAATTTGCGCATGGACTTGGAAAAGTCGCTGCGGCCGCCCGGGGTGGCGGCTTCCAGGAATTCGACGACCGGGCGGAAGCGATGGCGGCCGCCTCCGCTGGCGATGGGATCGCGCAGGTGTTCCTCAAAGGGTTGGAGCAAGATACTTTCCAGGCGGACCAGGCCGACGTAGGTGAGAGCGGCGGCGAGCCTGCGGCCGTAGTCAAATTTTGTGGGGTCGCCCGTGGTCATCGAGGCGCTCACGTCGAGCAGGATGCGCACGGGAACGCGCGGCTCCACTTGGAACATCTTCAGGATGAGCTTTTCCAGCCGCATGTAGGCTCGCCAGTTCACGGCGCGCAGATCGTCGCCTTGGTGAAATCCGCGATGATCGAGAAACTCCTGCCCTGAACCGGAGTAGCGGGAAGCGTTGTGGCCGCCCACAAGACCAGGGAACGACTTTTGCCAGTGGAGCGTTAGGCGCTCCAGGCGTTCCAGGAACTTCTGGTCAATGAGCGGTTCTGGCATGCGGCGTTCTTATGCGGCAGCCGCCGTGACGGTGCGAAGAATCTCCTTTAGGACTGTGTCGGGGGTTTCGCCTTCGGCGTGGGCGTCGAAGTTTGGAATGATGCGATGGCGAAGTACGGCCGGGGCGATGGCCTGAATGTCGGCGATGCTCAACTGCATGCGGCCCTGCATGAGAGCCAGCACGCGGCCGCATTCGACGAGGGCCTGCGCGCCCCTGGGCGAGGCGCCATAGCGAATGTACTTTGTCGTGCGGGAATGGGCGTGGGGTGTATTGGGCTGCGTGGCCATCACCAGACTGACGGCGTATTCGCGAATGTGCGGGGCCACCAGGACTTGGCGTGCGACGTGCCGAAGGCTGAGAATCTCTTCGCGGTCGACGATCTGATCGATCTCAATCTCTTCGCGGTGCAGCGAGTATTCCACGATGCGGGCGAGTTCCTCGCGCGACGGGTAACCGACGATAATCTTCATCAGAAACCGGTCGAGTTGCGCCTCTGGCAGCGGATAGGTGCCTTCCATTTCGATGGGGTTCTGAGTCGCCATCACGAGGAACGGGGATTCGAGTTCGTGGGTAGTGGTGCCGCTGGTGACCGTGCGCTCCTGCATGGCTTCCAGCAACGCCGATTGGGTTTTCGGCGTTGCGCGGTTGATTTCATCGGCCAGCACGAGATGGGAAAAGATGGGGCCGGCCTGAAAGCGGAGAATCTTGGCGCCATTGGCGTCGTTCTCCATAATCATGGAGCCGACGATATCGCCAGGCATGAGATCGGGGGTGAACTGGATGCGAGAGTAGCGCAGGCGCAGCACACGGGAGAGCGTGCGGAGGAGCGTGGTCTTGCCGAGGCCCGGCACGCCTTCCAGCAAGACATGACCTCCGGCGAGCAGACAGATCAGAACGCCGTCGACGACATCCTGCTGGCCGACGATGACCTTCGCAATTTCTGTTCGTATCCGGTTGAGTTTTCCAACCGCTTGGGCGACATCAGCTTCACTGAACACTAATTCATTCTAAGACAGGATGGCGGCGGTGGCGGGGCGAAAGTGGCGAAACGGAGCCGTAAAATGAACGAGCGCGGAACGGGTCCGCGCTACGTTTTCAGAAAAAGGCTGAAATGGACGCTACGCTTGGCTGCGCGCAGTCGCCAGGTGGTCGCCGCATTCGCCGGCCAGGTAGCCGACGACCAACGCCATTTCCCGAAGCGCGTGCTGCGCCTTCGGGCTGGCAGTGGAACGCGTCACGGCGTACCACGCTTGCATGAGTCGATAATCCAACATGAGCATTCGGCACTCTAGAGATTGGCCCGCTTCCTGCACTCCGGGGCATTTCGACAGCAACGCGAGTACGCGATCCAGATCCCTGTCCAGAGAATCTCTCACTTTGTCCAACGCCTGCGCCGATTCCGCCCCTGTAAGCGAGTCTTCGATCCTGCTGAAAGACAGCCCGTTTTGAGATGCTATTGCCCGCGCCTGATCCTCACTCCAATCGGATTCGAGAATCAGAACACAGGAATAACGAAACCAGTAAACGAACATCGCCAGAGAGAGAATGATGATCACAACACTGGTAACCATTTTTTTCCCCAACTCACTGTTTACTTCTGATTGGCTTCGTACTGGTGGTACTAGGCTCAATGAAAGTATAGAGGCCGGGGGCGGGCAGAGCAATGGAAATCGTGGGTAGTAAGGTAATTTTGTTGGTGGCCTATGCCCCACTGGAAAGCGGTACTGTGGCCTGGTCGAAAACCATATCGGCGGCGGGAACTCCCCGGCGCTCACAATCCAGCATGTAGAGCCGGGCGTAGCTGAGATTGACGTAATCGGAATCGGAATAGCCGAGTTCGGCGGCAAGAGAATCGATCCAATGGCCCGGGCCTTCCAGTTCCATATAGGTTCCGACGGGTGTTTCATCGACCATGAGCACGCCTTCCTCACCTGGCCTGGCCCATTCGGTACGGAATTTTTCGTAGCGGAAGCGGGGGACGTAGCCAAGGCGTTGGAGGATGATGGCGAACGTTTCTGGCGTGCCAATGGCAACTTCAAGCTCTTCGCGCTCTTTGTGGCGGGAAATGGTTGCCGGACCCTTATATGTAAAGATGATTTCGCTGGCGGCCTGGCGAATCCGGATCAATTCCCCGCGAGCGCGCATGTCGCCGGTTGGGGTGTCGTAGATTACGTTCGATTCAAAGACGCGGGGACGGATGATGAGAAAGCCGAGTTCGCCCAGGCGCTCTTCGAGTGCGTGGAGATCATGCACGGCCACCTTGATCTCGTTTTCTTTGTGGATCGCCCCAACTGGCATGGAGCCATGGTAGCAGCGGTTGTGGTACTCTGCCATACGGAAGTGTTTTGCGCCCGTAGCTCAGCTGGATAGAGCATCTGGCTTCGAACCAGAGGGTCGGCCGTTCGAATCGGTCCGGGCGCACCAACTTCGCATTCACTTGGCGTCGTCGATACACGCCAAGCGAGCGAATTTGCAGCGGCAGTCCTTCAGCAGCGAGACGAACGGTGCCGCCGCGGTGGATTCAAGCATGAACAATTCCGCATAGTGATGGGTGATTCCATCGGGCGCCATCCACGTGGCGCTGCCGGAGGCGTTGACGGGCCAATCGATCTGTCCGGTCAGCACGCGGGCGGTGAGCAGCCAATAGTCCCCGCTTCTGTACTGGCCGTTTTCGAACTGCACCTCGATGCCATCTTCGATTTCGATCCAGCCTTCCTCGCCGGACGGCGCCGTGAGCGGCACCGCGCCGTTCACCAGTGCCAACTCGTCGTTGGCCCGCTGATCCCAGCGTCTTGCCCTGGGATTGGCGGCATTGGGGTTCCAGGCCGGCGCGGGCTGGACTGTAAGAACGTCGCCATCCACACTCAGGACGCGGGCAAACGAACCCGGCGAGCCCAGGAGTTCATCGTCCTCGCTGGAGAACTCCACCCAGTCATCCACGGAGAAGCCGCGAGTGCTCGAAAGGCGGACGGTGGCGCCGGTGACGCCCAGCCATCGGGCGGCGACGGAACCGTTTTCGCGCGACCACTTAAAGGTAGGCGCCGCGCCGGCAACACTGGTGTCGCCCGAGTCGTGCACCTCAATCCGGTACAGGTGGTTTTCAAGGCCTCGGTAGCGCGACTCCGGCGGTAGCACGCACGGTGTTTCTTCCACTTCCGATGGTTCCAGGCGGGCTCTCATCCGGCCCGATTTCCAATCGCGCAGAGGCTTCAGCAACTCGCCGCACGTACCCGCCGGGGCGGCCGGAGGCGGAGGCGGATCCACCGCTCCGAGAGACTCCTTCAACTTTCGCAGTTCGCGCTCGAGCGCGGTGATCTGCTTCTTCAACGCGGCCTGGGCCGCGGCATCGCGTTCGGCATCAAGCGCCTTGACCAACTCTTCCAGCTTGGCCTCCAGCGCGGCGATTTTCTTCTTTGTGTCCTCGTCCTTGGGTGGAGCCTCACCGCCCTTTGGCGGTCCGCCGGCATCGATAACCTTGACCTGCCAAGTGGTTTTGACGCGGGTGGCGGTATCGGGACCGCCGAGAGCCACTTCGCGAATGCCGTCGTCTTCAATCCAAGTGACATGGCGTTCCCAAACGTCCAGGTAGGCCAAATACGAATGGCCCGCTGTGAGCTTGACGGCGCCGGGCCATTCGGGTTGCGCGGTGAATGCGCAGGTTCCGGCATTTTCGACGAGGAGACCGTCGACGTAATAGCGGCCCTCTCCAATAAAAAAGTCACCTACCTGCGGCTTTTGTCCGTCCGGCGCCCCGGAGAGGCCGAAGCCGCAATTGGCTTCCGGACCGGCACGGCGCCCGAAGAGATCGACGACGAGAGTTCGCATCAAATGGCGCGAGATCGCCGCTTGTTCATTCCAGTCCGCGTCCAAATCAACGCGGCCCTGCTGTCTGAGAACCCGGTTGTAGTGCCGTTCCGGATTGAATCGCTGCCTGGAAAAATCGCCCTTCATATATGCTCCGTTCGTTTAGTTCGCCAGTAGAATGCCCGCATCCATTCCGGCGGGTGTAAATTCGTCCAAGCGCGCGCGCAGATTTGCGAGCCGCTGCGGTTGAAACAGATCGTGAAAAGCGCCCATCTCGGCGCCGTCGCTGGCGCCGGCGGAGATCTCCGCAGCGCAGGAACCAGACAACTGCGCGTAGGCCGGCTGTCCGTAACGGCGACCTGTGAAATGCGGACGCACCCTGTTGGATTCGAGCGCCGCGGTTTCGGCGGGCTTGTCGCGTATGACGAGATCGGGCTGGCACTGGAAACGCCTGGGAGTGCGGCACTCTGGCCGGACATAGCAGAAGCGCATGCAGCCGACCTGCCGGCGCGCGACATGGACACAATCGGGAAACAGACTGTCTTCCGCCAGTTGCACCGCGTGTACCTGCACGATCCCAAAAATGGTGGAGCGCCGGATGGTCAACACGGCGTGGGCATGCTGGGCCTGGGGTCCGATGATGGCTTCGCGGCCGCCACCCATGGCATCGACAATACTGTCCACGATCTCGATGGGAATCGGGGCGGAATGGACTTCGTCTTCCTGCACTTCGATGGGTCCGGTAATCGAGTTTTCAATCCGCACTTTCGCGCGCACATTGCGGAGTTCAATGCTCTCCTTGTTCGGACTCGCCGGTTTGCATTCCGGATCGAGCGACCAGCCGGGCACCAGTGTGCAATGGCGGACAACGACCTCCGCCGAACAGATCGCGGCGCGAACCGCGTCCTCTGCGCCGGCAACGCTTACGCCGCGGCCGGTAACCAGCAAGCCATCGAGGACAAAACGGCTCGCTTCGGCCATGATGACGGAGAGAGAATCCGGCCCTTCGGTTTGCCAGTCCAGAAGCCGAATGGCGGGGCGGGTGCCGTTCGCGGCTCGAAGCTGCAAGGACTGCCCTTGGGCCAAGGCAACCTGGACCGGCTCAACATAGGCGCGGCTATCCTGTATCTCAATGACGGCATCGGCCGGCGCTTTCTCCCGCCACTCCGCCAACGCCTCGCCGATTCGCTTGAACGTTGCGTGTTCCCCCACTTCATATCGCGCGGCTCCGTCCGGCTGTGACAACGTCCGCGGGTATTCTCCTCCGCCCATTGCCTTGCTGAAGCCATAGTGATAACTGACGCGGACACTGCGTCTGGGCAGTTGATTGACGGGAAATTGAATGCGGCCGAGTTGCGGATCGACGGCAATGAACCCATCAGGCGGCGCGTAGTGCCAATTGGACAGATCGGCCGGGAGGATGACCTCCGCAGGAACCGGCGCCGAGAGGGAATGGACTCCCCAATCGGCCCAGATCGCCAGCGACTTGCCAGCGCCGTAGTAGACGTCTTTGCGTGTATCGAATTCGCGGCGAAGCAGTGGCACCGGGCGATTCCACTCCTGGGCGATGTGCTCCGGAGCGGGCTCCGGAATGGGATTCACGAACAACGGGGCGTCATTTCCAAGCACGCTGAAGGTGAAGCTGTTCTTCCCGGCGTCCAAACAATAGGCCGGCCCACGGGTGATGGATTCGGCGCGGAGGCGCCAAAGCCAAACGCCGGCGTTGGGTATGTTGAAGCGGCCCTGCGCGCGGCGGGAGGAGATGCGGCGAACATCGACCGTACGCGCGAAGGGGTCGAAGGGGGTGCCGAGCTTTTCCAACGCCGCCGGGCGCCGGACGTCCATGGTGCGGGCGCGAAAGCCACCGGAATGCTGATGATTCAGGTTCTGGGTCCACTGCAGCAAACGATAGAACTCGACTGCGCGGGCGGGCCATGCGGCGACGGCTTCAGCAAGGTCTTCAAGCACCGCCAACGTTCCCCGGCGGCGCCGGTAGGCGATGGTATTGGCGACCTCTCTTCTCGGTACCAAGAAACGCACCTCGTCCGGAGAGCTGGTGGCGGGATCCCCGGCGGCGAGAACCGGCGTGTAGCCCACCAAATCGGCGAGGTAGGGAACGACCCAGTCCTCGGCTGTTTCAATGAACCAGTTGTCGTAGAGCCCCGTGATGTCATCTTCCACCGCGTTCACCTGTTCGGCGATGACGCGAAGGAAATCGCGGAGCGGATAGCCGCGATCGGCGTCGCGCAGCCTGTGGATGGCGGGGAGCAGGTCGTAGAGTCGATCGGCGTTTGGCGGCATAGGTGTCTAGTCCTCAATGCGGTTCAAGATCAAGGTGTCAGGCAGTTGCGGGGCGAAGAAGGCGAGTTGCGCGGGTCTGGGAACTCCGCCCTCCACGCGGACATTCGCCACGCGAACAAAGGCGGCCGGGCGGCCCTTGGCTTTCGCCTTTTTGGCGATGGCGCGCAGGGCGGCGGTGATCTCCTCCGGCCCGCGGTAGGCGCCGTGGTCATCCAACTGCGCGACGGCACCGAAGGATTCGATATCCACATACGCCACGCCGCGCTGAGACTGTATGGCCGCGATGATCTCGCTGAGAATGGCAGACTGGCCTAGCTCCCGGCGCTCAAAGCTGTAGCGGTCCAGCAGCGACTGGCGAACGCGGGTGACGACGTCATCCCACAGGTATTCGTCAGCCATTCGAATCCGAGCGTGCAGGGTGAGCAGCAACAACTCCCGGGATTCCACTAAGAGCGGCAGGTATGGATCGCCGTAGGTTCTGAGCGCGGCGAGCAGGTTGGCATACAGGTCGCTCGTGGCGGGCACCGGCGTATCGTTGGCGCCGGCGATGGTGACGAAAACGGTCTCGTTGCCATTCATGTACAACCGCGCAGAGGCCGCCTTGCCGATGCCGGCGAAGGTGCGAGCGAAGTCGGCGTAGTCCTGGGTACCAACCAATCGGTCCAAAGCTCTTACGGCGAGCGGCGTGTTCTTGCGGGCTTGATCGCGAGTCTCCGGATCGGCGCCGCCGCTGGCGTCGATCGGATTGTTCACGCCTTTTATGCCGAGCGGGCGAGTCATCAACTGCGAAAGCTGCCCCGCCTTGACATTGCCGCCCATGCCGATGCCGGAGCGGTAGATGGCTTGGATATTAGCCACGCCGGTGGGCAGGCGCGAACCATGAATTCCATCGCCAAACGTAACGGACGTTACCGCGTTGTCATCAATACGGGCGATGAATCCGCGGCTGGCCGGTCCCAGGGCGGTGATGGCGGCGGCCTCTTTCCACTCGACGCCATTTACGTAGATCTTGAGCGTGCTGTCGACGCCGTCCGGTTGATTGGCCGGCACGTAGGTGACGGGCGGCTGGCGCAGGACGAAAGTCTGGAGCGGAGTTGTGGCGTCGCCCGCCCCTAGAATTTCGGAACGCGTTTCGCCGTGCGTGGCCTTAACGACGTTGGCATTGATGGTAACGGTTCCGCGCTTGTAGCAGTAGCTCAGTTTCCGGGCCAGCCGGAGAAACGTGTGGAGCTTTTCACCGGGAAGATACGCGCCCAGGCGGCTGCCGGTGTTGCTTTCAAGGCCGCGCAGGTCGGATTTCTGCACATACTGCCGCACAGCGTCGAGCATCACCAGTTCGCTGGCGCGCACGCCCTCGGTGCCGGCAATATCGGCGCGATCGCCGCTGACGACCAGCCAACGCCCGGATTCAAGGCCCGTGGTTAACGTGCCCATCTCGATCCACTCATCGCCACCGCAAATATCGCCAAGCACCGGTTCACTGGCGAGCGCGAGTTCTTCGGACTCGGCATAGACCGCGGTTCGGCGGATGAGTTCGAATGCGGGGGCAGGTTCCAGCGCCACCATGGCTCCAGTGACAGGCGCGGGAGGCTCCACGCTAAACCACGCCATCGCCTCTCCATTTGCATTGAGCAGCGGCACCCGGGTTGTCTGCCCGCTGACGCTGTACTGGGCACGCGACAGCTTGCTGCTCACCTGGCCGGCGGTGGCAATGAGAAGTCCTCCGGAATCCTCGTTTTCAATGCGGATCCGTCCAAGGCTCTTCCGGTCAACTGCGCTGAAATCCAGAATGATGAAGCTGCCTGGCTTCACCTTTTCATAGCTTGCATCCAGGTGCACCGCTGTCGTCATTTCGGCGAATTGCACATCGGTGTCGGACCATTCTTGCGTGGTCGCCACACCGGTGCTTTGGCTGACGCTCACCACTTTGCGCGGCGCCGATGCGGCAAAAAGCGTGGGCCTTAGCCGCATTGCGAATACGCGGACCGGAGATTCCGGGGCGACTTTGGCGTTGCGCGAAGCCGATTCCAAGGCCGCGCCCACGCGGGGTTCCAACGCGCTAACGGCTTGCGTGCCGATATCGGAGTTGCGGTCGAAGAGCACCTCCGGATCCCGCGCCAGCGAGCGGGAATCCCGCGGAGGCACCGAGGGAGGAGCGGCGAGGCCGGCCACGATTCCTTTCAAGGTGGCCGCCAGGCGCGCATCTTGCTTGGCGTCCGCGCTGTCGCCCTTCAAAAAATCCACGAATGCCAATTCGGCCGCCAGTTCGGCAAGGCGACGGCCAACGATACCGCCATTCGGGAGTCCGGTGTACTCCTCAATCTCATCTGGCAACGCGCCAGTGTTCTTTACCGCCTCATAATACGGCCCTTGCAATACCAAGTCGGCCGATGGAGAAACGGCGATCTCCATGAGTTCGGCGGCTTGCGCCAAAATGCTGTTCAGCAGGTTCGGCCTGAGAAGTACCGCGCTTACTTCCTTGGACACCGGAGAGGCATTCGCCTGATCGTTGAACCAGGCGAGGAAGGGAGCCAAGATACCCAGGACACGGTAGCCCGTCGAAAGCGGCGCGAGACGAGCGCGGGCCGCAGTGAGCGCGGCGAGGCTGCGGCGCAACGCGGTTGTTGGGCGGACCGGGTCCGACTGAGACGACCACAGATCGAAGGCCACGCGCGTGCGATCCGCCGCCGCGTCTGGCGTCACCTCTGTCACCCGCAACACGGAGGGCTTTGCGCCCCGCAGTTGAATCAACAGCGCGTCGTTGGCCTTTAATCCCGTGTTGATGCCCTTGAGATACAACCTGGCGCCAGGGTCCTCATCGGTGCCTTCCAAGATGGTTACGGGAGAGCACGGACGTTCCAGCCGGGGACGCATTGCATTCCAATCCTTGCGGGCGATAAACTTCTCGGAAGTCTCAAATGTCTGTGGCAATTCGCCTGGCCCGGGTACACTTTGCACCTTCGCGCCCAGCGGGATTTCCACCGGTGTAGTGGCGTTGGAATCCACTTCATAGGCCAGATAACAAGTGGCCGCCACACCGGGCCGCGGCTGGTAACCAACCAGGCGGCCGAGTTCCAGCACGGATCGGCGATCGGTGGCAGTGCGGAGAAAGCCCTCATTGGCGAGGCGCTCCTGATAGAAAGTCAGCACGTCCGCAGCCATCGCCCAACCGTCGAGAAGGGCGATGGATGGATCGTCGGAGGAACGAGATCCAAGCCCGGTGCTCTTCGCGCGTGTTGGGTCTTTCGGGTCGAACGCGGTCCCCAAGGCCGGGAACTCGTGCGACGAAAGCCGCGCTTTCATTGTTTCCAGGAACTGGCCATGTTCGCCGATTCGGTAGGAGATCGCATCGAGGCCGGGACGATTGTAGACGGTGGCGGGGGTGGCGGCACCCGTTCCCGTACAGCACTCACATTGGCAGGGCGGATTGCAACTCATTACCTTCCTCCTAGAACGTGGATTGTGAGCTTGCCGCGCTCGGGGTAGTTGGGAGAATTGTCGAGTTGCGCGATTTCAAACGGGCCCAGCGGCAATAACCCGTCTTCGATCTCGTGGTTGGATGGCTCGAATTGCCGTTGCAAACGGAGTACCTTTACACTGACCACGCCGTTCACCGCGTGCGCCGCGGCGATGATTGCGCTCAGCCGGATATCGGCGCCAAAGACCAACTGGTCCGCATGGAAGAAGCCGAACTTACCTCCCGGCAGCGCCCGGTTGCTGAACGCGTCGAGCAGCGCCGCTTTCACGTGGCCCCGCAGATACTCTGGCGCGATGCAGACTTGCAACTCCAGTTCGAGGGGTACCTTGACGCCGCACTGCGCATCCAGGTCGTGCCCCATGCGGCGGAACCCTTCAAGATAGTTCTCCACTTCCGTAGTGATGGCGGCGGAGCTATCGGCATAGGCTGCTTTTACGTCGATTCCGGTCTCCGCTTCGAACCAACTGCCGGTCCACACCAGGCGCGCGGCGGCGCTCTGCACTTTCGGGTGACGCGCGGCGATGGTGGCGTAATCGTCCGCCGTGATGGCACGCCGAAGCGCGCCGTCCCCAAAACGGAAGGCGGAGGGCGCCATAAGTTTGACCTCCTCCATTGGCTGCGCCGCGGCGCCGCCCTGCGCCGGGATCGGGTTGCGGACGCGCAGAATGTCGTTGGACAGCGCACTCGTCTGGTGAACCAAAACGGAAATAGCGGACGCACCCACGTTCCCGGCCGGACCATTGCCGGTTCTATAAGTCGCGGAATAGAATCCGCCGGCCAGTGGAGCCTTGCCGCACTCCCCGTTTCCAAAGCGAAGATTGGCTAGTCCGTTCTCCTCCATTTCGACGACGAAATGCCGGTCGCTGGCGCCGCTTCCCAGCAGATCGTAACGTACGTTCCACTCGCCCTCCGGCCCGGAAACATGCAGCTCCGGCAGCGCCTTCCAGGGATCAGGGTTCAGTATCGCCGTGGCGGATTGCGCGCCGTTCACGGCGGCGGCAAACGTCAACGGCGCGCGTTGCAGCGCGGGCCGGTAGCGGCCGGGGGATTGGGTCACCTCCGAGGGTTCGCCCTCGCACAGGCACGTCTGTGCCGATGACCGCACGGGCACGGCGCCCAAGTCTTCTGAAGGTTGGGTGCGCCCGTGATCCGCCAGAACGACATTCGCCCAAACGACAGAAATGTCCTGCAAGTAGGCGCATTCCGGCGCTGGTCCGATTGCAGAGAGACAGAGGTCAAAGGGCAACGCGTCCTCCTCCCCCCACTCGATGGCAACCAACGGAATGCCGAGCAACTCGTCGGTCGCCGTGGCGACGCTGGTGAGACGGACGGCGTGGCGGCGCGTAGGATCGGCGTCTGCGGCGTTGCCGGTCTTCGGCCCGATGACTTCCTCGAAAATAAGAAAGTCGCCCGGCTGCAGGTGAATCTCCGGCGTGCCGTTATCGTCCTTTCGGGCCGGGTTCGGATCCTGTTCAACGGCCGCCAGGATTCCCCGGAGCTCGGCGCGCGTCGAGCCTTTGCGAAGGCAGCATTCTCTGTCGCCCCAGGTATGAATGCTCAGCCTGTTATTTCCCGTCCACAAACGGATGCGGCCCGGAAAGACGGGCTCGAATGTTTCGTAGGCGTCGGGCGGCACACCCTGCAATTCGAACCCGCGGACGGAGGTTCGTCCTTCAACTGGCGCCGAATCGCGAACAGCGGTGGTAAAGCTCACCTTCGCGGCGTCGAGATCAAGGTCAGTGGAAACCTCCACAGCAACTAGGGCGCGGGCGTTGCATCCCTCGCTCAATCTGTAGTCCACCAGGCGGGCGTGGCGGCGGACCGAAGGCCGCCGGCGGGCGGTGTCCAAATAGGCTTCCGTTGCCACCGCGTCCTGGTAGTAGCTCAAGTAGTCGGCACTGTAGGCCAGCACCTCCACCAGCGTAACGCCCAGGTCCGGAACATGGCGCTCTGTCCATCCGGGACAGGTTAGCGCCAAGCGGTCGAGGAGTAACTGACGGAAGGTGGCGTAGTCCTTCGCCAGGTAGTCGATGGAGGGGCGCTCGTAATCGGGTTGCGGACAGATGGCCGGCGCGGCGCAATCGAGATCGGAAGGGCAATTCGCCTTGAAGCTGAAGGAGAGAGAGGCGTAGCGGGGATCGATATTCGGAACGCCGGAGAGCGTTAGCCGGTATGTGGAGAAGTCGCCACGCTTGTCAAGATGGAGCAATACCTTGTCATCGAAGAGCGGGTTTGGGGATGGCTGGAGATCGATCGACGTGATACGTACCGAGTCCTTGGCGGTTCGTCCGCCGGAAAGGCGGAAATTCCCCGCTGTCAGTTCCAGCGGCGCGCGGCCCAAAAAGCAGACGGTAAGCGTGGTTTGCGCGGAGTCCACTTCGACAAAGTCCAGTCCGTTCCACTCGTTGCTGGCGCGGACCTCTTCGCGGCGGAATTCGTGAGTACAGGTCCGTTCGCTCATATCGGCCTCACAAACTGCGCGCTGAAGCTTTCCTGCGTGGCGCGCAACGCGTATTGGAGTTGGATGGTGAGTTGAGAATCGACCGCGTTGACTTCCAGTTCCTGCACTTCCACGACGTCACCAAGCCATCGCTGGAGCGCGGCGCGGACGGTGAATTGGAGCGCCGCCGCGAGTTCCGGGCTATTGGGCGCAAAGACCAGTTGGCGCAGGCCGCCCCCGAAGTCCGGCCGGTTCACCCGTTCGCCGGGGTCGGTCAGCAGCAGCATTTCAATCATGTCGCGGACATGTTCGGCATCGGTGGTGGAGGCCGTCCGGAAGCGGTGATCGAAGTGGTAGGGATAGTCGAAATGTGTTGCCATCGGGTGCTCCTTACATTCCGGTCACACGGGTTTGAACCACGGTTACAATCGGCGGGCCGGCGGGGATCTGGTCGGCGCTTTGGAAGAGTCCGGGCCCTGGGCCGGGCGCGGTCAGAACCATTGCCGGCGTCCCATTGATCAGTACTCTTGTGGAGGGCATGAACCACTTGGCCAGCACGCACGGCTGCGGCTTGCCCGGCGGAACTGTGAACGGGCATCCGGTGGCTATGATCTGATCGCTGATCAGAGCCACGGGCATGGCGTTCACCAGGACCCGCGCTTGCGTTGGGACTATCTGCGCGGGCACGGCATGCGGGCATTGGATGGTGGCTCCAGCGTGCATGAGAAATCCAGGCATATCGAGTCCTTTCTAGATGACAACCAGGGCGCCGTTGTTGACGGTTACGGTGGGGCCAACCATGGTGAGCATGGCGCCCTTTCCGTTTTGAATGTAGATGCCGGTGTCGTTGACGATGAGTGTCGCCCCGGTGGCGCTCTTCAGCATAATTCCGCCGGTTGGCCCCGGCAGATCACTGATGGCGATAGTGTTCTGGCCAGCCGTCTGCAGGACGATACTCGGTGAGATGGGAAGCCCGGCGAAGGCCAATGTAGGTACTTCCGCCGCCAGACCGAAACGGCACCCGGTGAAGACCGGATGGTTCGGATCGCCCTGTTCGAATTCAATCCACACGCCGGCGCCGATGGGCGGCACGAAGTACGTTCCCATGGGCGGTCCGGTGGGTCCGGCCAGCGGAACACACGCCTCACACCACGACGAAGGCACCATTCCGAGTACATCCGGCACCATGGCCAGAATCCGTCCGCGCTGCTCGGGATCGATGTTGTTGATGACTGTACCCCGGTATTTACCGAAGTACTTTTGTTCCGGTTCGCTATTCATGGCACAACCTTTGGTGTATTGGAAATCAGTCCGTCGCGGGAGAGCGTGAAACTCTGTTTGTACTCGCCGCGCTTAATGGAATGGGTCACGCTGTTCACGTAGTAGAGTCCGTCGTAAGCAAGGCCCGCGCCGCGCACGCCCACCATCATTCGGGAGCGCAGCGGCCTGCCGTACCGCACAACATCGAGCGAGCCGGAGACGCTGATGGCGTCTGAATTGTTCATCAACAGCCCGAGAACTTTTTCGGCCGCTTTATCTGGCGTGAGTTTGGAAAACTCCTTGGCGAAGACCACGCGCGCCGGGGGCGTGGGCCGTGCGCCCATTGGCGGCTTGAACACGCTGATGTTTGGCACGGGAACAGGGATCGGAATCTTTTTTGTGATGGGGTCTAGGATGGTTACCACCGTCCACTTCTTAGCCAGACCGTCGAGAGAGAAGCTCAGCGATTCCACGTTCGTGTGAGCGTCCATATTGATGTTCAGCGCCGGTTGTGGAACCGGGATTCGGATGTCGGGTCCCCAATAGGCGATCGATGTCAGCGGCGCCGGCCCGGGTTCCAAATAAAACACGTACCCAGCCCGCCTTGCGAGACTTTGGAGATACGCCCTATCCGTAGTTGTCTGCGATTCAAATCCAGTGGTGGGCATTTCAACGGTTGGAATCAGCGGTGGAATCGCAATCGGCGCAATGCCCAGGAAGGCGTACTTTGCCAGGATCAGGTAGATTCTGCCGATCACGGGAACGGCTGGGTACGGCATCACCATTTCGACTATGTCCATGGCCAGGCTCAAATCTTCGCCGGTGATGGTGAGCGTCGACATTCCCGGCTCATTGCTTGGCGCCAGTTCCTGTTGCGTCACCAGGCCATCCATCAACACATGCGGAAATCCATTTACGGTGGCGATGATGCAGACGCGGGTTGAAATGGGGTCGAAGTAGCCGGCCGGCAGCATGGTCTTCAAGAGCGGCGAATCCTTGCCAACCGCGAAGGTAACCTGAAAACCGCTGCGATCCTTGCCGCTGGTAACCTGGATAGACCGCAGCGCCTGCATCACCACGGAGGGTGCGGGCACCGGCACGGCGGGTCCGATCAGCAACGTTAAGTGGACGCCCTTCAACATGGTTTTGGTCAGGCGGATTGCGGGCCTGGGATTCCTTCCGGCAACGTGACCCGGATTCTTTCGCCCGGCGTGGCGGTCAACTCGTTGGGATGCAACACCGCATTGGCGTCGCACAGGCGCCAGAACTGTTCGGGGTCGCCAAGACGCTGCGCTGCGACATGATCGGGCCGTTCGCCTTGCGTTACCGTATGTTCTTCGAGCGTGGCGAAGCGGCCCGGACCTGGAACTAAGCGACGTGCAATAAAGGCCAGCGTTGAACCGTCGGATTGCGGCAGTTGCTTGACGGCAAGGCCATAGTAGCGGCTGGTTGGAGAAAAAGGTGTCATTAAGGGGCCTCCTACGGCAGTCCAGTGATTCCGAGCGAACCGAACGCTTTTGTTGCGATTCCGGACGCCATTTGTTCTTTTTGTTCCAGGTAGCTCATGAAGATGCTCCCGCCGCGGTTGTCGAACCCTACGTCGTCTACGGTTAGTACCCGCATGCCCAGGCTCACTTTCGCCCGAATCGGGTTCAGCGCGGCGTCGAATCCTTCCTCTGTTATGGAGAATTCGGTGATACGCACCGGCAAAACGCGCCGTTTGCTCCAGACAAAGAGGATGAGCGGTTTCTGCATGGCGACAATCTCGATGGAACCGGACTTGGCGCTGCTGTTGTTGGAGCGGAGATCGGCGCTCGATGGATAGACGAGCGTTTCCAGCAGCGCCAGTTGCGCATGCAATCCGAGATCGGTCACCGAACTATCGGCGGCTTCCAGTTTGTCGGTGGCGTCGATTTCGGCGTCAAGCTTAATGGATTCGACCGGCGGACCCTTCAGGCGCGTCGGTTCGCTGTGGTCACCGCTGTCCCCGCCGACGCCCTTGATTTGGAGGCTGCGGGTAAGTGTGTCGGGGTTGTACTGTAACGTGACGACACGGAGAACCTTGCCTGAGTCCGCGTCGATCATGACGAGTCCACCTCGAATTAACTGTGGCGATCTTGGCGAAAATCCCATTGGGTTCCCTTAGAAATGGAAGTCGATCTTTTTGCCGGTGAGTTTTTCAACGCTCCAGCTCAGTGTGTCCGGCGTTATTAGTGGCACCACGATTTTGCCAAGGCCTTGGCCTGGCGGAAGCAGGCGCTCGGTCTCGCGGTCGAAGCGCTCTACCGTGGTGCTGTAGCCGTCGGCGCGGAGGCTCAAATCAATGTAGTTGGGGATGGCGAAATTGGCGTAAGCGGCGGCGAGTTTGGTGTTGCCTGTGGCCCAAAACATTCCCTTGTAAAACTGCATCCAACTGGTTTCGATACTGGCTCCGTCCCGGCCTGACATCATCGCGCCTCGGTCGAGAAAGGGCTTCCGCAGAGCCGCCCAGTCCATCAGTTCGAGAGACGGCGGATCGAGCTTGAAGAAATTTGGCGGGGGACTCCAGACGCTGGCTGGCCTGGGCCCTTCTGGCGAAACCGGGCTGGTGACCGGTACTTCGCTCAAATTGGCTCCGGGCGGGTTGTCCGCCGGAGCGGGTTTGTTTGCCTCTTTATTCGCGTCCGGCGCGGCGGTTGGCACGGGCGGCGCTGCCGGCTGCGGTTGCTTCTGTGCCGGCTGCGTTGTGGGGGCCGCGGGCGCCGCGCTGGACGGCAGCGGTGCTTTCTTCTTCATTTCTCGTCCTCCGCCAGTTCCACTGAGAGATTCGATACCTTGGCTTCGCTGATGGTGCCTTCAATCTTGCCGGGCTTCATCACCTTTCCATTCGTGAAATCAAGCGTGCCCTCCTTAATGCCATTGATCTCAATCAACGCCCCGCCCGCCTTCTCGCCTTTCACCTTGTTGCCTTTGATATTCAGCGAATCGATGGCGACGCCCAGCGTTCCCAGGCTCCACGTCATGTGGTGCGAGCCCTTGGAGTTCACGATCAGGTCCGTCATGGCGTCCTTCCCGGGCAGGCCGAGCCGCAACTTTCCAAGTTCGCCGAGATCGAGGGGAACCTGTCCGGTAAGGCTGAGCTTTGCGTCCACGTCTCGTAACTCGACCTCATCGGCCATCGACGGATCGCCGGGGTCCCCGCTTACGTCGGACGCGAACTGGACCAGATGATGCACTTCCGGACGCACAATGCGCTTGATTCGCACGGTGTTGTTCTTCATCTCTTCGAGTTCCGCGTCAGAGTCCGGCGTCCAGGTGAGAACGTTGAAGCCCAGGACCTCCAGGGCCAGGAAGTCTACGTAGAAAATGTCGTCTCCTTGCCGCTCCATCTCCAAGTCGGACACCGCGCGATTCCGGAGCCAGAGTGCGTTCTTGCGGACTTCATCGAAATTGAACTTACCGTCGGTGATGGGGATTCGGAGTGGAAATACTTCCTGGCCGAGCGCCGAGAAGGAGACGAAAACGTCGGCGTTTAGATGCCCGTTGACATGGTCCAGCATGTTGTAAAACTGTGTTGTGTCAATCCCAGAATCGGTGTCGTCCTTCTTACCTGATCGAAGCGCCATCAAATCGTCGATCTTGAAGTAAGCGTTGGTGATCTTCCCTTCCGGAATCGTGATGGGTCCCTTTTCCGGAATCGAAACCGTCTGGGGCACTAGCGCCTCCTGGATGTCGAGCGTCAACCCAAGGTTCGGGTCGATGTAACGAACCCCATGCAGCGCCATGCTTCCAACGCGCGCGACGCCGTCGCTGGTTTTATAACTCAAGTTTGTCGCGTCTGCTCCCGCTTCTGTTCCGCCCAGGTTGCCGAGGAACTTCGACTTCAGATCCACGGTCCGGTCCTTGCCGTCGCCACTCAAAGTCGCGGTGATTTCGCGCAGTCCAAGGGAATCGAGTTCGAAAACACCGTCGCTCAGTTCGGTTGCTTCCGCCGCCGTGCCTGCTCCGGTGGTCTTGAAAACGGTCGTCGCCCGGAAGGCGCCGGCGCTGATGTTCGCGCCGAGTTTCTTGGTCTTCACCATTCCGGCGACGGTGTCGGTCAATGTCAACGCGAACGACTCAACGCTGGCGCTCTGGAACTTCGGGTTCAGTTTCAGAATCGTGGTGGCGAAATCCTTGGACACCTGTTCGATTTCAAATCCGTTGATTGTCGCCTTCGGCAGCACGACATCCACGTGGCGAGAGCCTGTCTTGCTCTTCAGTGGTCCAGAGTAGGTGACATTCGTTCCCGTAATTTTCGGAGCCGAAATGTTGTCGATCACTAAAGTCTTGATCTCTGATTTCGTCTTCGGGGTGCCGTCGGGCCCGGTGGTTGTTGTCACATCGAACTTGGCGTCTACTTTACCGACCTTGACTACTTCGGTGAAGCTAATCGCGTCGGCTTTCACCGCTTTGCCATCGCCCAGCCACGTGACCGCGGTGACGTCCACCGGTCCGGCGATCTCTATATCGGAGACGGAGATCTCGTCGTCCTTAATGATGATGTCGCCCGTGGTGATGCCGTTCAACACAACTTTGTCCACGGCCACGCCGGATTCAAGCTTTGGTTTCGTCCCACTCGTGTCGAACTTGCCGGCGGCGATATCGGCCAGCGTCACCTGGTCTGTCCGGCCGATGCGCAGAATGGTGCCGTCCTTCGCCGTCAGCGTCGCGCTGAGTTCGCGGCCTCCCTTGCCCGGTTCTTCGGCCTCTTTGCCGTACATCTTGGTGCTGATCGTGGCCCGCTTGATCTCTTCCTTGGTGATGTCCCCCACCGTTGCCTGCAGGTTGGTGATGGACAGGCTCTTTGTCACTTCGAACTTTCCGTCCTGCAACGCAAGTGTTCCGCCGGTGCGAAGAATGTTTGTGCCCGTCACCAGGAGCCCGCGAATGTTTGCCTCTTCCAGCTCGAACCGCTTCTGCTTGCTTGCCTCGATTCCCTTCGCTTTGTCTTCCGCTACAGCGGGCAGCGTTACAACCACGCTCTTGGCCAGAATGTCGGCCGCCTTCAGTTTGCTGATCTTGACTGACTTCAACTCCTTCTCTGGCTCTTCTTCCTTGCCATCCTCTGTCTTTTTCTTGGCCTTGGCACCTGGCTTGGCGGGCTTCGGCCCCATTTCCACTTCCGCATCCACTTCAATGCCGCTTACGGTCACTCTGTCGTTGATGTCGATGATCTTGCCACTGGCGTCCCAATGCATCTGGCTCAGGCTGAGTTCGCCGAGTTGCAGCGCCCGAATCGAGATGTTGTCGCCATTCTTCACCACCTGGCCCCGCAAATTCTTGAATTGGACAATCACTTTGTTCTTGGTGCCCAACTCATCGACGCGTGCCCATCCGTGGATGCCCTGCAAATCCACTGTTATCTCACCGCTCTTGGCCAGGTTTACCTTGATAGCCTTCGCGTCCTTTGGCGCTGCGTTCAGAGTTGCTCCAATGCCGTACCCACCCGTCAACGCACCCACGGCCAGTTTCTTCATGCCGGCTATTTCCACGGTTCCGGAATAGGCTTTCTTCGCTCCCGCTTTTTCGGCGGACTTGCTCGGCAGGTAGACCTCCATTCCGGTTAGCGATATACCGATCAACTCGCCCGAAGGAACCGTAACGCTCTTCTCCGCATCTTCATACCGGATGCCGCTGGCGACGAGCTTTCCAATCGTGACCGAAGTGAGAGTGAGGTTCGTCCCGCTCTCTGTCGAGGTCATCGTTGCCGATATGACGATGTCCGCCAGTTGGCTTTCGCCCGTGGACTGCACGAAAATATCGCCACTACGGTAGGAAACGCCGGTCAACGCGAGCGACTGGATTTTGAAGTCCTTCAGCTCATACCCGTTTTCAATCTTCTTTACCGTACCGCTCACCGGACCGGCCACGATCTTGTCGGCAACCACCTGATCGCCCGCCGCCGTTCGCGTCCGGATCCCCCCTGCCTCCGCCCGTTCCAGCCAGTGCCCATCTGGGCCCTTTCCTTGGATTTCGTAGTTCGCGTCGCTGAAGTTGTAGCCTTCGGCGAACACGTCCCCCAGACCGCCGATCGAGATATTCAACTGGTCGATGGAGAGGTTGGCGACTATCAGCCGCTCCTCCCAATCCTTGAAGTCCTGGTTCACCGCAGCCAGTTTCTTATTCGCGGCGTCCCGCGCGGTTTTTCCCTTCTTCGACGCCAACTCCGCTTCGGCCGCCTGCTTTCGCCCGTCGATGTTCTTCAAATCGCCAAGCATCGCTTCAATCGATTCGATACGCTGCTTTTCTTCCAGCGAGCGATCAGTCTCTTCGATTCCGTACAGGCGCGTCAATTCGGCGTTCAAGAGTCCTTCGTAGGCCGGAATACTTATGTTTCGAGCAGTTACTCTGCGGGCCTTAATGTCCACTGTCGCTTCGCGGCCCTCGCCTTTTCGCGTCAGCGTTGCGTCGAGACCTGCTTCTTCGCCCTCTCCGGTGAACGTCAGTTCTTCAATCGTGGCGCCGGTGCCAGCATGGCGGATGTCCTTCACGGTGAGGTTGCGGGCCTTGATTCCTGCCTGGTCCAGGTTCTTCCGCCACTCTTTTGCATTGGCGAGCCCGCCTTGGAATACGGCGCTCACTCCCGCGTCCTGCCCGGTAATTTCACGGATCTTCAGGTTCTCGCTGCCATCGGGACGTTTTGTTGTAATGCCTTCCACAGAAAGCGTGGTCGCCATTACCTCCGGATTGCCCTGCCCGCTGATATTGAGGGAAACCCCTTCCAATAGGACTTTTTCGATGACCGTCGCCCGGTTTTCTTCAAACCAGATCAGCCAGTTCCGGAAGCCCTGATAGTCACGGACTTCGTCCGGCTCTTTCAAGAACTGCACGCCCTTCTTCGCCAACTCTTCATACTGGCGGGCAATATCGGCGCGCAACTTCAGCGCGTCGATCGCCGCCTGGTAGCCTTCTTTTGTGCGGCTGGCTTTATTGTCGCGAATGAAGTCGTCGAACTCTTTTTGGGCCTGCTCCGCCGTTGGAATCGCGCCGGTGAGCCGCAGCGGCTCTTTGTTCCGGATTTTGGAGATGTCGATGCTGAACTCTTCTTCGCCTGGCAGTTTTCCTTTCAAGGTCGCGCCCCGTCGCGAACCCGTAACCATTGTTCGCATTGAGCTTGGATCGGCGAACAATGGCATGATGGCCGTCGGTGATTCTCCCTGGCCGTGAATGTCCGCCAATGCAAGTTCGTCTTCCGTTAGCCCTTCCACTCCGGAGACCTTTAAAGACTGGATATCGACAACCGAGCCCTGTCGAGCGCCTCTCTTTAGCTCCGCCTCCACTTTCATGAATTGCTTTTCCAGGTTTTCCCGCGCCGTAAGATGTTCTTTGGCTTCTTCCGGCGTTCCGGCGGTGAGTTCCGCTGTCAACTCGGCCTCAATCCTGCGTTTCAGTCGCGTGAGTGACCCCTGCAATGCGAGTTCATACCCTTTGGTATTGCCGCCGGTATGGAGGTGGAACCCTTCCACTTCGAACCAATCGAGCCAGCTTCCACCGCTGGTGGCGATGCCGTCGGCGCGAAGCTTGCCGATTCCGACCGATATCGAGACCGGCTCTTTGGAATCGAAGAGAGCCGTAAACATGGCCATTAAGCCCGATTCCTCGAGCTTGTCCGATCCCACGTTCTCCGCATCCACCGCCGGTTTGTCGACTACCAGACTATTGATGCTGTAGATACTTTCCGGCCGGACGATTGCGCAATCCCGCACCGTGACCGATTCGAAACTCACATGCAGCCGTTGTACTTTGCGTTTAGACCAAGGGAGCAGAATATCGTCGTGAGTAACCGCAACGTAGAGCTTCTTCAGAATTACCGGCTGCGCTGTGACCGCAATGCTGCCGGTGTAGGCCAGGTGATCGATTGCAATCTCCTCGGCCTCAAGAATCGTTTCGAACTTGCGCAGCGTGGCTCGCGCCACATTTACCGGAATACCGCCGCGTTTGTATGCCGCGTCGCGTTCCTCCTCAGTGGATTCGCGTAACCGTGCGCCGGAAACCGATCCGCCCTCGATTCCCTGATACTGCGCCAAATCGGCGTCGATCGAAATCCCGCTAAATTCGGCAAGCCGGATTTTTCCAAGGCAACTGCCGATGAAGCTCAACCAGCGGCCGACGTTGGCAAGCGATCCCAGGAAACCCTCCTGATACCACGGCTTTGTCTCCAGCTTCGTTTCGATGTAGGTATCCCGGACTCCCTCGGCGTAAAGCTGGTATTTCTTGACGACCTCCTCCAGCCCTTTTATCTGATCGGCCCGTCGTGTTTTCGACTGGTTGAATACGAATTCCGCGTGCCCCGCCGCGCGGGCCATGCGGATGACGGCATCCAGCCTCGGCGCGCCCTCCGCGGTCCAGAGCTTCTCGTCCAAAAGCTGTCCCAATATCGCCTGTTCGTCCTGTTTCTCCTTGGCGCCGGTATAAAAGTTAAATGTCTCCGATTCGCGGATGTTCACCGGCAGCGCCGCGATCAACTCGTCCCAACGCTTGACTTCCGACCCCTTCCAATCGATTCGAATGGCCTTCAGGAAGGCTGTCCGCGGCATTTCCGGCATCGCCTTCACCAACAGAAAGGCCAGGAAGGCATCTTCGCTGTTTGGACTGCTGAGAATCAGATTCGCCGCCTGCTGCTGGTTGACGAACGCGGGGCGCGTCGCCGCCAAATGGGTAAACGCAACGCGCCGCTTCTCTGTGTCGTAGAGACCCTTCACCGGGATCTGATCCATCAGTTCCGAGACCAGCTTCGGCCCGATTCCCAGCGCCACCGCCCGGAATAGGGGGGCCGGATCGAGCGTTTCCAAGAGCGCCACCATGCGATCCAGCAATTCCAGCGCCTCGGCATCCGACACGTGGAACTCATCCAGCTTCAGCCGAATGTTGTTCACGAGTTTGGCAACCGCCTCTTTGTCGTCCTCGCTTGGCCCCTGCGGCGCTTCCTCCGCTTTGGCCGCGTCTTTTATTGCTTCCTCCATTGTTCGGACGGCCTCTTCGGAATCCGCCGCTTTTTTGATCTCATCAATGCGCTTGGATCGCGCCTGGTCGTTCCGGGCGGCCCTCTCCACTGCCGGCGCCATATCGAGAATGTCGGCAATCGCCGTGGCCTCCGCCAGATCGAGATCCACCAGGTCCATCGGGTTCAGAATCTCTTCTTCCAAACCGTCAAACTCCGCTGCGCTCTCCGCCGCCCATGCCACGGCCAACACCTGCCGCCGGTAGTGCTTGTAATGAGGAGGGTTCAGATTCTCGAGCAGCCGGACGCGGTACTTTTCTCCAATGGCGCGTGAGATCCCGCACGCCGTCAGAATCGGGTACATGGCGAGAATCTCCAACGCCTGCAGCACGTCGTTGTCGGTGATTCCCCAGTCGAACAGCCCGTAGGAGAGCAGGTCGATTATCCGTTCGATCTCCGCTTCCCGGCTTGCCTTCGCGGTCTTCCCGGCAGAAGCAATCGGCGCCGGCTTCCGTTTGGTCACAGTGGTCTCTGTTTCACCGGTTTCCTTGACACCGGTGTCACCAACCACCGCTGCCGCGGGCAGCGCGACCTGAACCGGCGCCACCGTTCCGGTTGCTTCGTACTCGGCCGCCACCCGATTCGCCTCCGCTTCGGCAGCTTCCAACACGTCGAAGTCATCTTCGGGCGCAGCCGCCGGTGTTTCCGCAAAACTCTGCGCCAGGTGTGCCGCTTCATGCGCCATCACTCGCCGTCCGCTTTCGGTTTCCGGTGTCACCATGCGGGGAGCGAGATAAACCACCCCGCCTTTGAAAACTCCGTTTGCCGAATAGTTTGCGGCAACGCCGGCGGCTTCGCGATTGAACCGGATATCGAGCCTTGATTCCGGTATACCAAGCTGCCCGAGCAGCTGCCGCAAGAACTCGCGGACCGCTTCGGCTTGTTCCTCGCCAGGGTTTCCGTTGGCGCCCCCGGCCGCGGTCACCGTCACGGAAAAGTCCCGATTCAACTTCGTGGCGCCGTTCTCCGGCTTCTGTGCAACGGTTCCCGCGGGCGTCGTGTTCGCAGTCTCCGGTTCGGCAGTGGCGGGAAGCAGCGCGCTCGACTTCACACTCCGGCCCTCCCAATACCGTGAAAAACGGACCGTGCGACTTCGGCCCCCAGCGACGATGCATCAAGCCGGACCTGCGAGGGAATCGGCGGTGCCACGACCGCCGCCGCGGTCAGGTTTCCGGCGCCGGCCGATGCGGGACCAGCCTCCGCAAAGAGCCGTGTTAACTCCCCTTCCAAGGCTCGCGAAAACAGATCCCGCTCCGCCGCTGTTAACGGGTACCCGTCCAGCAACACACGGTCGATTTGGATCTCCAGGGTCATGCTAAGCCCGAAACTCCGTTTCGCTCATCGGCCGTTCCATCTTTCGGAACTCGGTGCGCGCAGCCAGCAGAATGAGCGGCATGGATACACGCGCCTGGTCCCGCGCGGCCAGAAACGCCGCGTTCACCGCCACACTGTGGATGCCGGCTCCGTTCAGGTTGAGGCGCGATAAACGGTCAAAATCCAGGTCCTCTCTCGGAACAGCCTCGGGAAAGGCCCGTTGCCAAAGTTCACGCCGCTCCGCCGGGCCGGGAAAGCTAAAGGGAATAATAAACCGTAGCCGCCGCACAAATGCCTGGTCCAAAGCGCTCCGCATATTTGTGGCGAGTATGGCCACGCCGCCGTAGTTTTCCATCCGCTGCAGCAGATAGTTCACTTCGATATTGGCGTAGCGGTCGTGGCTATCGCGCACCTCGCTGCGTTTGCCGAACAGCGCGTCCGCTTCGTCGAAAAACAGAATCGCGCCGCTCCCCTCCATCAGGTCGAAAACCCGTTGCAGGTTCTTTTCCGTCTCGCCGATATACTTGCTCACCACCTGGCTCAGGTCAATCCGGTAAAGCGTCAGGCGCAGGTCGTTGGCGATCACTTCCGCCGCCATCGTCTTGCCGGTCCCGCTCTCTCCAGCAAACAGCGCGCTAATCCCCATGCCCCGGTTCATTCGGTCACCGAAGCCCCACTCGCCGTAGACGGTGTTCCGGCATCGCACTTGCGCTGTCAACTCCCGCAGCAGGCGGGCTGTTTCATCGGCCACAACAAATCCGCTCCATTCCGCTTTCGGATCAATGCGCTGCGCCAGCGTGTCGAGCCTGGGGCGCGAACGGTCCCGGCAGTGATCCCACACGCGATTGGCATAGGACTCGGTGGGGTCGCGTGGTGTCGCCCCGGCGGACGCGGAAATCTCGGAGACGTTCATGCTGAACTGGCTTGCCAATTGCGACGCTGCCTGCCTTCGCTCGCCTTCCGGAATGTCGCCCAGCACGCTTGTCCAATGCGCGAATTGCTCCGCACGGGTGGGCCGCGCGATGTCAAAGGACGCCGCGTTGCAGGAGAGCCGCCCTAGTGGCTCTCGCAGGCCAATCAGCAGCGGGCTGTTGGAGTGGGCCACACGCGTGGCGAAGCGATCCAGGGCAAGCCCGGCATCCACGCCCGAAGAATCCGTTTGCGCGTCCACATAGAGGGCCAGCGGCAATAGCGCGCTTTCCCGTTGCCATAACCGCGCCAAGTCGTCGATTGCTTCAATGCCGGCCGGAAAAGAGTCCACTCCAATCCGAAATAACTGGCGATCGAGTTGCCCGGCGAGCATGGCCGCCACCAGGAGCTTTGCCTCAATATCCGGGCCTAGCAGGATTGCCGCCGGCGGAGGCTCTCCTTTTGGCGCCAGCGACCAGCGTTCCCGCACCGCCGCGACGCTTGCCGCCTGCGACGGTGGCAGCGCGCCTTCAGCGACAGGCGCCACGGGACGCACGTGCAGTGCCAGTCGCGGATCGAGCGCGTTGAGCCCCTTCACATAATTGAGCACGCGCTCATCCAGCCGCAACGGCGCCAGCGTCAGTGGCTGCGCTGGACCCGGATGCACTTCAATCAGCCGCCAGTGCCGCAATGGCCGTTGCGGGGAAATGGACTCCCAGGCCGGCGCTTCAAACAACGACAGCGCGAGTGCGAACGTCGGATACGCCAGTTCGCGGTTCCCCATAGCCTGCGCACAGAGTCCCGCTACGCGGGTGTCCAGTTCCATGGCGGCGCACAGCAGTACGACCTCCGCTTCGAACCGCGTGAGGCGCAACTGCACGGCCAGCAGATCCAAACTTGGGGGCGGCGCCGTGGCCGCCGCTTGTTCCCGAGCGGCGGCCGCCGCCAGGACTTGTGCCTCCATGGCGCGCAGGTCCGCGCCATCCCGCTGGGCCGTTTCCGCCGCGAGTTTTTGCAAGCGCAGTTTCAGCCACTCAATCGACGCGCTCAAATAAGCGCCGTTCTCCTTCTGCCATTGGGCGATCGCGGTCAAGTCAGCACCAGTTTCTGCGTGGCGTCAAACTTCACGTCCGCCGGATCCGCGCGGTCGATTAGTAAACTCTCCGCGCCGTCAACGCGCAATCGGATCCAGTGTTCGCCGGCTGCCAATCCCGTGGCGGTGAATTGCAGCAATGCGGTCTGGCCGGCCAGCGGCGCGCTGCGCACCTCTTTGGTGCCAATGACCAGAGACACGCGTTGCGACGGCAACACCTCCGGCGAGCAGGTGATCGCAATTACCGCTGTGCCCAGTTGCGTTTCCGGATCCACCGCGGTTCGCGCCACCGGCGCGGCCAACCCGCCCGTGATTCGTGGCGCGATGGCGATCGCCACTTCGTTGGACGTGACCGGGTCGGCCGGCGCCGCCGCGCTCACAACTAGCGAAAGCGAGTAGACGCCCGCCGGAACGTCTAAAGGAGTGGGCGGTATGGTGAACGCCGCAGTATTTGCCGAGCGCGCCGCAACGGGAATGGCCACCAGCAACGGGGCGTCCAGGCGCGGGGACACGAGTTGCGCGCTGACGGTTACGTCCGCCGCCTTTCCTGTCTCTCCGGCCAAGTCATGGCCCGTCAATATCACCGCATCCCCCAACATCGCCTGCGTCTGGTTGTTCGGGAAAGTCACACTCAAGATCTCCGGGAACGGAGGAACGAGATCTGCCTGCGCTGCCGGGCCTTTTCCGTCGTCGCCTTGCTTCAGGACAGGCAACGGACTCTTCTTTGCCTTGTCGGCCTCAATCAGAATTACGGAGATCTCATACACTGCTGTCGGGCGGTACTTGGCCTGCATGGCCGACCACAACCGCGACATTTCCTCCGCGCTCAGGTGTTGCGGCGTGATCTTCACCATCTCCACCTGGTCGGCCAGGTCGGATGTCGAAATCATTCCAAGGCCCGGAGGCAACGTGACCCCTGGCGGCAACGCCGGCTTCAGCGTGGCGTTGATCATGGCCCGCGTCAGAATCGGGCTTTCATGCATCATCTGCATCGCATAGCCCAGCAATGCTTCGGCGTGGAACTCCTCCTTGCCGTAGGCCGTAATCAGATAGTGCAAGTTCAACGCCAGCGGCGGGTTGGTCAGCCGTTCGCCGGTGCTGCTTCGCGATGGCAGCGCCGCGTTCCGCCAGCCGGTGTTTGGCGATACCTGGAAAAGAAAGAGGTTTAGTTGACTCTTCTCTTCGGCGTTCGTGGCCGGAATTCGGTCCGGCGGCAGGGCGGTGACGGCCACGTTTCCAAGAGCCGACAGGTCGTGGTTCGCCAAGCCGTCGTTCAGGATGTCTTTCAATACGGCGGTGACAGCCGCCACTGCGAAGGGTCCCGGCACGGTCAGCCTCTTTCCCGTCGCGTCAGATAGTCTTCCAGGCTCAACCGGGGTTCGTTCGGTCCGGTCTTCCTGGGGGCGGAACTCCCGGTTGCCGCCGCGCGAACCTCAATGCGGCCGATGTTCACGTGAACCGAGACTGGTGGCGGCGCCGGTTCCGCTGGCGCGGCCTGCGGTGAACGCGAGAGACGCGAACGTATCTGGACCGGCGACGGAGGGCCTGCCACAGATCCGTTCCTTGGTGTAGTCCGCGGCGCGTCTGTTTCAATCTCACGGTGTTTCGCCCGCGCCGGCGCCTCGGGCCAGTCCGGTTGCGCGAGTTCCCGAACCGTGCGCGTCTCCCTTTCCAGCTTTTCGAATCGGCGCTCTAGAACATGCGTCTCCGTCTCGCGAGTCCGTTCCACGATCCGTGTGGTTTCGGTCAGTCGCGGCGGCGCCTCCTGCACGGCCGGTTCCGGCACGTCTGGCGGCGGGTACGGGCTCAGAAAAACAGACCGCTCCAAGATGAACGGGGCGGCGGGCTCCGGCCTGGGCGGCTCCTTGGCCGGGGCCTCTCCGTTAACCGGCGGCGCCGTTCGCATCGTTTGCGGCGAGGCCGGGCCAATGGAACGGACAGCCGGTTCGCGGACCGGCGCGTGCTCAATGTCTGTTTGTTCGTTGCGAACGGCCGTCCGGGCGCTGAACGGCATCTGCTGGCGCTCGACCGGTGCCCGATCAGTGGGCTCGGCGAAAAGATCCTCTTCCACTGGCGGTGCTTCCGCGTCCGGCTCGAATCGGGAAGCCCGCCGCGGCGCCACTGCGGGCAATTGCGATTCGCCGATCGTTCGGTCCAGCAACTCGTCAAGGAACATATCTCTACCCGCCTGTCGCCAAGCTGAGGTACGCGCGTCGCCGTTGAGAACTTAACGCTAGAATCTCACGCTCTCCCCAGCCATATGCGCGTGCCAATCCATCCACCTCCCGCAGTAACTGTTTGGCACGGTCTCCCAATTCAATCCATAGGTATCCGGCTATGTCGAAAACCGCACGCCACTGGTGCCGGCACGACGGGCAGGACAGTTCCATCCAGACTTGCGCCATCGGGTCCCACTCCGCCATGTGATTCTGAATCTCGGCCCAGGCGCTTTTCGGCGCCTCCGGCGCGCACCGCGCGAGCAGCGCTTCGGCACGGTTTTCTGCGCTGGCTGCTTCGGCCAAGTCGGCCGTTGTCGGCATTCGAACGGCCACCGTCTTGCCCTGATGCGCAAAGTGGAACTCGCCCGCCGGGGCAGCGTGCCCGGCGCCAGGAACGTTGCCGGTGCTGAATGTCAGATCCAGGCATTCGGCGCACTCCGGACAAGTGGCCACGGATTGGAACTGTGGCCCGAAAAGTTGCTCCCGCAATTCCAGCAGCGCGCGGTCTCTAGCGCCGATGGACATAGCAGCCAGCTCCAAAACGGAGGCTTCCGGGCGCGCCACCTGCAACATCGTCAGGGCGCGCCGCAGTGGATGTTGCGCGCGTCCGTGCTCCCACGCCTCCAATAGCCGCATAGATAAGTTCGGTTGCATGCTGTGCGCGTCTCAATCACGTTCGGAAACAACTGCAATTTGCCGGCAGCCCTTCTTATGGCTCAGTAAACGAAGGCTCGCCGGGTTCACCCACTTCGTAGTCGCGCTCCCATCCTTCGTTTTCGAGCTTGATGTGCTGTATGGCCACGGCATTCGCGTTCGCGTCCAGATCGGGCATCGCCTGGAACTCTGACACCCAGCAACGGTACACCTTGTAGGCCAGCGCCAATTGCCCGGCTTCGTTGTAGACCTCGATGATGATGTCCTTGCGGAAGTCCTTCAACGAAACCTCTGAGCCAAGCCCGCTTCCGTAGTTCCAAACTTTATTCGCCCACTGCTCGAAATTCGGATCATGGGTGACGCCGCGCTCCAGCGTGACGGCTTCGTATTCGGTTCGCCCAGGCGACTTGCGGCTGGAACTGGGGTCGCCGCCGTCGCGGTGCTTCACCACTTCCGTGGTCCGCTTCAGCGCGGAAACCTTGCTGACGCCGGCGACGTAGGCGCCATCCCATTTCACCCGAAACTTAAAATTCTTGTACGGGTCAAACCGCTGCGCGTTCACACTGAACTGTGCCATTCTGTTCCCCCAGAAATCTCACTTCGAAGAAGCCTCGGGAGCGCGATGCCTCCGGCGCCGCCTTATCCCGGAAGCGTTGTCTAAACTCCGAGCTGGCCGGCCATCTGCTGCAGCTTGATCACGACAAACTCAGCCGGTTTCAACGGCGCGAAGCCCACCACGATGTTCACGATGCCCCGGTTGATGTCGCTTTGGGTTGTCGTGTCTTTGTCGCACTTCACGAAGTACGCGTCCTTCGGCGTGCTTCCCTGGAATGCGCCCTGCCGGAACAGATCGTGCATAAACGATCCGGTATTTAACCGGATTTGCGCCCACAATGGCTCATCGTTGGGCTCAAACACTACCCATTTCAACCCGCGAAACAGGCTTTCCTCAATGAATAGCGCGGTCCTTCTGACGGGAATGTACTTCCATTCATCGCCGATCTCATCGTTTCCGCGTAGCGTCCGCGCGCCCCAAATCACAGTGCCATAGACAGGGAACGAACGGATGCAATTCACCGCCAGCGGGTTCAGTACGCCGTTTTCAGCGTCCGTCATGGGTTTGGTGACCCCGCTCACTCCCGAAAGACTCGCGTCAGTGCCCGCGGGTGCTTTCCATACTCCGCGTGTCGCGTCGGTGCGGGCGTACACTCCGGCCACCGCTCCGCAGGGCGGGAATGGCCGGATGCGGCCCTCCTGCTTCGGATCCGGGGCCAGCAGCCAAGGATAGTAGAACGACCCGTTAATCCCGTCGGCACCGGTCAGGCTCGAATCTGGAGCGCCTGTCATTGCTCCCGATTCAGGACTCTGGCCTTTATCGGAATCGACGATCAACAGCGCCCGCCTGTCGCGGCAGAGTTTTTCCAATTTGCCCAGGTTTGTTGCCACGCCATAGCCCGGCACGCAAAGCATATTGAACAGATCCACACGGCTGAGCAGGTAGACGCCCGTGGTGGCGCCATCGCCTAACAGTGCCGTGTCGAACTCCGCCATGCCCGGCTCCAAAACCTTACCGTCCACGCCACCGGCCATATCGACGGTCTTCGCCGTCACCGGTTTTGTGATGTCAGCTTTTGTTACCGCCACCAGTTGCGATTCCGCGGCCAACACGGATTTCGCATACCGGGCGTCGGTGGCGTTGAGCGACAGGTTCAGGAACGATTCGGCGGTTTCGCCGGTTGCTTTCACCACCACGTCCAGCCGGAAGCGCGCCGCATCGTCGGCGCGCGGTTTGGTGACAATCTGGTAAAGATTCGCCCAGGCTCCCTGGCCGGTGGCAACCAGTTCCAGCCCGTCGATAACCGCTGTGGCGAACTTCGCGTCCGCCGCCGCCAGCCGGACTATGTAGCATTGCGTGCCGCCGTTGCCGAAGAACTGAGACACGGCGTACCCAAGGTAACTCCGGGCGTCAAGCCCGCCGAAAACGCGGTCATTGTCGCTCCAACTCAGGCAGAGCACCGCTCGGTCGGTCGGCCCCTTTGGCGCCCATCCGGCGAATGCGGCAATGGAAGTGGAAACACCCCCAATTGTCCGGACACCGCTGGGAATCTCTTCAATGTAAACGCCAGGATACGAAACCTTGACAGGCACTGGACACTCCCGACTACTGGAATATGTAAATAAAAATCAACTCACGATACATATTCCATAGTTTCCTGCCGAATGCAAGCAAAATTTGCGCCGCGAACTTCTCCCGCGGCATTCGCAAGCGGACTACAGTTCCAATTTTTTCAAGTACGCGATGCTTTGTTTCAGGCTTGCCATGGGGTCGCCCGGCGTTTGGTCCTGCTCCACAAAAAAGTGCTTTGTGCCGTTCTCGTTCGCCGCTTTCAGAATTTTCGGCAGTTCGAGCACGCCTGCGCCCGCTTCTTTGAACGCTTCTTTCGGCACTTTTTCGTTGTACCGGACAGTGATGTTCGGTCCTAAATCTTTCACGTGCAGCAGGGGAACACGGCCCTTATATTTTTTCAGGACGTCGATGGGATCCGTGCCGCCAACGGCGGACCACATAATGTCGAACTCCAGCCCCACCAGTGCCGGATCGGTGGACTCCATCAGCACATCCAGCAAATTGCCCTTGCCGCCCGCCACCGGCTCGAACTCGAACGCATGGTTGTGATAGCACAGCATTGTTCCGGCAGCTTTGCATTTGGCGCCGGCGGAATTCAGTGTGTCCGCCAGTTTCTTAATGACATCCACGCCGCCCCGGTCGGCCGGCGCGATGTATGGGCAAACGACATACTTGAATCCTTTCGCCTTGGCGTCATCGAGCGCCGGCCCCAGCTTGTCTTTTTGCACGGTGAAGTATTGCGTGTCGATGTGCAGGCTAACCGGCTTCAGCTTTGTTTGCTTCAGCGAGTCCCAGATCTTGGACAGATTGCCGCGCACGGCCTCCACTTCTCCATATCCGGCCTCCTGCAGTTGGTCGAGAATCGCCTTTGGATTGCCGTCGATGACGCTACGCAGCGTATAAAGCTGGCAGCCGATGTTTTTCAACTTCTTGGCTTGCAGGCTCAATGAGCCGGCGGCGAGGGAGGCGAGCAGTTGGCGGCGATTCATAACGTTTCGCCTTTCATCATACTCGCTTAGTCGAGTTCGCCGGTTAGCGTCTTTTGCCCCGCCGTCGACACCTTGAAACCGTAGAGCGTCAGGGCCGCCAGAAACAGGAGGCATAGCGTGTTTGAGGATGCGTACCAGTTTGCCCAATGGAGGTCCGGCGGAAAGTGTCCCATGAAATAGAAGCACATCAGCACCACCACGGTCGCCAGGTAGCCGAAGCGAAGCAGATAAACCAGCAATAGTCCGTTCAGCAAAAAGCTGATCGAGAAATTGAACCACGGCAGTTGGGAATTCATGCTGCCCAATCCCGCCAGGATCGCCGCTGTCACCGCCATCGCCAGCCACTGGTTGCGCAGCAACACGCGCAGTCCCAATAGCAGGAACAGGATATAAGTCACGCTGCCAATGGTGTTGGCAAAGAGTGAGCTCAGCGCCGCGAACTGGAATCGAACGCCCGTAAGCGACTGCAGGTCCATCATTTGCGGATCCAGCCGCAGGTTCTTTTCTGCCAGCCCTGTTAACCCCGACAGGATCCCGATGGCCATCGCGCCCGCTACTCCATAGAGCACGTGCCGCCCCACCATGGGGTCCGCAAAACGGCCCGAGAATAGCCGCGTCCAACTCACCAGCATCTCCGGCCAGCGTTTGCGTACATGAGGTTCAAATGCCATGTACATTGTGCCGAAAAGCACGCCGACGAAGACGCTGACGGCCAGCCAGTTCATTAGCGCGTGGTTCAGGTTCTGGAACGTGTTGTAGTGCGCGGCAAGCAGGAACGTGAGAAATGCTCCAGTAGATACCAACACCGCCAGTCGCCACGCTCCCACGCGGTCGGTCCGGCCCGCTGTCCAGTTTTTCCATGCCATCCAGGCAGAGAAAACGTAGGCACAAGCGTACAGCAGGAATGAGAGCCGGCTGCCCCAATCGGCTGCGTTGGCTGGAGGCGGAGTGGGCGTTTCGCCCCAATCGACGGCTACGTTGAAATGGACCGGCACGCCGCGGAATGTTGCCGCTTCCACCCGAAACTCGTGGGGGATGTGTTGGGAGATGGTCCCCTTCCACGCGCCGCGCCGGTCGAAACTCACGAGCGGAATGGATTCAGGCTCCACGGGTTTGAACTGCGCCATGTCAAGTTCGGCGAGGCGGAACAACACCGCCCATTCGAACGGCTCAGCGCGTTGAGGATCGGTCGCTTTCGGAATGGCTATGAACGACCGCAACCGTCCTTCGGGATCGAGCGAAATACGAATCGCGCCGGGAGTCGTTAATGGCGGATCGAACTCCGAAGGGTATATGGTGCGGTCGTTTGCCGGCCACAGCGAGGTGGGCGTCGAACGATACCAAAAGTTCACAAGCGACGGGCGTGTGTGCATCAGGTGCTCCCACGCTTTGCCGCCGAAATGTTTGTTCAACTGCTCCTGGTACCCAGTGTTCCGGCTGAAGCCGAATATAACATCCGCAGGCTTTTCTTTATAGCCCAACAGCGCAATCATCTCTTTTGATTTTTGTGCCAGCGCGTCGGTTGGCTGCTCGAACGGAATTTTGTCGAGCAATGACAGATGCCCGTTCAAGACGGCCGTCCCAACCCAGCCCGCGACTATCGCAAAAACGATCAGGAGCGCCGTTCGCGGCCGAAGACCATCACTGCCGCCGGAGGCGGCCACCATCTCCGGCGTGGGCGTTTCGCCAGCCGCAAGCGCTGCCGCCAAGGGATCCCCGCCCGGCAGAGCCGCGGAGACTGCCAGCGCACTGGACGGCCGGCGCATTGGGTCAGGCGCCAGGCAGCGTTCGATTACCCGCTCAATTGCCGGATCCAGATCCTTGACAAGGCTCGATAACGATGGCGCCGACCCTCCATCCTTCAGTCGCTGCAACTCCGCCCGCGTCTCCGCCGAGTGCGCCTTCTTGCCGCTGAACATCTCGTAGAGCACCAGGCCCAGTGCATAGATATCGCTTCTATGTGTGACCTCCAGCCCGGACAACTGCTCCGGCGCCATATAGGCCGGCGTGCCGGACCGCACATCGGCCTGCACATTTTCCGCCAGTCCCGCCAATCCGAAATCGGTAATCATCAACTGCCCGCGGCTGTTCAGCAGCAGGTTTGCCGGTTTCAAATCGCGATGCAGCACTCCCTTGTCATGCGCAGCGGCCAAGCCCGCGCACAACTGCCGTGCCAATTCCACGCCCTTGTCCTGGGATAGGTGGCCAATTCGCTTCAGCAGCGTCGACAGGTCCTCTCCATCGACGTACTCCATAGAAAGGTACGGGTGCCCATCGGCCTCGCCCAAATCATAAACCCGGCAAACGTTGGGGTGCGAAACTTGGCGCGCTACGCGTACTTCATTGCGGAACCGGTTCAGCGTTTGCTCGTCGCGCGCCATCTCCGGCGGCAGGAACTTCAATGCCACTGGCTGGCCGAGTATCAAATCGTTGGCTCGATAGACCTCGCCCATCCCGCCCTTGCCAATCATGCTGACGATACGGTACCGCTGGTTCAGCAGTGTCCCGGGCGGAAACCGGCCTTCGTCAATTGCCGATGTCACCGTCAGCGACGGATGCGACCGCGGCGTCGTTCTTGTAACATCTTCGTCGGGCATGTTAGCCCATTATGCCTTGCTCGAAGGCCTTTCCGAGACGCAATACGTCCCAATCCGCTCCCGCCCGGCCCACGATCTGCAGGCCCACCGGCAAACCGTCCGGCGACAATCCGCACGGCACGCTTAGCGCCGGTACGCCAAGAATGGAAATGTAGTAACAACTCCGCATCCAGTCGATATAAGATGTCAACTCCCGTCCGCTAATCTTCGTGACGAAGGGTTGCTCAATGTCGAACGGCAGCACCTGCACTGTTGGCAAAACGAAAAACTCATAATGCGCTTGAAACGCGGCCACCCTGGCGCGCAGTCCGTCCCTGAGCCTTTCCGCAGCCGCGATTTCATCGCGCGTTAAGCGGGCGCCGCGCTCCACTTCCTGCCGCACCGTTTCCTTCACCCGGTCCAGCGGCTTATCCCTGTGCAAGGTGTGGAACTCCTGCGCCCGCAAAACGCGGAACGCTTCATCGGCATCGGCGAAGTCCGGCGTCGCGTCCTCCACCAGGCATCCCAGCGCTGTCAGGCGGGCCCGCGAATTGTCCACTGTGTCTCGCACCACCGCCTCAAACGGTATCCCCTCCACCTCGCCCAGCCACGCGATCCGCGGTGCCTGGCGGCGCCATACTAACGCCGGAACCTCCGTGAGCCCAGCCAACACGGCGAGCAACAAGCCCACGTCGCCGCAGTTCCGGCCCATGGGTCCATTCACCGTCAATGCCGTCCCGCCAGGCACCAGCCCGGGCGTGGTTCGCAGTCCCGTCACCCCGCAGAAACTCGCCGGATTTCGCAAGGAGCCTCCGGTGTCCGACCCATCTGCCAATGCAATCATGCCGGTGGCCAGCGCCACTGCCGCGCCCCCGCTTGATCCGCCGCAGGTCCGCGACAGGTCGTATGGATTCCTCGTTTTCCCAAACACCGGATTAAATGTCTGCGAACCCGCACCAAACTCCGGTGTGTTCGTTTTTCCCACGCACACCGCGCCTGCCGTCTTCATGCGGCGCACGATTTCGGTGTCGAACGCGGGCACGTAATCGGCGAACAGTGGCGAGCCGAACGTGGTCCGGATTCCTTGTGTTTCCTGCAAATCCTTGTGCGCCACTGGCAACCCGTGGAGTAAACCCAGAAACTCGCCGCGTGCCGCCGCCCGGTCTGCCGCTTGCGCTTGCGCTCGCGCCAGGTCCGGAGTGAACGTGACGATCGCATTCAGTTCCGGATTGCGGCGCGCAATGGTCTCCAAGTGCGCATCGAGCACTTCCTCCGCCGATACTTCCCGTTGCCGCAACCGCCGCGCCCATTCCGATGCTGGTTCTATGGTCATTCTTTTTCGAGACTCTATCAGTATCTTGACAACCCCTGATGGCGGCGTAAATAATCAGGCTGGATGTTGGGCCGCCTATCCCAGGCGATATTCAACGAGTACCGCCTGGTAGGCGGCTCATATCCGCAGCGGAAGCCCGGCCAAAAGCCGGGTTTTCGCGCAAGTAGGCGATGATGCCCATCCCATATAGCCCGCCCACCCACCGCCGTTTGAAGGTCTATGCGTTTGATCCCATGCTCGGCCGCACGCCGCTGTATCGCATGCTCTGCGAGGTGCCCTACGAACCGCTCCGACCCGGTCCTCGCGGCGAACGCATTGAGGTTGTGGATTACGACTCATCCGCACAAACCTACTACACCCCGGTCCACCTGGAAGATCCCTATCTCCTCATGCGGGACGGGCTCGACCCCACCGAGGCCGACCCGCGTTTCCACCAGCAGATGGTCTACGCCATCGCCTCCAAAGTGCTCGCCAATTTCGACTCCGCTTTAGGACGCCGACTCTACTTCCGCGGCCGCAAACCGCTCAAGCTCTTCCCCCACGCCTTCCGGGGCGCCAACGCCTTCTTTCACCCTCGCCGCCACGCTATCCTCTTCGGCTACTTCCCCGCCGATGAGTCCCGCGGCGGGCAGAACCTCCCGGGCCAGCCGGTGTTCACCTGTCTCTCCCACGACATCATCGCCCACGAGATGACTCATGCCATCACGCACCGTTTGCGCCCGTTCTTCTTTGAACCCACCAATGTGGATGTGCTTGCTTTCCACGAGGCTTTCTCTGACATCATCGCCATCTTCCAACACTTCAGCTTCAAAGAGATTCTGCTGCAAGCGATTCAGGAAACACAGTCCGACCTCCGCGCCAACGACGAAATCGTGAAACTCGCGCAACAATTCGGTTATGCCACAGGCGGCGGCGACGCGCTCCGTACCGCGGTGGACAAACCCGACGCCCGCCACCTGGAAAAGGAACTGCGCCCCCATGCGCGCGGCTCTATCCTTGTCGCCGCGGTCTTCGACGGTTTCTTCAAGACCTATCTCTCGCAAATCCAGGACCTGCTTCGCATCTCCACCGGCGGCACCGGCCTGCTGCCGCAGGGTTCGATTCATCCGGACCTGGCCGCGCGGTTGGCCCGGGAGGCGTGTGCCGTCGCTGACGCGACGCTTCGCATGTGCATTCGAGCATTTGACTACCTGCCCCCCGTCGATGTTACCTTTGGCGACTTCCTGCGCGCCCTGGTCACCGCCGATTTTGAACTCAATCCGCGCGGCGAACTCGGGCTGCGACGCAACCTGATTGAGGCATTTCGTATTCGCGGTATCTATCCGGAGAACGTCCGTTCGCTGGCCGAGGATTCCCTGCTTTGGGAACGTGCCGCGCCCGCGCCCAGTACGCCGGAAGATATTAGTGAACTCCTAGCCGAGATTCAGCAGGAGATGATTCTGGAGGCCGCCGCCACCAGCCGTAACTCTTCGCTCGATTGGAATCCAGCGGCCGGCGCCGACGACGACGCCGAAAGCCGGAAGAACCGTTATCCAGCCATTCACGCCTGGGCCCGCCGGCACGCCGCCGCTCTTGGATTGCACCCCGGGTTGGCCGTCCAGGTTGCGGGTCTTCATCCGTCGTTTCGGGTGGGCATTGATGGGCAGTTGCTTGTTGAGGTAATCGTGCAACTGCTGCAAAGGGCTGAGGCCAGCGCCGCCACTGGCGGCATTCCACTCCGCGGCGGCGCGACGGTGGTTCTGAATGGCTTTGGTCAACCCCGTTACGTGATCGCCAAGCCGCTGCCCGGCGCCGCGGCACCGTTCGCCCCCGCGGCGGCCATGCGCCAGGCTCGCCAAACGGATTACGCCGCCGCCCTCACCGCCAGGGACACATTTCACATCTGGCAGGACGAGGAGTTTCAGAAAATCCGCCTACGGCGATTGATGGGCTTCGCCGCGCTGCACGGAGGCGCGCTATGAGCACCTTCAATATCCGCATGTACAACATGGGATTCGGTGACTGTTTTTTGCTGACGCTCCCATCCACTCTGGGGCGCCCTCTCCGCGTTCTCATCGATTGCGGCAAGCACAAACTTTCAACGAAAGGTCCCAAGCTTGCAGCCCTCACGGCGCAAGTGCAGGCTGACGTAACCGGTGCCGGCGGCCAGATCATTGACCTGCTCATTGTCACTCACCGCCACGAAGATCACGTCTCTGGGTTCGCCCTTCCTGGCTGGGATAATGTGCAAGTTGGCGAAGTGTGGATGCCTTGGACCGAGCACCCTACCGATCCCCAAGCCCGCCGCATCTGCGAAAAACAGAGTACGAGCGCCAGCAAAGCCGTAAAGGCGCTGGCGGCGTTGGCGCTCGACCCTGCCGAGGCGGATTATCTGCTCGGCTACGCGGGTAACAACTTGACCAATGCGAAAGCCATGAACCTGCTGCATGGCGGCTTTCAGGGCTCGCCCGAACGCCGCTTCCTGCCGGAGGCAAATGCGGCGGAGGGGGACCCGCTTCGGCCGGCGGCGCTACCGGGCGTCGAAGTCTACGTACTGGGCCCATCGCGAAACCCCGATGTGGTTCGCGACATGGAACCGCCTTCTAACGAGGCGTACCACCTCTCCGGCGACGTTGCCGCAGGCGGTACCAGCGAGCCCCCATTTGGTCCAGAGTGGCGCCACACCCGAGAGACCTATCCTGCCAATGCCTCTATTCCCGAAGATTTCACCGCGGAGACCGAAAAGCACATTGGTGAGATTTTCGATGAACCCGCATTGGAACTCCTCGTCGCCTTGGAAAAGGCGGTAAACGGCACCAGTCTCATATTGCTATTTCACATTGGCAAGCAATGGTTGCTTTTCCCCGGCGACGCGCAGTGGGGATCGTGGAGCGAGATTCTTGCCAACCCTCGCTGGCAGACGCTGCTCAAGCGGCTCACTTTCTACAAGGTGGGCCATCACGGCAGCCACAACGCCACGCCAGTCTCCTTTGTCGCCGAGTATTTGAACGATGATGCCCGCGTCATGATTCCCACCGGTGAGGTGAAGAAGTGGCCCATGATTCCTCGCCAGTCGTTGCTTGACGATCTGGCGGCGAAAAAACTTCACGTCGCCCGGTCCGACGAGCCGCCCGCCCAGCCATTCCGCGCGACGCTGGATTCCTATGGCGATGTTCTATTCATCGATACCGAACTCGATCTCTAAACCACCGAAATCTGGTATATTGAAGGTGCTGTTCGCACAAGTGGCGGAGTGGCGGAATTGGCAGACGCAGCAGACTCAAAATCTGCCGTACTTCACTGTGCGTGTGGGTTCAAGTCCCACCTCCGCCACCACTTGTAAACAGGGACTTCGCTGCCAAGGTGTTTTGTAACACCGTAGACATGCGTACTGTTGTCCTCTTGGGAACCGTCGCCATTGCGTTAGCCGCGCAGCAGCCAAAAGGATCACCGCTTCTCAAGGCGAGTTCTGGCCAGCTTATGGGCACGGGCGCCAATCGCGCCTTGGGCGGACCCACGGTGTGCGGAAATTCATCCGAGGCCCCAGTGGCCGGTTGCACGGTGAGCGCCACGTTGGCAGGCTTCCATGCCGAATCCGTACATGTCGCGCCCCTCCAGAAGATGCGGCTCCCACCCGCAGATCTCACGTTGAAGCCGGCGGCCGGAATCGATGGTGATGCATTCAGCGGCACCACGCTCAGCGCTCCGAAAAACGCCCGCGAAGCGTGGGAAATGGGAACGAAGGCGCGGGCGAAAAACGAAAGCGCCGAGGAGGAACGTGAACTGCGCCGCGCTGTCACAATGTATCCGAAGTCGGCGGTGGCGTGGCATGAATTGAACCGGTTGCTTTGCCAGAACGGACACGCATCCTAAGCACGGGAGGCGTTGGAGGTGACCGTTGCCGCCGACCCCAAATACGTCAACCCCTACCCGGTTCCACCCCACCTCTACGTCGCCGAGGAGCAGCGGGAAGATCTTGCCAGGCACACCGGCCGGCTCATTGCCTTGAACCCCGGCTACTCCGCGATATCAACCATTTCAATCGCCCAGGCAAACCCTTTGCTCGACCGCCTCGACATTGCCCAGCGGCACGCCCGGGGAGCCATCGCGGAGCTGGAATTGTATCTGCGGCAGTCCACCCCCGGCGCCGGCGCCGTTCGCGCCGAAATCGATGGGCTTCGCCAGCAGGCCTACCTACTTCTCCACAAAAAAATACCCCGCAATAAGCGAGTCGATGCCCGAGGAATACAAGCTTCGAACGGCGTCGCGCGGCGTGCACACCAGCGGATCGCCAAACAGATTGAAACTGGTGTTGTACAGCACTGGCATGCCAAATACCTCGGCGGCCCGATGCAGCAACCGCCAGTAAAGCGGATTGTCGCTTTCGGCCACCGTATGCACGCGCACGATATCGTCACCCAAAATGGCGGCCGCGAATTTGTCCCGGTGCGCCGGTTTCACGCGGCCAACGGCCGACAGATAACGCGCGTTTGAACCCACCTCAAAATATTCGTGCGCCACCTCCACCGGCACCGACGCGGCGAACTTCCGGAACGGCTCCCGGTGCTTGATGAACACGTTCAGATTCTCGGTCGAGTACGGATTCACCGGGCTCGCCAAAATACTTCGATTTCCGAGAGCTCGCGAGCCAAACTCCATCCGGCCTTGCATCCAGGCCAGTATCCGGTCGCGCTGCAGTTGCTCAATCGCCGTCGCCAGAATCGCATCGGTCGTCAACAGCGTTTGGAACCGCAGTTTGCAGTTCTCGAAAACCCGTTTGATCTCCTCGTTCGTGTATTCCGGCCCCAGGCAAAAACTGTCCAGGTGCATGCGCTTTGTCTGCCCCAGCGTCTCGTGCCAGGCCAGGCACAACGCCCCGAAGGCCGTCCCTGCGTTACCCGCCGCCGGCTGCACGTAGATGTGCTTAAACTGTCCCGACCGTTCCAGCGCTTCCACCAGCAACCCGTTCAGGAACACTCCGCCTCCCAGGCACAGGTTCTCGCCCGTGCCGGCCAGCCGCAGCACGATTTTCTCCACTGTCGCCTGCAACGACGACGCCACATCGGCCGCCAATTTTTCCGGCACCGCCGCCCCATCGGCAAGTCCCAATCCCTGATAAAAGCGGGAACTGAACCCTCCGCGCGACATCCGCTCCCCGTCAAAATAATGCCGGTCTGTGTGGCTCGCCCAGTCTCCATGCAGCGGCAGAATCTGTTCGAACAACCCCGCATAGGCGGGCTGCCCGGCCGCCGATAGCCACTGCACTTTGGGCTCATCCGAGTTGGCCCGGTAGCCCAGTAAATCGGTTACGCGGCTGTAGACGTCGCCAATCGAATCCGGATAGTACAACTCCTTGTCCAAATGCAGTTCCGTGCCGTGTGCCTTCCATCTTGCCCCGCAGCGGAAGTCGCCGTTCCTATCCAGTGTGAGCACCGTTGCGTGGTCGACGCCCGATAGATAATAGGCCGCCGCCGCGTGTGCCGTGTGATGTTCCGCCGCCACCACGCGCGCCCTGGGAAACTGCAGCCGCAACTCCAAATGCAGCTCGCTTTCCGAAGAAAACGGGCGCGCGATGGCCACCACGTCCACCGCCGCCGGCTGCGCCTTTGCTAGTTCCAGGCATGCCCGAATGGCCTCCATCGGCAGCACACCGGGCACCGGATGCCGCGCCACCTTCCGCTGTTCCACCGCTGCCAGCAATTGCCCGTCTTTCGAAATCGCCGCCGCCGCGTTATGCCGTAGTCCGCCAAGTCCCAGAATGATCATCGCTACACCGCCTTCAACCGGGCGATCACCCGGTCGCGTCCAATAGCCGAGAACAACGCGAAGGCCGACGGCCCCACTGCCTGCCCTGTCAACGCGGCCCGCGAGCCATTAATCAGCACGCCCGCCTTCACGCCCTTTTCCGTGGCGAGCGCCCGCAAGTGGGCCTCCGCCGTCGCCTCGCTAAACTCCGGGTCCGCCTCCAGCCTCGCCGCCAGTTCCCGCAACAACGGCCGCGCGTTGGGCGCGTCCAGCTTTTCCATCGCCGATGGTTCAATGGCGAAGGTATCCGCAAAAAACGGCCGCCCTTTGCCCGCAAAGTCGAGCAACGTTGTGTACCGGGCGCGGATCACATCCACAATACTGGCAAAGTGTGACTTGTCCTCCGGAATGGCGTAACCGGCCCCGGTCAATACGGCCTCCACCGCCGGCATGATCTCCGCCACCGGCAAGGACCGCAGGTGCTGCGAGTTCAGCCACAGCGCCTTCGGATCAATCGGATCCTCCTCCGTGAAGTTCACCACCGAGTTTGACCGGTTGATCCCCTCAAAGCTGAAAATGTCCACAATCTCCTGCCGCGTCAACTGTTCGCGATTGTCCTTCGGGCTCCAGCCCAGCAGACAAAGAAAATTCACATACGCGTGTGGCAGGAAACCCGCGTCGCGATAGGTCGTTACCGAGACCACCGGCCCGTGCTTGCGTTTGGAGAGTTTCGCCCCGTCGGGAGCGATCAGCAACGGCAGGTGCGCAAATTGGGGCGGCGCCGCGCCCAGTGCCTCAAATATCAGAATGTGTTTGAAGGTGTTGGTCAGGTGATCCTGCCCGCGAATGATGTGGCTGATCCGCAGGTCCGCGTCGTCGGCGCACGATGCCAAATGGTACGTCGGCATGCCGTTCGAGCGCAGCAGGGCGAAGTCCTCGATGTCGTCACAACTCTTGCTCTGGTCACCGTACACGCTGTCTTTGAATACAATCGCCCGGCCGGTATCCCGCGGCACGCGGAAGCGAATCACAAATGGCTCGCCTGCCGCCGCCCGCCGGTCGCTTTCTTCTTTCGACATCGCCCGCTGTTCCGGATCGCCGGCGAACACTCCGCCGTCATGTACCCGTTCTTCCGTCGCAGTTCCGGCCGGGGTAAAGTCCCGGTACGCGTAGCCCTTCTCCAAAATGCGATTCGCGGCCGCGCGGTGCAGCTCCAGCCGGTCAGACTGCCGGTAGAACTCGTCCCATCCCAGGTCAAGCCAGTTCAGTCCATCGAAAATGGAGTCAATCGACTGCTGGGTGTTCCGCTCCACATCGGTATCGTCCAGCCGCAGAATCATCGTGCCGCCGTTGCGTCGGGCATACAGCCAGTTAAATATGAACGTCCGGGCGCTGCCGATGTGGAGGTAGCCGGTGGGAGAGGGGGCGAAACGTACGCGAAGCATCTAAAACTAGGATAACTTGGCCCACAACGCACGCAGTTCCTCGATCGTCAACTGTTCGGCGCGCAGCGTGCGCTCCGGCAGCAGCGTCCAATCGGCGTTCGGGTAGACCCCGCTTAGGTTGTTTCGCAAATTCTTCCGTTTCTGCCGGAACGCATGAGCCGCGAATTTCAGGAATTCGTCCAGGTCCGCCAACAGTTCCGCTTTGCTAGCGAGCGCAATCACCGACGAATCCACCTTTGGCGGCGGACGGAACGCCGCCGGCGGCACATGCACCACATGCCGGACCTCCGCCCAACTCTGCGTCACCACGGTAAGGTAGCCATAGTCCCTTGTCTTTGGCTTGGCAATCACCCGGTCAGCTACTTCTTTTTGAATCAGGAGTGTGGAGTGCCGGATCGTCTCCCGCGCCTGCCGGATGCGGTCCAAAATCGGCGAGGTGATGTAGTAGGGCAGGTTCCCGGCCAGCACCGCTGGTCCCCACTGCGCTAAATCGGTCTCCAAAACGTCTGCCGGATGCACGTGTAAATTGGGGTGGCTGGCGAACCGCCGTCCCAGATGAACCACCATCATCGGGTCCAACTCGATCGCGTGAACCTGCGCCCCGCCGGCCAACAGAAACTCCGTTAACGCCCCCTGCCCGGGTCCAATTTCGACAATCGTCTCCGGGGAAGAGGCATACACGCTCGCCGCGATCCGTTCTAGGATCGGGCGGCTGGCGAGGAAATGTTGTCCAAGGCGGCGTCCCAGAGTGGTTAGCCTTTTACCTCAATGTGGCTCCGCCGAAGCGTGATTCGAATCGTGTCCGAAGCCGGCTGGCCAAAGAAACTGGCTGGTTTGAAACTCATGAACAGAAGGCTGTTTTCCACGGCCTTTCGCATTTCCGGATTTTTCAGCCAGTGGCCAGCGTCCCCAGTTGGAACGGCATAGTCCACCACTCGTCCGCTCGTGTCGATCCTTACATCAAGCGTCACATTGTCGAAATTACCGCCAAAGGGCGATAGTCCATACACTTCAGCCGACTGGTACCACGCCGTGGGTACATCCGCCGTTGCCGGGCCGGAGACCGCGAACGTCGGCATCAGCGCCGCGAAAAGGAAGCACGCCGAAGCGAGGCCGCCCGCTGTCGGTATCGCCAGCGGCCGCCATAGATTGTTCAGCATCAGCCGCACGCGGCCTTCCCAGGCCGTCAGCCGCGTCGCCCAATCCACCCGCGATGAACGCCGCGCCAGTTCTTTCGAAGCCAGAATGCGCAAGTTCACCGCCAGGTTCACTGGTACCTGACGCGCCGGTAGCGCATGGAGCGCCCGTCGCTGGTGGCGCGTACGCGCCGCGAACTCTGAACAGCGCTCGCAAGACACCTGGTGCGCTTTTAACGCTTCTGTCAACACCGCGTCGACTCGCGGGTTCGCCGTGTCTTCACACCAATATTCGAACGTCTGGCAATCCACTGTTTGGATATCTTCGGGCCGCATCATTTCACAGCTCCTGGAACGAGCCCCATTCCACTGGAGGCGGACTGGGGGTCCATCTGCGCGGCCAGAACGCGACGAAGCGATTCACGTCCACGCAGGATACGCGACTTTACGGTGCCGAGTGAGATTTGCAGAACGTCTGCGATCTCCTCGTAACTCATGTCTTCAAGGTCGCGGAGGATGACAGCGGTGCGGAAATCCCCATTGATTTCTCGCAGCGAGGATTCGATAAGCTGATGCCGCTCTTCATTTAACGCCAACTCATAGGGGTCGCGAGCCGGATCGGATATCGAATCCAGCCACGGGCGCGAGGATTGATCCTCGTCGTCCAATCCCACTTCCTGGCGCCGGTGCCGGCTGAACCAGCGGCGTTGATTGTAGGCTTCGTTAACGGCGATCCGGTAGATCCAGGTTTTCAGAGTGCTCTGCCCGCGAAAATGATCGATCGAGCGAAAGACCTTCAAGAACACTTCCTGCACGACGTCGGCCGCATCCGCCGGGTCGTTCACCAACCGGTAACAAAGGTTATAGATGGGCTGCTGGAACCGGGCGATCAGCGTCTCGTACGCCTCTTCGTCGCAGGATTTCAGCCGTTCCACCAACAGCGCATCGAGCGAGGCTGTGGTTGCCTGCCCGTCGGCCGGGTGGTTTTCTTCCAACCGCACTGTTATGAGCGATTCGGCCATAGTGCGCATCCCCGTTTATGATCTCACGCTAGCACAAATTGCGTGCCGTTCTGTTCCATTGGACGCCGCTTCCGCCGGAAAGTTCCCGCTGCTACCATGCACGTGTGCTGGAAAGAGTAATTTTAACGATTCTGTCCGTTCTGCCCGCCGCGGCCCAGATCACCAGCCTTAGCACCACCTACGACGGCTCCGTACTCTACTTCTCCTCCTCCCTGATCCAGCGGGGAACTGACCAGCGCCATCATTCCAAGGTTTTCCGCTGGAGTGAAGACCGCGGGCTGACGCTTGTCGCGCAACGCGAGCGGGAGATCATCACCAACGGCACCAACGCGTATTCCGTGCAGTCGGTCTCGGCTTCCGCGGATGGCAATAGGGTTGGCGTCAATCTCACCGCCGATTGCTTTCCCACCGGCTTTGGTCCGTCGAACTGCCAATCGAAAACGCTGCCCCGCTCCGGCATACAATTCCTCGCCGATGGCGGCATTGTCGCCGAACGCCAGGCCTTGCTGACGTTTAGCCCGAATGGGAAGTACGCGGCCGTTACCCCAAATACCTTCTTCCTCGATGGGCCCTCCTCGCTCGTCGACCTGGACACCGGAGCGGAGACGATACCGGCCGCCTGGTTCCGGGCTTTACAGGTTTGCGATGACGGGAGTATTTTTTACCAGAGAGTTTCGTCCTACGGAATCTGGCGCCCCAACGGTGAATCGGAGCCTGTCTACGTGCCCGAAGGCTGGGGCTATCCCATTCTCAGCCCGGACGGCGCCACCGTCGTCCGGAGGACAGTTGATTTTCAACTCAACGCCCGAAATATAGCCACCGGCCAGAATACATTCCTTTCCCGCATCGCCAGTATTAACCCGGAGGCTTCCTTCTCCGCGAACGGCCGAACCATATACTTTCCGGGTCCTTCTCTCAATGAGTTCTCTCGCGTGAATCCCGATGGCTCCGCGCTGGAGACATTTACCTTTCCACGCGAAATCGTCAGCTACGCCGTTTCCGGCGATGGCCGCCTTGCCTACCTCTCCTTCACCGACGCGCGCGTGCTACGCTTCGAACTCGCCACACGCGCCGAAACGGAAATCCTGCCGCCGGCGCCCAGCATCGCCAAGGTTACGGGGCTCATCCTCCCGGGCGCCCTCCTGCGGATTGAAGGGGGCGGTTTTCCCATGGAGACGCCCGAGCCTCCCTATGGCGTCGAATTCAACGGCATCTCGGTTGATTTCGGCACCACCCGCGGCCGGATTCTCTCGGCCACACCAAACGCGATCGTCGCGCAAATGCCCTACGCCACGCCCGTCGAGCCTCCGGACTGTAATGTTGTTCAGGGCGACCAATTCCTGTTCCATGTCCGTGTTTGGGCCCCGCACGATGGGCCTTGGGATTCGCCCGAAGTCTGGCTCCGCCGGTGCACGCAACAGAGGCTGGCCCTTTCCCCCGCCGCCGTTCACGACGATGGCAAGGAAGTCACCACCGCCAACCCAGCTCGCGCCGGCGAGGTCCTTCGCCTCTTCGCCACCGGCGCGGCCACGCCGGCTGAGCCCCAGGAAGACGGCGTCCCTGCTCCCTCAGATCCCGTCGTTCTCTCCACCCGGCCTTATCCCTGCGGAGAACTGCAAGTGTCTCCCGTGCATCTCGCCCCCGGCTTGGTCGGCGTCTACACGGTCTCTGTGCGCGTTCCCTCCAGCCCTACAAACCAGGTGTTCGCCTGTTTTGCGGGGATTTCCCTCCCCGTCGCACCTTAGTTCAACCCTGTTGCGCGGCTGGCAAACGGTCGATAATAGACCAGGATGTTAGCCAAAGACGTCTCGCGAACGGACAAGATCCCGGTTGTTGAAACCGGCGCGCCTCCGCTGGTCCCGCATTGGAGCTTCTCGCTCGCCATGTTCCGGTTGTTTTTGGGCCTAATCTGCTCCGTGTTGGCCTTCGCTGCCACTGGCACGCTCGCCCAGAAGAGTTTGGGGCTGTGGATCGCCTACACTCTCTACGCGCTCGCCGCCGTACGCGGCTATAGCCTTGAACGCCGCGGCTATATGTTGCTCAGCCTGCTTGTCGATACGGTCTTTTTTCTAATCTGTACCGCGCTTCCCCTGGAGTACAACACCGGAATCAGTTCGCTTTTCTACCTCTACATCCTTATGTCCGCGGCGCTGCTCCATACGCCCCGCGAAATCTTCGCTGTCGTGCTGGCCACCACGCTCTTCCTATTCCTCGCCCGGCCCACGGAAAACGTCGTACTCTCCCCCGGCGTGCTTCTTTCCGGTACCGCTGTTACAGTGATGGCTCTTCAGCGCCAGGCGCTCCAAGACCGGCTTCGCGCCGCCGCCCGCCAGGCCATGATGTTCCGCTCCGAAGCCGAACACGCTCGCGAAGCAGAACGCCAACGCATCGCCCACGACTTTCACGACGGTCCGCTCCAGTGCTTTGTCGGTTTTCAGGTGCGTCTCCAGGTCCTGCGTAAAATAATGGATCGCGATCCCGCAAAAGCCCTCGCCGAACTGGAAGAACTCCAACAACTCGCCCGCAGCCAAGGCGAAGAAATTCGCCAGTTTGTCCGCAATATGCGCCCTGCCGAAATCGATGGCGCTGGCCTTGTTCCCTCCATCAAAAAGGTGGTGGAAAGTTTTGAACGCGATACCGGCATTGTCTGCACATTTGTTGGAAGCAATACTCGTGTCACCCCTAGAGACGAGGCCGCCACGGAAATCCTCCAAATCGTTCGAGAAGCCCTCCACAATATTCAGAAACACGCCAGGGCAAAACACTCCACTGTCGGCGTCGGTCGCGATGAGGATACTTTCGAACTTTCGATTGAAGACGATGGTCAGGGGTTTCCATTCGCCGGTGCCTTCTCACTCGACGAATTGGACCTATTGAAACGCGGCCCTGTCACCATCCGCTCCCGTGTCCGCAATCTGAAGGGGGAGATGTTGCTCGACTCCGCCCCCGGCCACCGCTCGGCATTAAAGATCCGTATCCCGCTATGATCCTTGTATGAAGTGGTGGGCCGTGCTGACGGCGCTCGTCCTCGCCGGCTGTGCAAAGTACGGCGATTTTCAACTCCCCCCGGCCCCTGGAGAGGCCAAAAACGTCCGTTGGCGTTGGGATCCGCTCCCGGAGCCCGTCATTCCTAGGGGCGCACCCGGGCAATTCGATTCTGTTGACGCTCTGAATCCCTCCATCGCGAAGACCGCCGCGGGCTACGTCAACTATTATTCCGGTTGGGATGGCAAGGTCTGGCGCACCGGGCTTGCGACATCGCCGGACGGCCTTACCTGGCACAAGAAAGGAGCAATCCTCCAACCTGGGCCCGTCCCGTGGGAGGGAAGCTACATCGCCGCCAATGGCGCCGTTCAAGGCGAAAACTACTACTACCAGGCCGGCACGCCTCCTCAAATCGGCCTATTCACTGATTCGGGAAAGCTGCCGACACCAGTACTTCCTGTCGGTCCGCGTGGCGCATGGGACGAGCGCGGCGTCGCCGACCCCTATATCGTCTCCGCAGCAGGCAAACTCTACATGTACTTCCTGGGCCAGGACCGCGCCCGCCGCCAGCGCCTTGGCGTGGCCGTTTCCGATGATGGCAAGGCGTGGATCAAGTCGCTCAAAAACCCCATCCTCGAACTCGGCGCGGCAGGCGCCTTCGACGAAAACGGCCTCGGCGAACCCGCCGTCTGGCCCCAATTTGGCAAGTGGTGGATGCTCTATACCGGGCGCGACAAAAAGGAGTGGCGCCGCACCGGGCTTGCCGTATCGTCGGACGGAGTGATATGGAAAAAAGTGGGGGAAAAGGCGTTACTTGACGTGGGTGAGAGGTGGAATTCGCGGGTGGTTTGCGACCCAGAGGTGGAGCCGCTGCCCGATGGAACGGTGCGTGTCTGGTTTGGAGGCGGCAATCGGCCGGAACCCGCCGAAAATCTGCAGGGGCAGATCGGTTTTGGCGTGCTCCGGCCAACCATCGAGTAGTTAAGGCTTCGGTCCGAAATAGGCCACGATGCCCAGCGTCACCGTATCCTGGTTCTTCCAACTCGCCAACGTGTTGCCACGGTCGAAGTACGGTTTATCGCTCCAGTCGCGACGGTATTCCAACCGAGCCAGCAGACCGTGCTGCCACTTATACTCGCCCGTCAACGTGAAGCTGTTCAGCATCTGTGTCTGGCCGGTAATGAAGCCGTCGCGGTCGTTATAGTTCTCGTAACGGACGGCCACCGCCGTCTTTTCCGTGGTCTGGAAACGGCCGGAAACGCCCAGCGCCACCCAGCTTGCATCGCCATTGGCCACTTTGCTCTCGTGCCCATAGTCGAAGTTCACGTAGAAGCTCGTCTTGTCGTTCGGATTCAGGTTCACCACCGTGTCGTAGAAGTTCCGCTTGCCTTTATTTGTGTCATTCTTCTCCGGGCCCGTGTAGTAATTGTTGTACCAGGCAAATTTCTTGTTCGGTGTGAATGCCGTCGTAAAGCCGAACGTTTTTCCGGAATTATTGTCTTCCACGTTGTTCCAACCATTAACAATCTGCAACCCGACAGCGAACTTGTCGTTCAGTGGCTTGGTGATGCGGGTGCCAAAGTGATAGTACGGGCCGTTTGTGTACAGGAAGCCGCGACCGTAGCTCCAAGTAAGATTGTTTTCCGTTAATTCGGCGCCGGCCGATGTATAAAACTTTCCGAAGTCGATCTGAAGACCACCCATATCCTTCGGCTTGAAACTGACGTAGGCCTGCGGTATATAGCGGACTACATCGGTGCCCGCCGGGTCAGTCGCGTGAAAGATCTCCCAAGCGCGACCAAATCCGAGGTCGAGTTTGAAGCCCACCGGGTCCGGGTCGTGATCCAAAGTGATCTTGGCCATGTTCAGCGAAAACTGGTTCGCTTTCACCTCAAAATTGCGCAAGTTGTTGTTCCGGCTCGCCGGGTGGTTCGCGTTGAAGCTGTAGTAGCCGTCGATTAAACCGCTAAAATTAATTGGGCCTGCCGACCATACAGGCGGGTTGCTCTGCGCCATTGCGGCGCCGGCAAGGCAAAGTGCGGCTGTTGCGACGCGTAAAAACGTCGGAGTTTTCATCTACCTGATCTCCAGATTGGATTCTTGAATTGCGAGACAAAGAAGGTATCGACGTGGGACCTTGTTTGCAGTGTACGGGCCATCCTAAATCCACGCCAATCAATAATTTCAATCAACCCGATAGCGAGAACGGCCAATAGATAAATTGAATCGGCTGGATAGGAAAGATTGACTTCCGCTAAGGCGCGCCAGCATGGATGATAAACATCACACGCCCTGTTTGCGTAGTCCGCCCCGTCAGCGAGACAGCCCTAGAGGAGAGTCATGAAACGAATTCTTTCGATATTGTTCCTGTCGGCCTTGGCGACGGCGCACCTTTTGGGGCAAGCCGCTACGCCCAGCCCGACGGCAGCCCTGGAAGCGGCAGTCAAGTCGGCCCAATTGAATGCCGACAACGCGTGGATGCTCGTTAGCTGCGCACTGGTATTGATGATGACGGCGCCCGGCCTGGCCCTATTTTACGGCGGCCTCGTGCGCCGCAAGAACGTGCTCGGCACGATGATGCAAAGTTTTATCCTCATGGCCATCGGAACCGTCCTTTGGGCGCTGCTCGGCTACAGCCTCAGTTTCGGTGAGGGCAGTCCCTTCATCGGTGACCTTCGCTATCTGTTCCTGGAAGGCGTCGGCGGAGACCCCAACGCCACTTATGCGGCCACCATCCCACACCAGACGTTTATGCTTTTCCAGATGATGTTCGCCATCATCACCCCGGCGCTAATCACCGGTGCCTTCGCTGAGCGGATGAAGTTCAGCGCCATGGTGCTGTTTACGATTCTCTGGACACTCATCGTCTACTACCCGATGGCACACATGGTGTGGGGAAACAACGGGCTCCTCAACGCGTTTCTCGGTGGAAAAATTCCGTGTCTCGATTTCGCTGGCGGTACCGTTGTCCACATCACCTCTGGTGTCTCCGCTCTGGTCTGTGCCATCGTCATGGGGAAGCGGAAGGGCTACAACGTGGAACCCATGAAGCCGCATAGCCTCGTGCTCAGCTTTATCGGTGCCGCGCTCCTTTGGGTCGGCTGGTTCGGCTTCAACGCCGGCAGCGCTCTCTCCGCGGGTTCACTCGCCTCCTCCGCGTTCACCGCAACCCACTTCGGCGCTGCCGCCGCTACTTGTGGCTGGTTGCTTGCCGAATGGATGCAGCATGGCAAGCCCAGCGTTCTCGGCGGCATCTCCGGCGCCGTTGCCGGTCTGGTGGCTATCACCCCCGCGGCTGGTTTTGTAAAGCCAATGCCTGCCCTCATTATCGGCTTCCTTGCCGGCATCTTCTGCTACTTTATGGTCGTGAAAGTAAAGGCGATGCTCGGCTACGACGACTCTCTTGACGCCTTCGGTGTCCACGGAGCTGGCGGAACGCTCGGCGCGGTCCTCACCGGCATCTTTGCCACCAAAGACATAAACCCCGCTTTTAAAGATGCATCTGGTAACGCGCTTCCCGTCGGAATGTTGGAAGGCAATGGCGGCCAGGTCGTCAACCAGCTCCTCGGCGTCGGCATCGCCTGGGTCCTCGCCATCGTCGCGACTTTCATTATCCTGAAAGTTGTGGATGCTGTTGTCGGCCTCCGCGTCTCGCCCGAAGAAGAGACCATGGGTCTCGATTTGAGCCAGCATGGCGAAGAAGGGTACAGCCTGGAATCCTAACCGGGTTCAAATGGAGATAACGCGATGAAAAAAATCGAAGCGGTAATTCAGCCGTTCAAACTGGAAGAAGTCAAGGAAGCCCTCAAGGCAATAGGCATTGACGGAATGACCGTCACCGAGGTTCGCGGCCACGGCCGCCAGAAAGGGCACAAAGAGGTGTACCGCGGCCAGGAGTATCAGGTCGACCTTCTCCCCAAAGTCAAAGTGGAAATGGTGGTCTCCTCGGTTCGCGCCGAAGAGGTTATCACCGCCCTTTCCGCCGCGGCTAAGACTGGCAAGATCGGCGACGGAAAGATCTTTGTCTACGAAGTGGCCGACGCGATTCGCATTCGCAACGATGAACGCGGCGAATCAGCCCTCTAGCCTCTTGCAAACAATCCGTGAGCGGTTTCTGTCGGACGGGAACCCCGTCGCTGTCCTTGCCGGCAGAACCGCTCTAGTTAACGGCGTTCTTCGTACAGCCTTCCACGAGTTCCTCGCCCCTGTCTTCCCGAAAGGGATGGCGGTGCTGGCCGTGGGTGGCTATGGCCGCTCGGAGCTTTTTCCGCACTCCGATGTGGACGTTTTGCTGCTCGTGGAAAGGGCGCCCTCCGACGATCGGTCGAGAGACGCCCTCTCCACTTTTCTGCGCACCGGTTGGGACGCCGGCCTCCGCATCTCCCACTCCGTCCATACGGTCGACGAGTGTTGCGAGTACCATTCCACCAACCTCGAACTCACCATCAGCCTCCTCGACCAGCGACTCCTCTGTGGTGACACCGCCCTTTATCAGACTCTCACCACCCGTCTCCCCAAGTTCATTGCCAGCGAACGCCAGACCTTAATCCGCCATCTCATCCGCCAGGCCCGCGAGCGCCAGGAAAAGTTTCAGAACACCGTTTATCATCTTGAGCCCAATATTAAGGAGGCCCCAGGGGGACTTCGCGATCTTCACATGATCGGCTGGCTCGCCAAGTTGCAGGACCCCTCCCGCGAACTCCCCGACTGGCTTGGCGAACTCAATCCGGAAATCGAGTTTCTCTACGTTCTCCGCTGCTATCTTCACTTTGTCGCCAACCGCGATCAGAACGTCCTTCAGTTCGACGCGCAGGAGGATATCGTCCGCCAGCCCTACATTTCCGAGATCGATCCCGTAAAACCGGTGGAGAACTGGATGCGGCGCTACTTCCTCTCCGCCCGCCGCATTCATCGCGCCGCCAAACAGGCCATTGACGTTAGCGAGAGCATGGTCCCTAGCGGCCTCCTGAGTCAGTTTCGCGAATGGCGTTCCCGTCTTTCCACCTCGGAGATCTCAGTCAGCAAGGAACGGCTTCTTCTTCGCAACCCGCAGTCGCTGGAAACCGATCCGGAACTGGCGCTTCGCGTCATGCTTTTCACCGCCCGCCATGGTCTGTTGCCTGCCACCGATACTGAACGCCGTATCGCCCGCGTGCTCCCGGCGGTTGAAGCCTACTTTGCCGAACCACGCCCGCTCTGGAATCATCTTCGTGAGATCTTCGCCCTGCCTCATGCCATGCTTGCCCTCCGCACGATGCATGAAACCGGGCTTCTCGGTGCCCTTTTGCCGGAATGGCGCATGATCGAAGGTTTCGTCATCCGCGACTTCTATCACCGCTATACCGTCGACGAACACACGCTGATCGTCGCCGAGAATCTCCTCGCGCTCCGTAAATCGGGCGAGGGTCCCCGTCGTCGTTTTGCCGAACTGCTGACGGAAGTGGATTCACTCCCGCTTCTCGTCCTCGCCATTCTTCTCCACGACATCGGCAAGAGCATCGACGGCCCTACCCACGCCATTGAGTCCGCCCGTCTGGGTGAAACCATTATGGCGCGCATTCAGATGCCGGAAGACGAACGTCCCTTCGTCCGTTTCCTGGTCGAGCAGCATTTAATTCTCTCCTCCATCATGAACTCGCGCGACCTGGACGATCCCGCCACTGCCAAGGATCTGGCAGTCAAATCCGGCACGGTCGAAAATCTCCGGTACCTGGCACTCATGACATACGCCGACATCAGTGGGGTTAACCCAACCTCTATGACCCCCTGGCGCCTGGAACAGCTTTGGCGCGTATATTCGATTGGACTTCGTGAACTGACGCGTTCGCTCGATACCGATCGCATTCACGTGGAGACCAGCGCTCCGGAGAGTGCGTTTCTCGAAGGTTTCCCCAGCCGGTACCTCCGCACCCATTCGAAAGAGGATGTCGAGTCCCACATCGCGCTCGAACAACGGGCGCGCCAGACCGGCGTAGCCCTTGACTTGTTCCGTCACGGCGGCGTCTGGAAATTGACTCTGGTCACCCTCGACAAACCGCGCCTCTTCGCGTCCATCGTCGGCGCTCTCAGCGGTTTCGGTATGGACATTCTGAAAGCCGAGGCGTTCGCAAACAAAAATGGGGAGGTGCTCGACGCCTTCACCTTTGCCGATCCCGGCCGTGCCCTGGAATTGAATCCGCCCGAGGTGGACCGGCTTCGCGGAATCATCGAAAAGGCGGCGATGGGGACGCTCGACGTTCGCCAGATTCTGGAGCGCCGTGGCCGGCCCCAGACGAAGCAGCGTGGCGAGCGGCTCCGACCCAGTATCTATTTCGATAGCGAAGCCTCCGGTCATGCCACCCTTGTCGAAATTATCGCCGAGGACCGCATCGGGCTTCTCTATGATTTCGCAAAGGTATTCGCCGAGAGTGGCTGCAACATTGAGGTCGTGTTGATCGACACCGAAGCCCACAAGGCGTTGGACGTGTTCTACTTAACCTGCGACGGCCGCAAGCTTACGGAGAACGAGCAGTTCGTGCTTGAAGACCGCCTCCGCGTTGTCTGCCTTTCGTAGCCTATCCGCCGATGACGGGAATTGTCCGTACCGTTCTTCCGTTAAAGTTTAGTAGCCTAACGGGATGCCTTCCCGACGGGCCTTCCTTGCCTCCGCCGCGACCATCGCCGCCCATTCCCAATCGAAGAAGCCCAACTTTCTCTTCTTTCTTCCGGACCAGTGGCGCCCGGACTGGCTACCCGGCAATCCCAATATCCCTCTGAAGCTTCCAAATTTAGAAGCTCTCGCCGCCCGTGGACTACGGTTTCACAAGGTTCTCTGTGCCTCCCCACTGTGCGCTCCAAGCCGCGCCTGTCTTGCCACCGGACGAGAGTACAAAACCGCAAACGTTCCCAGTAACCAATACGACTTTCCCCTAAGCCAGCCCACTTACTACCAGTCGCTCCAAAAGGCCGGTTATCACACAATGGCTTGCGGCAAGATCGATCTCCACAAAAAGACACTCGATTGGGGCCTTGACGGCCAACGGCTCCTCAAAGAGTGGGGCTTTTCCCAGGGAATCGATAATGCCGGAAAGGGAGATGCCGTCCGCTCCGGCGCCGGCACACCGAAGGATCCCTACATGGGAATGCTTCACCGCAAGGGCCTCGCGGCGGCCCACGTGGCTGACTTCAAGAAGCGCCGAAAATACGACGCCACCCACACCACCCCTCTTCCCAATGAGGCCTATTGCGACAACTGGATCGCCGAAAACGCCAAGGCGCTACTGAAACAAGCACCCAGGAACCAGCCCTGGCACCTCGTCGTGAATTTCACTGGTCCCCACAACCCCATGGATATCACCGCCTCCATGGAGGATCGCTCTCGCCAGTACCCTAAACCAAATCAGTCCACAGAATTTGACGCCCCCACCCACAACCGCATCCGGCAGAACTACTCCGTCATGTGCGAGAACATCGATTCCCGCATCGGTGAAATTATCGACGAAGTGCGCAAGCGTGGTGAACTGGCCAATACCCTCATCGTCTTCTCCTCCGACCACGGTGAAATGCTCGGCGACCACAACCGCTGGGGCAAACATGTCCCCTACCAGGCTTCCGCCGGAATTCCGCTTATCGTCGCCGGACTCGACACCAAGCGCGGCGCCACCAACGCTCTCGCCAGCCTGATCGATATCACCGCCACGTTCCTTGACTACGCTGGCCAGCCGGTGCTTCCTCAAATGGACGCCCGTTCCCTTCGGCCTGTCCTCACTGGTAAGTCCACCCGCCACCGGGACTATCTCCATTCCGCCTTGGAGGAATGGCGCCTTGTCTGGGATGGCCGATACAAATTTATCGAGGGTTTCAACGGTGAACCCATGCTCTTCGATCTGGAAAAGGACCCGCTGGAGAACCGGAATCTAGTAACACTTGAGAAACAAACCGCTGAACGCCTAAGAAAACTTTTGATTTAACACTCCGTAACGTCTCGTCCGCTGAAATCACCCCTACAATACAAAACGAATGGCAGAAGAACTGGTCGAAAAACGCCGAGGCTTCCTCGTTGGCTCCATCACCGCGATGATGGGGGCAATCAGCGCCGCGCTCGGCATCCCCGCCCTCGGATACCTGATGGTTCCCGCGCGGGAGCGCAAACAACAGAATTGGATTGAAGCCGCGGATCTGACGAAACTGATGGTCAATCAGCCCGAGCAGATCATCTTCCAGCGCGTCCGTCGAGACGGCTGGAAAGTGGTCTCCGAAAAAGCCGCCGCCTGGGTCGTGAAGACCGGTGAACAACAAGTCGTGGCCTTCTCGCCGGTCTGCACCCACTTGGGCTGCGCGGTCAGTTGGAACGCGGGTGATAAGTCTTTCGCCTGCCCCTGCCACACATCTTCGTTCAGTCCCGATGGGAAGGTCATCGCTGGCCCCGCGCCACGCCCGCTTGACCGGTTCGATATTCGCGTCGAAGGCAACAAGATCATGCTCGGCGAAGTCAAGAAATCGGCGGAGGCATAGTCATGATCAACTCCGTTCTCGACTGGGTCGAAGACCGCACGGGCGCCGTCTCCGGCGTAAAGCATTTTCTCTATGAAGACATTCCGGGCTCCTCCGGCTGGCATCAGGTGCTGGGCTCGGTGGCCATGTTCTGCTTCATGGTCCAAGCGGTCACCGGCATCCTGCTTGCTTTAAACTACGCGCCAACGCCGCCGGACGCTCACGCCAGTCTCCGCTTCATTCTCACAGAACTCACCAGCGGACGACTGATTCGCGGTCTGCACCACTGGGGCGCGAGCATGATGATCGTTGTCGTCGGCATGCACCTGCTGCAGGTATTCCTCTGGGGCTCATACAAGAAGCCGCGCGAGGCAACCTGGATGCTGGGCGTGGTGCTGCTCCTCTTGACGCTTGGTTTCGGCCTTACCGGCTATCTGCTCCCCTGGGACAACCGTGCCTACTGGGGCACCGTGGTAACCACCCAGATCACCGCGAAGGCTCCCATCGCCGGCCCTTACATTCTGCGTCTCATGGGCAGTGAAGACGGCAATATTGGCGTTCAGACGTTTGCCCGGTTCTACGGCGCTCACGTCCTGCTGCTTCCCCCGCTCATGGCGCTGCTCGTCGGTCTGCACGTCTTCCTGGTGCGGAAGCACGGCGTGGCTCCGGCGCCGGTGGAGACCCTGCCAGCGAAGAAGTTCTTTCCTGGCCAGGTCTTCAAGGACACAGTTGCCATCTTCGTCATGTTCTCGATCCTATTTGCCCTCGCCACACTCGTCCGAGTCCCGCTGGGTAAGATCGCCGACCCCACCGATACCAGCTACATTCCGCGCCCAGAGTGGTATTTCCTCTTCCTTTTCCAACTCCTCAAGTTCTTCGAGGGTCCGCTGGAGATTGTCGGATCGATGGTGCTCCCCGGCGTCGCCGTCGGGTTGCTCTTCGCCACTCCGTTCATTGATCGTGGTGCCGCTGTCAAGCTTCGCCAGCGTACCTTCGCCATCGGCATCGTGGCTCTGGCCGCCATCGGGTGGTGCGGTCTTACCTACGCTGCCATGAGTTCCACGCCACATAAGGACCCGTGGCAGAGCTTCACGGCGGAAGAAGTTGCCGCCGTTGGAAGCTTTCGCCAGGGCCAATGCTGGCAGTGTCACGGAGTAACTCCGGGTGACAGCAAGGCTGGCCCTAATCTCGCCGATATTGCTGTCCACGAAGAGCGCGACGCCCTGGTCGCCCACTTCCAGAAGAATGCCGGGAACCGCGGTTTGAAGGAGTCACAGATGCGCCAATTGGCCACGTTCCTGAAAAAACTGGACGATGAAAGTGTCGTGGCCATTTCCAGCACCCCGGTGAATGTCGTGAGCGGCGCACAGCTCTACATGAGCAAGAACTGCGGCGTTTGCCACGCCATTAACGGCGGTGGCGGTAAATCCGGCCCGCCCTTGAATGGCGTCGCCAAGCGCCGCGATCGTGTGTGGATCGAGGGCCATTTCGTCGATCCTCAGAAGTTCTCCCCGGGCTCGATGATGCCACCGTACAAGTTTGACCCCACCGAGATGGCCAATATGTTAGCGTACATGGAGACCCTCAAGGACTAGATTTCTTCGTATGAGTGAATCCACCGCCGGTCCGGCGCCCGTAATGTCAAACAAGGGGTGGATTAATCTCGTGCATCGAATTGCCAGCGGAGATTCCGACGCCCTCTCAGATTTTTACGATGAGGCGAACCGGTATGTTCATGCGATTGCCATGCGTATCCTGCGGGACCCGGAAGAAGCCGAGGAGATCACGCTCGACGTTTTTCAACAAGTATGGCGATTGGCGGGCAGTTATAATGCCGAGCGTTGCGCTGTTAGCTCCTGGCTCGCCATGATGGCCAGAAGTCGCGCGCTTGATCGCTGGCGGTCAATTCAAAGCCGTCGCCGTTTGCTTGTTCCGGAGCCGGTTCAGGAATTCGACTCTATTTCGCCGGAAGCAGGACCCGAGGCGGCGATGGCCGCTGGGCAACGACAGTCGCGGCTCAGCGGAGCCATGGCACTGTTGCCGGAAGAGCAGCGCCAGATGATCGCGCTAGCGTTTTGGGAGGGCTTGTCCCATTCCGAAGTTGCCGCGCGGACCGGCGTGCCATTAGGGACGGTTAAGACGCGAATTCGTCTCGGAATGCTCAAATTGAAGGAGGAGCTTGATCATGCCGGAAACTAGCGACTTGGCGCTGCTGTATGCCATGGGAGAGTTGCGCGGTGACGAACGCGACGACTTCGAACGCTTGCTCGCCTCCGGCGATCCGGCTGCGACCGCTGAAGTCGAAAAGGTCCAGTCCATAGCCGAGCGCTTGACGCTTGCCGCCCCGGCCCCTGCGATCCGTCCAAACATAAAGGATCGGCTAATGGCAGCCGCACGTCAAACCAAGCCAGCCGGCTTTGAACAGCCAGAACCTGGTGTCCACGTGTTGCGTGCCGGTAACGGCGGTTGGCGGGAGACTGGCTATGCCGGGGTTACGTTCAAACTCCTGCATCTGGATAAGGAGACTGGCATGGCAACTTCAATTTTGCGTTTGCAACCAGGCGCTCAATACCCGCCCCACCATCACACTCAAATGGAGCAATGCCTTGTGCTGTCCGGCGATGTCCGTCTGGGGCCGAACATCCATATTTTTGCTGGTGACTATGAAAAGGCGTTTCCGGGCACGGACCACGAATCGCTAACCTCTGAAACCGGCTGTGAACTCCTAGTACTCTCCGCCCTCACCGACGAGATTAAAATGGTGCCAAGCGCCAATTTAATCTAAACGGACGCGGCAAGCACCTTTCTCGGGCGCCCTGGTCTTCGTGGCTCCAAGGCTTTTCCGTATCTTTGCTCCAGTTGCCGAACGAACGTTTCGTCCCCTAGTACTCTCCCCAACTGGGTTGCCCGTCGCAGTTCCGATACCGCTGATTCATCTTCTTTCAATCGCAGTGTCTCCTGCCACTCCTCCGACGTGTACAATTTTCGAAACTCCCTCATGTCCAACCATTTTGGATAGGTCGACAACCCCATATGAGCGCCCGCGCTTGACCAAGTAAAATCGCTCGCCGACCCTACGAGCCCCGCCCGTACAGGGTTGAGATCCACGTATGCCAATGCAGTCCTATAGTGCCTGTCGCTCATCGAGACAGAACCGAACCGGTCCTCCCACAAATGCCCCTTCCTTTCGGATCGTTCATTGACTATCCGCGCGTACTTCGAAGTTAGCGCTCGAATCATCGAAGAGACGCTCCGCTCTTCTTCTGGTACTACCACCAAGTGGAAGTGGTTAGGCATCAGGCAATAGCCCACCACCCGGTTTTGGTACATGGTTGTGTACTTCCCGAGGAGCCGAAGAAAGCATTCGTAATCTCCGTCCGATTCAAAAGTTTCCCTCCGGTGGTTCCCGCGTTGGGTTACATGTACCGGCACGCCCGCCGGTGTAAATCTCCCAGGTCTAGCCATCAATTATGTAGTGCCGCGAGCCCGCCAACCCTCTCAACATTAAATAGGCGCTTGGCACCAATTTAATGTTTGGGGCGTAGCGCCACGTCCCGCACTGCCGCCACGGCGCGTTCGCACGCCTCCCGGTCGGCGTCATGATGCGTCAATAAACGCAGCCGGCCCACTCCATACGCCGAATTGATCAAGATCCCGCGTTCTTTCAGCCGCGCACTGAACTCTGGCCCGCTCAACCCAGTCCCGTTTACATCGAAAAACAAGATGTTTGTACTCGGCTCCCGTTCCACGCGGATCCCTGGGATCCCTGCCAACTCCCGTGCCAAAAATTTGCAGTTTTCGTGGTCCTCACCCAACCGCCCAGCCATCTTCTCCAACGCAACCAAACCCGCCGCTCCCAATACACCCACCTGACGCATCCCGCCGCCCAACCGCTTGCGCAACCGCCGTCCCTTGTCGATCAATAAACGGGGGCCGGCCAGTATCGACCCCGCCGGCGCGCCCAGCCCCTTCGACAAGCAAAACATCACCGTATCCACCGGCGCTACAATCTCACTCACCGGAACACCCAGCGCCGCCGCGGCGTTAAATACCCGTGCACCATCCATATGCACCGGCAGTCCCAACTTGTGCGCCTCCTCCCCAATCTCCCGCAGCGTGTCCAACGGATAAATCGTCCCTCCGGCCATGTTGTGTGTATTCTCAACTTCAATCAGCCCAGTCGGCGCCGCATGCGGCCCCACTGGCCGGATCTCCGCCGCAATCGACTTCCAATTCAAAACCCCATCCTCCGCCACCACCGCCCGCGCCACACACCCGCTGAACCACGCCATCATCGCCAGTTCATAGTTCAATATGTGCGCCCGCGATTCGCAGATCACCTCCTGCCCATGTTCCGTATGCACAGTTATGCCAATTGTGTTTCCCATCGTCCCCGTCGGCACCCACAGCGCGGCTTCCTTCCCGCAAACGTTTGCCGCCCGCTCTTCCAGCAGGTTAATAGTCGGGTCTTCCCCATAAACGTCATCACCGACAACCGCTTCCGCCATCGCCCGCCGCATCTCAGCCGTCGGCCGCGTCACCGTGTCGCTACGCAAATCGATCATAAAAGGAACTCCTGAAAAATTTCGTTAGAAAGCAGAATACCGCGAGTCGTCAACCGCACCCGTTCGCCCACCCGTTCCAATAGCCCCATCCCCAAAAACCGATCAATCGCCGCCCCATGCACCACCCAATCCGCCTCGCCCACCTCAACCCCTTCCCGCAGCCGCAACCCCACAAAAAACCGTTCCTCCAACGAATTCGCCACCGTCGAAGTCACCCGCAGTTTCGCCGCCGCCACGTACTCCGAAGCCAACTCCACGTTTTGCCAACGCCGCCCACCGAAATAGGAGTGCGCATCCGCCCCAAATCCCAAATACGGCTCCAGCTTCCAGTACTTCAAGTTGTGCCGCGACTGTCGCCCGGCCCGCGCAAAGTTCGAAATCTCGTACTGCAAAACCCCCGCCGCTTCCAGCCGCTCCACCGCCCGCTCATACATCGCCGCTATCGCCTCATCCCCCGGAATGTCCCGCGCTCCGTACCGCCCGCCGTTGTTCAAAATCTCCAACCCCAGCCGGCTGTCCTCGTCCACTTCCAGCATGTAGACCGAGACATGCGGCGGGTCCAATGCCAGCGCCGCCTCCACCGATTCTGCGAAACTCTCCACCGTCTGCCCCGCCAGCCCTGCAATCAAGTCGATATTGAAATCGCTAATCCCTCCCGCCCGCAATGCCGCCACATCCCGGAACACCGTCTCCGCCGTATGCTTCCGCCCCGTCCGCCGCAACTCCAAATCGACAAACGATTGCGCGCCCAAGCTCACCCGGTTGATCCCAGCCGCTACCCAGCTCGCTATCGCCTCGGAATCAAACGACCCCGGCGCCGCCTCCATCGTTGCCTCCGCCCACGGTCGTCCCGGCACTAAATCGAGCAGTCGTGCCACCACCCCTGCGTCCATCTGGCTCGGCGTCCCACCCCCCAAATAAATGGTGCCAGGCACCATTTTCCAGTCGCACTCCGCCAGTTCCCGCGCCAACCGCTCCGTATACGCCCCCTCCAACTCGCGTGGAAATACCCCTGACGCAAAGTTGCAGTATGTGCACTTTTGTGCGCAAAACGGCCAGGAAATATAGACGCCCGCCATCGAGCGTTACAGCGTCACCGTCTCGCCCAAATGCGAAGAAATATGCGCGCCCATCAGTTCCAACAGTGTCTGTCCTCCCAGCATAAACGCCCCCGCCGCCTCGTCCCAGTCCAGTTTGAAGCTTTTCGAATGCGCCGACACCCAAATCTGCCGCACCGGCGCATTTGGGCTCACGACAAACTTCGCGGGCGGATCCTCAAACTCAACCGTTAGCGCACCATTGTTCATATCCGCATCAAATTCATGCGAATCGCCCGCCCGCGTCAGCGCCTTGAACAGAGAATCCAGCGCCCCATCGGCGGCTCGTCGAAAAGTGGTCTCATCGATCATCACTTTTGACGTTAACAGATACCCGCACCCAATGAATTGCAACATTCATCTGATAGCCTGTACTAGACGGAACTGGATGGAACAACACTGTATACGCCATACCGAACTGCCGGGGACTTCCCGCCTGTTTGGGGACTTGCTCTATCACTTTGATCGTATTGCGCGCTTCTATCCGCACGCCCCCTACGATCCCGAATCCTACCTCAACGCTGCTAAGCAGATCGTCTTCCCCGCCGACCGTCGCGCCGCCATCGTCGACGCCCTTCGCCAGTCCAATCCCGATAACCCATCCCTCGATAAACTCGCTAACCCCAACACCGTTGCCGTCGTCACCGGGCAACAGGTAGGGCTCTTCGGCGGCCCCCTCTACACGATTTTCAAGGCGTTAGCCGCCGTCAAATTGGCCAGGAGCCTCTCGGACCAAGGCACCTGCGCTGTACCCGTCTTCTGGTTTGCCACCGAAGATCACGACCTTGCAGAAATCAATAAGTCCTGGGCATTTAACGCTCATCAACACCCAGTCCAATTCACCACCACCTCTGTCAACCTGCCCAACGGCCCCGTCGGCAACATCGCCCTCCAGAACATCCCCCTGGAAGCGCTCCGCCAGGCGCTGTCCGGCATGAACTTCGCCGCCGAAACCATGACTCTTGTCGAGGCGGCCTACCGGGACGGCGAATCCTTCGGCGGCGCCTTCCGCAAGCTTGTCGAACAGATCCTCAAGCCCTACGGCATCATCTACCTCGACCCGCTCCAACCCGCCATACGCTCGATCGCCGCGCCATTCCTGAGCCGCGCTCTGGCCATGTCCAGGGAACTCGTTGACGCCGTCCAGGCCCGCACCCGCGAACTCGAAGTCGCCGGCTATCACGGCCAGGTACACCTGGAAAGCAATGCCTCTCTGTTCTTCACCCTCGAAGGCGGCAAACGAACGGTCCTCAAACGCACCGGCGAAACCTTTAATGACAAACCACTCGCCGATTTCCAATCCAAGCCCGAACTTCTCAGCCCCAACGCAATCCTCCGCCCCGTCATGCAGGACTACCTCCTGCCCACCGTCGCCTACCTCGGCGGTCCCGCCGAACTCGCCTATTTCGCCCAAAGCGAACCGCTCTACCAGATGCTGCTCGGCCGCATGCCCGTCGTTGCCCACCGCGCCAGCTTCACCCTCCTCGACCGTCGCGCCGCCAAACTCACCAAGCGCTACGATATCGGCCTGAAAGACATTGCCGTTCCCGAGGTCAATCTCCGCGAAAAGATGGCCAGCCGCCTCGTACCAGCCGGCATCACCGCCCAGTTCGCCGGTACCCACGCCGCCGTCGATAGCGAGTTGAACACCCTCGCCGCCTCCATCAGGGGCTTCGATCCCGGCCTCGAAAAAGCGTTCGAAAAAAGCCGCGCAAAGGTTCTGTATCAGATCGGGAAAATGGAGCGCAAAACGGCGCGCGAAGCGCTCCGCCGCGACCAACGCGCCACTGCTGACGCCGAGTATCTTCACAACACCATCTACCCCCACCGCCACCTGCAGGAGCGCATGTACGGCCTTCTCCCGTTCCTCGCTACGCACGGCCCGGACTTGGTTGCCCGCATCTACGAATGCGTCGAACCGGGCTGCCCGGATCATCAAGTCCTGAGCCTAGACTGATAAACTAGGCGCCATATGCGCCCCAATGCCGTTAAGCTCGCCCTGAGGGAAGGGAAAACCGTCCTCGGAACCTCCTACGGGCAACTGCGAGACCCGGAAATCGCCCGTATCCTGAAGGCGGCGGGTTTTGATTACGTTTACCTCGACGGCGAACATGGCGGTTTTGGCATTGAGACCGTCCAGAACATCTGCCGTGTCGCCAGCCTCTGCGACCTGACGGTTTTTACTCGTGTCGCCGACATGGAGTACGAACTCATCGCCCGCGCCCTCGACTGCGGTTCCGACGGCGTCATTTTTCCTCGCGTCGAGTCCCCCAAGCTTTTGGAAGACGCGATCAGTTGGTGCAAATTCCCCCCGGTCGGAATCCGTGGTTTTGGCCTGACGGTGATGCAGGCGAACTACGAGCCTGTAACGATCCCCCAGATGATCGCCCACCGCAACGAAAACGGAATGGTGATCCTGCAGATCGAAACGGTGAAGGCGCTCGAAGCCCGCGAGGAGTTGCTAAGCGTAATGGGAATCGATGTCGTGATGGTGGGCCCGGTCGACCTCTCGATCTCATTAGGAATCCCCGGAGAATTCGAAAATCCGAAGTTCATTGCGGCGATTGACCAGATCCGCGAGACGTGTGACGCAAAGGGAATCGCGCCGGGAATCCAGTGTCGCGGCGTCGCGTTGAGCAAATTCTGCAAGGATCGCGGCTTCCGTTTCCTCGGCACCAGCAACGAATGGAACCTCCTTCTCGAAAAAGCCCGCGAAACCGTCACCGCCCTAAAATAGGTGCCAAGCGCCAATTTAATCTTTCGCCCGTATTCGTTTCGTTAACCCAAACAAAACAAAAGCCAGCGAAAAACGGTGCCAGGCACCAATTTAATGAAACTCGCCTCGGTGGACGTTGCCAGCCACCGCGTAACCGCGTGGGCCCTCATTGCGCAAGGCGAACGGAGTGCGGCGTTCTCCCAAGACTAGAAATCGAAACGGTCTATTTCAGGTCCTCCAACGCGCCCATAAGAGCTGTCTCCGCGTCGGCTCCAGCCCCGGAATCGAACTCGACCGTTTTGAACGCGCCTCCGCTCCCAGAAATTCGTGCCGGCGCCCCCGCGATGGAGAGTACTTCGCTTCCTGCGCTCCGTTTCCTGAAAATCCACCCCGCCGTTCTCCGTCCTCGGGAGCGACACACCATCTAAGATAGGGAAATGGCCAATCCCACCACCCTTCCCGCCTGGAAGGCCCTCCAAGCCCACTACGACGAGATCCACAACACCCACCTCCGCGACCTCTTCGCCGCTGACCCTTCCCGCGGCACCTCCCTCACCGCCGAAGCCGCCGGCATATACCTCGACTATTCCAAGAATCGCATCACCGCCAAGACCATCGAACTGCTCACTCAACTTGCCAATGAGGCAAACCTCCGCGCGCGCATCGAGGCCATGTTCACGGGCGAAAAAATCAATGTCACCGAAAACCGCGCCGTTCTCCACACCGCCCTCCGGGCCCCTAAGAACACCGAAGTAACCGTCGACGGCCACAACGTCATCCCCGATGTCCACGCCGTTCTCGACAATATGGAGGCCTTTTGCGTAAGAGTCCGCTCCGGTCAGTGGCTCGGGCACACCGGCAAACGTATCAAGAATATTGTCAACATCGGCATCGGCGGCTCTGACCTTGGCCCCGTGATGGCATACGAAGCGCTCAAACACTACAGCGACCGCACCCTCACCTTCCGCTTCATCTCCAATGTCGACGGCACCGACGTCGCCGAAGCCCTCATCGACCTCGATCCCGCCGAAACCCTCTGCATCGTCTCCTCCAAAACCTTCACCACCATTGAGACGATGACCAACGCCGCCAGCGCCCGCGCCTGGCTCCTCAAAGGCCTAACCGATCCATCCGCCGTCGCCAAACACTTCGTCGCCGTTTCCACCAACGCCGCCGAAGTGACTAAGTTCGGTATCGACACCGCCAACATGTTCGGCTTCTGGGACTGGGTCGGCGGCCGCTATTCCATGGATTCCGCAATCGGTCTCTCCAGCATGTTAGCCATCGGCCCCGATAACTTCCGGGCGATGTTACAAGGCTTCCGTGAGATGGACGAGCACTTCCGCACCGCGCCATTCGATAAGAACCTGCCAGCGATATTGGGCCTCCTCGGCCTCTGGTACAGTAACTTTTTTCACGCGGCCACCGCCGCCGTCCTGCCTTACGAACAGTATCTAAAACGATTCCCAGCCTACCTCCAGCAATTAACGATGGAGTCAAACGGTAAGTACGTTAACTTACAAGGCGAGAAAGTGAATTACGACACGGGCGTTATCTATTGGGGCGAGCCCGGCACCAATGGCCAGCACTCGTTCTATCAGATGATCCACCAGGGCACCCGCCTCATCCCTTGCGACTTCATCGCGTTTGCCAACTCTCTCAACCCCAACGGCCGCCATCAGGACATCCTCATCGCCAATGTCCTCGCCCAGGCCGAAGCCCTCGCCTTCGGGAAAACCAAAGCCGAAGTGGAAGCCGATGGCACAAAAGGCTGGCTCGCCCCCCATCGTGTCTTCGAAGGCAATCGCCCCTCGAATTTCCTGATGGCCGACAGGCTCGACCCGCAGAGTCTCGGCAAACTCGTCGCCCTTTACGAACACGCTGTCTTCACCCAGGGCATTATTTGGAACATCGACTCCTTTGATCAATGGGGCGTCGAACTCGGCAAGGTTCTCGCCAACCGAATCGTTCCCGAACTCGAAAGTGGCGCCGAACCCGATCTGCGTCACGACAGTTCCACCAATAACCTCATACGCCGCTATCGCTCCGCCAAACGGACTTGATCGCCGAACCCCGCTCCGTTAAACAATGGGGACTGAAGGTCGATAAGCAATAGCGTATGGGTGCCATAAGGCCAATCTTGGTCTGCCTGCTGGTGCTCCCATCTTTGGCATTCGCCGAGCATTGGGGGTTCCAGGTCTTTGGCGCGGAACAGGGCCTGTCTAATCTGAACGTCATTACTAGCGTCCAGGATCATGACGGATTTCTTTGGTTCGCCACGGAAGGCGGCATCTTCCGTTACGATGGTGAGCGTTTTGAGCGCATTGATGCGGGCGAACCCGGGCGCCGAGGCGCCATCACCGGTCTTCACGTTTCCATCGACGGTCAACTCTGGGCCAGTTCCAATAGCGGGCTTCTTCGTTGGAACGGCCGTGCTATCGAGACCGTTCCAGGTGGGGAGCGTTTTCAACTTTTCCACAACGGTTCGCTTTCAAGTGACAAGACGAATCTCTATCTGGCCGGCAACTCCGGCGTTTACTCGTACCCTCTTTCTGGCCGCGCCCCCTTCGTACGACTTGTTGAAGGCCGCAGTGCCGGTGTTCTTTCGGACTCAACTGGCGCCCTTTGGTTCACCTGTGGCGATCAGGTATGCTCCCTGGTCGGCGGTCTCCGTCGCACTTGGTCCATTGCTGATGGCGTTCCCCCTGGCCGCTGGCGCGCCTTCGCTGAAGACGGGCAACACCGGCTCTGGATTCGCTCCAGGGATCGCATTCTTGTCCGTCTCCCCGGCACAGATCACTTCAACCCCGTCCCAGCCCTCAATAACCTCGAAATCACGCGCACCCCGCAACTCTACGTCGCTCGCGACGGTTCCCTGCTGGTTCCTCACTCCGGCGGCATTACGATTTGCGAAGGGGTGGCCTGCGCTTCTTACTCACCGGTCCATGGGTTACCCGGAGCCGAGGTCGAGTCCGCCCTGCAGGACCGCGAAGGCTCTATTTGGCTCGGCCACGGCGGCCTCGGCGTCTCCCGCTGGCTCGGTCGCCGCGAGTGGCTCGCCTATGATGCCAGGGAGGGACTCACCACTCCTGATATCTGGCAGATTGTCCGCGACGCCACCGGCACGCTTTGGGTCGGTTCCAATCGCGGGTTGTACCGCGGCTTCCAAACCGCGAGTGGTCTCCGCTTCCAGCAATCATCCGCTGTTGGCTCCTTCTCTGTCGCCGCGCTCATTGCCGATGCTGACGGGTCCCTCTGGATCGGCACCCGAGAGCCCGCGGATAATGGCATTGTCAATTACCACCCCGCTACCGGGCGCCGCGTTGTCTACTCTCCGCCTCCCGGCGCGCCGCCGCTCCGTGCAGCAAAACTTCACCGCCAGGCCTCCGGCCGTCTCTGGGTTGCCGCTGTGGACGGAGCCTACTTTCTCGATCCCGGCGACACACGTCTGGAGCCTCTCCCGGCACTTCGCGGTACCAGTGTGCTTGACGCCGACAGCCGTGGCGACACTGTTTACCTCACCTCCGTGAACGGCCTCTTCGTCCATTCTCCGGCCGGAACCCGCCGATTCACCAAGGCCGACGGTTTGCTCGATAGCTATGTGGCGAACCCGATCTTCGCCCCCAATGGCGACCTCTGGCTCACTTACCACTGGGCGCTTGGTGTCTCGCGCGCCACCTTCAACGGCGGTAAGCCGGTCTTCCAGCATTTCGATACCTCCGACGGACTCCCCTCCAACGTTGTCTACAGCCAGTTTTTCGATGCCGCCGGCCGCCACTGGCTCGGAACGGATTCAGGTGCCGCCGTCTTCGAAAATGATCGCTGGGTTCCCATGGATACCGCCGCCGGACTCATCTGGAACGATTGCAATGCCGACGCGTTTCTCGTCGAACGCGACGCCGTATGGATTGGCACTCCCAACGGGCTTTCCCGATACTCACCAATGCCTGCCGCCTCGTCAGTTCCGCTTCCTACCCGCATCACCGCGGTGTTCCGCAATGATCGTCCGTGGGAAGGCAACCAATTCGACGCCGACACACACGCGATCACCATTCGCTTCTCTCTTCTCTCCTTCCTTCGCAAAGTCACTCCGTTCCGCTACCGCCTCGCTGCCGCCGGCCCTTGGACCCACACCACGGCTCATGAGGTCCGCCTTGCCGAACTTCCGGCCGGCGGCTACCATTTTGAGGTCCAGGGCCAGGCCCCGGATGGCTCCTGGAGCGCACCCGCCTTCTTTCATCTCCAACTTGCCCCTCCCTGGTATCGCTCGTGGCCTTTCCTCGCCGCTGTCACCTTTGCCTTTGCCGCCGCCGTCGGCCTCTGGTGGCGCCAGCGCGAGCGAACCCAGCACCGCATCCGGGTCGACCTCGAAGCCGCGGTCGCCGCTCGTACCCGCGAACTCCAGACGGCCACCGAACGCGCAGAAGAGGCCACGCGAGCCAAGAGCGAGTTTCTCGCCAACATGAGTCACGAGATTCGCACGCCCATGAATGGGGTCATCGGCATGACCGGCCTCCTCCTCGATACGCCCCTGAACCCGGAACAGGCCGATTACGCTTCGCTCGCCAAATCCTCCGCTGAATCCCTCCTCACACTTATCAACGATATCCTTGATTTTTCAAAGATCGAAGCCGGATGCCTCTCGCTCGACCCTGCCCCGTTCGCCATTCGGCCGTTACTGTCGGCAACGGCCAAGCCGCTCGCGGTCCGCGCAATGCGGAAAGGCGTTGAACTCGTAATAGATTGCGACCCGGCTCTGCCAGAGCACCTTACCGGCGATTCGGCGCGCCTGCGCCAGATCCTAACCAATCTCCTCGGCAACGCCCTCAAGTTTACAGCCGGCGGCCAAATTACACTCCAAGCCGCGCTGGTGGAACAGGGGCCCGGTGCGGTTGTTCAGTTTTCCATTCACGATACCGGCATCGGCATTCCGGCGGAGAAAATCCCCCTTATCTTTGACGCTTTCTCACAGGCCGATTCCTCCACCTCCCGGCGTTTCGGCGGCACTGGTCTCGGTCTATCCATCTCCAAACGTCTAACCGCTCTCATGGGCGGCCGCATTTGGGCGGAAAGCACTCCAGGCGTTGGCAGCGTCTTCCATTTCACAGCTAACTTTTCTGACGCCTCGCGCGCCCCCGCGCCGTTCCCCGGTTCTCCAACGGCCGTCATCTTCGACTCCAATCCCGTTACCGGCGCCATTCTCGGGCGTACACTGGCCGCGTTGGGCTTCACATGCCACGATGACCTGCCCTCGGCCTCCCTCGTTGTTCTCGACGCGCTCCATCCGCGCGCCGCGCACATCGCCGCGCTCTCCGATTCTGCTCGCTTGATCCTGCTTGCTCATCCGGGGCAGCGACCCTCGATTTTCGCCGCCGCCACGCTCACTAAGCCCGTCTGCGCCGCGGAACTCGCCGCCGCAGCCGGTCCAGTTCTGGGCGCCGCGCCCGTCTCGCTCTCAACACCCTCCGAGCTTCCCGCGATTGCGCCCATGCGTGTTTTGCTTGCCGAAGACAACGCCGTTAATCAAAAACTCGCCGTCCGCCTGCTTGAAAAACAAGGCCACCAGGTGACAATTGCCCACAATGGCCGCCAGGCCCTCGCCGCCCTGCAACACAATACCTTCGACGTCATCATTATGGACGTCCAGATGCCGGATATGGACGGCCTCGAAGCCACTGCCTCTATCCGCGCTCTGGAGCGCGGTGTCAGCGTCCGCGTGCCCATCATCGCCATGACTGCCCACGCCATGGCCGGCGACCGCGAACGCTGCCTCGCCGCCGGTATGGATAACTACCTCACCAAGCCCATCAACGCTTCCGAACTCTACGCCGTCCTCTCCATGCTATAACGCAAGAAATGCATCGCCGCCGTCTGCTTGCCCTCCTGCCCGCTGCCATCGCCACTGCTGCCTCCCCCTCCCAGTTCCGAGCCTTCTGGGTGGACACCTTCAACACCCCTCTCAATACCCACGCCGATGTATTGACCCTCGTCCAAAACGCCCGCGCCGCCAACGCGAATATGCTCTTCGTCCAGGTCCGCCGCCGCGGCGACGCCTGGTACCTCAACTCTCTCGAACCTCTCCCCGATTCACTCCCCATTCCCCCGGGTTTTGATCCCCTCTACGACCTCATCCAATCCGCCCACTCTGCCGGCCTCCAGGTCCATGCCTTCGTTATTGTGGGCGCCATCTGGAATCGCTCTCCAGCCATCGGTCCCCCCACTTCCCCCTTCCACGTCTTCAACCGCCATTCCGGCTACGACCCTGCCACCAACTCCATCACCCCCGGACCTGATAACTGGCTCACCCGCACCCTCCTCCCCGATGGCGCCGCCTCCGTCACATACCAGGGCCACCGCATCGGCGCCGAATTCTGGCTCGATTTCGGCCACCCCGACGCCGCCGCCTACTCCGTCGAAGTTGTCCTTCATCTCATTCGGAACTACCCCATTGACGGCCTCCACCTCGACCGCATCCGCTACCCCGAACTCGCTGCCCCCGGCGCCAACATCGGTTACAACGCCGTCAGCGTCCATCGTTTCCAGCGGCGCCACGGCATTCCCCACGACACGCCGCCCCCTGCCCCTGCCGACCCGCTCTGGAGCCAGTGGCGACGCGATCAGGTAACCAACCTTGTCCGCCGCATTTATCTCAACGCCATCGCCATCCGCCCCTCGCTTGTTGTTTCCGCTGCCCTCATCGCCTTCGGCTCCGGCCCCGCCAATGACGCCGCCTGGCCCGCCGCCGATGCCTACTGGCGCGTCTTCCAGGACTGGCGTGCGTGGCTGGAAGAAGGCATCCTCGATCTCGCCATTCCCATGAACTACAAGCGCGAAAGCGTCGCCCAGCAGACCGTCTGGTTCGACCAGTGGAACCAGTGGACCCGCGCCCATCAGTACAACCGCGCCGCTTTCCCCGGTCTCGGTGTCTACCTGAACTCCATCCCCGATTCGCTCGCCCAAATACGCCGCGCTCTGGAGCCCGATACCTCTGGTGTCGCCCTCTATTCCTTCGCAGCGCCCGACAACGCCCAGTCTTCCATCGCCCAATTCGCCGCCGCTCTCACCAATGCTGGCGGCCCCTTCAGCGAACCCGCCAGCATCCCCACTCTCCCTTGGAAAGCCACACCCGCTCACGGTCATCTCATGGGCAGCGCCCTCCGCCCGGATGGCAGCGCTCTGGACTCCGCCGACGTCTATATCTTCAACGAGCAAGGCCAACGCGAACGCCAAACCGTCACGGATGCCCAAGGCTTCTTCGGCGCCGTCGACCTGCCGCCGGGCACCTACGTCGCCGTAGCCGCCCTCCAGGACGAACGGCTCCAATCCGTCGAGACCCGCGTCAACATTGGCGACGTCGCCACCGTACGATTTCTATAACGACGCGCCCTGCGTCAACGCCACCTCTACCTGCCCATCGGCTTTCACGGTCACCCGTTTCGCCAGTCCCTCCTGCTCCTTCAAGATCGCCGGGTCCATCGCCGCGCCGATGTCGGCGTCTTCCCATGAATAGATCTTGTACTCACCAGGAATCACACCGGGCAGCGTGAACCGCCCGCTTGTGTCCGGCGCCGCTGTTCGGATTCTCTCGTACCGCTTTGCCTGAAACGGCTCTGGCACCATCAGCACCACGCCTCCCGCCGCCAGGTTCTGCTTGTTGTCCCGCACCACACCGTTCACGGTTCCCACCCCCACCCCCAGAACCACTTCCAGTTCCGTATCCGCCGTCAAATCCAGCCCGTTCTCCAGCACGTCCACTTCCCCTGCCCGCACCGATTTTAGCCAAGTCCCCGCCGGGCCGCCAAACACCATTACCCGGAATTTATCCGCGCTCGCTTTTTGCATCGTGAACGTACCGTCTTCGTTGGCGGTCGTGTGCGGCACCTGGAACGCGATTCCATTCATCGGCGCAAGTTGAATGCGCGCCCCCTTCACTGCCAGCCTTTGGTCTCCTTCCGTCCGCACGGTCCCGCGCACGGTGTACTCATTTCCCAGCGTCAATACCACTCCTTCTACGTCTTCGCGAACCACCTCGACGCTCGCCCTGCCCGCGCTGTTCGGCATCGCCATCGCCGTGTAGGACCCCGGTGTCACCCCCGCAATTTCGAACGTGCCGTCTGGCTTCACCATCGCCATCGCGCCGCCCATGTAACCCATCATGCGATCCCGTGGCGTCAGCATCACGCGCAGGTTCTGCCCGCCGCTGGTCACCTTCCCGCGCACCCGGTATGTGCGCGCCTTCCGTAGCCGGATGTCCATGCCAGTTAGCTGTTGCCCCGGACCCACCTCCACCATCCGCGCTCCGGCCTCGTCCGCCGAATTCGGATAGTACGTTGGTACATAGCTCTCTTCCGGTTTCCCGTCTGTGTTCCGTGCCGCCTCCTGCCCGAAGACGCCGGAGCCGCGATATACCGCCGATATCCAGTACCGGCCTGGCGGCAACTCCGCCAATCGGAACTCGCCTGTGTCCAACGTCATCCCGCCCGATAGCGGCAGCATCTGTTGCTTGCCCTGCACAAATCGCTTTCGCAGCACCTGGACCTGCGCCCGCGCCACCGGTTCGCCCTCTTCATCCAATACTCGCCCGGCGACAATCGCATGGGGAACCAGCTTCAGGTTGATGTCTTTTACCTCCTGCCCCGCCGCCACATGCAACGGCGTGCCCATTGTGGAGAGAGTCCTCCCGCCGTACTCTTGCCGTAGAAACCCTTGCCGCTCCACCGCCAGCCGGTAGGTCCCTGGATCAATCTTGTCCAGCCGGTATTTCCCCTCTGCATCCGTTGTGGCGGAGTACGCCGCCACCGGCGGCCCCATCTGTGTGGCCCCCGCCCCGGTGTCACCACGTCCGCCCTGCGCCACCGGCCACAACGTAACTGTCGCCCGCCGCACCGGCTCCCCGGTCTGGGCATGCGAAATGTTTCCTGCCATCGACGCCGCCCCGGTCGCTTGCGCCATCACTGCCAAACCACACAAGAGGAAATTGGTCAAGGCATGCATATGCCGACATGACAGCACAAAACGCGCCCGTCCGCGTCCTTCCCCCGGTTACACATGTTGCCGTCTTCGCTTGCCGCCGCATCGGCAGGCTGCGATAGTTAGGATGCCAACAGATTCCACCGTGAATACACTGCCAGCGGTTCCCTTCGAAAACCTCTCCAATTTCCGCGACCTCGGCGGCTACCCCATGCGCAACGGTATCCTCTTTCGCTCCGGAGACTTGTCAAGAACTACGCCCCAAGACCTCGCTCAACTGGAGTCGCTCGGCATCAAGCTGATTTGCGATCTCCGCGTACCCGCTGAGTGCCGAAAACGTCCCCCGCGCTTTCCCTGGAGGTTGCCTGTCCAAACGGTGAACATCTCTCTGCACAGCGACGCCACGCATCGGGAGTTAAAGCGGAAAATGATTGGGTGGCTTTTTCGCCGCCCCGCCACGGAGGCTTGCCCCGAGTTTATCCGTGACTATTATCATCACCTCGCCGTTCAACGAAATTCCCATATTGGAGAGGTGGTCACGTTACTCGCAAGGGAGAATAGCCTGCCCGCCCTCATCCACTGCACCGCCGGTAAGGACCGGACCGGTGTCATCGTAGCGATTCTCCAAACGCTTGCCGGAGTTCCCTATGAACGCGTAATTGCGGACTATCTGCAAACCAACGAGCACTTCGAGCCGCGCATCCAGACAGCAGTTCGCGTAACCCGGATTCTGACTCTCTTTCAGGTTCCTGAACAGCGAATACGCCAGGTTCTCATGGCGCATCGGGAGGCTCTCGACGCCGTGTTCGAACACATTTCCACACGATCCGGCTCGGTGGAAAACTACCTCGCCGAATCCTGTAATGTTGACATCGCCACCCTGCGCCGGCTCAAGCAACGGTTGCTCGCCGCACCGCCCCCTGGCTAAGGCGTGGGGTAGAACTGCTTCTGGTGTTCCGCCGCGTACGCCTGGAGCCGCGCTGCCACTTGCGGTTGCGCTTCCAGCACGTTGGTTTTCTCAAACGGGTCTTTCTCCATGTCGTATAGGCTCAACCCGATTTCGGTCTGGCGATACTGGCCCGCAGCGCCATCGTTGCCCGGCTTCACCAACTGCCGATACTTGTGCGGAACATGTAGCTTCCACTTGCCGTCGCCGGTCATCACGCCGTCAAAAGCCGCTCCTGTCGAAAACGCATAGTATTCATGAGGATTTTGAGAACCCCTGGCGCCCGTTATCAACGGCCACACGTCCAGGCCGTCAATCGGATTCTTCGGCAAAGCGGCCCCGGCGAGTTTCGCGATGGTCGGCAGGAAGTCAATCGTACAGAACGCTTTCCGCGAAACCGTTCCCGCTTTGATTTTCCCCGGATACCGGATGATGCAGGCACTCCGCGTGCCACCGTCGAAACTGGTTCCCTTGGATTCCCGGTAGGGCGTCGAACCAGAGTGGTTCCCGTAGGAAGTCCATGGACCGTTATCCGAGGTCATGATGACCAGCGTGTTTCCAGCAACACCGGCTTTATCCAGTGCGCCCATAATCTGCCCCACCGACCAGTCAATCTCCGTGATTACATCGCCGTGCACACCGTGGCCGGACTTGCCTGCAAACTCCGGACTCCGGAAGAGCGGCACATGCGGCATCGAGTGCGGCACGTAAAGAAGAAACGGGTTGTTCTTGTTCCGGCTGATGAAGTCCACGGCGTGCTCTGTATACCACTTGGTCAGGAACGGCTGATGTTCGGGTTCCACCGATTCGATCTTCACCTTTCCGTTCTCCCAGAATTGGAGCGGTTCCGGAAAATTCTCTGGCCGCTCCGGGTGGTGCTTCCACATGTCGTTTGAGTACATGAGTCCGCACGATTCGTCGAATCCGCGCGCCGGCGGCCGCGTGTCCGGCTGGTCGCCGATGTGCCATTTACCAAACACCGCGGTCTTGTAACCGGCGCTTTGCACCACCTGCCCGATAGTGGCAAACGACGGGTCCACGCCGCGCGCCCGCGGTCCGTGGGCGCCAAACATTTTGGTTCGCCCCGGATAGCAACCGGTGAGCAGCGCGGACCGAGACGCGGAGCAGATGGCCTGTGGCACATAAAAATTGTGAAACGCGCAGCCCTGCCGCGCCAGCCGCTCCACGTTCGGGGTTGGATAGGGCGGTTTTCCGAAAGGGTGGAAATCCGCCCAGCCGGAATCATCAAGGAAGATGATGACGACGTTCGGCTTCCGTGTCTGTGCCGCCAAGCCAAGCGAGGCGGTCTTTAAGAAAGAGCGACGGTCCAACATGGGCCGAGTATATCGCGCCGCGCTCCAGTCGCACTCCGCAAGGCTACCGGACGGTTCGTTCCGTTCCGCGCAACCGGTTCAATACGCGGTTTGCCACTCGCGAAGGATAGTTTGTCCTGTCGCGTTCATCGTTTAATCGCGCCTCCAGGTCCTTCTCCAGCGCGCGCGCCCGATCGCCGATCCGGTCTGCCGCGTTGCCCGCCTCCAAGCGAATCATCTCCTCGGAGTCGCCCAGCGCCGTGCGTAACACTTCCAGCGCGCGCGTGTCCTCGCCTGCCCGCAAACACGCCATCGCCGCCGCGATACGCACGCTGGGCGATTCGTCTGCCAGCGCATCCGCCCGCTGGCCCTGATTGGCAAGGCCCGTCGCTGCCCAATAGCGAACCGCGGCCTCCCGGTGGCGCAGCGAATTTCGCAGCAGTTTCACGTCGGTTGTACTCGCCACTTCGCGCAGGGTCTCCAGTAACTTCTCCCGGCCCGGCTGCCGTAGGATGGCGAAGCGGCTTCCCAGTCTCTTTTCCTCCCGCAAAATCTCCCCCTCCGGAAATAGCCCCAGGTCAAGGTACTTCTCCTGCCAGGCGATGTGCGCTCGTCGCATTCGTTCCAGCACGGCCCGGTGCTTCGGATCTGCCGCCAGGTTGTTCACTTCGTGCCGGTCGGCCTCCACGTCGTACAACTCCTCCGTCGGCTTCGTGCTGGCCATCCACCGCTCCGCGGCCGGCGTTAGTTTTTTCTCCTCGTGCAGCCGGCGCAGATCCTTCATCACCGGCGAAGCCTCCGAGGTATTCATGTACTGGTAATAGGGAAGAAAAGGCCGGTAGTTGCGTATGTAACGGTACCGCTTGTCGCGCGTCGCCCGGATGGTCTCGTATCGCTCGTCCATCCGGTCGTGACACGAGTAGATGTACTCGCGCGGTTTGGTCAGGTTTGTACCAAGAAACGCCCTCCCTTGGAACTGTTGAGGCAATGGTATGCCGGCCAGGTTCACCACTGTGGGCGCCAGATCGATAAAACTCACCAGTTGGTCATCCACCGTACCGGGCTTCGCCTGCCCGGCCGCGCGAAACTTCTCCGGCACGTGAACGACCAGCGGCGCGTGGGTGCCCGATTCGTAATTCCACCGTTTCGATCGTGGCAGCCCGATCCCGTGATCAGACCAGATGAAGACGATCGTGTCTTCCGCCAATCCGTCGTCGGCCAACTGCCTCAAAAGACGGCCGGCCTCATAATCGAACTCGGTCACGCATTCGTAGAAGTTGGCGATTTGCTCCCGCACCGCCGCAGTGTCGGGCCAGTAGGGCGGCACGCTCACCTTTCCAGCGTCGACGCGTCTGTCGGCCGGTACATGGGTCGTGATCTTTGCGTGTTCGCCGCCCGTTTTCAAAATTTGCGATTCGTGCGTGCCCGTGAAATTGAAGACTGAAAAGAACGGCTTCCCCGCCGGACGGTTTCGCCAGTGCGCCTTGTTTGAATTTTCATCCCAGGCCGTCTTGGGCACAGGAAAGTTGTAGTCGGTCTTCACGTTATTGGTGACGTAGTATCCGGCGTCGCGCAGGTATTCGGGGAAACAGCGGACCATCGCCGGCCGCTGAATCTGGCAGCGCATGAAATGGGAGCCGATGGAGGCTGGATACATACCGGTAATGATGCCGGACCGCGTGGGAGCGCACACCCCCGCCACACTGTAACAGTGGGTATACTTGACGCCGCGTTGGGCTACCCCATCGATGTTTGGAGTCCAGGCCAGCGGATCTCCATAGCAGGAAAAGGCATACGGGCTCGCATCTTCGCAGGAAATCCAGAGAATGTTGGGGCGCGCCTGCGGGGCGGATAGGGCGGCGGTCGCGGATGCCCGCAGGAAGTCACGTCGTTGCATGTTGGCATCGTAGCATTCAAGTTTCGGCACAGCGGGCCGATACGACTAAAGAATGGGACTCTGGCCAATCACCAGTCCGCCGTCGCAGTTGGCTTCTACGTTTGACGCGGCCGCCAGCCAACGCCAAATTCTTGTCGTTGACGCAGAGGTTGGGAATCTTCAAAATCTGACCGGAACCCTGGAAAACGCAGGATACGCAGTAGGGACAGTGTCTACAGCTGGGCAGGTGCTTGAACAACTTCGGGAGAGCGAAGTGGAGCTGATACTGCTCGGCGAGACGCTGCCCGGGATGGACGGGTTGGACCTGCTGCGCCTATTGCGCGCGGCCTGGACGCCGCAGCAACTGCCGGTAATCATGCTGGCTCCGGATTCGCACAGCGAGGTGGAAGCGGAGGCGCTCGAAGCCGGAGCCAACGACTGTATGGCGCCATCGGTGGAAGGATGCCGGGCCGTCGCCCGGGTTCGTTCGCAACTGCAACTCAAAGACGCCGGACAAGGCGTTCGGGACCGGGCGGAGCGTGTATTTCGCGCCACGGCCGTATCCACCGATGTGATTTGGGAATGGAACATCCCAACGGACGTTCTTTGGTTTTCTGGTGAGTGGGGCCGTCTTACCGGGCGGCCCATGGGTGGACCCGCACGCTGCCAGGACTGGCTGGCCCTGGTGCACCCGGAAGACGTTGATGAATTGGAAACCGCGCTGCTGCTCCTGCGTGAAGACACCGAACGATTTGAGTTCGGACAGGAGTACAGGCTGCTTTTGCCGTCGGGCGAGATTCGTTGGATCTACTGCCGCGCAAATGTGGAGCGAGATCGTCACGGAGAGTTACTGCGGCTGACCGGGTTGCAGACCGATATCACACGAAACAAAAGCATTGACTGGCTGACGCAGCTTCCGAACCGGGAGAACATACTGGATCGGGTCGACCGCATGCTGGCCGAAGCAGGTGAGCCAGGCGCGCTGCCTTTCGCGCTGCTGCTTCTTGATTTGGACCGCTTCCGTGTGATCAACGAAAGCCTGGGGCCGACGGCGGGGGACCGGATTCTACGCGAGGTAGCAATGCGACTGGAACGTGCCACCCGCACCATCCCCGCAAGCGGGAGGCCGGAGGACTATCTGGCTCGCGTACACGGCGACACGTTCCTGCTCATTTTGAACGATGTTGCGAGTCCGGAACTTGCGCGGTCGATTGCGGACCGTTTGCAGGGTCAGATTCGCCGCCCGCTTCAACTCGGTGGGCGTGAGATACGCCTCTCGGCCTCCATCGGCTTCGCGCTGAGCCGGGGCGATCATTACAAAAACGCTTTCGAACTGCATCGGGACGCTGAAATCGCCATGCATCAGGCGAAAGCCTTGGGGCGGGCCAAGTCGGTCCATTTCGATACCGAAATGCGGAACGATGCCATGCATCGCATGGACTTGGAGATTGACCTGCGCCAGGCGTTGGAGCGCAGACAGCTTGTCCTGTACTACCAACCAAAGATCGATATCGCGACCGGCGAACTGGCGGGGTTTGAAGCGCTGCTTCGCTGGCGCCATCCGCGACTGGGGCTGGTGGCTCCCCTGAAATTCATTCCCATAGCCGAAGAGACGGGAATGATCATTCCGATCGGCGCATGGGCCATGGAGGACTCGGCTCGCCAGTTCGCCCTGTGGCGGCAGATGTTGCCGAATAGCAGTTTGCAAGTTTCGGTGAACTTGTCCGTGAAGCAGTTCTTTGATCGCGATCTGGTGGATCTGGTAACCCGCGTCGTGCGTGAACTCCGCCTGCCGCCCGGCGCGTTTTGCCTGGAAGTGACCGAAAGTGTTCTGATTGGGGAGATCCAGGGGGCCGCCGAGATCCTGAGCCGCCTCCACAACGCCGGTGTTGGACTGATGATCGATGACTTTGGAACCGGCTACTCGTCGCTCAACTACCTGACGAATCTTCCCTTCGACGCCCTGAAAATCGACCGCTCTTTTGTCTCGCGTCTGGAGGTGGATGACAACTGCGCCGAGGTTGTGAAGGCTGTCGTCACTCTCGCCCGCAATTTGAAGCTGGACGTTGTGGCTGAGGGGGTGGAAACGGCGCAGCAGTTGGACTGCCTGCGCCGGATTGAATGTCCATTCGCACAAGGGTATCTATTCGCGAAGCCGGTCGACGTGGAGACCGCAACGAAAATGGTGTTGGCCTCCCGCGGTTGTTAGCGGCCAGCGTAGTTTTTGTCGTAGAACTCGCGGTAGGCACCACTGCGAACGTTGGAGATCCAGTCCGTGTTCGCGCGGTACCAGGATACCGTTTCCGCCAGGCCGGCTTCGAACTCCATCCGCGGCGCCCATCCCGTTTCCCGTTCCACCTTTTCACTGGTGATGGCGTAGCGGCGATCATGGCCAGGACGATCGGTGACGTACTTAATGAGCGATTCCGGCTGTCCGGTGGCCGCCAGAATTCGTTGCACAACTTCGATGTTCGGCAACGCGCGGCTCCCGCCAATGTTGTAGACCTCGCCCGCACGGCCCTTATCCAGAACGGCGCGAATGGCGCGGCAGTGGTCGTCCACGTAGAGCCAATCCCGGATCTGCATCCCGTCTCCATACACCGGCAGTTGCTTGCCCTCCAACGCGTTGGCGATCATCAGCGGGATCAATTTCTCGGGGAACTGAAACGGTCCGTAGTTATTGGAAGCGCGCGTAACGCTGACGTTCATTTTGTAGGTGGTGAAATACGACAATGCCAGCAGGTCGCTGCCCGCCTTGGACGCCGAATAGGGGCTGGAGGCGTGCAGCGGATAACTCTCGTCGGCGTCGTGCGGCTCGTCGATAGAGCCGTATACCTCATCGGTGGACACATGCACGAAGCGTGGCGTCTTGTGGCGGCGGGCGGCTTCAAGCAGGGTAAAGGTACCGTTGAGGTTGGTGCGGATCACCGGCTCCGGGGAGTGGATGCTTCTGTCGACATGGCTCTCGGCGGCGAAATGAACAACCGCGTCTGGTTGCACGGTGGCGAATACAGCCTCGATAGCATCTGGATCGGCGATGTCGGCCTTGTGGAAGGAGTAGCGCGGATCGTTGGCTATGGAGGCCAAGTTCTCCAGGTTTCCGGCATATGTCAGCGCGTCCACGTTGGCGAGGGAAAATTGGCCGGGGGAGGTGAGGGCAAGACGGACGAAAGCGGAGCCGATAAATCCGGCGCCTCCGGTGACGAGCAATTTCATGTTTTCTGGATCTCCGAATCAAAGGTATGCCGGCGGGGAATAGGATTGCCGGCGGTGGGAGGAAGCGCGCCAACGCCTCCTCAACCGATGGTCCCATGATACACTCGCCCCTCGTATGAAGCTTCATCGTTGGAACCAAATCGCCGTTGAGCAGTTGAATCCCACTTTCGCGCGCCAGGCGCTGCACACCGACCGGATGACAATCGCGTACCTCCATCTGACGCAAGGAGGCGTAGTGCCGGAGCACCATCACGAGAACGAACAGGTCTCGATGGTCCTGAGCGGAAAATTGAAATTCATTGCCGCGGGCGAAGAGTACTTGGTGGGCGCCGGAGAAGTCATGCAGATCCCGTCGAACCTGCCGCATCGGGTGGAAGTGTTGGAAGACTCGGTGGTCTTCGACCTCTTTGCACCCATCCGCGCGGACTGGCTGAGCGGGAACGACGCATACCTGCGCCAGACGGAGCGGAGTTAACCTCAGAAAACGCCCGAAATGCTATTCTAGCGGCACGGGCTGTCAATGGACACTTTGCTAGAAATACTGAGGCGGGACGACTCGGATGCGCCGCTCGATTTGGCGGCGCTTGAGTTGGCCCGGATCGAGTTTCCCAACCTGGACGCGCAGCCGTTCATGGATATTTTGGACTCCTACGCCGCTGAGGTCGATGCCCGCTTGCGCATGGAGTACGATGCCGTGGAGCGCTTGCAGGTACTGCACCAGTTCTTTTTCCGTGAACAGGGCTTTGCCGGGAATGAGACCGATTACTACAACCCGCGCAATAGTTGCATCAACGAAGTGATCGTTTCGCAGAAGGGGATCCCAATCTCGCTGGCGGTGGTTTATCTTTCGGTGGCGGAGCGGTTGGAAATGCCGATGGCCGGAGTGGGGCTGCCGGGCCATTTTTTGGTTCGTTACGACGAAGACGAGTTTCAGACGTTCGTGGATGTCTATAACAACGGGCGGCTGTTGGGCGCAGAGGAGTGTTTTGACCTTGCCCGGCAAATGACCGGTATGGAGTTGTCGCCATCGCCGGAGATTTTGAACCCGGTTTCCAGCCGCCAGATTCTGGTGCGGATGTTGCACAATCTCCGGTCGATCTATTTGCGGGAAAAGTCGTATGTGAAGGCCGGGCAGGTGTTGGACCTGCTGGTTGAGGCCTCGCCGGCGGATGCCGACAGCTACATCCTGCGTGGCGCGGTGAATGTGGAACTGCGAAAGTACCAGGCGGCCAAGCTCGACTTTGAGCGGTATCTAGTGCTCGCGCCGGGGGCGTTGGACCGGCAGCGTGTCGTGGACCAGATCGCGGCGTTGGACCGGTACTTGTTGCGGGCGGCTGGCTCCTAAAGGGGATCTTCATGGCCAAAGGCGTCGCGCGAGCGATTCTTGGAGCGGCTTTCGTGCTCGGCGGCTTGCGGGCATTCGGGAATCCATCCGGAAACGTGTTTCAAGCCAACTCTATGGTGGAACGGCTTGGAATGTACATGTCCTACTGTTTGTTGATTGCGATTGGGTGTTGGCTGATGAAATCAGGGCTAGCCATTGCGGTGCGCCCATCCGTTCCCGGGAGACGGCATGGTTGAGGCAGTCTCCGTGTGCCACGCGATTTCCGGCCAATGAACCAGCCGGGAGTGCCGGAGGGCTGATCGAAATGGCTCCTGCGCGCGCGCTTTGTTCGGTGTAGTTTCGTTGGGTGCGCCACTATACTAGATCTGTAGCCACCCTATGATTCTGGAAGATGCGCGCAAGCTGACCGCGGCGGCGGTGCGGACGTTGCGGGAACAGACCGGCGTAAAGGACGTCCCGCCGGTGCGGATTACGCTGCTGCCAGAGTTCCTTGAAGCGGCGAAAGCGGCGAAGTTGACGCGCTCCGATAGGGAAGTGATTTGCGAACAGGCAATGCTGGTCGTCGACCAGTTCTATGTTCATTTGCCGTTCAAGCGGGCCCGCTACGCGGTGGACCCCATGCAGCGGTTGCGCCTGCTGCACGCCCAATTGGGACAACTGGACGACGACCTTGCTTTTCACTCCGAACTCCTCCGCGTGTTTAACGAAATGCGCGACGCCCACACCTTCTACGGTCTGCCGGAGCCGTACAAAGGTGCCATGGCCTTTCTCCCGTTCTTTCTCCAGAGTTACGCGGACGAAGCGGGGCAGCGGCGCTATGTAGTAACGAATGTGCTCTCCGGATTTGTCCATCCGCACTTCCGCCCCGGCGTTGAGGTGACCCATTGGAATGGAATGCCGGTGCGGCGTGCCGTGGAGCGGCTGGCGGAGGAAGTTCCGGCGGGCAACGAGGCCTCCAAGCTCCTTCGGGGCATGATGCGGATGACCGTCCGCAGCCTCACTTACGCGCTGCCGCCGGATGAGGAACTCGTGTATGTACAGTACACTCCGCGCGAAGACGATGACGCCGTCGAGGACCGGGTCATCGCGCTGCCATGGTCTGTCGCCACGGGCGTTACGGGCGACCAGATGCAGTTTCGGGCGGCCGGAATTTGTGAGCCTGTGGCGGATCACGCGGCGGCGCGGCGGCTTTTGTGGGGGCAGCAGCAATGGCTGGAACAATCCGAGTTTCAGGAACGGGAGCGGGCGGATTCGCCGCTTCCGGTCTACCCATCGCTCGCGGCCGTGCCGGAGGCGTTGCGAAACGATCCCGACATGTTCTCTTCCTTGCCGTCGGTCTTCGACTTCCAGCATCCCGCCGGCGTGAGTATTCAGGGCTCCATCACTCCCGATGAATTGACGGTCACAGGGAACGGCGCGCGCAAACGGTTTGGCTATATTCGAATCCGGTCGTTTGGAGCGCGCTCCGACACGCTGTTCAACGAGTTTCGCCGCATACTCACCGTCATGAATGATCGCGCGCCGGACGGCCTTGTGCTCGATGTGCGGGGCAACCCCGGCGGAAGCATCAGCGGCGCGGAACGAATGCTGCAACTGTTAACGCCGCGAGAGATTACCCCAGCCTCGTTTCATTTGGCCAATACGCCGGCTATTCAGGAAATCCTCAACAAAATCGTCCACTTTACCAGCGGTGACGTGGCGGAGACCATTCAGATTCTGAAGCTGAAGGCGGATTTCGCGGCCTGGATACAGGACAGCGCGGAGGCGGTGGCCAGCGGGAAACTGATGACCGATGGGCACCCGCTCACATCTCCAGCCGCAGCGAACGACACCGGACAGGTGTATCAAGGCCCGGTGTCGCTGCTGATTGACTCGGCTTCTTATTCGGCAACCGATATATTTGCCTCTGGATTTCAGGACCACGGAATTGGGCCGATCATTGGCGTGGATGAGAATACCGGCGGCGGCGGCGCAAGCCGGTGGCTGCACCGGGATGACCTGTTCGAAAAGTTGAAGACCGTGTCGGGAATGCCACTGAAGCCGCTGCCCGGCGAAGCGGCCATCGGTTTCGCGGTCTTGCGATCATCGCGTGTCGGGAAGTTCGCTGGGTACCCGATTGAAGACGTGGGCGTAAAGAGGGACATCCTGCGGCCGTTAACGAAGAAGGACCTGATGGACTGGGGATCGGACCTGGTTGAGTTTGCATGTGCCGAACTGGCAAGCCGTCCGGTATACCGGCTGGCGATCACGAGCGCGGCTTTTGCGCCCGATGGCGTGCGGGTGACGGTGGAGACAGCAAACCTGGACCGGCTTATCTGCTACTTGGACGGGCAACCTCGGCATGTTGTGAACGCGGACGTTGGGGAGTTCACAATTCCGGCTGATGGCTATGACCGCTCGGCGCGGACATTAACCATTCGCGGCCACGCCTGGAGCGGGGAGCGCCGGCTGGAATTGGCCGCGGCCGCGCGGCGAGAGATCGCTCCATGATTGGCCAGTCCATCGCCCAGTATAGGATTGAAGCCAAAATCGGCCAGGGCGGAATGGGTGTGGTGTATCGGGCGGTGGATACGAAGCTCGGCCGTGCCGTCGCGCTCAAGTTCCTGCCGGATGAGGCAATGGAACCCGCGGTGAGAGCGCGATTCATTCAGGAGGCCGAGACGGCGGCGCGGCTGACGCACCCGAACATCTGCCCTATCCATGAACTGCAGGAGGCCGAAGGGCGCCTGTTTTTCGCCATGGCGCTGCTGGAAGGGAAGGCCCTCTCCGATGTGATTGCGGGCGTGCCCATGGCGGCGCGACGGGCGATCGATATTGGTGCGCAGATCGCGGGCGGGTTGGAGGCGGCGCACCGGCAGGGCGTGGTACACCGGGATATCAAGAGCTCCAATATTGTGATTGATCCGGTGTCGGACCACGCTTCAATCCTGGATTTCGGGCTGGCGCTCTTGATGGATTCGACGCGGCTGACGGCTCCGGGCAGCGTCATGGGCACGGCGTCCTACATGTCCCCGGAGCAGGCCAACGGCGTTGAGGTGGATCACCGGACCGACATCTGGTCACTAGGCGTGGTGCTGTATGAGATGTGTACGGGCCGGCGGCCGTTCGACCGCGGACGCGATATCGGTACTTTGTACGCGATCGTGCATGAGCCGGCGCCCGCGCTACAGGACGTTCCAGAGCCACTGGCGAGGGTGATCGAAAAGGCCCTGGCGAAGACGCCAGCAGACCGCTGGCAGACGGCACGGGAGATGGCGACGGCCTTGCGGGCGTTGCGAGACGTGCCGGCAGCGGAGTCTCCGACTGTGACCATGGCCACTCCCGCCATTGGCGCCCCAAACAACCGGCGGCAGGCGCTGACGCTGGCCGTGGCGGTGGTGACCGCGCTGGGCGCTGCCGGCCTATGGCAGCGAGGCTTGTTCCAGCACGCGGGCCCGGCGGGAGAAAAACACATCGCACTTCTCCCGTTTGAGGTGATCGGCGCGGATGAGAGCTTGCGCCCGATAGCCGATGGGCTGGTGGACACGCTTACGTCGCGGTTGAGCGAACTGGAGGATTCACAACGGAGTCTGCTGGTGGTGCCGGCAAGTGAGATTCGGAACCGGAAAATCACCAGCGCCGAAGAAGCGCGCCGTGTGTATGGCGCGACATTGGTGGTGACGGGAAGCGCGCAGCGCGTTGGCGGAGTGACGGAGTTCCATCTAAACCTCATCAACGCTGTGACGGCGCGGCAGATTGGCTCGCGAAGCTTCGATTTCGACGGAAAGAACCCGCTGACGCTGAGGAAGGAAGCGCTGCTGCGGTTGCTGAGTTTATTGAACCTGCGCGGATCCGGACCGGATGCGGCGGGAGAAACCTCGGCGCCGGCGGCGTACGCCGAGTATCTGCGAGGCCGCGGATTCATGGCGCGTTACGATGTGGCGGGAAACCTGGACCGCGCCATCGAGAGTTTTCAGGCGGCTACGCAAGTGGACGGCCGGTATGCCCTGGCCCAAACGGGGCTGGCCGAAGCCTGCTGGCGAAAGGCGTTGGACTCCGGAGACAAGCAGTGGGCGGCGCGGGCAACCGCCGCCGCGGAAACCGCTGTGCGGCTGGACGGAAAGTTAGCGGCGGCCCATGCCAGGCTCGGAGATATCTATGCGCAGAGCGCCCGGCGGGACGAGGCAATCGTGGAACTGCGCGCCGCGCTGCAACTGGAGCCTGGCAACGCCGATGCGCATCGCGGTCTGGCGGGCCTCTACACAACCATGGGCCGGTTTGAAGAGGCCGAAAAGGCGTTCCAGCAGGCCACCCACTTCCGGCCGACAGATTGGACAGGATATCTGAATCTCGGCGTTTTCTATTGGGACCAGAACCGGTATCAAGACGCCGAGACGGCCTTCCAGGCGGCGGCGACGCTAACGCCGAATAACGATATTGTTCATCGGAATCTGGCGGGACTGTTCGTGACGGAAGGCAAATATCAGCAGGCGCGAGATGCGGCATTGCGGGCGCTCCGGCTGAAACCATCGGCGCGCACTCAAAGCCTGCTGGGTTTGACCTACTACTTCCAGAGGCAGTTCGCGGAGGCGGCAGCGGCGTTGGAGGCGGCTGTAGAGATGGACCCGGCATACGCGACCGGGTGGGGAAACCTGGGGAGTGTGTACAGATGGGCGCCGGGCGGGGAGGGCAAGGCGCGGGCGGCGCTGGGGCGGGCGGTGGAATTGACCCAAAAGCGGTTGGATGTCACACCGGACGATTTCAATGCGCGGGCGAATCTGGCTGAATACCGGGCGAAACTCGGCGATTCCGGCGCGGCGCTAACGGAGGCGCGGCGGATTCCGGAAGCGAACCGGCTGGCGTACTGGGGGCGACTGGCGATCGTGTACGAACTGGCGGGAAATCGTGCGGAAGCGGTGCGGACGGTGAAGGCGGCGTTGGAAAACGCGGCGCTGCCGAACGAACTGCGCGACGATCCGGATCTGGAGAAACTACTGACGGATCCTTCCCTAGGGTTGCGCTAGGAGCCGCCTCCCTTATCGAGGTCCACTCCCTGGCTATCCTTCAGGGCGCCTACGAGCAGTTCAACGGTTTGCGTGACGATGGGAGCCGCCAGTTCGGCGGAGAGGGCGCGCGCCGATTCCAGCAATTGGATTGCCTCGGCGATTTGTTGTTGCATGGGGGGAGTTTACAATACTTCGTTCTTTTATTGCGCCTTGTCACCATCCTGGCTGGATTCTCGCTGTGATTCGTAAGGAGCACGATATGCGAGCTATATGCAGTTACTTGATCACGATTTCTCTTGGTGTCCTCATGGCGCAGCCACCGGGCCCGATTCCCCCTATATCCGCCCCGGCTGCCGCTTCTCCCGCCAAGCCAGCGGCAGCGGCGGCCACTCCGGTCATCCCCGCCGAGCCCGGCGTACAGATTGTCGCGGAGCCGGTTTGCCACACAGTGACGGAGGGGCTAGACGCCTACCGGAGGCTGCTGAACAACGCCAGCCTAACTGTTCCTGACCCTTGCGCTCTCCCGCTGGGCCTGGCGGCGGCCATTGACAGAGACCTGCAAAAACCAGCGGGAATGAGCGGAAATGGACTGGCCGCCGTAACCGAGTTGGTGAATACTGTCATGAACAAGGACCCCCGTTTTGGGAAGTCGTTTGGAGCGCTGGTGCATCTGGTGCGCTACGAGGACCCAAAGGCAGGCGCGGAGGCGGGCGTGGAGCGGGACGTTTGGTTGGCGTGCAATCGAGGGGGCACCGATCCCATGAAGCGGGACCGGCTGGTTTGCGGCACCAATGTGCGGCTCTATGGCCGTCGCAATGTCGCCGTGCTATTCATACACACGAACATCGAATTCTCCCTGACACCAAACGCCGATCTGGCGCGCACGCCAAATGCGACGGCTGGACGCGTGGCGTATTACGGGTCGGCCAAGAAAAAGCTGCCGGTGCCGCTGGAGAACCTCCAGGGCCTGCTCCAAATTGCCGGTGCGATGGCGGCCGGCGCCGCTCCGAGGGTGGCGCTTTTGGGACACGGCTTTTTTCATGAGATGCCGCTGCCGTCGAACGTAACGGTGACGGGCGCGCGGAAGACAGCCGATGGAGTCACTCGTGTAGGCGCGAAAACGGAACTGGTGAATGAAGGCTTCTACTTCGTGGACTTCACTCTTGGCGTTCCGCTATCGAAGCTCACGGCGGTGGAGTTCGTCGACGCCTCGAAGAGCTTTCAGCCGAAGACCGTCAATCGCCAGTCGGCCTATGGAATGGCCAGCCTCTACTTTTTGCCGGTCGATCTTTCGGCGGGGACCCGCCGGTACTGGATGCCGCGAGCGGTGTTTGGCGTTGGCGTAACGGGAAAGCTCGGACACAACTTTATGATCGGCGGGGCGCTGGGATTGCCTTCATTACAGTTCTTCGTGGGGTCGGAGTTCGCCAAGCCAAACGATGCCCAACGGGCCGCTGGTGTGGCCGACCGGTTCCGCAGCCGCGTCACCTTTGGACTGAACATTCCGGTCATGAGTGCGATCCAAAAACTGAAGGCGAAAACAGCGGAGCAGTGATGCTGACAATTACTGAGGGACTGCGCCTGCAAGACGTGCGCAAGGCTGTGGGCGCGCTGCGCCGCATGCGATACGGAAAAGGATCAGGCCGGGCCGCGGGGCCCGGTTGGCCCATCGATATGGCGAATTGGAAAGGGCTGCCATGGGATTCGATGATTTGCGGCTTCGCACTGGCGGAGAAGAGCGCGTCCCGGGCGGCAACCGGGGTCCTGAGTCTCCGGGTCTATGTGCGGCGAAAGGTGGCGAAGTCGAGAATTGCAGACGGCATGGGAATACCGGCGCACATTGAGATAAAGCGCGGCCGGGATCGATTCCGCCTTTGCACCGATGTCGTGGAACTGCCCTCGGACCCCTCGGCGCACCGGGAGATGGCGTCGTCGTCGTCGATCGGGAGTTTCACTGGAGTGACCGAGGGAACGCTCGGGCTGGCGGTGCTGGACCGCAACGGACGGCCATTCGCGCTCACCTGCAGCCACGTGGCTTCGCCGTGGTTTCGTCAGCCGCAGGGCGACGCCATTGAGTCGCCGCCGGATCGGGATGGCACGGCGGGCGTCAATACAATCGGGCGTGTCTTCTCCTGGACACAACTGGTGCCGGAGGCGCTGCACGGATGCGACGCGGCTCTGATTGAGCCCGCGCCTGGTGTGACACTGTCCAACCTGCCGCTACGGTTGGCGCCTGGCAATGCGATGGGCAACCTGACGCTAAGCGAGTTCCTGGCAAGCCCGTCGCGTCGCGTCCAGGTGTTCACTCGGCGAAAGGTGATTAGCGGAGTGGTCCAGAGCGTATTGAACCACTTCACAATGGTTTTCCTGGGCAATCGGTTCCACTTTCAGGACGTCGTCGAAGTAAACTACGCCGAACCTCTTATGGGTGGTGATTCCGGGGGCGCGGTCGTGGATGAAAGCAGCCGCCAGGTACTCGGTCTGCACTTCGCCGGCTTTGAAGGGACGGGTACGGGGTTCTTTGTTTCGGCGCAATCGATCACACGGGCCTTCTCCGCGTTTGGTTTGCGGCCAATGTAGATCCTTGGAGCCGGCTGGCGCCTATGGCAGTGCCCATCGAATTCCCGGGGCCGGAAAGACTCGAAGCCACTCTTCATCTGTGGCCGGCAGGCCGGTGGGTTTTGCTCCGCCCGGCGTCATGGCGTCAGCAACGCGAACCCAGGTGTCAGCGGCTTCCAGGCCAAGCAGTTCGGGCTTTTCTCCTTTTTGCGAAAGCCAGCGCAACGTGGTGAGGATGTCCTGGGCGCGTTCGGCGGCTTCGGACTTCTGAAAGGTCAAATAGTATTTCACCCTGTCGTCCACCGGCGGCGCCTTATATGGTTTGAGGATAAGCACGCGGCGCCCGGCCGCGGCCAACGCCTTCACCGCCGCGTTGCTCTCCGCTTCGTCGATGCCGCCGGGATGGACAACCAGAACCGGTTTTCCGGTTCCGCCCAACACCTTGCCTTCCACGCGATCATTCCGCCCCGGGCGGGTTAGGGCGAACGAACCGGCGGACTCCTCCGCCTCGACGGTCTCGGGCCATTCGGCATGGAGAGCGGCCATCAGACGTTCGCGGCTGAAACGCCGTGGCAGGCCCTTCTTGAACTGCTCGAAAACCTGGTTGTAGCTGAGCGCGCCGCGCGGGAGTTCGCGGCCGTCGAGTGAAAGCAGGTCCGATTTTGAGAACACGGGAATATCGGATTCCTTGGGACCGTGTTCCAGGCCGAGCATCTTGCGGGCGAAGAAATCGTAAACGGCCTCGCGGCTGGCCCGGTTGTAGTTATGAGGGGCATTGAACTGGACCGATTCCAGTAGCGGCTCTTTGTCGTAAAGACCATAAATGCTCTTAATGGCGGGGAACTCTTGTTTGGGGGTGTTGCGGGTCCAGTCCCCCGTGGCGGCTACCATCAGCATGGGCCTGGGGGCGCTGAGCGCGCCGAGTTCCACGTTGAACGTGCCGATCCGAAGGCCCGGCGAGTTCTCACACGGGCTGCCGCCCTGCATAATGCCGGAGATCATGTTGACCGGGGCGGATACTTTGATTCGATCATCCACCGCCGTCAGAAGAAACGTCTGCGTGCCGCCTCCGGAGGCGCCGGTGGCGCCTAGTCGCTCCGGATCGACATCCGGGAGCGACTGAATAAAATCGGTAGCCCGGATGGAATTCCAAAGTTGGAGGCCAAGCGGGCCCCAATTCCACAGTTGCTCCTTGGCATCTCCGAAGGCATGGGGTGTCTGTTTCGTGTCGTTGTAGCCGGCCATGTCGTAGTTGAGAACCACGAACCCCATGCGCGCCAACATAACGGCGCGGGCTGGAATGTTACCCAATTCGGTCTGCTCCAGCCGTCCCTCTTTCCAATGCCCATGCGGGCTCAGAATCGCCGGATGGCGCCCGGTGGTGAGGGGGCGATATAGATTTGCGCCCAGCCAGTAGTTGGGGGACGTCTCGATCAGGACCTTCTCGACGGAGAACCCATCATAGACCTTCTTGCCGAAAATCTGAGCGCGCGGCTTGGTTCGTTTGGCCGGCAGGGGGTGGAGTCCGGCGGCCGTGAGGATCTGCGTTTGCAAGGCGAGACGCCGTGCCTCCCACCGCTGGCGGGTGATGGGGCCGGGCCAGGCACTATACTGCTTCTCGAAAAAGGGGGTAGATGTGTCGATGGTTTCGGCGGCCCGTTGATCGGTTGGCGGCACCGCGGCAAAGGCAAAACTCAGTAGAAAAAGAGGGAAATGCATTAGGGTTCGGCGCACGAGTTTATTGTAAGATCAAAATCAAAGGAAACCCATCCGGGCGGCGAGTCGGGGCGGCGAACGGGTATTGCTACGAAATTGAATGAACACCACGCCAAAAAAAGTTCCGGAGGAGCGAATGTCGCGTCACATTGACGGCTTGCCGGAACTGGATGCCGATACGATTCTGGCGCAGTTCAACCGGCTAATGAATGAACTGTTGCGGGGCAAGTTGATTCGCAATACGTTTCGTCCCTGGGAAATCGAACTGTTGCTGGATATTCAGATGTGTGATCTGAAAGACGGGCAGAAGCGGGAGACGTTGCGGCGCTACCAGCGGGCGGTGCAGCGCCAGATGGAAAAAGGATCGCGCGAGCCAATGAAGCTGTCGTTCTATTTGGCAGCCAACAAGGCCAAGCGCCTCGCCGTGGACGGCCAAGCTACGCTATCCTAGTTGCTTGCCACGTGGGAGGCAAGAAACGCGTCTATGTCTGATCCAAAATCCGTTCGCATGGTGTTCTGCGCCAAGCTCCAGAAAGAACTGCCCGGCCTCGATGAGAACCCCTTCGAAGCGCATCCGATGGGGAAGCGAATCTACGACACCGTTTCCAAAGACGCCTGGAAAATGTGGGTGGAGCATATGAAGATGCTCATGAATGAATACCGCTTGAACCTGGGAACAAAAGAGGCCCAGGAGTTCCTGTTTCAGCAGATGGAACAGTTCTTTTTCGGCCAGGGCGTTTCCCTGCCGCCGGGCTATACGACGGAAAAGTAAGCCCGCCGGTGCGTGGCCAAACGATGTTCGCCTAACCAAACGGTGCGAACGGTTTCCCGGTTTCAACCGAGACAGGGGGCCGTTCGCCCGTCTTTTTCCTTAGTCTCTCTAGGGTCTTTGTTGGAGTGACTGGCTCGCATATCCCTCCTACCATGGGGCATGAAGCAAGCTCTGCTATTGCTCTTGATTTTGCTGCCTCTTTGCGCTCAGGACTCGATTCCGCGAAATGCACGCGTGTTTGTTGCAAATGAACCGCGATTGGCGGAGGCGATTCACGTGAAAGCTGTGCCCGTTACGCTGGTTCCAACGCGAGCGGCGGCGGATTATGAACTCACTGTGAAAGCGGACGGAGACGCAGGCGGATGGGTTCGTTTGCCATTCCGGAAGGCGGCCGCGCGGGTTGGACACGTGGAAGCTATTGACGTGCGGACAAATGCGGTGGTCTACAAACAGACGCTGCCGATGAACGGTTCGTCCCTGCAAAGGCGGCGGGCTGCGGAGGCCGTGGCGGCCGATCTGGACCGGCAAATTAGAAAGGGTGGACGGCGCCCGGAAGTGGAATCGCATACGCAGACTACCTCTGTGCGAATCACTTCCGCGCCTTCTTACGCGGAGTTGGAAGTGGATGGCGTGTTCTGGGGCGTAACGCCGACCGCGGAATTGACGCGCCTTCTTGCCGGGCCTCACACGCTCGTCGTGAAAAAGCCAGGCTACCAGCCCTGGGTGAAAAAAGTGGATCTGGCGCTGGGAGAGACAGTGGCCCTGAATGCGGAACTGGTGGAAGCCGGTGCCGTAGCCGGGCGTTCGCGGGTCGCGGGGTTGGACTAACCTTCCATTACGCTGGAAAGTTGGGTGACCGCGGAATGGCTTGACGCGTCTGGAGTTTCCCGCCGGCAACCCACTTTTCGCCGCGCGGTTCCAGATGCCGAATCAACCGGTCCCGCCAGCGCTTGAGCGTTGGAACAGCGGAAGTGTCCGTCGAGAGATCATTGAGTTCGCCAGGGTCGTTTTGCAGGTCGAAGAGCTGTTCCTGGCCGTGAAAGGCGTGATAAATGTACTTTGTCTTGCCGTCCGTAAACCCGTTCCAGTTGTTCTCCGGGCTGTAGCAGACGCCGTGCTCCAGGTCTATGGCGTCGCGCCAATCGGCGTTCTTGCTGCGGAGGAGCTTGAGAATCGAGTCGCCGTCGAGTTTGCGTTGGGTGGGGGCATTGGCGGCGTCAAGAAACGTCGGCAGAATGTCGCGAATCTCGACGGGCTTGTCGATCACTTGGCCGCGCGGGGCGGAGACGAGGCCTGTTGGCCAGCGCATCGCCATAGGAATGCGGGCGCTCGATTCATAAGCGTAGGATTTTCGCCAAAGGTTATGATCGCCGGTCATATCGCCGTGGTCTGAAGTAAACACGATCAGCGTCTCGTCGAGCCATCCGCGTTTTTCGAGCGTCTCAAGTATGCGGCCGATTTGTTCGTCGATGTGGGAGATGGAGCCGTAGTAGCCCTGGCGGGAGGCGCGGATCTGAGCCTCGCCGAGCGCGCCGCGCCATATGTCGTCTTTGGGTCCGTTGCGCTGCTCAAACTTCGACGCCCACTTGCCGATGTGCGCTTTGGGGATTTTTGCGTCTTTGTACAGATCCATAAAGCGCTGTGGCGGATCGTAAGGCGAGTGGGGCCGGGCGAAGGAAACTTTCAGGAAAAATGGTTCAGGCCGGTTGTAGCCGTTCAGGAAATTGACTGCCGTTTGGCCGGTCCAGGACGTCGGGTGCAGTCGCTCGGGAAGGACATAAGCCTTCGCGGGATAGTCGTTGAAGCCGACGCCGGTCGCGTCCGGGTCCAAGTGGGGGGCCTCGGTCGCAAACCAGGCCCGGTAGTCGGATCGGAATTCGGGATTGGCGACGCGTCCGGATTCATCAAGAATGGTCCGATGAAATCCGTGCAGGGCGCGCTGGGGATTGTAGTGCATCTTGCCGATGCCGCACGTGTAGTAGCCTGCGTCCCGGAGCGCTTGCGGTTTCGTGAACGGATACTTGAGGGCCATTCCAACCATGTGAAGCATGCCGTGGTTCCAGGGGCCAAGGCCGGTTAGCAACGCGGAACGGGCCGGCGTACAGGTTGGTGAGCAGGAGTAGGCGCGGGAGAATCGTGCCCCTTCATTGCCGATGCGGTCGATGTTCGGGGTGTGGATGGCCGTATTGCCATCAGCACGGGTACAGTCGCCGCGGTGCTGATCGTCCATTAGGAACAGGATGTTCGGACGGGATAATTTGCGCGGTTGTCCTTGCAGGAACGCCGGAGCGAGGGCGGAATGGAGGACAGCGCGGCGGGTCATTGAGGCCATGCCAACGAGCATATCGCGCCCCACATTAAATTGGTGCCAAGCGCCTATTTTCTCCCGGTACGGCTAAGCCCATCAAAATCCACATCATCCACCCCCAAACATTAAATAGGCGCTTGGCACCAATTTAATGTGGGGAAACTTTCTTACAATGGAGGATTCGGTATTCGTCACGAATGCTCCTGTCGAGCTCTGTCTACTTTTTCTTTCTAGTTGGCATCTTCTTCCTGTATTGGCCCCTTTCGAAGTGGCGTGCGGCGGGGCTGGGTGTGCTGTTGCTGGCCAATTACTTCTTCTACGCGAAGTGGGACCTTTTCTATTTGGCGCTCATTCCGGCCGCTTCGACGGTAGACTACACCATCGGCCTGTGGCTGGGCCGAATGAAGGCCCCCGCCGGACGAAAAGTGCTCGTCACCCTATCGATCCTCACCAACTTGGGAATCCTCGCGGTCTTCAAGTACGCCGGCTTCTTCCTGGAAATCGCCGGCCGCCCGGAGAAGTGGGAGTGGACCTTCCCGCTCGGCATCAGCTTTTACTGCTTCCAATCGCTTACGTACACGATCGATATCTATCGCAAAGACGCCAAACCGGCCGAGAGCTACCTGGCCCATCTGACCGCCGTTTCCTTCTTCCCCACCACACTCGCTGGACCCATCACCCGCGTGGCCGATTTGGTCAAACAGCTCGAAAAGCCTGGGCGCCTGCTCGACGCGGCCGACGGCGGGCGGGCCCTATTCCTGATCGGCATGGGGCTCACGAAGAAGTTGCTGATTGCTGACTATCTATCGGAAAACCTGGTAAATCGGATTTTTGACTTTCCGGGCTTGTATTCCGGTGGAGAAGTCTTGACAGGCGTCTACGCCTACGCCCTCCAGCTCTACTACGATTTTTCGGGGTATACCGATATCGCGCTTGGGTCCGCGCTCCTGCTCGGCGTGAAGCTGCCAATCAATTTCAACCAACCCTACCTGGCCTCCAACATCAACGATTTTTGGCGCCGCTGGCACATCAGCCTCTCCAACTGGCTCCGCGATTACCTCTTCTTTTCCCTCCCCGGGAAGCGCCACGCAGTAATCCCGTACCTAAACCTCATAATCACGATGGCGCTCGGCGGGCTGTGGCACGGGGCGAGTTGGAACTTTGTGATCTGGGGCCTGTTGCATGGCGCCGGGCAAGCGGTGTCCCGATTCTGGCAGAACAGGCGCGGGAAAGCCGCGCCGTGGACGCCTTCCTGGTGGCGGACGTTCGTCACCGTCCAGTTCGTCTGCTTCTGCTGGATCTATTTCCGTGCGTCATCTCTGGAACAAGCCAACTTGATCCTGGAACGTATCGCGTCCGGCTCCTGGACGGTGGAAAACGTATCGGGGGGGCTGTGGCTGGTGCTGGGTTTGGCACTGGCCGGGCACTATGCGCCGAAATCGTGGCTGGAGTGGCCGAGGGATCTTTTTGTCAGGTCGCCGTTCTATGCACAGGCGGCGGTGCTGCTGGCGTTGGCGATCGCGATTCAATATGTTGCGACGACTGGCGCGGCCCCGTTCATTTACACGAAATTCTGATGCCGCTGCCAAAGAAAACATCGTTGACCCTTGTGGCGCTGGCAGCGCTCATGGCGGCGCCCGGCCTGTTCCCGGCGCTGCGCAGCTACCGGGTGCTGGATTGGTCTACTGTGCCTCTTGTTCTGGACTTCCAGGTGCGTCTGCCCAGTGTCGATCCGGTCGGGGATGCGCAGGTGGCCACTCGCCCGGACGCGGGGCCGGGGCCTGCGAAAGTGGACAAGCCGAAGTTGGTTGACGTGAACGGCGACCTCCAACGCTTCTACGCCTCCCTCTACGCGACGGAGCGGCGCGACGATGACGCGGTTACAAGAATTCTGCACTATGGCGACTCGCCCACCACCGCCGATTTGATCACCGCGGATGTCCGAACCTCGTTCCAAAAGGAGTTTGGCGACGCCGGGCATGGGTTTGTCCTGGTGGCCAAGCCGTGGGCGTGGTACGGCCATCGCGGCGTGACCGTGAAGGGCAGCGGTTGGAAAATTGAACCTGCCAATACAGCGGAACTGCGGGATGGGCAGTATGGACTGGGCGCGGTGAGCTTTCGCGGAGGCCCCGGGGCCTGGTCGAAGGTATCCGTATCCGATACCGGGCATACACAGGTTGAAGTGGCGTGGCTTTCACAGCCCGATGGCGGCACGTTTCAGGTGGCGGCCGACGGACAGACCTTAGGCACGATCGATACGTCGAGCCCGGTGGTGACGCCGAGTTTTCAGACGTTCTCCGCGCCGGGTGGATTCCAGGAGGTGGCCATTGGGCAAGTGGCCGGCCGTGTCAGGTTGTATGGCGTTCGCCTCTTGAAAGAAGCGCCTGGCGTAGAGTACAACTCCATGGGCGTGAACGGCGCGGCGATAACGATACTCGCGCGGAACATGGGCGAGGAGCATTGGGCAGACCAGTTGCGGCACGTAAAACCGAATCTGGTGGTGATCAACTATGGGACGAACGAAAGCGTCTATGGAAAGTATGTGGATACAGCGTTCGAAAACGAACTGGTGCGGGCGGTGAAGCGCGTCCGGACGGCCGTGCCGGAGACGGCGATCCTGATCATGAGTCCAATGGACCGCGGCCAGCGGATGCCAACGGGCGAGATTGGCACCGTGGAACCGTTAAGCCGGCTGGTGGCCATCGAACAGCGCGTGGCGGCCGCGCATGGTTGCGCGTTTTTTAACACATTCGAGGCCATGGGGGGAGCGGGCACAATGGGGCGATGGTACACCATGCAGCCGCGGATGGTCGGCGCGGACCTGATCCACCCTATGCCTTCGGGCGCGAAAATCGTGGGCAATCTTCTGTACAAGTCTCTGGTGGACGGGTACCGGAGATACAAGCTGGCCTTGGCCAAGGAAAAATTCGGGCCGCCCGCTGCCGCGCAACCGCCGTCCGGAAGTTTGAGACAATAAAGGGTCCGAACAGAACTGCCGATTGGTTACCAGGAGAGAATGCGTCGAATTCTACTGAGCTGCGGTTGTGTGTTCTTTGGGTTGCTGGCCGTCGGGGCGGCGACACCGAAGAAGAAACCTCTGGTGAAGAAGACCACTGTGGCGCGGAAGCGTGTGGCGGCGAAAAAGGCTGCTCCGGTGGCCTCCCGCCGGCCGGTCAGGCGTAGAACTTCTACACAGGCCGCGATTGTACCTGTGGCGGTGCGCGCCACGGCCAGCGACTCGGTGGCCCAATGGCTGGACGTTCCCGGGTCAATGGAGAATCCGGCGGCGCTCATTCCGTTCTTTGAACAGTTGTACCGTCTGGAAAAAGGCGAAACCAACGAAATTTTACGCGTGTTTCAGTACGGGGACTCGCATACGGCGGCCGACGAATGGTCCGGGACTGTGCGGTATCTTGCGCAGGCTCGGTTTGGTGATGGCGGAAACGGGTTTTCCCACGCGGGCCGTCCATGGTTAGGCTATCGAAGGCTGGACCTGAAAAGCTGGAATACGAACGGCTGGTACAGCGATGGACTCGTGGGCCGCGATGGAGACGGATTGTACGGACTGGCCGGTGTAAGCATGTCCACCGAGCGCGCCGGCGAAATGGTGAACCTGCAAACGGAGGCGGCGCGAGCGGAGTTTCACTATCTGCGGCAGCCGGATGGCGGCCGAGTGGAGCTCTCCGATAATGGGCTGGTGGTGGACGTCATCGATACGAATGGCGAAGGCATGCCGATGATCCACAAGTTGACCCTGTCGCCGGGCTCACACCTGCTGACCGCGCGGACGCTCGATCGGGGCAAGCCGGTGCGGCTGCACGGCTGGGTAACGGAGAACCAGCGCGGGGTGACGTGGGAAATGATGGGCATCAACGGAGCCCAGGCGTCTATCGGGTTGAAATGGGTGGATGCGGGCCTCGCGCCCGTGTATCAGGATCATGCCCCGGGCCTGATTGTGCTTGCCTACGGAACCAACGAAGCGCGCAACAAGGATTGGACCTTTGAGAGCTACCGGGACATGTTCATCGCGCTGCTGGACAAATACCGGCGGTTGGCCCCGGCGGCGTCCATTCTGGTAATCGGACCTCCCGACCATCAGTGGCGAACGCGAGTTGGCTGGGCCTCGGTGGAAAAGATCGATGTGATTTTGGAGGCGCAACGGGCGGCCTGCAAGGCGCGCGGGGCGGCGTTCTGGGATATACGGGACCGGATGGGCGGCAAAGGCGCTATGCGGCAGTGGGTATACGCTGGAATGGCGCAAGGCGACTACGTGCACTTCACCGGGCCCGGCTACCGGCTGCTCGGCGCCGCGCTGTACAAAGAATTGATGGGGCAGTTTTCCACGTTCGCCAGGGTGCGGCGTGAGACGATGGAACCTAAGACCGCGGTTTTCTCCGCGCCAGATAGCAATGGACAGACGAACACAAATCCTTGAAATTGTCCGGCGGGTTGCCGGTAAAGAAACGGCCGTTGGAGCCGATGAATCGCTATTTGAGAGTGGCGTGCTGGATTCCTTCGGGCTCCAGGACCTGGTGACGGAATTGGAACATGTCTTCGATGTGAACATTCCAGACTCCGATTTGACCCCGCGTAAATTCGATTCGATCGAGCGCATTGAAGCTTATCTTGAGGAGCACGGGAAATAGCGTGGCGTTTCTGAAAGCATTTGGTTCCTACCTGCCGGAGCGGGTAGTGACCAACGCGGAGATTGGAGCCCGGGTCGGTTGTGACGCCGAGTGGATCCGCAATGTGTCTGGAATCGATGAGCGCCGGTTCGCCCGTGACGACGAATCGGTAGCCGACCTGGCCTTCCGAGCTGCGCAGGACTGCTTGGACCGGGCGAAAGTGAAGGCAAGCGAACTGGGGATGATCCTGGTAGCAAGCGGATCCTGGGAACAACAGTTTCCCGGGCCGGCCTCGGCCGTTGCGAGCCGCTTGGGGCTTGATGCCACACCGTGTCTTGACATGCCCATGGCGAGCGCGGGTTCGTTATTCGGCATTTCGCTCGCCTCGCGGCTGTGCGCCTCCCTGGGGCCAATTCTCGTCATCGGCGCCGAAAAGATGTCGCAAATTGTCGAGCGTGAGCCGATGGAGCGTGGCGTCGCAATCCTGTTCGGCGACGGTGCGGGGGCGTGTCTTGTGCATCCTTCCAATGGGTTCGCGCGAATCGTCGATTGCGGCCTGTATTCCGACGGAGCCTACGCCGGAGACCTGAAATTGCCGTTTGCGTCCCCTTTGGAAATGAACGGGCGCTCGGTGATCCTGCAGGCATCGCGAAAGATTCCGCGCGCCATCGCGACGCTTCTGGAACAACACCGGAAGCGGGCGGCCGACGTTGCGGTCTTTCTTATGCATCAGGCGAATCAGAATCTCATCGCCCGCGTGGCCAAGGCGCTGGAAGTGGCCGAGGACAAGTTCTATTCCAACATCAAAAGTTTCGGCAACACCTCGTCGGCGTCCATGTTGATTGCGGCGGCGGAGTGGTCCAAGTCGAATGAACTCGCGCCGGGCGAATCGCTATGCTTCGCGGCCTTCGGCGCCGGGTTCCACTGGGGCGCGCTGCTGGCTGAAGGCGCCGACTAGTGGAAAAGGCGTCGGTTGACGAGATCCGCAATCGTTTTGACAACGATGTCGAGCGGTTTTCGAATCTGGAAACCGGCCAGATGTCCACGCAGGACGCGGCGCTTGTATTGGAGTTGATCGCCGCAACTGCGAAGCGCGTGACACCCGCGGCCGCGCGCCTGCTCGATTTGGGCTGTGGCGCAGGCAACTTCAGCTTGAAATTGGCGCAGGTTTTCCCGTTGGAACGCGTGACGTTGGTGGATCTAAGCGCCAACATGCTTGACCGTGCCGTGGAGCGTTTGGGGGCCCTGCGGTTGGAGACGCGAGCGATGCAGTGTGATGTGCGGGATTTAGACTTGGAGCCGGCGTCGCAGGACGTGATTGTCGCCGCCGCCGTAATGCATCATCTGCGGGCGGATGTTGAATGGGCGGCGGTGTTCCGGCAGCTATACTCGGCACTGTGTCCGGGCGGGAGTTTGTGGATTTGGGACCTCGTGTCCCACGATATCCCCGGTGTGCAGAAAGAAATGTGGGAGCGCTATGGGGCCTATCTGGTCTCGTTGAAGGGGGAAGCCTACCGGGACCACGTGATGGCCTACGTGGAGTACGAGGATTCGCCGCGCAGCGTAGCGTTTCAACTCCACCACTTGCGGGCGGCAGGGTTCACAGCCGATGTCATTCACAAGAATGGCTGCTTCGCGGCGATCGCGGCCTGCAAACAGTAGCTGGAGCCATCGCAGCGCATACCCGCGCGCGGGCTTGCTACGCCGCTAATCGAGGGGACCTGTTCGCCGGGACGCAGGGATCAATCATTGCCTCCGGCACGTTCAAAGCGGACCGAAGTGCCGATCGGCGGTACCCTGTTCTGGGTGCGGTTTTTGCCGGCGAGGGGATTGCGCCAGAAGAGGTCGAATGCGCCGCCGCTAATTCCTGCTGCGAAAACGAAGACGGCTGAGCCCGAACATGGCCGCCCCGATCCCCATTGCAACCAGTGACGAGACTTCCGGGACGGGGGCTTCCGCGGAGACCGCCGACGCGGCCACGACCAACGGCGGCGGCGGGGCCACCCACGCTGTCATGTTTCTCACCACAACGGCCGCGACAGTCCCCGGCTCCCCGGACGGCGCCGTCGCGGTGGCTTCCAAAAGGCCGAACTGAATCTGGTTTTGGCGTAAGTACTCAATCCATGTACTTTCGTAGCTCACCGGATCCGGCGTCGCAAACGTTATCGGCGCTACCGGCAATTCATATGCCCCCATGGTGCTACTGGTCTCTGCCAGCAGTTGTTCGATCGGCATCTCGTTAAAGAAATTGTCGAGTTGCCAGGCGATCAACGTAGCGGTGTTGGACTGCTCTTCGACACGAGCCGCAGGCAGTTCCGAATCGAACGGGTAAAACGGATCAGCCATCAACTGCGGGACAATTGCCATCGCGGCAAGCAGCGGTACGTGCGAACGAAACGAATAGGACATTGCGTCATCCTTTAGGAATTCTGAAGCTGGTTGTGCCACCAGTATGGGGGCAGGGAAGGGAATACACCATAAGGTGTAAACCCTAGCTGCTATAGGAATAGGAATTCGCATATAGTGATGGCTACCGGACAAGGAGAGGGACACGAGTGAAACGACGAGATTTCTTCACGCAGGCGACAGCGGCCGCGCCATTTTTGCAGGCGGCGCAAGTGGGCGGACGCGGGCCGTTAAAGATCACCGATGTGAAGTTGCACCTGATTGGCGCCGGCGGGCGAAACTTCTGCGTGGTCAAGATCGATACCGATCAGGGCATCTCCGGCATAGGCGAGGCCTACTCCTGCGGACCGGACGCGGCCGTAGTCTCGGTGGTCCAGGATTTTCGCGGGTGGCTGTTGGGGCAGGATCCGCGAAATATTGAGCACTTGTACTCGATGATGGTGAACTTCACCCGCTTCCCCGGCGGGCTTGTTGTTAATGCAGCCATCAGCGGAATTGAACACGCGCTGTGGGACATAGCGGGGAAGGCCGCCGGGTTGCCCGTATATATGCTGCTCGGCGGTAAGTGCCGGGACAAGATCCGGACCTATCAAAGCGCGGGGAATCCGGAGACCGCCAAACGGCTGGTGGAGAAGTACGGGTACACGGCCATCAAAATGCGCCCGCAGCCGGATGGCGACAATTCGAAACCCTACAACGAGATCACGCGAGGCGCCGGGGCGCGCGTGAAGGCGATGCGCGAAATGCTGGGGCCCGATATCGATATCGGTTGCGACATTCATGCCCGGTTTTTCGAAGTGACGCGGGCCGCGCGGCTGGCGGCGGCCATTGCGCCGTACAATCCAATGTGGCTCGAAGAGCCGATCCGGCCGGAGAATGAGCACGCCATGAAGAAGTTGGCGGACCGGGTGACGATTCCCCTCGCCAGCGGGGAGTGCAACTATCAGCGCCACGAGTTCCGCCGCCTTTTGGAGTTGGGGGCGCTCGATATCATCCAGCCGGACATCTGCCTGTGCGGCGGGCTGATGGAGATGAAGAAGATCGCGGCGATGGCGGAAGCGCACTATGTAACGGTGGCGCCGCACAATCCCATGGGGCCGGTGGCAACGGCTGTCAACGTCCACTTCGCGGCGTCGACGCCGAACTTTTTCATCCTCGAATACCACCCGGACGACGAGGGCGTGCGCAAGGACGTGCTGAAAGAGCCGCTGATGGTGAAGAACGGCTACATTCCGTTGCCCACGAAGCCGGGGCTGGGTGTGGAACTGAATGAAGAGGCCATTAAGAAGTACCCGGCGGTCACCTGGCATCGCGGGTTCGCCTACCGGGAAGATGGGAGTGTGGGCTACATCTAGTGGCTGCGGGCAGGGACGGGTGACACCGCCGTTTCGTGGTGCTACGATCCGGGCAGATATGGGCACACGAATCCTTGCATTGCTTTTGCTGAGTGGAGTTGGACTGACCGCGGAGGCGCCCGCGCCGAAAAAGATTCAAACGCTCCTCGTGTCGGGGCAGAACCGGCACGATTGGAAATCGGTGAATCCCGAACTGCGGCGCATGCTCGAAGAGACCGGGCGCTTCGAGGTTCGAATTGTGGAAGAGTTTCGCGGCGCGACCGCAGCGATGCTGGCGCCCTATGACCTCATCGTTCTGAACTATGACAACAAGCGCCTCGACGATCTCCGCTGGGGCGCGGGGCCGGAGGCGGCGTTCCTGGAGTTTGCCAAGACTCCAGGAAAGGGGGTAGTCGTTTATCACTTCTCGCTGGCGGCCTTCGAAGGCTGGACGGCTTTTGAAGATCTCTGCGGCGGAAACTGGCGGCCGGGTGCCGGCCACCACTCGGCGCGGCACGATTTCAAGATGACCGTCCGGGATTCAACCCACCCCATTACGCAGGGCTTCCGCGGTTCCATTCCGATTGCGAATGACGAACTGTATGCCAATCTCCAGTGGCGGCCGCGTGAAAAGTATCGCGTTCTGGCGACGGCCTGGGACGACCACGCGCTCTACGCCGGCAAGGCGAAACAGCCGGTTCCTGGCGCGGGCATCGATCATCCCATGCTCTGGGTGCACGAACCGGGCGGGCGCGTATTCGTGACGGCGTTGGGGCACGACGTCCCGGCCATCAGGCAATCGGGGTTCATCACCACTTTTGTCCGGGGCGCCGAATGGGCGGCCACGGGCAAGGTGACCATCCCTGTCCCGGCTGAACTGGCCAAGGAGTGATATAGAATCGGTGTCATGCGCACCGAAGGTGTTGGTCGAAGAGAGTTTCTGCGTCTGGGTGCTGCCCCGGCGCTGAGCATTGGTTCCTCGAAGAACGACACTGCCTGCATCCTGCTCATGCTCGTCGGGGGACCGTCGCAGCTCGATACCTTCGACCTGAAACCCGATGCCCCCAGCCACGTTCGCGGGCCATTCCGCCCGATTCGCACGAATGTTTCCGGCATCGAGATTTCCGAGATCTTTCCAAGAACCGCTCGCCAGGCGGACAAGTTCTCCATCATTCGCTCCATGCACCATACTGGTGCGGCCGTTCACGACGCCGGTCATCACCTGATGCAGACCGGGCGGCTGTTTGAATACGATGTGGAGCACCCGGGCTACGGGTGTGTCCTCAACCGTCTTCAAGGAGCGAAGCATGTCATGCTGCCCGGCCCCATCGGCGCCACCGGCGGGAACATGCCGCACGGCGACGGGCCCGGCTACTTAGGGGCTCGGTTCGCGCCATCGGTCATGGGTTGCGATTCGGTGATCGCGCCGGCGCGCTATGGCGACACCAGTTTCGGACGTAGCTGCTATCAGGCGCTGCGGCTTGTCGAAAGCGGCACACGGTTCGTTACCGTCAATATGTTTGAGACGGTGTTCGATACACTCACCTGGGACATCCACGGGGCCAAACCCTTCACGCCAATCGAAGCGTACCGGGATGTCGTCGGACCGATGTTCGATATGGCCTATTCCAGTTTGCTGAGTGACCTGGCGAACGCCGGACTGCTTGCGAAAACCATGGTTGTAGCCATGGGCGAGTTCGGCCGGACGCCCCGGATCAATCCCGCTGGCGGGCGCGACCACTGGACCCAATGCTACTCCGTGCTGGCCGGCGGTGGGCCGCTGCGCGGCGGGTTGGTGATTGGCGCCAGCGATGCCATTGGCGCCGAACCGGACTCGAGGCCGGTGACACCGGGCGACCTGGCGGCCACCATCTATCGCGGCATGGGCGTGGGCTTGGCGACGGAACTCGCCCCAGGTCTGCCCGTCGTGGCGACCGGGGCAAAACCGATTGCGGAACTGTTTGTATAGGTTTCTCCTATTCGCGGCTGGCGTTGCGGCTGGGCAGAGCTTTGAGCGGGACTTGCAGCCGCTATTCCGGAAGCACTGCTACAACTGCCATGCGGCGAATGTGAGAATCGGCAGCCTGGACGTGGAGACTCATGCCGGCCTGATGCGCGGCGGGAACCAGGGGCCGGTTGTGGTGCCAGGGAAAGCCACGGCGTCCCGCCTGTACCTTACTCTCACCGGGGCGATGGAACCCGTGATGCCAATGGGCGGTGCAAAGCTGAACGAAAGCGAGTTGGCGGTGGTGCGGGCGTGGATCGATGGCGGAGCACGGGCCGGAGCGGCGGGGCTCGGCTGGGGGGGGAATGTGCTGGCCGCCGGCCGCGGCGGAAACGTAGTGATTTTGGGTGCGTCGGAACGGGTGCTGGGAACTGTGGGGGCCGTGCGTGCCGTGGCGGTTTCGGCCGATGGAAAATACGTCGCCGCCGCGGGACGGCTGGAGACGCGTGTATGGGAAGTTGCCACCGGGCGCGAGGTTTCCGCTGTTGAGCGCGGCGCGGACGCCCTGACCGTCGGAGTGGATGGCCGCGTCGTGGCCGTCGAACGGCGTCCGTTGCGTCTGGGGGATCGAGTGGTGGAGGGGATGGACGATGGCCGGGTGCGCGTTTTGCGGGCCTCCGACATGGCGGAGTTGGCGGTGCTGGGAACGTTGGGCGCGCCAGTGACGGGCCTCGCGTTTTCCAGCGACGGGTTGCGGCTGGCGGTGCTGCGCGAAGATGGAAGTGTGCGAATCGAGGAAATGCAGTGAATACGAGTGAGTTTATCCGGTTGGCAATGGAGCGGGGGCGCGGGGTGCTGCGGTTGGCGCCAACCTGGGTGCCTCGCGCGCAATTGCGGCCGGGCGGCCGTCTGCGTCTGCACCCCAGCGATTTGTACGCGCTGGGCGGCCACCGGGGCGGCATTGATGAGCGTTGGCTCGCCTCGAACGTGGTGGCTGACAACGGCCCCGGAACTCCCTCCGATGAGGGTTTAAGCTACGTGGAGATGAACGGCGAGTGCGTCCAGTTGGGCGAGTTCACCGGCGATGACTGGCAGGTGCTTTGCAAGCTGTTCGACAACGCCGTACCGATACCCCTTCATGTGCACCCCAGCGACGCGCAGGCGCGCGCGATGGGCAAGCGCGGCAAGCCCGAAGCCTACTACTTTCCGCAGCAATACAACGCGAATCCCGGCGCGTTTCCATACACGTTTTTCGGGCTCCAGGCCCACACCTCCCGCGATGCCGTGCGCCGTTGTTTGCAGCGTTGGAGCGAAGGGGACAATGGAATCCTCGGATTGTCACAGGCCTACAAATTGAAGCCGGGTACCGGATGGCAGGTGGACACGAATGTGCTCCATGCCCCAGGCACAATGGTGACTTACGAGCCACAGGCGCCGTCCGACATCGGCGCCAAGTTTGAATCGATGTGCGCAGGCGATCCACTGCCCTGGGACGCCTTGACCGGGCAGATGCCGGAGGCCTCTCGGAACGATATTGATTACATCCTTTCGTGGATCGACTTTGAGAAGAACACCGATCCGTTCTTCGCCCAGTTCAATTACCGGGAGCCGATCCGGTTTGTGGATTCCGATCAGCACATCGAGAAGTGGATCGTCTATGGCAGCCCCTATTTTTCGGCGCGGGAACTGGCAGTGGCACCAGGGGCGACGGTGGTGGTGAGTGACGCGAGGCCGTACGGCGCGCTTGTCGTGCAGGGGCGCGGCTCACTGAATGGGCTGGATTGTGAAGCGCCGGGGCTGATACGATTTGGCCAGATGACAGCGGATGAGTTCTACGTTTCGAGCGAGGCGGCGACGCCTGGCGTGACGATCACGAACGCGAGCAAGTCGGAGCCGCTGGTCATCCTGAAATGTTTCGGGCCGGGCCATCCGGCGGCCGAGGAGTTTATCGAATGCAAATCGGTGTAAATACACTGCTATGGACAGCGGGTTTCACGGAAGCCCATCTGCCATTGATCGGCAAAGCACGCGACCTGGGAATGGACGGCATTGAGCTCGCGACCTTCGACTTTTCGAGCTTCCCAGCGGCCGCGGCGCGGCGGGAACTGGAAGCGTGCCGGATGCCGGGGATCCTGTGCAGCGCCCTGGTGGCGGGCATGAGTTTGGCCACTGATGACGCGCCGCTGCGCGAAAAGTCAGTGGAGTTTCTGCAGGCCGGCGTCCGCGCGACGGCGGAGGCGGGTTTGTCGTTGTTTATTGGCCCATTTTGCAGCGCCGTGGGGTACCTGCCTGGGCGGCGCCGCACTGCGGATGAATGGTTGCGCTGCGTGGAGGGGTTGCAGGAGTTGGGCGAATATGCCGGCCGTTTTGGCGTCCGCGTGGCGATTGAGCCGTTGAACCGCTTCGAGACGTTTTTCCTGAACACGGCGGCCGATGCGCTCGAGTTGTGCCGGGAGGTGGCGCATCCGCGGATCGGCATTTTGTACGATACGTTTCACGCCAACATCGAGGAAAAAAATCAGATGGCGGCGATTCGCCTGTTGGGCAAGCACATTTTCCATGTGCATACTTGCGAGAACGATCGCGGAATCCCGGGCAGCGGGCCGATTGATTGGCCGGGCGTGATCGGAGCGTTGAAGGAAGTCGGTTACGACGACTGGCTGGTAATTGAGAGCTTCGGGCCGGGCATCAAGGAAATCGCCGCCGCCGCCTGCATCTGGCGCGACCTGTCGGCGAAGCCCGAAGACATCCCCGTCCAAGGCGCCCGCAACCTCCGCGCCCTCCTCCATTAAATTAGTGCCAAGCGCCTATTTAATGAAAGCGAGAGTTTTACGATCCATAAACGCGTCTCTGGCCGGAGATTCTGCTCCGGAATACGAAGAATCGACGCTTTAGCCCACCTGTCGCCCCGATTTCCCGCCAAGTTTCGGCAAATCGGTCCCATGCCTATCCCCCAAAGATTAAATTGGTGCCTGGCACCAATTTAATCTATGAGGCCTTTGCGGACAGCGAAGCGGACCAGTTCACTGGTCGAGTGGAGGTTCAACTTCTCCATGATCCGGCCGCGATGGGCGTCCACCGTATACACGCTCAGGTTCAACAGCGTCGCAATATCTTTATTCGTCTTCCCCTCGGCAATCAACTGAAGCACTTCGCGTTCACGAGAACTCAGCAGGTCCAGCGGGTCCGTCACGTGCTTCCGGTAGTCTGACAACACCGTGTCCGACACACCCGGGCTCAAATATCCTTCCCCTTTGGCCACCGCGCGGACTGCCGCCAGCAGGTCCACATCGATCGAATCCTTAAGCAGATACCCCCGCGCCCCCGCGCGAAGAATCTCACGAACATACACCGAATCCTTGTGCATCGACAGCGCCAGCACGCGCGTATGCGGCGCGGTCTCCGTTATCCGCCGGGTCGCTTCAATCCCATTCAATTCAGGCATCGCCACATCCATCACGACCACATCCGGGTGCAGCGCCTCGCTCATCGAAACTGCCTCTCGCCCATTGCCCGCCTCGCCAATTATCTCCATATCCGGCTGCGCGCCGAGGATCATCCGGAAACCCTGGCGCACCACCGCGTGGTCATCGGCTAATAAGATTCGTGTCTTCTTGCTCATCCTTCACTGCGGTCGCGGGGACCCAGGCCTCAATGGTTACGCCTTTTTCGGGGGTCAACACTTCCAATTCGCCGCCCGCGTTGCGAGCCCTGGCCCGCATACCGGTCATCCCGATGCCGCGGCGCGCGGACTTCTCACTTTCATCAATTCCCTTTCCATTGTCGCTGATCCGCAGCCGGATCTTGCCATCGTCCTTGTGAAGCCTCATTTCGACACGCGTCGCCTTCGAGTGCCGGGCGACGTTTGTCAGGGCTTCCTGGGCAATGCGGAAAAGATGGGTCTCCGTGTCATCTGGCAGGCGCACGGTTAGCGACGAGTCGTAGTTCACCTCAATGCCCGTGCGTTCATTGAACCGTTCACACTGCCACCGTAGCCCGGCGTCCAGCCCGAAATCATCAAGAATCGTCGGCCGCAGCAATTGCGATAGCTCACGCACATTCTTGATCGCCTGATCCACCAGTTGCAAGCAGTCGTCAAAGCGCCGGTTGGACTCCGGCGCCGCCAAAGCAACCAGATTGGCCTTTACCGCCGTCAACGATTGTCCAAGTTCGTCATGCAACTCGTGCGAAAACCGCCGCGCCGCCGACTCCTGATTCTCCAGCATGTGCCAGGACACCCGGCTAAGTTCCGACGCCTGCCACTCCAGCATTCGCGACAGCCGCGCCGTCGTGCGAATCGTAAAAATAGCCACAATCAGCGCCAGCACAAGGCACGATCCCATCAGAATCGCCGATTGGTTCACCAGCCTCGCCGATTGGCGCGTCAACTCGCCCTGCGCCTGCGCCGAACGTTCGGACCCGCGCGCAATCAACGCGCGGACAATTTCAATCACCTGCTCGTGCCGTTCCAACAAGTCATTCGAAAAAAGTGACTCAGCGTCTTCCACTGCCAGCAAACGCCGCGCTTCGGCCGAAAACGCGGTCGCCGCCAGGCGAAGGTCTTTCCACAGCGGTTCATCTCTCGTCCCCGAACCCGCCGCGACGATCTGTTCGATAACGCGGTCGGCTTCGTTCAACTGCGAAAGTATGTCGTCCCGGTCCACCGAATCCGGCTGCTGATTCAAATTCGTGAACACCGCGTTCAACGCGCCCTGCTCGCGGTGAATCTCGTCAATGAGCCGGTTCGTCACCACCTGCTCACCCGCCAGGTCTTCAGCCGACGCGCGGATCTTCTGTGCGTTATAGACGCCGATGTATCCGGACGCGAGCAGCAACACAATCACTAGAGCGAATCCGGTAATCAGAACGCGCAGTATGCTCTTGTCGGTGATTTGTTTGAACATCTGCCCTTTCAGACTACCGGACCGGCAGGGGTACCCGGAATACTACCCCCAAGTCGGGTCGAGAAATAGCCTTTTTCCGGGATCGCGGGAAATGCGGAACTGGCTCATGCTGGACTTGTCTGGCGGCATTCCTGCCCGGCAGTATTCCAAAAGGAGATAACGAAACATGAAGAAGATCCTCGCGCTGATGGTTCTCGGCGCTTTCTCGATGATGACCTTCGCCGCCGCCACCAACAGCGACGACACCAAGAAGGAAGAGCCCAAGAAAAAGGGTGGCAAGAAAAAGAAGAAGGACAGCTAAGCTCTTCTCTCTGATCTTCGATCAGTTTCGCGAACGCGGGATGGGCAACCATCCCGCGTTCGCTTTTGGGCCGCACCATTTACAATAGTCAGTACGCCTCATGCGCAACGTGATCACAACTGGGGATGTACCGCTCGGGGGAGTGCTGGAGGTGGCGCGCGGAACCATCGTGACCCCCTCGGCGCGGGAACTCGCGCGGGACCGTGGTGTTCCCATCGTTGAAGTCGCCCCGGAAGAGTATCGCAAGGCGCTGGAGCCGCATCGAACAGTCGCTATGGGAAGCGACCATGGCGGATTTCGCATGAAGGAGTTCTTGAAGGGCGTGGTGGCGTCGTTGGGTTACGTGGTGGAAGATGTGGGGGCCTTCGATGAACGCGCTGTCGATTACCCCGATTTGGCGGAGAAAGTCGCCTTGGCCGTGAGCGGCGGGCGGGCGTTTGCCGGCGTGATGGTGGACGGCGCCGGCATCGGTTCAGCCATGGTGGCCAACAAAATCCCTGGCATTCGTGCGGCGCTTTGTTATGACCGTGCCTCGGCGCGCAATAGCCGCGAGCACAACCATGCCAATGTGCTGACGCTCGGCGGGCGCATGCTGACGGAAACGCAGTTGGAAGACGTCGTGCGTACGTGGTTTGCCACCCCTTGGGGCGGCGGGCGGCACCAATCGCGAATCGATAAGATCACGGCTGTGGAGACAAAATATGGCAAAGGGAGCCGCGGGTGACGGACGCTGAGCTGGATCGGTTAGTCGCTCAAATTGGCGATGAGTTTGTCGCGCGCCTGGGCAAGCCCGTGGCCGCCCCTGCCGCGGCCTCCGTTGCAACAGGCGGGTACGATGCCCCGTCCGCGCCATCGGCCACCGCCTCCGGGCCGGGCGACGCGCGGCTGGCGGCCATGATCGACCATACGCTGCTGCGGGCCGATGCCACCAAGGCCGAGATCCTGCAGGTCTGCCAGGAGGCGCGCACGCATGGCTTCGCCAGCGTCTGTGTGAACTCAGGCTGGGTGGCGCTGGTAGCACGCGAGTTGCGCGGGACATCCGTCAAAACGTGCACCGTCGTCGGCTTTCCGCTGGGCGCCATGTCTACCGCAGGGAAGGTGTTTGAAGCAGAAGAAGCGATTCGCTGCGGGGCCACGGAAGTGGATATGGTCATGGCGGTCGGCCTGCTGCGGGCCGGCGAAGATTTGGCTGTTGAAAAGGACATCCGCGCCGTGGCCGAAGCGTGCCACCGTGGCGGCGCGATCCTGAAGGTGATCCTGGAAACAGCCCTGCTGAACGATACGCAAAAAGTAACCGCCTGTAAGCTGTCGATGGCGGCGGGCGCGGACTTTGTCAAGACCTCAACTGGATTCTCTAAAGGCGGCGCCACGGCGGCCGACATCGCCCTTATGCGCGGCACCGTGGGTCCTGGCATTGGCGTGAAGGCGTCCGGCGGCATCCGCGGGTTAAGCGACGCGCGGACCATGATCGCGGCCGGCGCCAGCCGGATCGGTGCCAGCGCCAGTGTCCGGATTGTGCAGGAATCGGCGGCCAAATGAGCCAGTCGCGCCGCAGGACAAGCCGCTTCCGGGACCGGGCGGAACTGCTGGACTATCTGCTGGAAGTGGCCGGTGTTACGTCGGAGACGCTGGACCTGGACCGCTTGTTGAGCAGCGTCGCCAAAGTCATCACACGCGTTATCCCCGCGCAGCTTTTCGCCATTCTGCTCCATTCAGAGCGGCGAAAAGGGCTGCGCATTCGCTACTCCATGGGCCATCGCCAGGAACTGGTGGACCGTCTGCTCATCCCGCTTGGCGAAGGCATCACCGGCCAGGCCGCGGCCACGCGGGAGCCGTTGCTCGTTCGCGACGTGCGCAAGGACAAGACGTACCTCAACGCCATGGACGCCGTGCGCTGCGAGATGGCCATTCCCATGATGGCCCGCGACAAACTCGTCGGCGTCATCGACTTTCAGTCCACCGAAGTCGGCGCCTATTCGGTCGACGACGTGGCCCTGATGCGGCTGATCGCCACCCGCATTGCCAGCGCCATCGATAACGCCCGCCTCTACCGGCGCGTCGATCTCCAGCACCGGATGCTGCGGACGCTGGCGAAAACCTCGCAGGGGTTCAGCTCTATTCTGGATCTCGATGAACTGCTGCATACGGTGGCGGAGAGCGTCAAAGCGCTCATGGACTATGATTCGTTTACCATCTGGCTGCTGGATGAACAGAAGCAAATGCTCCGCCGCCGCCTCGCCATTTCGCTTGATGGCGGGCGTGAACTTGACGAAATTCCCTTGAGCATCGGCGTCACCGGTTCGGCTGCCCGGCTGCGCAAACCCATGCGCGTCGAAGACACCTCCACCGACCCTCGCTATATCGCCAGCCACCCGAACCTGCGAAGTGAAGTGGCGGTTCCGCTCATGTTGCGCGATCGCGTGGTGGGCGTGATGGATCTGGAAAGCCATCGCTTGAACTACTATTCGATGGACCACATGCGGACCCTCGCGTTGCTCGCGCCGCAGGTAGCCAGCGCCATCGAAAATGCCCGCCTTTACGAAGAAATTGCGGCCCGCGAGCAGCGGATGGATAAGGATCTGCAGGCCGCCCGCAAACTGCAATCGGTGTTGCTGCCCAGCGAGGCGCCCGAAATCGAAGGTTTGGACATTGCCGTCGGCCTGAAACCGGCCCGCGACATCACCGGTGATTTGTTCGACTTCTTCGACTATGACCAAGGCCAGGCCACCATCGTCTTCGGCGATTCCAGCGGTAAAGGTCCGGCCGCGGCGCTCTATGCCGCCCTTGTCAGCGGGTTGCTCCGTTCGCTCGGCCGCCGCCCGCGCCGCCCGGCCGATCTGCTCCGGGCGCTCAACAACTCGCTCACCGAACGCCGCGCCGAGGCGCAATATGTCACTCTGCTCGCCATGTTCTGGGACGCTCCGGAGCGTAAGCTCACCATCGCCAATGCCGGCGGTCTGCCGCCCATCATTTGCCGCGGCGAATCGCTGCTGGACCTCCACGCCGAAGGCGTCCCAGTTGGCCTCTTGCAGGCCCGCGTCTACGAAGAGATGTCGGCCGATCTGGAGCCAGGAGATCTGGTGGTCTTAACCTCCGATGGCATTCTGGACGCCATGAACGAGGCCGGCGAAGAGTATGGCCGCGAGCGCCTCGGCGCCGCCATCCGCGCCTGTTGCGATAAACCCGTGCACGACATCGTGAAAGCCATCTACGCTGCCGTGGAAACCTTCAGCGGCGCCGCGTCGCAGTTCGACGATCAAACTGTTCTAGTTCTTCGAGTTTCCTGATGCCATTCCCCCCCTATTCCTATCGCGACCGCAATCTGTACGTCGAAGACGTTGACCTGGAGAGCATCGCCCGCTCGGCCGGCACGCCCGTCTACGTCTATTCCGCGACGGCCATCCGCGAGCGCTTCCGCCTCTATAACGACGCCTTTGGCGATGTGCCGCACGAAGTGTTCTACGCCGTCAAGGCGAACTCCAACCTCAGCGTGCTGCGGCTTCTGGCGGCCGAAGGAGCCGGGTTCGATATCGTCTCCGGCGGCGAGTTGTACCGTGTTCTGCGTGCCGGCGGCGACCCTGCGAAAGTGGTGTTCTCCGGCGTTGGCAAAACGCGCGACGAAGTGGAGTACGCCCTCACCTCCGGCATTCATAGCTTCAACTGTGAGAGCGAAGCCGAACTCGCGCTCATCGATTCCATCGCCGCTCGCCTTGGCGTCACCGCCCGCATCGCCATGCGTGTCAACCCCCACGTCGACGCGCAGACGCATCCCTACATCTCCACCGGTTTGCGCGATCACAAGTTCGGCATCGATATCGCCGCCGTGGAAGACGTCTACGCGCGCGCGGCCGGCTTCACGCACCTGGTGGCGGAAGGTGTCAGTTGCCATATCGGCTCGCAGTTGCTGGACACGGCGCCTTTGAAAGACGCGCTCGATGCGGTGCTCGCGCTCACCGGCCGGCTGCGGGCAAAGGGGGTGCCCATCCGGCATCTGGACCTCGGCGGCGGGCTTGGTGTTCCCTATAAGCCCGATCAGCGGGAGCCCGATATCGCGGCCCATATTCGCGCCGTCTGCGCGCGTTGCGCCGGGCATGACCTGAAGTTGATGATGGAGCCCGGCCGTTCCATCGTCGGGCCCGCAGGCGCGCTCCTCACTCGCGTGCTCTATCGCAAGCCGGCGGAGAGCAAGGAGTTCGTCGTAGTGGACGCGGCGATGAACGATCTCATCCGTCCCGCGCTCTATCAAGCCTTTCACGAAATTGTTCCCCTCCGGGCCCATATGCCAGGCACGTTCACTGCCGACGTGGTAGGTCCGGTCTGCGAGACCGGCGACTTCTTCGCACGCGACCGCGAAATGGCCAATGTGCTGCCCGGCGACTTCCTGGCGCTATGCACCGCCGGCGCTTACGGCTTCGTTCTCGCCTCCAACTACAACTCCCGTCCTCGGCCGGCGGAGGTGCTGGTGGAGGGCGCATCGTGGAAGTTCATTCGAACGCGCGAGACGCTTGAGGATCTGGTGCGCGGCGAGTAATGTAGAATCCAACGCATGGTGCGATCTGTTGGATTTCTACTGCTGTTTTCCGCCCTGCTCTCTGCGCAGGGCTGGGTCAAGGGGAAGGGCTACGGGTGGGTCTACGGGCAGCGGGACGAGGTGGGCGCGTTGAACGCCATCAACACCCCCGCGCGTATTGCTGCGTCACTGGCCGCGGTGAAGAAGGGAAACGTCTACGACCTCGGTGTCCGCGTGGACCGCACTTCCTACAAATGGCCCGGCCATTCGCCGACGGAGGTAATGAGCTTCCGCAGTCCGGAGGGCGTAAAAACCGGCAAAGATATCGGTGGCTTCGTCAACCATCCGAAGCAGATGGCCTTTCACAGCGCGGCCCTCTTCATTTCTGACAACGTCGGCACGCAGATCGACGGACTCGGCCACATCACCAAGGGCGCCGATAACCACTGGTACAACGGCTTCAAAGAGAACCCGGACGCGGGCGATTTTGGCCTGCGCAAGGCCGACGCCGATACCATTCCGCCCGTCATCGGCCGCGCCGTCCTCATCGACGTGGCCGCCTGGAAAGGCGTCGATGCGCTGCCCGCCAACTTCGCCATTGGCCCGAAGGAACTACAGGCCGCCTTGGCCAAGGAAGGCGAGGATGTGCAGCCGGGCGACATTGTGATGATCCGCACCGGCACGCTTCGCTATTGGGGAGAAACCGGCGCCGATCACGCCAAAATCGCGGAGCACGATTCAGCCGGGCTCACCCTGGCCGGCGCCAAATGGCTCGTCGAGGAAAAGGGCGCCGTCATGATCGGGTCCGATACCTCAGGCCTGGAAGTGGGCGCGGACCCGGCACTGCCCGGCGAAGTGAATCCGGTTCACGGCTATTTGCTGGTGGATCAAGGCATACACATCGGCGAGTTTCATTATCTGGAGGACCTTGCCCGCAACCGCATTTTCCGTTTCACCTATGTCGGCATCACCAATCGCGTGAAAGGCGCGGCGGCCGGCTTCGCAATGCGGCCTATAGCCCTGGAATAATCGTGGGACTAAAGTAAAACACTCACCTTGCCGATGAACGGCAATCATGAAAACTCAAAGCGGTTCTGCCCTTCGCACCGCCGTCGCGTATCTGCTCAAGTCGGTTATCGCTTGTGGCGTGATGGTGCTTGTTTTTGAGATTGCCGCTTGGGCCTACCCGCCCGTGCTTCCATGGGGGCTGGCGCTACTGGGACGAATGCCGATGACGTCATGTTCCGCCGCGGACGCCTTCCAGGGCGCGTCGCAACTGCAGCGGCAGCACGTCGTGGAAACGGCGATCTCCGCCAAGTCCCGGCTCGTGCGGGACGATCAGTCTGGGCTTCGCCAGTGGGAAACACCGGATGGGAACTACTGGCTTCCGGCCGGCTCAGACTCGGTTCTGCCTATCCTCCTCGCCCAGCAGGAACTCGATATTTATGCCTTTCCGGGCAAGCCGGTGGCGGCTGGAGAGGTGGTTCTCGATTGTGGCGCCCACGTCGGCGTCTACACGCGGCGGGCGCTGCGCGCCGGGGCAAAACTGGTTGTGGCCATTGAGCCTTCCCCGGGAAACGTGGAAAGCCTGCGCCGGAACTTCAAGGACGAAATCGCCGCCGGCCGCGTTATCGTTTACGCGAAGGGAGTTTGGGACAAAGAAGAAACACTGTCGTTCTATCAGGACCCGGACAACTCGGCCGCCGATAGCTTTGTCGTGCGCGGCGCCAAGGATAAAGTGCTGACCGAAATGCCGGTCACAACCATCGATAAAATCACGGCGGAACTCCATATTGATCGTGTGGACCTGATCAAAATGGACATCAAAGGCGCCACCGTGCGTGCCCTGCACGGCGCCGAAGGCACCCTGCGCCGTGGCAATACCCGTGTTGTTATCTCCACGGAGGAGGAACAGGACGACCCGCGCGCCATCGCCGCCGCCTTCACCAATCTGGGAATGGGCTACCGCGTGGAGTGCGGTTTGTGCGCCGTCAGCGGTGACTACAAGGTCCACCCCGGCGTGCTCTTTTTCCGTCGCTAGAGCAGCTTGGTAACGGCCGCCTCAATCGTTGCGATTGCCGTCTCGCCCTTCCAAATCTGGACTTTCTTTCCCGTCTTGTCGTAGAGCACCAGCGCCGGTAATTCGCCGCTCCACTTCGGGTCAATCGCGCGGATAAACGCGTCGTCGTCCTTCGGCGCTTTCAGATAGCCCTGGTTCTTGATCCCGGATTTCGTGAGGAAATCGCGGGCGGCGGCTTCGTTCTCTGGTTCGTCGGCGCTAATGGGGACAACCACGAAGCCGCGCGCCTTCAGCTTTGCTTCCAGCTTTGCCACTTCCGGCATCTCCTTGCGGCAGGGTACGCACCAGGTGGCCCAGAAATCCACCAGTACCACTTTGCCCTTATTCGCGGCGAGCATTTTGGGATAGCCCGTTTCATTGATCTTCGCCAGCGGTTCGGCCGCTAACGTGAGGGCGGCGAAAAATAGGATCAGTTTCATGGGTCAGGTCACCTTTTTGATTGCGCAGCCAAAGGCGCGGATGGATTTCACAGTAACGGCACGGCCGGCCAGCAACTCCTCTACCGCCGTCTTCACCGCTTCCACTTTGACACGCGCCGGGTTGCTGGAGTTGTCAATTGCGCCCTGGTACTGCGGCGTGCCTTCCGCATCCAGCACAACGGCTTCCGGCGTCGTGGATGCGCCGAAGCGGCTGGCAACCGTGTTCCGCCAGTCTTTGAAAACGGGAATGGGAAAGCCGGACTCCCTCGCCAGCCGCGCTGCGTCCGCCGCCGTTTCATCGTCATTGGCGTTGATTAGCAGAACGCGCACAGGCTTGGCTTCGAAATACCGGATCAGAGCCAGTATGCGGTCCCGGTAGGCGCCGGAGACAGGGCATTGCCCCGCCACGAACAGCAATACCGTTGCCCGGTACTGCTTCGGGTCAACATATTCAGGAAGTCCATCGGCGCGGCTCAGGCGAATGGGTGCGGCGCTCCAAAGTGGCGCCGGAAGAAACCCGCCCAGAAAGAGCCTGCGGTTCACTGCTTCTTGTTCTCAAGCTTCAGGTGCATGATGGCCCGCTTGCGATCGTCGAAGGTGGACAGCGTGCGCGCCGGACTCACCATTCCTTTCGCCTCGGCCTTAATTTCATAGTCCACATTCGTCGACAATCCCTGGAACTGGAACATGCCATCGGCCTTGGTGATAAAGCTGCGCACCTGCATGGTCTTCGTGTTCTTCAACTGCACCACCGCGCCTTCCACCAGCGAATCGTCCACCAGCCGTACCGTGCCGGTTACCGCACGAACGTTTGGGTCGTCGCCCTTTTTGTCCTTCTGTGAACCGGGCAGCCAATTGCCATAGCCGGGGTCTTTCTTGTTCGGATTCTGCGCCAGGAGGGCCGCGCCGCAAAAGAGGGCGACTACAAGCAGGCGGGCAATGGAAATGCGCGGCATTAAAAACTCCTGATATTGGGATGCGGTCATGGGGTTGCCGGTTTCAACGTAAAGAATACATCGATCCGCGCACCGGGCGCGGAGGCCGTTTCTTTCTCTTCCGGTTGCAGTCCCCTGGCGGAAGCCTTCACCTTGTACTTCTGTTCAACGGCGGGAACGGCAAAAGCAAATTCACCGCGGCCGTCAGTGACGGCCCGGCGCGATTTGCCTCTCTTACCATCGGCGCGGACTTCCATCAACTCAATCTCCGCGCCGGAAACAGCGAAGCCAGGGTCACGGAAAACCGTGCCGGCGATAACGGCGGACAGCTTTTTTTCCTTCTCCGGCTTCTTTTTCTCAGCTCCAAACAGGCTGAAAGATAGAAGCCCTCCAAGAAAACAGCGGCGGCTGTTGCTACCGCCAGTCCTCATCGTCGTCGTCTTCTTCCTCTTCAAAGTCGTCGTCGCCGTCTTCGCCTTCCTCGTAGTCGTCATCATCCTCGTCTTCGTCGTCGTCATCCTCGTCTTCGTCGTCGTCATCGTCGACGCCTTCCAGTTCGAGGGGGTCTTTGCTGGAGACGCGGATCATCTCTCCGCACTCCTCGCACGTTAGCTCATCGCCCTCGTCCAGTTCATCTTCATCGAAATCGAGGGCGGCGTCACACAAGGGGCATTTGACCATATATAAATCCTGTGTTTCCTTCCTCCGCGCATCATCGGCGCGGTATTGGGTCACGAAAAATGTTTATCTCTTTCCGCGCTTCGCGGGCGCGCGTTCCAGTCCACAGCCATTGTACAAATGCTGGAACCGATTGCAAGTTCCCGTAAATGTTTAATGACCGCTTTCCCGGGCCGCCGGAACCAGGGATTCGGCGTAACCGAGCAACGTCGCGTAATCCAAGGTCACCAGCGTCTTCTCCACATCGTCGCCCGATTCAATCATCTTTCTCAGATGTGCCGCGGCAATGCGGTTCACCCACGGGTCGGTCACGGGTTGCCCGGTTTCGTGGCTCGCCCGCAGTAGATCCTTGTGCGGCAGAGCGATGACCTTTTCTTCGTGCAGGTCACCGGAGGTGATTTCAAACTTCACATCCACGGTGTCGGCGTGGCGGATGGAGATCGCGTTCTGCGACCAGCGGAACTCCACTTTCCAGGTGGCGCCGAAGGGATCCGGCCCGGCTTCAAACGCGCGGTAATATTCGCTCATGCATCCGCTATTGTAGCGGCCAATTTGGCGCGGGTTCAATACGGTGTCCGCCTCACCTCGCCTCGCTCGCCAGCAGTCCCCGCGCCCCCAGCCACTCATGAAACCGGATCAGCCACTCTTTCACCGGACCTTTCATATCCGCGCGCAACCCGAACCCATGGCCCACATCGCTATAAACATGGAGTTCCGCCGGCACCCCGGCCGTCTTCAACGCCAGGTACAACTCCGGCAGACCCTGCGAAATATTCTGTCTGTCGTTCTCTCCGCACACCAGAAACGCCGGCGACGTATCTTTCGTCAGCTTCATCTCCTTCGGAATCGCTGGGTAGACCAATGCCTGAAAGGCCGGTTTGATGGCGTTCACACCCGCCAGCGCGGCCAACTCCCCGCCCGCCGAAAAACCCATCACGCCCACTCTCCCCGGGTCGACTTTCCACGCCGCCGCGCGGCCGCGGACCGTCTCCACCGCCTTCAATATGTCGTTCAACGCGTCCCCCTCTATCGTGTACTTCGACTCTTTTTCCCGCGCCAGCCGATACTTCAGCACGAACGCGGCCACGCCATGGTCGCTCAGCCACCGGGCCACGTTATGCCCTTCATGGTCTGTCCACAATTCCCGATGGCCGCCGCCGGGTGCGATGATCACCGCCGTTCCGGTCGGCTGCGCGGGCAAATACGGCGTAATGGATGGCCGGTGTACGCCAGACACAACCCGTTCACTGCGCGGTGGCGCCAGACGTACGGACTCCGCCGCCGCGCCCGCGTTCAACTCCGGGAATAGCAGAACTTCGGCCTCCGGATTCGCCGCGAAAATCAAGGCGGCCGGCACAATTGTAAGGAAAAATCTTAATGGGCGCATCGGTGTCTTTGGGTATTGTATGTCTTTGCCGGTTCCGCTACTCTTGCCGTAATCCCGTTGAAGAAGGACCGTTATATGAACAAACTTTGGGTTGTCGGGTTGGGACTGGGATTGTGCGCGCCTCTCATGGCGCAAGATCAGATCGCCGATCTGTCGGGCGAGACCGCCCGCATTTACGGCACGAACAAAGGCGCCGTGCTGACAGGCCGGGCCGCCTCCGCGCGTGGCGCGGCGGAAGGATTCCTGCGGTCGCAGGGCCGGTCGGCAACCGCCTTGGCGACGCTCGTCACGCGCAGTGCGGCGCGGGCCGCCGACACCGGGCTCACTCACCTGCGGCTCGAACAGGTTGTTGCCGGGCGCCCCGTTTACGGCGCTTACGTAAAGGCCGCGGTGAATGGAAATGGCGAACTCGTCCATCTCATCGATTCCATGGTGGAACCCAGGGGCGCCGCCGTGCGCTCCAATGTCACGGCCGACGAAGCGATTGCCGCCGCCACCTCCCGCCGCTACCCGGCGAACCTTTCAGTTTCCGGTTGGTTTCCGATACGAATGGCGTGGCGCGGTTTTCCACCGGAGACGCCTATTTCTTCCAGGACCCGGCGGCCACCCGCGTCCTGGCGCCGCTCGGCAACGGCGGGTTGGAAGAAGCCTGGCTGGTGGAGACCTGGACGGGGCGCGGCAACCAGTTGTGGCACACCCTCATCGGCAACGGCCGGCGTGTGTTGAGTGAGGAGTTGCGGACGGCGAATGAGAACTATCGCGTTTTCCCGGAGCATCCCCTCACCGTAATCGGCGGCGCCACCGTGGGCACGCCGGAAACCGTGATCGCCGGGCCGGCCATTGGTGGCGCCGCCTCACCCAATGGCTGGATCTCTTCCAACGGACGCACGGCCGGCGTGCAGGCGCAGTTCCGCCTCTCCGGCAACAACGCCGATGCTTATTTGGACCGGGACGCCAACAACGCGCCCGACGCTTCCGGCACCATCATTTCCAACGGAGAATTCACCGCCGCCGCCAACCTGGCCATCGCTCCCACCGCTGCCCCGAACCAGCAGGTGGCCATCCAGAACCTGTTCTATTCGGTGAACCTCATCCACGACAAGCTCTACGGCCACGGCTTCAACGAAGCCGCGGGAAATTTCCAGGAAAACAATCTCGGCCGTGGCGGCGTCGGCAACGACTCGGTTTTGGCAGAGGCGCAGGACGGCGGCGGCACAAACAACGCCAACTTCTCCACTCCCGCCGATGGCTCCCGCCCGCGAATGCAGATGTATCTCTGGACGCGCACCAGTCCGAACCGCGACGGCGATGTCGATAGCGATATTGTGTTCCATGAGTACGGGCACGGGCTCACCTGGCGCATGATCGGTTCCATGTCCGGCTGCATGTCCGGCGCCATTGGCGAAGGGGCAAGCGACGTACTGGCTATCCTGATGAACAACGACGATGTCGTGGGCGAGTACTCCTACAACAGCCCGAACGGCATTCGCCGCTATCGCTACACGAACTATCCGCTTCGATACAACAACCTGTCGGGCAATTCCGTCCATGCCAACGGCGAACTATTCGCAGCCATCCTTTGGCGCGCCAAGGAAAAGTTCGCCGCCGCCGGTAAGCCCATTGACGCGTTGTGGAATCACTTCGTGAACGGCATGAACTACACTCCTTCGGCGCCGAAATATGAACAAATGCGCGATGGTATTGTGCAGGCGGCCGGTGGCGCCACCGGCGGGCCGGCCTCGGAGGGCTGCCTTCTTTACAAGGCGTTCGCCGAGTTTGGCGTCGGCTCCGGCGCCTCTGGCAGATGCACGAACGGCGGCCGCTGGACCGTCACCGCTACCACCAACGTTCCCGCCGGTTGCCAATAACGCCAACGCAACGTCAATCCCTCGCGGTAGCCTGAGTGAGTGAGCAGCTACCGCGAGGATCTCGCCTACATCAACGACGCCGGGTTCTCCAATTTCACCGCCGGCGCCACGCCCGGAGTGCTTGCGCTGCTCCGCCGCCACGGTGTGCCGCGCGGATTGGTCGTGGACCTCGGCTGCGGCAGCGGCAGGTTCTCCTCGGCGCTCACCAGCGCCGGGTACAGCGTCCTGGGCGTCGATCAGTCCCCGGCCATGATCCGCATGGCAAAGAAAAACGCCCCGCAAGCGCGGTTCCTCACCGGTTCGCTCTACGGCGTGGAAATCCCCCCCTGCGACGCGGTCACCGCCATTGGCGAGATCGTCAACTATCAGTTCGCTCCCAAGCAATCACGGGCGTCGTTAACGCGCCTGTTCCGTCGCGTCCACAAAGCCTTGCGGCCGGGCGGCCTCTTCGTGTTCGATGTGGCAGAACCCGGCCGCGTCCCACCCTTCGCGCCGGAACAGTACTGGGAGGAAGGGCCGGATTGGGCGTTGCGCGTCGAGGTGGATGGCAACGCCTACAGCCGTTGGCTGACGCGCAAGATCGTCTGTTTCCGGCGCAACTCCGCCGGTCTTTACCGCCGCAGCGACGAACTCCACCGCTTGCGTCTCTTCCACGCGGAAGACGTGCAGGCGGAGTTGGCGTCTCTCGGCTTTCAGACGCGCGTACAATCCGGCTATGGGCGTTTTCGCCTGTACCCGGGCCTCCGCGCCATCGTCGCCCAAAAAACACCCGCCCCTGCTGGCTTGTCCCGTTAGCGGCCCCGGATCAGCGACAGAAACTCGTCGCGCGTTTCCTTACGATCCCGGAACTCGCCGAGCATCGCGCTTGTCACCGTCGCCGAATGCTGCTTTTCCACGCCGCGCATCATCATGCAGAAATGCTGCGCCTCGCAGGCCACCGCCACACCCTTGGGTTTCAAAATGTCCATCAGCGTCCCGGCTATCTCCTGCGTCATCCGTTCCTGCACCTGCAGGCGGCGCGCGAACACATCCACAATCCGCGGAATCTTCGATAGCCCGATCACTTTCCCATTCGGAATATACGCCACATGCGCCTTGCCGTAAAACGGCAGCATATGGTGTTCGCACATGCTGAAAAACTCAATGTCTTTCACAATCACCATCTCGTCGTAGTCCACCGAAAACAGCGCCCCGTTCACCAACTGGGCAACGTTCGCTGTGTAGCCGCCGGTAAGAAACTTGAGTGCTTTCTCCACCCGCTCCGGCGTACGCTCCAGCCCCTCCCGATCGGGATCTTCCCCAATCCCGGCCAGGATCTCCCGCACGCTCCCCGCTATTCCGCTCCCCTTCGGCAACGGCATCGTTTCCACTACACCTTTTCTTCTCATACCGTTTCTTCGATGACCGGAAGGTCGATAACGTTCCTTTTAGTTTCCTGAATTCGAACTTGCGCCAGGGCGGGGAAGCCGGCCGGCCAAGCGGCCAGAAGCCGGTCACGGACATTGGAGGCCATGTTTTCCGCGGTCGCCGTCATTGTGGCGAAATCGGCCAGATCCTGGTCCAGATACTTGTAACTATAGTCGTCAAGCACCGCCGCGCGTACAACAGCTTCCAACTCTCCCGGATGCACCACCTGCCCCGTCACCAGGTTCACTTCCCCCTCCACCGTAACGCCAAGCACGTAGTTATGCCCGTGGCCGTGCGGATTGTTGCACTTGCCGAACACCCGCCGGTTCTCCTCCGCCGATAGCGCGGGCGCGTGCAGTCGGTGGGACGCGCTGAAGTGAAAGTGGCGGGTCAGTCGCACGTGTGGCATCGGCTGTCGGCTACTTCCCGAAATAGTCGACGAACACATCGTCGGTTTCGTACAGACGCACCGCGTGCAAGCGGGCCGGCGTCGCCTGAAACTGCGGTTCCAGCCGGCGCCATATCTCTATCGCCAGGTTCTCTGTCGTCGGAACCACCTCGTGAAACGGCGGAATCTCAAAGTTCAAGTGCCGGTGATCCATCGGGTCGATCACCTCGCGGTTCATAATGTCCTTCAGCTCTTTCAGGTCGAAGATCATGCCCGTCACTGGATCCGGCTCCCCATCCAAAGTCACTTCCAGCAAATAGTTATGCCCATGCCCATTCGGATTGGCGGACGCTCCATATTGCCGCTCGTTTTCGGCATCGGAGAAGCGAGGATTTCGGCAGATGAGGGACGCGGAAAATTCGGCGCGACGGGAGATGAACATGAATTGAATTCGCCACTCCCTTGGATTCGGTGGCGCGGGGAGACGATACACTAAAATTATAGAGGACGGCGATGAAGACATTCGGTGTGGATAAAGCTCTGCGGGCCGGCATTCTGGTGCTGACCCTCGCGCTGGTGGGTGTGGTGGCGAGTACGCTGCGGGATCGTCTCGTAGTGGCCGGCGATTCGGCGCCCGGCTTTGAAGTCACTACCGATACCGGCCGGAAAATCTCTTTGGATAACTTCGGCGGAAAAGTGCTGGTGCTCAACTTCTGGGCCACCTGGTGCCCGCCTTGCATCTCGGAACTGCCTTCGCTCAACGCCATGGCCGCCGAACTGAAAGGCAACGGCGTGGTCGTCCTCGGCGTCAGTGTCGACAAGGACCAGGCCGCCTACCAGAGGTTCCTGAAGAAGGTGAAGCTCAATTTTGAAACCTCGCGCGACCCCAAAGCCGACATCAGTTCCGAATACGGCACGTTCAAATACCCGGAGACTTACGTCATCAACACCGACGGAAAGGTTCTGGAAAAGTTCATCGCCGATCAGGACTGGATGTCCCCTGCCATCGTCGCCCGTCTGCGAGGCTACGCCAAGTGAGTAACCGCGTGGACGCCGATACAAAACGCTGGCTGCGCGCCATTGCCGGGGACACAAACGTTCTTGACGGCGATATCGACCTTGCCCTCTACGAATACGACGGCGGCGTCGACAAACACCGGCCCGATGTTGTCGTCTTCCCCCGCACCACAGATCATGTGGTGAAAATCGTCAACCTCGCCCGGGAACGCGGCATCACCTTTGTCGGCCGCGGCGCCGGCACCGGCCTCAGCGGCGGTGTCATCCCCCGCACCGGCGGCATCATGATCTCGTTCGCCAAAATGAACAAGATCGTCGAAATTGACCTGGAAAATGAACGGATCGTCGTGGAACCGGGCGTTGTAAATCTCGATGTGACCCTTGCCGTCCAGGGCCAGAAGTATTTCTACGCTCCTGACCCTTCCAGCCAGCGAGCCTGCACCGTCGGCGGCAATGTCGCCGAAAACGCAGGCGGCCCGCATACCCTCGCCTATGGCGTCACCACCAATCACATCCTCGGTCTGGAAGTGGTGTTGCCCGATGGCAGCGTCGTCCAGATCGGCGGCAAAGCGCAGGACTCCGCCGGCTACGACCTGCTCGGTCTGTTAACCGGTTCGGAGGGCACCATGGCCCTGGTCACGAAAGTGGTCTTGCGCCTTATGCGCCAGCCGGAACTGGTCAAAACCACCCTCGCCATTTTTAATTCCGCCGACGAGTGCGGCAATACCGTTGCTGAAATCACCGCCCGCGCCATTACACCGGTGGCGGTGGAAATGCTCGATGGTGTCATGCTGCGTATGGTGGAGGAAGCCACCCACGCCGGTTACCCGTTGGATGCCGCTGCCGTCCTGCTCATCGAACTCGAAGGGCTGAAGGAGGCCGTCGAAGAGCAGGTGGAGCAGGTCCGTGAGGCCTGTTTTGCGTGCGGGGCGCGCGAATTCCGCATCGCCAAGGACGCCGCCGAACGTGACCTGCTTTGGAAAGGCCGCAAGAACGCCTTTGGCGCCGTTGGCCGGTTAAGCCCGTTCTACTACGTGCAGGACGGTGTGGTTCCCAGGACCCGCATTGCCGAGACTTTGCGCTATATCGGTCAGGTAGGCGAAAAGTACGGCTTGACCATCAGCAACATCTTTCATGCCGGCGACGGCAACATGCACCCCATCATCCTCTTCGACGCGCGTAAGCCCGGCGAACTGGAAAAGGCGCAACACGCCGGCGAGGATATCCTGGCCTTCTGCATCTCCGTCGGCGGCTCCATTACCGGCGAACACGGCGTGGGCATGGAGAAAATGGAGCTGATGGAAAAGCAGTTCTCTCCTGAATCGCTCGACATGATCGGTGCCTTTAAGAACCTCTTCGATCCTGGGTGTCTGCTGAATCCGGGCAAGGTTTTGCCGCTGGGCCGTGGCTGCATGGAGATTCACCAGAAACCGCTTACCGAATCCAACATGCTGTAGAGGAGGAGGCCGCGAATGCGATGGTTGCTGCTCTGGGCCGCTGGTGCCTTGGCCGCGGCGCCGGCCATCCGTTTGGAACCCGCCGTAATCACCTCTTGCCAATCCAGTGGCGGCGCGGCCACGGTTTTCTGGAATAGCGATGGCGTGGCGCCGGTCACCGTTTACGCCGGCGATACGCCCATGACCGGTGCCGAGCCCGCCACCGGTTCGGCGGCCACCGGCGCCTGGGTCGCCGATGGAATGTCGTTCTCGCTTCGCGATGCCGAGGGGCGGACACTCGCCAGTGTCAACGCCGCCGTGCGCTGCGACGCCCTCCCCTGGTGGCCGCTTACCGCCGGCAACGAATGGCATTTCCGGCGGAACGACCGCGTTTCCACCGGCCAGCACTCGGTCTGGCACGTGCTGCGCCGCGAGGTGGTGAATGGCGTCGAATGGGCCGTCCTGGAAGGCACGCCGTCCAACCTCTCACGCCTCCGGACGGCAGAGGACGGCGCTCTCTACTCGCGCAACGCCAGCGGCGCCGAAACGCTGCTGCTGGACCCCTCCGGCCAGCGGCGCGGCGAATGGGCGGTAACCGGAATGGCGCCCTTGGCGGTCACCTTGGCCGGCACGTTTTCCGGCGAATTAAGCTGGCAGGGCCCCGTGCAGGGTCTCGGCCGCGATTCCGGCCGGTTCGCCCGCGGGATTGGCCCCAGCTACTTTCAAACGAACGTCATCGCCGGCTCCTCGGGCGGGTTCGGTGCGGGCTACACGCTGCTGGAAGCGGTCATCGCTGGCGCGCGGTTCACCCCGGCTTACCCTCGCCTCGAACTCGGTTTGGAGGCGAATGTGGTCGATTTTAGCGTCAAAAGTGCGCGAAATTGTGCGCTTCCGTGCTACTTTGTGGCCTGTTTTGGCGCCGATTTGCCGGGTACGTACAAGCCTTGCCTGGAGGCCTCCGTCCGCGGCGGGGCCGGCCGGTTGGCGCTGCTGGACCCCGGCGGCGTCCCCGTTTTCGAAACGGCGGCCGATGGCTGGGTCAGGATTCCGCTCTACCGGGCGCCGGCAACACTTTTGCCGGCGGGCAAATACAGCGTTCGGGCCGCGGTCGGCGCCTCGGTAGTCACGTTACCGCTGGAGATCCGATAGCCGGATCAGGCGGCCTCTTCCAGCGGCACCAGGTCGAGCCGTTTCCCTCCGGAATGCAGGTCGCACCGGACTATCGTTCCCGGTGGAACAGCGCCATCGGCCACCAGCGCCGCCAGCGGATGCATCAGATGGCGGTGCAGCGTCCGTTTTAATTCGCGGGCGCCGTACTCGACACTGGTGCCATTTTCCAGCAGGAAGCGCCGCGCCCGGCGCGGAATCTGCAAGTAGAAACAGCGGTCGCCCATCCGCCGGGCGATATGGTTGGCCAGCTCCTGAAGCTGGATTTCCAGGATTTTTTCCATCGACTCGGCGGTCAGCGGGCGATAGGTGAGCATCAGGTCGATGCGATTGATAAACTCCGGCGCGAATTTGCGCTTGGCGGCGGCCACCGCCACCTCTTCCAGCCGTGCATGGTCCTCGGCTTCGGCCCCGGCCCCGGCAATGGCTTCAAACCCGAAGTCCGGCCGCAGTTCGCGCGCCATCTCCCGCGCCCCCAGGTTGGAGGTCAGGAAAATCAGTGTCCGCTCAAACTGCACGGTGGTGTTGTCCCCCAGCCGCAGCGTGCCTTTGTCGAGAATCCCGAGCAGCAGGCGCGTCAGCGACGGCGCTGCCTTTTCGATTTCGTCGAACAACACGATGGCCACATTGGCCCGCTCGCTCATCACCTGATTCAGTTTCATCTGCGTCAGCACGGGCTGCGTTTCGCGATGTCCAAGATAGCCCGGAGGCGCGCCGATTAGTTTGGCGACTTCATGCTCCATCTGGTACTCGCCGCAATCGATGCGCAATACGTGCTTCGGTGAGCCATGGATCACCTCAGCGAGGGCTTCCACGGTGCGGGTCTTCCCTGTGCCGGTGGGCCCGAGGAGCAGAAACACTCCCGCGGGGCGGCCTTCCGGCGCCAGGCCCGCCTGGTACATCTGGACGTAGGGTACGATGGCGTCCAGCGAGTCGGGTTGGCCGATTATCCGTTCGGATAGCTGAGCCGCCATGCGCGCACCGGCTGCGCCGGTCAAGGTCGAGGCCTTCCGGCGATTGCGTGGAGGGAACGAAAGTTGCTTCACGACTCCATTTTATGAAATTGACAAGGAAATCCGGCTCGGCGAGAGACCGAAACGGGTTGCTTTGCAAAACAAAGTGAAAACTTTATTTCCTTAAGAATGAGAGGATTGCGGAGGAAATACGGGCGCTGGCGTGGCCGTCTCCATATGGGTTGTGAACGCGTCCCATGGCGGCGTGTAATTCAGGCGAATTCAGTAGAATTTCGGCCTCGTTTACAATGCGGTTTTCGTCCGTGCCAACCAGCTTGACGGTACCCGCTTCGACGGCCTCGGGGCGTTCGGTTTTCTCCCGCAGCACCAGGATCGGCTTGCCCAGCGAAGGGCCCTCCTCCTGAACTCCGCCGGAATCGGTGATAAGCAAATAGGCCCGCCGCATCAAGTCCACGAACGGAATGTAATCGAGCGGCGGAATCAGGTGAACGTTGGGGAGGCCGGCTAACAGACGGTTCACTGGATCCTGCACATTCGGGTTGGGGTGGACAGGGTAAACGATCTCCACATCCTCGCGGGAGGCCAGGCGGCGAACGGCCTGGCAGATCGAAACAAACCCGGTTCCAAAGCTCTCGCGGCGATGCGCGGTAACCACGACCAGCCGTTTCGCGGGGTTCAGGAAGGACCAATCTATCCCACTTTGCAGTGTGCCATTGGCCAGGCCGTCGCGAACGTAGAGCACCGCGTCGATGCCGGAATTGCCCGTGACGTGGGTTCGTTCGCGCGAAACCCCTTCGCGGTGCAGGTTCTCCGCCGCCCAGGGCGTGGCCGCAAAGTGGATATCGGCCAGTCTGCCTGTTAGAACGCGGTTCATCTCTTCCGGGAACGGTTGGGCCATGTCCCATGTGCGCAGTCCAGCCTCCACATGCCCAATCGGGACCCGGGCATAAAACGCCGCCAGCGCGCCGCATAGGGTGGTTGTGGTGTCGCCCTGCACAATCGCCAGGTCCGGCTTCACGTCGCTGAAAACTCCCTCCAGCGCGGCCAGCATCCGGGAGGAGGACTGGAACAGCGTCTGGCCGGGAAGCATTAGATCAAGATCCACGTCCGGTTTCACCTGGAACGCGTCCAACACCTGGTCCAGCATCTGACGGTGCTGGGCGGTGACGCAAACCTTCACCTCGAAAAGCTCGGGAGACGCCTGGAGGTGGCGCAGAACCGGGCAGAGCTTGATGGCTTCCGGTCTGGTGCCGAACAGGAATAGAGTGCGGATAGGCAAATGGAAATCCTTTGTTCCCGGGCACTAGGGGCGGACGGGGCGAGGCTATTTGTGGCGGTAGGTAATGCGGCCCTTGGTCAGATCGTAAGGTGACATTTCCATGGTGACGCGGTCACCGGCGAGAACGCGGATCCGGTTCCGGCGCAATTTCCCGGCCAGGTGGGCGAGAACCAGCCGTTCCTGATCCAGTTGCACGCTAAACAGCCCGCTGGGGAACTTTTCGACCACAGTTCCGGTAACTTCAATGCAATCCTCTTTACTCATTGGCCTCCTGGGCGCGTTGATTACGAGAGTAAACGCACACTCCCGCTGTTACAAGTATAGCGGGAAGTGTGGAAAACGCTCAAATACCCTCAAGCATTCGCCGAATCCGCCGATGAGCAGTAGGGAGCGACGAGCACGCATGATCTCCGTTAAGGGTGCAATGAACAATTTAGACAGGTACGACCAGGAGTTGGAGCAGCAGCGCCGATTCTCCCGGAATTGCCTGCGCTGGTGGAGCGGTTCGCTGCGGGCGGTGGAGGAACATGTGTTCCCGCTGTTTCCGGGTGCGGCGAAAACCGCCGAAGAAGACTGGCAGCAGGTTCATAGCTGTTTGCAGGAAGACGCGCCGGAGGAACTGCTCGGTTCCACGCCCAGGCTGGTGGAACGGGTATTGCACAACTACGCCCAAAATTCGCGTCGGTCACAGCGCGAAGATCTGGACGCGGTGAAAGCAATGCTTGGCGTGCTGGCCGAAGCGGCGACGGTGGCCCGCACCCGCACCGATACTTATGGCGGCGTGTTCCTGGGCGTGAGCGAGTCGTTGGGACGCCTGGTGCAAGTGGAGGATCCCGAAGACCTGCGGCGCCAGTTGAGCCAGGAGGCCAAGCACCTGGGCGAAACCGTTTCAAAGATGGTGGCGGAAACGGAAGCGTCGCTTGTCTCCATGGATGCTGAGTTGAAGCACTTTCAGGAGCGCTTGGCGAAGGCGGAGGCGGCGGCTTCCTCTGACCCGTTGACCGGCCTGTCCAATCGGCGCGAGTTGGAACGGCAGTTGGAACTTCGGATTTCCGCCCGCACACCCTTTTGCGCGCTTCTGTTCGATCTGGACGGGTTCAAAAGCATTAACGACCGGTTCGGCCATGCCTGCGGTGACGAAGTGTTGCGCATGTTCGGTGCCATTCTGAACGAGCAGGTCCGGCCTGGAGGTGTCGTCGCGCGTTGGGGAGGAGATGAGTTCTTCGTTATCTTCGACTGTTCCTTGAAGGACGCCCTGCGGCGCAGCCAGCAGATCTCCGCCAAGCTGACAAGACGCTATGAATTCGAGTACAACGGCAAGGCTCTCTCCCTGCCTATCCACGCCAGTACAGGGGTTGTGGAGTACTGCTGTGGGGAAACAGCAGCTCAATTGTTTGAACGCGCGGACCGTGCGATGTATGCCGTGAAGGCGAAAAACGCCAAGCCCGTTGTCGATTAGACCGGCGCCTCCTTTCGTCTGGCCTGTGATGCGGTTACGGCTAGAATAGTATGCAGGTAATGTCAGAAACGCATGTTCTAGCCGGCAAGAATGTCTTGATCACCGGCGCTGGCCGGGGGATTGGTAAACGCCTGGCGCTGGGCTTTTCATCGCGCGGAGCGAAGGTTGGTCTGCTGGCCCGGAGCAGGGGAGAACTGGACTTGGCCCAGCTCGAAATTGAGCAGGCCGGCGGCGTCGCCATGCGCTTGCGGGCCGATGTCCGCGACGCTGAACAGGTGGTTGCCGCCGTTGACCGCATGAAAGTTCACTGGGGCCAGATCGACGTGCTGATCTGCGCCGCTGGCATTCAGGGACCCATTGGCCCGCTGATGGAAGTCTCTCCCAAAGCCTGGTGGGACACTGTCGAAACCAACCTGCACGGCGTCATGCTCATGGCCCGCAGCGTCCTCCCGGAAATGATCGGCCGCCGCAGCGGGAAGATCATCGCTCTTAGCGGCGGCGGTTCCTTCACCCCTCGGCCCAACTTTTCCGCCTACGCCACGGCCAAAACGGCGCTCCTCCGGCTCATCGAAACCCTAGCCGCCGAAGTGGCCGAACACAACGTCCAGGTGAACTGCATGGCCCCCGGTGGCGCCTACACCTCCATGACCGATGAGATTCTTTCGGCCGGCGATAAAGCCGGCTGGAAGGAGATTGAGGACGCCAAACAGGTGCGAATGACCGGTGGCGTGGCGCCGGACAAACAGATTCAACTGGCGCTGTTTCTTGCCTCGGAGCGGTCCAACCATGTCAGCGGCAAGGTGGTGCATGTGAACGACGATTGGCGCAAACTCGAGCAAGGGCAGATCAACCCGGAGCTCTATACCCTCCGTCGCGTCGTGAAAGTGTAGTTGATACCATACGAGTGCTATGCGCTCGATCCGTATTCTTCTCGCCACGTTGCTTGCCGCCGGCATCGCCTTTGCTCAGAACCCGGAGGCGCCGAAGCGTAAGAAAATTCTTGCCATCGGCCAGACGAAAGGCTTCCAGCACGATTCCACCAGCGACGGTCTGGCGACCATCTGGAAAATCGGCAAGGACAGCGGGTTGTGGGATACCTACATCCGCACCGACACGCAATTGATCACGAAGAAAAAGCTCGGTGCCAATGCCAAAAACCTGGACTATTTCGACGCCATCTTCTTCTACACCTCCGGCGAACTGGACTTGGACGACGAACAAAAACAGGCGCTGCTCGAATTCGTTCGCACCGAAGGCAAGGGCTTCATGGCCGCCCATAGCGGCGTGGATACGCTCTACTCCTGGCCCGAATACGGCGAACTGGTGGGCGGCTATTTCGACCTGCACCCATGGAATCAGTTCAAGGCCAAAATCGTGAACGAAGACGGCCAGCACCCCGCGACGTCGCACTTTCCGAAGGACTTCTTCCTCTTCGATGAGATCTACCAGTTGAAGAACTATTCGCGCGACCGCGTGCGCGTGCTGATGAGCCTGGACGTGGCCGACGTGGACCTGGCGAAAAAGGGTGTGCATCGCACCGACAAAGACTTCGCCGTCTCCTGGGTACGGAACTACGGCAAGGGGCGCGTGTTCGTTTCCACGCTCGGTCACCGGACCGAGATCTGGGAACACCCGCAGGTGCAGAAGATGTGGCTGGAAGCGGCCAAATGGGTGATGAACCTCACCCCAGGCGGCGACGCCACGCCGCGCCCAGCCAAATAGGGCCGCGCCACTTCCGGCCAGGCAGGCAGGAATCGCGTGCCCAATGGGTCTTCCACAGACTCCGAAGGAAACGTAAACTCCCTCTCGCCGCGCCGGGGCGCTCTTTCGGCCGGTCAACCCGTCAACGTGGGGATGAGCCTTGCCCGTGACGGACCAACCGCGCCCGCCTAAACTGGGCCCCGCAACTTCCGGCCGAGCAGATACAGCGCCGCCGCCAAGCCCAACGCTAGCAACGACACCGCCAAAAACTGCTTCGCAATCCCTTCACTCACGTCGCCGGCCACGTCGAACATCACGCCCAGCGCCTGTTCCATGTTCGCCGGCGGCTGCAACGGCCGCGCGGGCCGCCGCCCCAGACGCCAAACCTCGATTCCGAAGTAAACGGCAAACCCAAGCGAGGCGGCCCCCAGCGGAGCGGCTACCCGAATCAACCAGCGGCTCAAACCGGGGCGCGGCATGATGGACGCCTACTGTATCGTCACCAGGTCGCCCGCCTGCATCTTCTTCAACTGGCCGCAGGCGGCATAGATATCCAGGCCGCGCGGCCGGCGCACATAGCAGGGCAGTGAACGCATGATGATCTTCTGGAAACTCTCCACCCGTTCCGGGTCCGGTGTCTGGAACGGAATGCCAGGGCCTGGGTTGAGCGCGATGATATTCAACTTCGCGCGCAGGTTTCCCAATAGCGACACCACGCGCCGGGCGTCGGCATCGGTGTCGTTCACCCCGCGTAGCATCACGTACTCAAAAAACAGGAACTCGCGCGGGCGCAGCGGGTACGCCTTGCAAGCCTCCATCAGGTCCGCCAGGTGGTACTTTTTTGTGATCGGCATCAGTGCCCGGCGTTGCTCCTCATGCGACGCGTTGAGCGAAATAGCCAGGTACGGACGCACCTCGGCCGCGCCCAGTTCTGCGATCTTCGGCACAATACCCGACGTGGAAACCGTGATGCGCCGCTGCGAAAACCCCACTCCGTTGGCGTCGCACAAAATGCGAATGGCCTTCAATACATTTGGCAGATTCAGCAGCGGTTCGCCCATGCCCATCATGACGATGTTCACGTGGTCCGTGCGCGGCTCCAGGCGGTGCTCTTTGCACACGTGCAGTACCTGGCCAACAATTTCACCGGCGCTAAGGCTGCGCTCCAAGCCCATCTGGGCAGTGAGGCAGAATTTACAATCCACCGGACAGCCAACCTGCGACGAGATGCAGATGGTGTGGCGGTCGTCGGCCGGCATCAGCACCGTTTCCACGCTGCGCCCATCGGCGGGAAGTTTAAGCAGGTAACGAACCGTGCCGTCAGCAGAATCAAAACGTTGATCGACGGTAAGATGACCGTGCGGAGTAGCGCTCAATAAGCGTGTGCGCAATTCCACCGGCAGCTCTGTCGATTCCTCCAGATCCGCAACGTTGCGCTTGTAGAGCGCATCATATATCTGACGGGCCCGATAGGCCGGCGTGGCGGGTCCGAGCAGTTCGCGCAGGTCGGCGACATCGAGTCCAAGTAAAGTAGTCTGTGCGCGAAGTCCCATCCCTTCTAGAATAGAAGGGAATCCTGCTTTATAGCATTCCATGTCAAAAACCTTGAATCGTTCCCTTGCCGTTGAGACCACGGTGCTGGCAAACGGCCTGAAGATCATCACGGAGTCCATGCCCGGCGCTCGATCCCTTTCCATGGGTCTATGGCTGCGCTCCGGCTCCCGCCGTGAATCGGCCGCCGAAAATGGCATCTCCCATTTCATTGAACACATGCTGTTCAAGGGCACCGCGCGCCGCGGAGCGCAGGAGATCGCCCGTGAGTTGGACACGATCGGCGGCTACTCCGACGCGTTCACCGGAAAGGAAATTGTCAGTTTCAACGCCAAGGTTTTGGACGAACACGCCCCCCATGCATTCGACATTCTGAGCGACATGCTGCTGCACCCTCTCTTCGACGCGGCCGACGTGGAAAAGGAAAAGGGCGTGGTGCTGGAAGAGATTAAAATGGATCTCGACAGCGCCGAATCCCAAACCCACGAGTTGTTCTGCAAGAAGTTCTGGAAGGAAGATGCGCTCGGGTGGCCCATTCTCGGCACGCCCAAGACTGTGAAGAGCTTCACGCCGGCCATCCTGCGAGACTACTGGTCCCGGCACTACGTTCCGGCCAACCTGCTCATCACCGCTGCCGGCAAAGTGAAACACGCCGCCTTCGTCAAGATGGTGGAAGCCGTGATGGGCGGCATGAAGAAGGGCAAACCGCTGCCGGCGCTGCCGGACGTAAATGTCTTTCCGCAGATCGCCATGAAGACCAAACCCTCGCTCGAACAGGCTCAGGTCTGCGTCGCGGCGCCGTCCTATCCCATGGGCCACTCCAAACGGTTCGGCTGCTATCTGCTGAATACAATTCTGGGCGGCGGCATGAGTTCGCGGCTGTTCCAGCGGATCCGCGAACAGCAGGGGCTGGTCTATCACATCTCCAGCGAGCTATCGCTTTACCGCGATTCGGGCGCCATGGCCGTCTACGCCGGTACCTCACCGGCCACGCTGCGGCGTGTCGTTTCCGGTGTAATGGAAGAGTTGCGCGGCATGAAACACGGGCCCATCGCCGCCGAAGAGCTGCGCCGGTCCAAGGACAATCTGAAAGCCTCCATCGTCCTCGGCCTGGAATCGCCTTCCAGCCGCATGTCGAATCTGGCGCGCCAGGACATCTTCTTCGGCCGATTCTGCGACCTGGATGAGACCATCGCCTCCATTGAAGCGGTGACGATTGCCGACATTCAGGAGATTGCCAACACGTTCCTGAAACCGGAAAACATGGCGCTGACCGTTGTCGGCCCCTCCGGCACGGAGAAGTTTACAAGGCGCGATCTGGCCTGCTGACTATGCCTTTGAGGCACATGACGAAGCTCTGCGCGCTGCTCGTGGCGGCGGCGCTGGCGCACGCGGCAGACTGGAGTGTGCTGCAGCCGCAGGGCTACGTCAGCGATTTCGCGGGCGTTGTCTCCCCTGGCGCCCGGCAACGCATCGACGCCTACTGCGCCGCCGTCGAAAAGGCCACCGGCGCGCAACTGGCCTTCGTCACCCTTCCGTCCCTCGATGGCGAGCCGGTGGAAGACGTCGCCAATTTGCTCTTCCGAAAATGGGGCATCGGTAAGAAGGGCGAGAACAACGGCGCGCTACTGCTGCTCTCCGTCGGCGACCGGCGCAGCCGCCTGGAAGTGGGCTACGGGCTGGAGCCGATTCTGCCCGATGGCGCGGCCGGGTCGCTGCTCCGCGAAATGCGGCCCGCCTTGCGCGTGGGTAACTACGGTGAAGCGCTGCTGGTGGCCGCGCATCAAATAGGGGAGAAAGTGGCCCGCGAAAAAGGCGTGCAAGTGGACGAATCCGTTCGCCCGCGACGCCCCGTCTCTTCGCCGGGCCGCGGCATTCCCTGGCCAGTGATTCTCATCGGGTTGCTGGTGGTACTATTCCTTTTTAGCGGCGGGGGAGGAGGCCCCTGGTGGCTTTTGCCCATGATGATGAATGGCGGCAGGAGCCATAGCGGCGGCGGCTTCGGCGGTTACGACTCCGGCGGCGGCTTCGGTGGTTTTGGCGGTGGCGACTCGGGAGGGGGCGGCGCGTCCAGCGACTGGTAGACAAACAATGGCAAACGAAATAGACAAGCGGCTGGCCGAACTGTCGGCGAAACTGGGGCGGGCGTTCGGAGATCGCCTGGTGTCGGTGGTGCTCTATGGCTCGGCGGCGGCCGGTGAACTGCACGGTAAGTTCAGCGACCTGAACGTATTATGTGTGTTGCAAGCCATTGGCCCGGACGAACTGCGCCTGGCTGAGCCGGTGATCCACTGGTGGCGGTCGCTCGAAAATCCTTCGCCGCTGTTCTTGAGCGAGGAGGAACTGCACAACTCCACGGACTGCTTCGCCATCGAGTTTCACGACATCGTGGAGTGCCACCGCGTTCTGGCCGGCCGGGACGTTGTGGCCGGGTTGGCCATCGACGATAGCTTCTACCGCGGACAGGTGGAACATGAACTGCGCGCCAAACTGCTGCGCCTGCGCCAAAAGGCCGGCGGCCTTTTGAGCGATAAAGCGATGCTGGTCCGGCTGCTTGGGGAATCGGTATCGACATTCTGCAATTTGGGCCGCCACGCGTTGCGATTGGCCGGAGTCGAGTCGCCCATGCACAAACGGGAGGCCATCGGCGCCTGCGGCCGCCAGTTCGGAATCGATCCGGCGCCGTTCTATACTTTGTTGGATCTGCGGGAAGGCGTGAAAAAGGCGCGCGACCTGGACCCGGTGCCGTTGCTGGCCGCCTATATGCGACAAATTGAAGCGCTGACCGGCGCGGTGGACCGGTTGGCCAAAGGATAAAGAACAAAGGAGCCTTATGAAAATCGCACTGATCGTTTTGGGAGTATTGCTGCTGCTGGTGCTGCTGGTTGGCGGGCAGATGGTAGGTGTGCGCAACGATTTAACCGTTCAGAAGAACGGAATTGAGGCCGCCTTCGCGCAAATGGATGTCGTGTTGCAAAGGCGCGCCGATCTCATTCCCAACCTGGTGGAGACCGTGAAGGGTTTCGCGGCGCAGGAGAAGGACGTAATTGCGTCCGTGGCCAGCGCCCGTTCCGCGCTGGGCGGCGCCAGAACGGCGCAGGAAAAGATCACTGCGAATGGCCAGTTGGATGGTGCCCTGAGCCGCCTGCTGATGGTGGTGGAAAACTACCCGCAGTTGAAGAGCGACGCGACCTTCATGCGGCTCCAGGACGAATTGGCTGGTACTGAAAATCGCATCGCCGTCGAGCGGCGGAAGTATAATGAGGCTGTTCAGAAGTACAACACAAGCATTGAGCTGTTCCCCAACAACATTGCCGCCAGCATCTTTGGTTTCCAACGCAACGATGCGTACTTCAAAACCGACCCTGCATCCCGCCAGGCGCCCAAGATTGATTTCAACAAGAAGTAGGATTCATACCCCCGGCGTCACCGCGCCCTGAACTCCGCTACCAAATTCGAAAAGGACTGCAAAATCATGCCGGAAGTTTTCCGCAATTACATCAACGGAGAGTGGGTCGATGGACCCACGTTTGAGAACCGCAATCCCGCCAATACCGATGAGATCGTCGGCCTGTTCGTAAAGGGCTCCGCCGCCGATGTGCACCGCGCCGCCGATGCCGCCCAGGCCGCCTTCGCCGGATGGTCCAACATGCCCGGCCCGGCCCGCGGCGCGCTGCTGTTCAAAGTAGCCGATATTCTGGAGAAAAAATTCGACCAGTTGGGCGAAGAGATGTGCCGCGAAGAGGGCAAAACACTGCCTGAGGCGAAAGGCGAAGTGCGCCGCGCCATTAATATCTTCCGCTACTTTGGCAGCGAGGGCTCCCGGCTGCCCGGCCACTTGGTTCCCAGCGAGCGCGACCGTGTCCACATGTTCGCCATCCGCAAAGCGATTGGCGTGATTGGTCTCATCAACCCATGGAACTTCCCTATCGCCATTCCGGCTTGGAAGCTGGCCCCGGCGCTTATCTGCGGTAATACGGTAATCGTGAAGCCCGCATCTGTGGCTCCGCTCAGTTCCTGGCGCATCGTTGAGGCTTGCCATGAAGCCGGCATCCCCAAGGGCGTCGTCAACTACATCGCCGGTTCCGGCGGCGAAATTGGCAACGCGCTGGTTTCGGCCAAGCCGCTGAAGGCCGTTTCCTTCACCGGTTCCTGCGAAATCGGCAACTGGCTGCACGCCGAAGCCTCCAAACGGCATCTCCGCATTCAGTTGGAAATGGGCGGCAAGAACCCGACCATTGTGCTGGCCGACGCCGACTTTAAGTCCGCCGTCGAAAACGTCTGCAATGCCGCCTTCTTCTCCACCGGCCAGAAATGTACCGCCACCAGCCGCGCCATTGTCGAAGAGTCCATCTATGACCAGTTTGTGGAAGCGCTGAAGGAGCGCACCGCCAAGCTCAAGGTAGGCAACGGCATGGAACCCGGTATCGATATCGGTCCGGCCGTGGACCAGGGCCAGTTGGATACCAACCTCAAATACATCGAAATCGGTAAGCAGGAGGGCGCGCGCCTCGTTCTCGGCGGCAACCGCCTTACCGGCGGCGCCTACGACAAAGGATACTTCGTCGAGCCCACCATCTTTGCCGATGTCACCGAGAATATGCGACTGGCCCAGGAAGAGGTGTTTGGCCCCGTGCTCGCGGTGATGAAGGCCAAAGACTTCAATGACGCCATGCGCATCGCCAATAACATCCCGTTTGGTTTGTCGGCGTCCGTGCAGACGACGAATCTGTCCCGCGTCTTTGAATTCGTCTACGGCTGCGAAGCCGGGTTGCTGACCATCAATTTGCCGAGCGCCGGTGTGGAGTATCAACTGCCGTTCGGCGGCACAAAGGATTCCAGCTTCGGGCCCAAGGAACAGGGGCCGGCGGCCATGGACTTCTATAGCGACTACAAAACGGTGTATCTCAAATACTAACTCATGCGACTCGGACAAATTAAGTGGAATAACGAAGTAACGGCGGCGATTTTTGAAAACGGTGCCGCTCGCCCGATACCTGGCCATACCTTGTATGACCTCATTCGCCGCGCCGAAGTAGAAAACACGGACCTGCCGAGGCTGGCCAAATCCATGGCTTCCAGCCACTCGGAAACCGCACCGCCGCTCATTCCGCTGGCGCCCAAGGAAGTGTGGGCCTGCGGCTGTACCTATGAGATGAGCGCCAGTTTCCGCGATGGCGAACACAACACACGCGAAGGCTTCTATGCCTACGTCTATGACCCCAAGCACCGCCCGGAGATCTTCTTCAAAGGCACGGCGCGAGTGTGTGTGGGGCCCGATCAGCCAGTCGGCATCCGTTCCGATTCCCAGTTCACGGCGCCCGAACCGGAACTGGCCGTGGTGCTCGGCAGCAAGGGCCGCATTGTAGGCTACACCATTGCCAACGATGTCTCCGCCTGGGATATCGAACGCGAAAACCCTCTCTACCTCCCGCAGTCGAAGGTCTATACCGCGTGCTGCTCCCTGGGCCCGGTGATGGTGACGGCCGACGAGATCGCCGATCCCTATTCGCTTGAGATGACCTGCGTCATCAAACGCGGCGATGCAACTACGTTTGATGGCAAAACGTCCACTGCCAAACTTGGCCGCAAGATTGAGACGCTGGTGGAATACCTGCTCCAATCGAACCCCGTGCCTTGCGGTTCGGTGGTCCTAACCGGTACCGGCATTATCGTCACCCAGGAATCCGCGCTGGCGGCCGGCGACATCGTAACCATTACCGCCAGCGGTATCGGTTCGCTGTCCAACCCCTGCGTGATCGTCTAGCCATCACAGTCGTCGAAGTGCGCGCAGCCACGTGGCCATTCCATAAAAGTGGTCCACGTGGTCCGTCGCGCTGTCACCGGCAAACCCCAGAATCGCCATCCGTCCGTGGCGCACCTCCGAAGTCTGTTTCATCCCGCCAGGTCCATCGCGAATCACCGGCAGTCGCCGCAGGTGCAGTTGGCCAAGCAGCCAGTCCGTAGCTTCTCTCGTACTGGCGAACGTGCCCGGATATACCTCGGAATGCGTGATCACCATCCGCTTCCGGCCCAGCGTGGCGTCCTTGGCGAATTGAAGAAACACGTCGAGTTCCGCCGGATTCACACCGCGGTTCAAGTAATCGGTGTGTATTCCGTCCATTAATAGAACGCCGTCGACTCGCCTGTAGGAGTGGCGCAGAATCGATCGAATTGCTCCATACCCCGCGCTAAAAGACGTTAGGATCACTGGCCTTCGCCTGGCCCCCGCTTCGGCCAATAGCTTTTCAAACGAACGCACTGAAAGGTAGGCGTCGCGATACGGGTCTGAGTTGTCTCCCAAATAAATCGCGACAATCGTCGCATCCGGATAGACACTGGCGATCGACTGCTCCGGCAGCCATGTTTCCCCATGGAAGTGGAACACCACCGGCGATTGCGGCCCCGGATGGCCCACCGTTAGCGTTCGCCCCTTCCTCTTTCCCTTCACCGTCCTTCGGACGACCGGTTCGCGCTTGCCGGCCATTTCCTTCACCGGCGCCGAATTCTGTGCCACTTGATACAACAATCCCGAGAGCAACACTGCGCTCAGCATGTCTCCATTCTAGCGGCCTATTCCACCGGGCGGGGCGGCGTGATCTTTCCCATGATTTTGCGCACATACTCCTGGGTTTCCGGAATGGCGGGAACCCCGCCCGCCGCATCCACCCGCGCCGGACCCGCGTTGTAGGCCGCCAGCGCCTTGGCTATGTCGCCGCCATAGCGCTCTAGCATCTGTTTCAAATACTGTGTTCCCGCAGTGATGTTCTGGTTCGGATCATACGGATCGGAAACTTGCAGACTCTCCGCCGTCGACGGCATTAGCTGCATCAGCCCCATCGCCCCCACCGGCGACACCGCGCACGGTGAATACGCCGATTCCGCTTCCACCACCGCTTGCACCAGCTTTGCGTCCAGCTTCTGCCGGGTCGCCTCCCGGTCGATGATCGTCTTCGCCGCCGCCGCCGAAATCGGCGGGCAGTCCGGCGGCGGCGCGGCAGGCGCGGCTCCCATACTCCCGCTGCTCCAGCCAAATGGCGCCGGATAGGCCGCCTGGATCGCCTGCATCTGCCTTTCTACGCTCAGCCGCTGCCGCTCGATTCCAGACATCGGCTTCTCTGCTGCTTTCGGCTTCCCCGCCGCCCCGTCTCCTTTTGTCTCCGGCGCTTCCTTCGGCACCGCCGTGCCCTGCGCCCATACCATTGCCACGAGCATTGCTCCGGCTGCGAACATTCTCCACATCTGATCTCTTATCGGCAATAACCCCGCTCTGCAAGAGATAAGATTTTTCGGGGACGCGACGGCGGCGGTATCCTGGAAGGAGAGCAGGTTTCCCCCGGCCGCCGAAATGTAGATGTCAGGATGAGCGCAGTTTTTCCCACGCAGCAATCGATTCGTCGCCGCTCTGTTGTCGGCGAGCTCCTGGAGGAGCGTCAGAACCTTCGCGATGCCGCCCGTTCCGCGGCCGAGGCCAGCGCCCTGGCCCTGGTTCAGCAACAGTCCGCCGAAGGCTACTGGTGCGGCGAACTGCTCGCCGATGTGTCGCTCGAATCCGACTACGTGCTGCTCGCCCTATGGCTCCATCCGCCCGAACATGGCGTCTGGAATCCACCATGCCGCTTGCGGCTTGAAAAAGCGTGCCGCCGTATTCTCAATCAGCAGATGCCCGACGGCGGCTGGTGGATTTTTCCCGGCGGCCCGGCCGACGTCAACTCCACCGTCAAGGCCTATACCGCCCTCCGCCTCTGCGGCCACTCGCCCGAGTCTGAGCCGCTGCGCCGCGCCCGGAACCGCATTCACACTCTCGGCGGCCTCCAGGCCTGCAATAGCTACACGAAAATAAACCTTAGCCTCTTCGGCCTCTACCCTCGTAAATACGGTCCCACCATTCCTCCGGAACTCGTGCTGGTGCCCGGCGGTTCGCTTTACATGGGCGGAGTCCTCTACGAAATGGCCTCCTGGACCCGCGCCATCGTCGTGCCTCTGTCCATCGTTCAGTCCGTGGGTGGCGTTCGCCCTGCCCCGGAAGGCATCAGCGTTGACGAACTCATTCTTCCCGACGCCCGCCTGGGCCTCCCAAAACGCGATCGTTTTCTTTCCCCCCTCTTCCACCAGGTGGATAAGCTGCTCAAAATCTGGGAACGGCGCGGCCACAGCGATGCGCGCATCGCCGCCATCCGCCAGGCCGAACGCTGGATGCTCGACCATTGCCGCAATAGCGACGGCCTTGGCGCCATCTATCCGGCTATGATGTACACGATCATGGCGCTCGAAGCCCTCGGCTACCCGGCTGACCACCCCGACCTCATCGACGCCAAAGCCCATTTCGAAAAGCTCATCACCGAAACCGAAGAAGAGATATATTTTCAACCCTGCTTTTCTCCCGTCTGGGATACGGCCTACGCCGCCTACGCCCTCGCCGAAGCCGGCCTGCCCAATGCCGACGCGCTTCGCAAATCGGCCGACTGGCTGCTGTCCAAAGAGATTCGCCGCCGCGGCGACTGGAGCGTCAAGCGTCCCCACTTGCAACCCTCCGGCTGGGCTTTTGAATACAACAACGAGCCCTACCCCGATATCGATGACACCGCCATAGTTCTCATGTGTCTGGAACACGGCGAGGCCAGCGATCAGGTCAAGCTCAAAGAAGTGGAGGCCCGCGCTCTCGCCTGGCTGAAAGGCATGCAAAGCCGCGACGGCGGCTACGCCGCCTTCGACGCCGACAACGATTGGGGCGTGCTCAACTCCATTCCGTTCTCCGATCACAACGCCATGCTCGACCCCACCTGCCCGGATATCACCGGCCGCGTGTTGGAAGCGCTCTGCCGCCGCGGCGTGCCGCACTCGGACCCGGCCGTCCATAAAGCCGTTCACTATCTGGTGAACACGCAGGAAAAGAACGGCAGTTGGTACGGCCGCTGGGGCGTCAATTATCTCTACGGGACATTCCTTGCTGTCCGCGGCCTCCGCGCCGCCGAATACGACGACCCGAACCTCTATCGCCGGGCCGCCGATTGGGTGGTCAGCGTTCAGAATCCCGATGGAGGCTGGGGCGAAAGCTGCATGGGCTACCTGCATGACGATTTTGTCAGCGCGCCCTCCACGCCTTCCCAAACCGCCTGGGCGCTGCTCACCCTCCACGCCGCCGGCCGCAAGGATTCCCCCTACGCCGAACGCGGCGTGCGCTACCTCATCGACACCCAGAGCGATGACGGCGCCTGGCCCGAATCGCTCGCCACCGGTACCGGATTCCCGAATGTCTTCTACATGCGATATACCATGTACCGGCACTACTTTCCCCTGTGGGTTTTAGGACTCTACGCACAATGACAAGACGCACCCTGCTCACCGCCGCCGCCCTGCCCGCCGCTCGTGTTCTGGGCGCCAACGACAAAGTGAACCTCACTCTCATCGGTCTCGGCGGCCGGGGGCAGGACCACGCTCGCTTCTATTCCGAAGTTGGCGCGGCCAATATCGCCGGCATCTGCGACGTAAACCAGGCAGCGCGCGAACGCGGCTCCGCGCTCGTCGAAAAACTCACCGGACGCAAACCGAAAGAGTACTCCGATATGCGCCAGGTGTTCGACGACAAAAGTGTCGACGCCGTCTCCATGGCCACCCCCAACCACTGGCATGCCCTTGGCGCCATCTGGGCCTGCCAGGCCGGCAAGGATGTCTACTGCGAAAAACCCGCCAGCCACAATCTTTTCGAAGGGCGCCAAATGATCGCCGCCGCGCGCAAATACGGGCGCATGGTGCAGGTCGGCTCCCAGAGCCGTTCCATCGCGCACAAAATTGAGGCGATCAAACTGCTCCACGATGGCGTGATCGGCAAGGTCTACCTAGCCAAAGGGCTATGTTACAAGCGCCGGAAGTCGATCGGCCGCAAGCCCGACCAGCCGGCCCCGCCCCCAGGCGTCGATTGGGATAAGTTCCTTGGCCCGGCACCCATGCGGCCGTTCAATGAGCTGCGCTTCGCCTATAACTGGCATTGGTTCTGGGATACCGGCAATGGCGATATCGGCAACCAGGGTGTGCACGAAATCGATATCGCCCGCTGGGGGCTGGGGAAGAAGGAACTGCCGAAGAATGTCTACTCTTTCGGCGGTAAGTTCGTCTACGACGACGATCAGGAAACACCCAATACCCAGACGGCTATCTTCGACTATGGAGACGCACAACTGGAGTTTGAAGTCCGCGGCCTTTTGACGCCCGAGGAAGGAAAACTCCCCTTCCGTGGAGGTCACACCATCGGCAACATCTTCTTCGGCAGCGAAGGCGTGCTGGTAATGGACTTGATGGGATACCAGGTCTACAAAGGCGAAAACCACGAAAAGGTGATGGACGTTCGCTACAAGGAGAAACGGGCCTGGGACTCGGCGCCGCACATGGCGAATTTTATTGAGGCAGTGAAAAGCCGGAGCGTGGCCGGTCTCCATGCCGATATCGAAATCGGCGCCGGCGCGGCCGCGCTCTGCCACATGGCCAACATCAGCTACCGAGTCGGACGTAAGTTAGCGTTTGACCCGGTTGCCATGCGTTTTACTGGCGATGCCGAAGCCAACCGGATGATCACTCGCGACTACCGCAAGCCCTACGTGGTTCCGGAAAAAGTCTAGCCAGCCTTCTGCATCCCGAATTCGTTGGCGGCCCGCAGCCGCTGGTCCTGCCTCGTCAGGCGGGAAACCACCTTTCGCGGGATGATCTGCGTGTAGCTGATCGTGGTCAGGTAGTTCGGAATCTGCCATGGATCGTCCTCTGCCGTCATCCAGCCGGTGGCGTCGAACTGCGATAACAGAATCGGACGCGAATAGCCGCGTAATGTGCGCTCGCCGTGCGCGTTGAAGTAATGTTCGAAGTAGGACATTGCTAACTCGCGCAATGTCTTATATACCGGCTCCCGGTAGCGCAAACCCGAGTAATTGGATTTGCCGATCGCCCCCCATAGCCCGTCGCGGCGGAACAACGCCAACACATGGTCCACGTCTCGCTGGGCGTGTAAATCCCAGATCAATGGCGGCTGGCCTCGCAGCCGCAGCGCCGTAGCCGCCAGCAGCGCTCCTTCCACACAATGGCCCCGCCGGTCCCGCAGCAGCCGCCGGGGCGAGCGGCAGGTCCTCGATGGGTCGTAGACGATTTCCTCATCCAGGAAACGCTGTATCTTCTCCGGCGATTCCAGGCGGCGCAGAATCGCAAACTCATGGCGCGTGAATCCAAACTCATTGGCTATCGTTCCGGGCATATCTGGCAATTGGTAATTTATCCCAACGCCAACTCCAGCGGAAGAGGCTCTTCAGGTTTTTTTTCGAATAAGTCCCGCCGCCATCCCGGCTAGTCCCATCGCCAGCAGTACCCACGCGCCCGGCTCCGGCACCGGCGTAACCGGCGGCGGATTCGGCGTCGTTGGCGGTGGTATTGGCGGCGGCGGTTCCTTGGCAGGGGGAACAGACGTTGGTGGAACCGTCGGTGGCGTCGTCACCGGCGGGGGCGGCTCCGGTAGTGGCGGGTAGACGATTGGCGGCAGGAGTGGCGTGTCGCTGGGCGGAATGCCTCCTGTTACAGGCGGCAACGGCCGATATGCAACGGCGGGCGGGGCGTCCCAAACTGGGCCATGGAAAATCTCCGGCGGCGGCGCGATCCAAGGAACCTCCGGCGATGCGGTCAATGCCGTTAGCACCATCGGCGGGGGCACCTCCAGTGGCGGTGTGTTGGTCCCGCCAGGGACGAGCGGCGCTCCCGTAACCGGTACTCCCTGCGTCGGCGCTTCCGGAGGTGTAGTCGCCCCCGGCGTCACCAGGGCGGCCCCCCCGCCGCCCGCCCCACCCAGAAACGCCATCGGTTCACTGCCCCGGGAAACGTAAGCCGGCGGCAGCGGTTCCATCGGTTCCGGCGACGGAAGAACGCTCGTGATCTCCCTGTTTTCAGCCAGTTGCCGCGGATTGACGAAGGTCTCGGCCGCCGCTGTTACTTCGGTCCCCAGCGGCGGCGCGGTCATCAGTTGGACTTCGCTGGCAGGGACATCCATGGCGTGCTCGGACGGCTCCACTCCATCCGGCGCCACCGGTTCCCTTGGCGTCGGCGAAACCAGATTCCCGCATCGTCCCCGCACCATCGTCCGTCCGTCGCTCAGGACACTTTCCCCAGCCGCAATCGTCACCATCCGTCGGGTCCAGTACACCTTATCCCGAATCCGGTAGCTGACATATCCCTTTTGGCTCTTCGCCAGCACCTCGCGCTTAAATCCCGTTGGATTTAGCCCCCCGTAATGCGAAGCCACCACCGGATCGTTTTCCATCGCCCTGCCCATCGCCGCCGCTGAATCCACACCCCCCGAAACTACTGACCACGGGAATATCACCCGTTTTGACGCTCCGCCTCCACTCGGCGCCATCGCCGCGTTCGTCTGTTTTTCCGCCGACCCCGCGGATGTTGCCGGTGACTTGGCGTTCCGGCATCCCGTCAGTGCCAGGCCAGCCGTCATCATCCCCGCCACGATCGTCCCCGTTAATAGTCTGCTCATAGGAATTCCCGGCCAATGGCCATCCAAAGTTCTCTTCGGACCGTTAGGGAATAATGTGAGTGGAGGTTGAGGATACTCCCCCCGTGAATCGTATATGGAACAGCCGCTTTGCCAAGCCCGCCGTCTTTTCTCTCTGCCTGCTTCCCCTCCTGGTTCTCGCCTGGCGCTGGCAAGCGAATGAGCTCGGCATCAATCGTATTGAAACCGTCGCCCGCTTCAGCGGGAACTGGACGCTGCGCCTCCTGTTGGCCAGCCTTTGTATCACCCCCCTCCGCCGCCTCCCAGGCCAGAGCGGGCTCATCCGCTTCCGCCGCATGACCGGTCTGTTCGCCTTTTTCTACGCCGCGCTCCACGCCTTGCACTACTACGCCATCGACGTGCAGTGGAATGCGGAAATCATCTGGGAGGACCTCCGCATCCGCCGCTTCTTCATTGCTGGCATGTTGTCACTCCTGCTTATGGTTCCGCTCGCGGCAACCAGTTTCCAGGCTGCCATTCGCTGGATGGGCGGCAAGCGCTGGCAATTGCTGCACCGGCTCGCCTATCTGTCGGCGGTCGCGGGCGTGGTGCATTTTTTCTGGCAGGGCAAGGCCGCACTCTGGACGCCAATCTACTACGGAATTTTCCTAGGCGCGCTGCTGCTGTATCGCGTTGGGTATTGGGGACTGCGCCGTCGGGCGTAGGAGAAGGGAATCCAAAGTTGATGAGGAGGCACGCAGAAAATCTGCGCTTTATAGTTGACATGATGGCGCTCATAAAATATACTGGGTTTGTAAGTAGATCTTCCAAGGAGGTCATCCCATCATGCTCGTTACCAAATTCAATCCCGCCTTCCCGGCTCCCTTCCGCTTCTTCGAGGACGCCCTGAATGACCTCATTCAGGAGCCCGTCGCTGGACGTCCCTGGACGCCCTCCGTCGACATCCTCGAAACCGAGAATGAACTCGTCGTCAAGGCCGATCTCCCCGAGGTGAAACTCGAGGACATCTCCATCCATCTCGAAAACGGCATCCTTTCCCTCAAGGGGGAACGCAAGTTCGAACACAAAGAGGATAAAGCCGGCTACCATCGCCTCGAACGCGGCTACGGCTCCTTTGCCCGCAACTTCAGCTTGCCGGACACGGTCGATGCGGAAAAGGTCAATGCCGCGTTCAAAGACGGTGTGCTCACAATCACTCTGCCGAAGAAAGAGATCGCCAAGCCGCGCGCGATCAAAGTCAACATCGCCAGCTAACGGCGCCTAGCAACTACACTGGAGGGACGTGCAGCAACGTCCCTCTCTCCGTATTGAACGCCGTGCCGCCGAACGTCTCGCCGCCGGTCATGTCTGGGTTTACACTTCCGACGTCGACAGGCCCGATAACGCCCGGCCCGGCGATACCGTCACCGTCCTCGATCCTCGTGGCGTCCCTATCGGAACCGCGCACTTTAGTGCTGCCTCCCAAATCGCTCTTCGTCTTTTCTCTCATCAGGTGGAGCCGCTCGACGAGGCTTTCTTCCGCTCCCGCCTCCAGTCCGCCATCGCCCACCGTGCTCGGGCCGTGCGCGATTCCAACGCATGCCGTCTGGTCTTCAGCGAGGCTGATCGACTCCCGGGTCTCATCGTCGACCGCTACGGCGACACTCTCGTTCTCCAAACCCTCACACAGGGCATGGACCGTGCACAGCCTCTCATCGTAAAGCTCCTCGACGAGCTTCTCCGGCCGTGCGGCATTTGGGAGCGCAATGACGCCACTGTTCGCACAAAAGAGCAACTCCCGTTCCGCGCCGGCCCGGTTCTCGGAGCGCCCTCCCCGGCCGTCGACGTCGTTATGAATGGCGTCACCTTTAACGCCGATCTCGCCGCCGGCCAGAAGACCGGTGTCTATCTCGACCAGCGCGAAAACTATCTCGCTGCCGCCCGTTGGGCTCACGGCGAAGCGCTCGATTGCTTTACTTCCACCGGCGGCTTCGCTCTCCATATGGCTAGCACCTGTACCTCAGTCGAAGCGGTCGATTCCAGCGCCAACGCCCTTGCCGCCGCGGAGAGGAACCGCCTGCGAAACAACATGGAAAACGTCCGCTTCCAGGAGGCCGATATATTCGACCTGCTTTCCGCCCATCGCGTCGCCGGTCGCCGTTTCCAGACGATTGTTCTCGATCCGCCCGCGTTCGCTAAAACGCGCTCTTCCATGGATGGCGCCGCCCGTGGCTACAAAGAAATCAATCTCCGTGCCCTCCAACTCCTGCCGCCTGGCGGGGTTCTCGTCACTTGCTCTTGCTCCCATCACATGAGCGAGGAAATGCTGCTTGGCGCCGTCCTTGCCGCTGCTCGCGATACCCGCCGCTCCTTACGCTTACTCGAACGCCGAACCCAGGCTTCGGACCATCCCATCCTGCCCGCCATCCCGGAAACACTCTACCTCAAATGCCTCATTCTGGAAGTGCTCTAACGCGCGGCTCCCTGGCCAGTCGCCCTTGCCGTACCTGATTTTCATGCTCGGCGAGCCGCAGCATCTGGTCCGTCCGGTTCCGGTCCCGAATCTCCACCCATAACAAATACACCGCCGCCATCGCGCCCATCGACGTCACGCATTGCTGTACGGCAGTCGCCGCCTGCAACAGAGATTTACCCTCCAGATGGCCCAGAAACGCCACCGTCTGGCTCATCGATACAATACTCACCGTCAATACCAGATGACGCAGCCGCCGGTTCGGCTTCTTACCCAACAATTTGAGTGCCCACACGACCGTCAAAACGTTCACCGCGATCAGTAGAACCGCCATTCCGTTCATGTCCGTAACCTCCACTCCTGTCCCTTATCGTCTTTGGGGCCTCGCCTTTGAAGAAATTCGTCTCGAACCCTCTAATCGCTTATGAAAGCGCATCACAATCCTTCAATCTCAATTGAGTGTCCACTTAAATTTGCTTCCGTTAACATTCTGTTGATACTCTGATACCCTGAAATTGGCCCTTACAGGGGCCTGGTCTTTAGAAACTGGAGGAATCGCTAGAATGCCTTCGCATTCCTTGTTGCGGAATCTTTCGTTCACTGTGCCGGCTGCTCTACCCGCCGTTCGCACATATTGGGCCCGATTCGAACGGGTCCTTCCCATCGTCCTTCTCCTGGCGCTGTTCGCCATGTCCGCATTCGGTCAAGCCACCGAACCTGCGCGCCATGCCGGCGGCGAAGCCAACCTAATCTTGCCCGATTTCGATCAGGCTACTTTTCTCGGCGGCATCCCCGGAAGCACGCTGCTTATGAGTGGTCTTGTCGTTTCGGCCCTCGGCCTTCTCTTCGGTCTGTGGATGTATACCCACCTGAAGAATTTACCCGTCCATAGATCCATGCTCGAAGTCAGTGAGCTCATTTATCGGACTTGCCAGACCTACCTCCAGACCCAGGGACGTTTCCTGATGATTCTGGAACTCTTCATCGGCGTCATCATGGTGTTCTACTTCGGCGTCCTCCTGCATTTTGAATTATTCAAAGTCGCCATCATCATCTTGTTCAGTCTGATTGGAATCGCAGGGAGCTACTCCGTTGCTTGGTTTGGAATCCGGGTCAATACCTTCGCCAATTCCCGATGCGCCTTTGCCTCGTTGCGCGGGAAGCCGTTCCCCTGTTACGCCATCCCGTTGCAGGCCGGCATGAGTATCGGCATGTTGCTCATTTCGGTCGAACTCCTGCTGATGCTCTTCATTCTGCTATTTGTCCCTCGTGACTACGCCGGCTCCTGCTTCATCGGCTTCGCCATCGGCGAATCCCTCGGCGCCGCCGCCCTTCGCGTCGCCGGCGGCATATTCACCAAAATCGCCGACATCGGCGCCGACCTTATGAAAATCGTCTTCAAACTCCCAGAAGACGACGCCCGCAACCCGGGCGTAATCGCCGATTGCACCGGTGACAATGCCGGTGACTCCGTCGGCCCCTCGGCCGACGGCTTTGAAACCTACGGCGTCACCGGCGTCGCTCTCATCAGTTTCATCCTGCTTGCCGTCAAGGACCCGCTCGTCCAGGTCCAACTTCTGGTCTGGATCTTTGCCATGCGCATCATGATGGTCATCGCCAGCGCCGGCAGCTACTTTATCAATGAGACGATCGCCAAGGCTAAGTACGGCAACTCCGACAAGATGAACTACGAGCATCCCCTCACCATGCTCGTTTGGCTCACCTCCATCGTCAGCGTCATCCTCACCTACGCCGTTTCCTACGCCCTCATCCCCGCCATTGGCGGTGACACTTCGCTGTGGTGGAAACTCTCTTCCATCATCAGTTGCGGCACCGCCGCCGGCGCCATCATTCCGGAATTTGTAAAAGTCTTCACCTCTACCGAATCCGGGCATGTCAAGGAGGTCGTCATTAGTTCTCGCGAGGGCGGTTCGTCGCTGAACATCCTTTCCGGTCTCGTAGCTGGCAACTTCAGCGCTTTCTGGCTCGGCCTCGCCATGCTGCTTCTCATGGGAATTGGATATTACGTCTCCGGTATGGGCATGTCCGCCCTCATGCTCGCCCCGGCCGTCTTTGCCTTCGGCTTGGTCGCCTTTGGCTTCCTGGGCATGGGCCCCGTCACGATCGCCGTCGACAGTTATGGCCCCGTCACCGATAACGCCCAGTCCGTCTACGAACTCTCTACTATCGAGAATATCCCGGGTATCGAAAAAGAGATCGAGAAGGACTTCGGTTTCAAGCCCAATTTTGAGCTCGGCAAGCATAACCTGGAAGAAAACGACGGCGCGGGCAACACATTCAAGGCAACCGCCAAACCGGTTCTTATCGGTACAGCCGTCGTCGGCGCCACCACCATGATCTTCTCCATCATCGTGAACCTGACCTCTGGCCTAAAGCCTGAATTGATCAACAATCTGTCCATTCTGCATCCTCCGTTCCTGCTCGGGCTCATCACCGGCGGAGCGGTTATCTATTGGTTCACAGGCGCCTCCATCCAAGCGGTAACCACCGGCGCCTATCGCGCCGTTGAGTTCATCAAAGCGAACATCAAGCTGGAAGGCGGCGAAAAGGCCAGCGTCGAGGATTCCAAGAAAGTGGTGCAAATCTGTACCGAATATGCCCAGAAAGGCATGTTCAACATCTTCCTCACCGTCTTCTTCGCCACCCTTGCTTTCGCGTTCCTGGAACCCTATTTCTTCATCGGCTACCTCATCTCCATCGCGTTGTTCGGCTTGTACCAGGCCATCTTCATGGCCAACGCCGGCGGCGCCTGGGATAATGCCAAGAAGATTGTGGAAGTGGAATTGAAGGCTAAGGGAACGGATCTCCATGCCGCTACCGTCGTCGGCGACACCGTTGGCGACCCGTTTAAGGATACGAGTTCGGTGGCTTTGAATCCCATCATCAAATTCACCACGCTCTTCGGCCTGCTGGCTGTTGAGCTTGCCGTTTCCGTCACCGCGGCGCAGGGCCCGGCGCTCACCAACATTCTGTCGGCCGGCTGCTTGGCGGTTGCCCTGTTCTTCGTCTATCGCAGCTTCTACGGCATGCGCATCGGCAAAGAATAGGCATCCTGCCCCAAAACAACAAAAGCGGCCTCCCTCCCGCCCGCATCGGTGTTAGGGAGGCCGCTTTTGGTATTTGAAGTCGTATTTTTCTTTGTCTCGCTCACAGCCCTCGGCGCTTGGCTCTTCGTTCGGGAGGGGCTAGACTCCTGGCGTCTGCGCCGCCGCTCCCTTCGTGTTGATCTGCTGCTGGCCGGTCTGCAAGGCAAATCCGCCGTTCATGCCGAATCGCTTCTCGGTCCGCCCTTTGAAATTGTCTTCGGCTCCCAAGGGCGTTCCCTCTACATATGGAAGGATCCTGTCACCCCAGCGATTCCTATCGCCGCTACTTTGCTCATAATTACGCTCACCGTGGAGGCCGACGGCTGCATCTCTCACGTAGCCGCGGAGGAGCGCTGAGCCCTTCCCGCCAGTTGTCATACTGGAGGCAACTCCATGGCGCAACGGTACGATGTATCACTGAAGACGCTGTTCCTTCGGGAAGGGGACGGCATAATCCGCCGGTTGCTATTCGGCGGAAGGATTGCGGAGCACTTGGCCACTGAGCAGCCGCAGGTGTTCAACCACCGGGCCGACATGGTGGCGCGCAACGAAGACGGCACGGTGCACCAGGTTGAGTTCCAGGCGGCGAACGAGTCTGGTTTCAACCTGCGGATGCTCGCCTACTACGCCTACCTGGTGCGGCTCCACGGGCAGCATGTAGTGCAGACCGTGCTGTATCTGGGGCCGGACCCGCCCGGACTGGAAGGCGGCTACCAATCCCCGTCCATCGACTTTCGCTACAACGTGATCAACGTTCGCGACTACGACGCCGAGCCCCTTCTGGCGAGTCCGGACTGGGCCGATAACGCACTGGCGCTGCTCGCCCGCGGGGAACCGGAAAAGGCGCTTGCGACGTTGGTGGAGCGTTTACGCGCGATGCGGCCCGATGAACAGGATTGGGCCACTGGCACGCTGCTGCTGCTATCAGGCATACTTGGATTGGAAGAAACGGTCAACGACAGACTGAAGGAGGTCGGCATGATTAACGTGATGGAAAAC
>JAEUQC010000032.1 GCA_016789905.1 Bryobacterales bacterium | reverse complement strand
AAACGCGTTTCGGATCTGGCAGCGATTCTGGGTTTGCTGGGACCGTCGCGAGTTTCACCGCGAGGAATGTGGCGATGCCCTCGGCGTCAGCCAGCAGCCAAGACTCAACTGCACGGACAGCCACTCGAAACAGAAGATTGTCATTCTTGGGTACCGAAAGCCAAGTCTGAAGCAATGAAGCCGGGCACTCCGACGCGTCCAGGTCAGTCAGCAAGAGAAACGGCCGACCTTTATCCGCTGCATTCCATCCCGCGATGTTTTTTCGAAGGTATCCAAAACCGTTGCGCATATAGACTTCGCCAACGGCAAAATCTTGACTACTGTTTGCTAGCAGCCGACGCAAAACCACCTCACTGAGGGGATCCTCAACGGCGAGGTTTATCGGGATGGGATTCATATCGCCGAATCAAAAAGTCCCAATTGCGCCGGGATTGTGCGAGGCAGGATTGAATCGGTAATGCTGGACCCGGCCGACAACATGTTACGGATCTCCGGGATGGAACTGCCTAAAGCTGCCCGTGTTCCGTCGCGGTCTGGCGTAAGAAGTACTACCTCTTCTCCGCCGATGCCCTTGTCTGACAGTAGGTCCGCGCTGTGCGTGCTGACAAACAGTTGGCGTTTCTTTCGCCGTCCGAGCCGATGGAAGAGGCCGGGGAGCTTAGCGACGATTCCGGAGTTGAGGGAGAGTTCGAGTTCTTCCAGGAGCAGCGGAACATCGCCATCAAGAAGAGACCAAAAAAGGCCGATCAGCCGAATTGTTCCATCGGAGAACTGGTCTTTCCTCGGCCGTCCTGCGTTTGGGCGCCAGTGTTCATAGATTGCTTCCAGATGCGGGACGCCCGCTTCATCTTTGGTGTCCTTGAGTGCTCGAAGTTGTGGGACGGCATGCCGCAGCGCAGTTTCGATCTTTGTCAGGCGTGCGCGGCGTGTCGCTTCCGGTGTCTTTGCAATCATCTCCAAGAAATTGCGGCCGTGAGGATCTTCCGCGACGCCGCTACCTTGGTAAGCCTCCGGGTGCCGGAGCAGTTGGGGAACGAGGTGGAGATAGCGGATAGACTCGAAAAACCGGGCGATATCGCGGAACTTCTCGTTCGCACTGATCTGCTCTAAGTGTGTTTGCGTTTTGCGCAGGACGTCCTTTTCGTCTGCCGCGTCGGGCCGGTTCAGGATCTGGCGTCCGTTGTGCCAAACACGCTCATAGCGAATCAGCGGTTGGCGAAGCCCCCGCGTTTCCTGCGTGATTCCGATCGCGTACTTCCATTCGTTGCTCGCTTCGCCTTCGGAAAGGGAGATTTCCAGTTCAACGTCAGGATCCTTGCGCGCAGCCAAGCAGCGGACCTTTGACAGGCCTCCACGTTCGGAGAGGGCTCGCTGCAAGCCGCCGCCCGCCTTCGCCACGTCGCGAAGAAAACGAATGGCATCCAGGAAATTCGACTTTCCTGACGCGTTGGCCCCCACCAGGAAAACGCGCTCCCCGAGTTCGACATCGACCGAACGAAAATTTCGCCAGTTCTTCAGTACAACTCGGGAAATTCTCATCGGGTCCTAATTCCGCTGTTCATGGCAGAACGTGCAATCGTTGGAGGCCTTTTTCTTCTGGTGGCACTCCATGCACGCGCCCATGTTGATGGGCATCTCCTTGCGCAGCGCTTCCCGTTCGGCCACCGGGCCGTGGCATTCGGTGCAGGTGTTGCCGCCGTCCAAATGGGCCTTATGCGAGAAGAAAACGTAGCTGGGGATCTGATAAACGCGCACCCAGGGAATGGGGCGTTTCGATTCGTTGAACGCGGCGAGTTTCTGAATGTGCGGGGAGTCGGCCTTGATGCCCTTATGACACCCCATGCACTTGGCCGCCGCCGGGATACCCATGGTCTCGCCAGGCTCCTTGTTTTCGTGGCAGAACTTGCATTGGAGCTTCAGTGTTCCAACGTGATGCTTGTGGCTGTAGGGGATGGGCTGGGCGGGGGGCTCCGGCGGAGCCTGCGCGAGGCCAATCCACGCCGCCATCGCAATGCCGAGTACCAGAATCGCCGCGCGCATTAGAGTTGCCCTTTCTTCTTCTGGTCAATCAGGTATTCCGACGCGCGAACGGTGAGCGCGAGGATGGTCAGCGTCGGATTCTGCACGCCGCCGGAGGCGAACGCAGAACCATCGAGCACGAACAAATTCTTCACGTCGTGTGTCTGGTTATACCCGTTCAACACCGACTTCTTCGAATCAGCGCCCATGCGGCAGGTGCCGAGTTCATGGATGCTCTCGCCGGGCGGCACCATCTCCCAATGCTTGGCCAGCACCTCAAAGCCCGCGCCTTCGCAGGCCGCGGCGCCGGTTTCCATGGCGTCCTTGGCCATGTCGAACTCGTTCTGGGTGTACTTCTGCTCGATGTGGAGACAGGGCACGCCCCAGGCGTCTTTGAGCGCCGGGTGGATGCTCACTTTGTTCTCGTACCGCGGCAGGCCTTCGCCCATCGTTGTCATGGCGAAGGCGGCGCCCTGCAGTTCGTCGATCAACTTCATCAACTCGCCGCCATAGGCCGGCAGCAGTTCCGGCGCCGGTGTGCCGCCGCTATGGAAGTCGTAGGCATAGCCGCGGATGAAGCTCTTCTCCTTGCCCTTCAAGTTTCGAAATCGGGGGATGTAGCCCGCGCCGCCCATCAGCGACCGGCCGCCCTTGCCGCCGCGGGCCTCGGGCACGATGGCGACCACAGTGTTCTTTACATAGAACTGATCGAAGAGATAGTGGCCAAGCACGCCGCTCGAATTCGCCAGGCCATTCGGGAATAAACGAGAGCGCGAGTTGAGCAGGAGCCGGGTGCTTTCGAGTGTCGACGCGCCCAGCATCAACACCTTCGCCGGAACGGTGTATTCGCGTTTGTTGCGGCGGTCCACAAAGTGAACGGCGTTGACCCGGCCGGTGGAGGCGTCAACGCCAATTTCGCGCACAATGGCGTTGGGAACGATGGTCAGGTTGCCGGTGGCCAGCGCGTCGGGCAACAACAGGTTGACGGAACTGGCGAGTGTGCCCACCGCGCGGCGAGGCTTGGTGGTGGGCACGCCCAGTTTGGCGGCGGCGGCCTTGAAGCGCTGAATGCTGGTGGAATCGCGCGATTCATCGGCGGTGATCTTGCCGTCGGGCATTTGCGGCCAGCCCTCGTTGCGGCCGCTGACGCGGAAAAGCGGCTCCACGCGATCGTAGAACGGCGCCAGTTCTTCAAGCGTTACGGGCCAATTCTCTCCAAAGCCGTCGTGATCCTTGCACTTGAATTCGAAGTTGCTAAGGCGCCAGGAGGCGCGGCCCCAGCGGAGCGTTTTGCCGCCCACCATGCGCATGCGGACCCAATAGAACGGATCGCCCTCGGGGTGGCTGTAGGGGTTGGCCTTTTCGTCAATCCACAGGTTGGCGTCGAATTCCGAAGCCTGCGTGATGTGGGGGAACCGGCCAGGCTCTCCGAAGCCTCGATAGGGAAGCTCGTAGACGGCCTTCATGGTGCGGTGCCGCTGCATGTCGGCCATGGGGCCGGCCTCCAGCATCAGGCACTTCACGCCGGCTTTGCAGAGCGTGTGGGCGGCCATGCCTCCGGCCGCGCCGGATCCGATGATAACGACGTCGTAGTCTTGTCTCATGGCTTAGTCAATGACGTCCCAGTAGGTATTGACGCCGGTGGCGCGACGGGAACCGGCGGCGGCCGCGTCGGCATAGGGCTTTGAATTCTGTGTCGCGCGCAGCACGTCGTTTTTCGCCTCGCGCAGGAAGCGGGCAAGCGGGTCCGCCGGTGCCTTCCACGTCCACTTGGCCTTCAGCGGCGCCAGCAGTTCACTTGCCTCGGCGCCGGTTAACTCCGCGAAGCCTCTTCCGCGGCGGGCGCGAGAGTCGATGTCCAACTGGTCCAGCCCTTGGGCGTAGAGCACCTGGCGATCGGCGGGCGATTTCGCGAGCAAAAAGTCGAGGAATTGTGGTGTTTCCGCCGCGCGCGCCGATGGCCTGCCGTTATAGGCCGGGCCCAGCAGGTCGCACAGCTTTTCGAGCGTCGCGAATTGGACCGGCGTGAAGAACCGGTGCCGCGGGTCGGCCACCGCGTCCGGGGTTGTCAGGTCAATCTTGAAAACATCGTCCGCCGCTGGTGCGTTGGATGTGGGAGGAGTCTGTGCCGCTGCCGCGGGCGCGAGTGCCGATACGCCCAACAGCGACTGAAAAACGCTTCGCCGCTTCATCAAACTCAAGCTATCACTTCTGCGGCTTCTCTCGCTTCACATTCTTGGGCAGCGTAAGCTGCACATCGGCGTCCTTCAACAGGGGGTTTACCTTCACGTCCATGTAGGTGGATTGAATATAGTCCCCCGATGGCTGCAGGAACTTCTGTTGAATCGGGTTGCCGTCGTTCAGGGGGATCCAGATCTGCACGAGTTTCAGGTGCTCTTTCACACTCTCCACCTTCGGCCGCAGTTCGACGCGCGTTGCCTGCTGGCCGTCGATCGTATCCGTTCCGGTCACCGCCATTTCGTAGCTTTTGGTGATGTCCTTCACCGGCGTGCCGAAACCGAGCAGCAGGAACTGATCGACCAGCCGGCCGTACTGGCTGAGGTCGTACTCCTGCACGGTATTGATTTTCGGCAGGAACACCTCATACTTCTTGCGCGACAGGGCAACGGAGCGGGCGTCGGGCTTATCGATTTCCATGCGTACCCGGACGTCGCCCACTTTCACCTTCTTGATAATGAACGTGCCCGTCTCGGTGGAAGTGTCTTTGATGACGGCGGTGTAGCCGATCTTCTTCACTCGCGCCGTCAACGACGTGAACGCCGCCGCTGATTTATCCATGCGCGCCTGCACGGCACTCAACGATTCCGCGGCCGGCGACACGGCAGCCGCCAACAGTGCGAGTCCTGCGATCGGTAGTCTCATCTCACTTCCTTGGATGCCTGGCGACGCCAGCCGGTTACTTCACCAGCTTCGTGTAGGCCATGAAGCCCTTGATTTCCTTGTTCTCGGTGTCGTAAATGGGAGTGAGCCGGTTTAGCTGCAACTTCTTTCCGTCCCGCTTTTGGAGCATCGCCGCCGCCTGCTGGAATCGCTCCGCTTCGGTCGTTTCGATGAGCAGCTTCGGCTCCAGATAGAAAACCTCTTCGCCGGGAGAATCATTGGGCAGCAGCACAATGCTCTGCGCCTTCGGCTGGTCTCGGAACACTTCCCGCGGCGTCAGAAAGATGAACGCCAAAATGGCGACGACAATGACATCGTACTGCCACGACGCGCGCGGGAAGTCCCAGAAAATGATTCGCTTCAAAACACTAGTCACAATACAACCAGTTTAGCGGACCGTGGCTGAAATCGCGCCCACATTGGTGACGCGGCCGCCAACAACATCGCCTTTCTTGATTCGCGCGCCCTTCGGGCAGCCAGTGGAAATGATGTCGCCGGGGTGAAGCGTCTGGTAGTCGCTGTGGAAGCGCACGAGCTCGAGCGGACGCGTTTTCATGTTCTTCACAAAATCACGGGAGAAGACTTCGCCGTTGCGCTCGGTGATCACTTCGAGTTCGTTCACGTCGGCGATCTCATCTTTGGTGACGATGACCGGGCCGAAGCTGAAGAAGGTGTCGAAACTCTTGGAGCGGGTGAGGTAGCGCGGGTTCTTGCTAAGCACGTCAAGCGCGGTGAGGTCGAGCGTGACGGTGTAGCCGAAGATGGCGTCCAGCGCTTCGGCCTCGCTCTTCAGATACTGCGACTTCTTGCCGATGATCACCGCCAGCTCTCCTTCGGCGTCGACATCATTGGTGATGTGCGCCGGGGGCAGAATGATCTCGCCGCCGGGGCGCGTCATGCAGGAGGCGGGCTTCATGAAGGAGCCGGGTTCTTCAGGTTGCACGGCGTTGATGTCCACCGCGTGCGAATGGTAGTTCAATCCGATGCACCAGATCTTCGGCGGCACCGGATAGGGCAGCAGCGGCAGCACATCGGAGAAGGGAATGGCAGCCATTTCTTCGGCCGCCTTCAACGGTTCCAGGTCGCCCGATTCAATGATCTCCAGCACCGAATCCGGCACCTTGGAGCCCGTATAGAGGTTGACGGCCGGAACCGGAACCACGCCCGCCGCCGTCACCACGCCGGCATGTACTTCATCATGAAAAGAGTATCGAATCAGTTTCATAGAGTCCTCGTAATGTCGACCAGGTCGCTTAACACGCCATAGGCCGTCTGGGCCACGCCTGGTTCAATGGAAATCGTTCCCACGGTGCCCATCAGGTCCGTGTGCAACAGTAGCAAATTGGAAGTGCCTTGCACGGTGGCGAGCGGATTGGCGCGGGAGAGCCGCTCCGGACCAACGCGCATCTTCACGCCGCCATTCTCCGCGCGTTCGGCGCGGCTGATTAGTACATAGATTTCATTTGCGTCGCGCGCCGCTGTGATATCGGCCGCGGTCAGGGCCGCTATTCCCGTGCGCTCCACGTCCTGCGGCTTGACGTGGGCATCCATGAAGACGTTCGCGAGCGCGGCGGCCTTCACGGCGGAGTCCCAGCCGTCGATGTCGTAGGCGGGGTCCGTCTCCGCGATGCCCAATTCCTGCGCTTCGGCGACTCCTTCGGCGAAGCCGCGGCCCTGCTCCATGGCGCGGAGAATCACCTTAGTGGTGCTGTTCAACGCTCCGCTGAAGCCCAGAATCCGCACGCCCGGCAAGCAGTTGCGCGCCATGTTGAATACCGGCGCGCCGTCCATTACCGTTGATTCAAAACGGAACTCGACGCCGCGCGCGGCCGCTTCCGTGCGCAGGGCGGAATAGGCGTGGGCAATGGGGCCCTTGTTCGCGGTCACCACATGCATTCCACGCCCGAAGGCCTGGCGAATGTGCGTTAGCGCGGGTTCGCCAGTTTCCGGTTGCAGCGAGGAGAGTTCCACCATCACCTCGGCCTGCGCCTTGTCCAGGAACTCTTCAACCGAAGCCGCTGCCGGGCCGAAGGCGAGCGGCGCGCCGTAGGCCGTTCCGTGGCTGGCCGTATGCGCGCCAACAATGCGAAATGGAAACTGCCGCTCATGTTCCTTTATCAACGACACGAAGGCGCGGGCCACGCTGCCATAACCGATCAGCGCGACCCGCATAGCGTCCGCTCCGTTCGATTAGAACTCCAACTTCTCCAACATCGCATTGAGTTCCGATTCTAACGCAGACTTCTTTGTCCGCTGTTCGGCGGCCTGGTCGCGCAGGGTGACGATCTGCTGTTCGCGGGCCGCCAGGTCCCGCGCGTAGCGCTGCACCACTTCCTGCTGCCCGGCAATGGAATTGAGGCTGGAAATGTTTTGGCGCAGACGGTCCTGGTCTGTGGACAGCGATTGAATTCGCTGCTCGGCGCCGCGGATGGCGCGGTCGGCATCCGCGATCAACCGTTTCTGCGCCGCGATCTTCTCCAACTGCTGCTTCCCCGCCGCCGACATTACGCGGTTCAAAGCGATCGCCGATATGGCGTCCGGCGTCATTGAATGGATCGACATGTACTCGTCGTGCATGTAGTCTTCTTTCACCACGAAGGTCTCCGCGGACGCAGGCTTCAGCGCGACGCTGAAACGCTGGTTCGCCGCCGTGACCTCAACTGGTTTCTGATTCATCAGCTTGTATCCCGTTCGCAGCGGATGTTCGATGATGAGTGTCTTGGCGCGGTTGTCGATGTTCTTGATGGTGTAAGTGGTGGTTTCTTCGACGCCCATTTTGGCGGTGAACGTACCGCGGCTGGCGTGGAATTCCAGGTAGCGCTGGTTGCCGGAATCGATGTTCGTGGTCACACGGGTGCCTAGGTCGACGCCGTAACTGATGAGCCGTTTGTCGCCGGTTTTGACGGTTTCGACTAGGGCTTCGCCGGCGTAGGCGTTATTGTCGAAGACCGTAATTGGGCCGCCGTCCAGCGTTTTGCCGGTGTTATTGGAAAGCTCGGCGGCGGTGCGCGGATTCTGGCTGGAGCGGTCGGAATAGATCAGCAGTTTGCGCGCGTCGAGTGGCTGTTGCAGAAACGGCAGCATGGCCGATTGGTTGCGCCGGACGGTGACCGGCGCGCCGAAAGCGTATTCAAACAGTTCGCCTAGTTCGCGGCCTTCGGTCTGCACGGAGACCTTGCTGCCGCGGTCCATCATCGGTTCAACCGCGACGGATTCGGCGGTCATTGCCATGGCCCGGCCCATTCGTGCCTTCGCCTGCATAGGGGCCGGGGCCGCCGCCGGCGGAGGCGGGGGCGCGCCGCCCACCGCACCGGAATAGAGCACCGGCGCGGCGGCCTCTTCCTCCGGAAGGTCGGCGAACGGGCGAGTGATGAACTTCGGATCGTACAGCCGGCTTTGGAACGAGATGGGCTTTCCGGAAACCAGAGACAGCGAAATGTTCGTCCAGTCGTCGTTGGTGGTGTTGTCGATAATGGCCCAGCCTTCGAGCATCGGCTGCGGCTGATTGCGGAAGATCAGCCGGTAGGAGGATTTCCAGATCGGCGTTGGAATCAGGTAGGAGGCTGATACCTTGCGGCCCTTGGCGTCGGTGGAATCGATATAGACGCTGCGCTGTTCTTTTGTGCGTGCGCCGGCCAGGGCGCCCAGATAGTCCCGGAGTTGGCGCTGCAAAACGCCATCGGCGAGCTTCAGAGAGGTGACGGAAGAAAGGTCGACGGTCTTCAGTTCGTTCGCGTCGGTCAGCATGACCACCAGGTCGCGCTGCGGTTGCTGTTCGGTGGCGGCCACCACGCGCCCGCTGACAATGGATCCGGCGGTCTTCTGCGCGCCTGTCTCCATTTCCACGCGGGCTCCCTTGAACTGATCCAGGAACTGCGCCAGCGGGACCTGCGCGCCAACGGAGAACGCATACTCGCCCAGGCGCCGTTCCAGCGGCGTGGATGAGTCGTACCGTAATCCGCTCACCTTCCCGCCCCCTGTTTCGTCCACCGTCAACGATTTCAATACGTCATTCATCTCCGACGCTTTGAAATCCAGCCGCGCCGACTCCCCGGCCGCCAGTTCTCCGTTCCGCTCGAAATACCCCACGCCGTGTTTGTAGAGCACCACTCGCTTCACGGGTAACTCGGCCGCCATCAACGACGACGCGGCCATTACCGCCGGTACTATTTTTGAGTTCATAGGATCTCCTTCAAGTGTAGATGCCGCGACTTCGGATACCCTTTCAGGCGCCTGCGCCATTTTTCACTCTCCCATCACTTTGATAATGACTCGTTTCTTGCGCCTGCCGTCGAACTCGGCATAATACACCTGCTGCCATGGGCCCAGGTCCAGCCGTCCTTTGGTCACCGGTACGATCACCTGATGGTGTACCAACAGACTTTTCAAATGAGCGTCGCCGTTGGTTTCCCCTGTCCGGTGGTGCCGGTAGTCTTTCTTGAATGGCGCCAGATGTTCCAGCCACTCTTCAATGTCGGCCAGCAAACCGTCTTCGGCGTCGTTCACCCAGACCCCAGCGGTTATGTGCATGGCCGAAACCAGGATCATCCCTTCGGCGATTCCGCTCGTCCGCAGGGCCGTTTCCACCCGCGGAGTAATATTAATGAACTGCCGTAATTTCGATGTCGAAAAATCGAGGTATTCGGTGTGCGATTTCATAGCCCTCCGCCCGCCGTTGGCGGTCACCCCCCGATTCTATCTGATAGTCTGGTAAGAGGTTGGCTTGTGCGCTGGCCTAAATTGGGAATCCGTAAAGTCGATCGCGCCATGTGCCGATAATACGGATGGAGGCCGACTGTTGCACGTTTCAAAGTTTCGATATCTGTTTGTTTTGCTGGTTGGGGGCGCGGGTCTGTTCGCCCAGGGGTTCGGCGGCGCCGTTCCGGCCTACGACGGGCCGGCAATCCTCGGCCGTGGCGGGCCCACCACGGGTATGCGCGGCGCCGAATCTGTTCCCATCACCCTGCAGGCATCCATCAACGGGACCTACGACACGAATTTGATCGGCTATTCGCTTGATTCCTCCGGCAGATTCACCCAGGCCGCCGGCGCCGGCGTCAATGCCAACATCGCTGTAACGGGCCGGAAGCGGTGGAGCCGTTCGTTCCTCGGCCTGACGTACACCGGGGACTACTCCCATTTTGCCAAGCAGCCGTACTTTAATGGTTCCAACCAGCAACTGAATCTCGCACTTGGCAAACAGATCGGCAGAAAATGGCAGATTGCCAGCCAGACTGGCGCTGGAACCTCCAACCGGTTCCTCGGCGGGCCGAACGTATTTCAAAACAGCGAAATCGAGTTTTTCACCGCTCCGGTCACCGAACTGTTCGACTCGCGCAGCTACTTCATCGGGAACACCACCAGCGCTACCTATTTCTTGAACTCCCGCCAGTCGATCCGGGTGGCGGGCAATGGGATGACGGTTCGCCGGAAGGCGCGCGGCCTTGTCGACATGCAGGGTTACGGCGCTTCCAGTGACTGGGTTTACCGGCTGAGCCGTCGTGTTAGCACGGGTGTCAGCTACGTTTTCAACCACTACGACTATTCCAAAGTTTTCGGAGAATCGGATATACACACCCTCGGGTGGCACCTCAGCCGGCGCATCGGGCGGGATCTGGAGATCGCCATTTCCCTGAACGGGGCAAAACAGTCCACCGTTGGTGTCCGCTCCGTGGAACTCGATCCGGTCATTGCCTCGATTCTCGGCCGAAGTTCCGGCGCCGTTGTTTTTGAGTCCAACAATCTTCTCTACGGGTATTCGGGAACCGTGACGCGTCGCGTTCGCCGATCCACTTTCTCGGCCGCCGCCCAGCGGGCCATTATTCCCGGCAACGGTTTCTTCCTCACCTCCATTAACCGGACCGTAAACGGATCGGCCTCCCATAGTTTCAGCCGGGATTTTTCGGTGGACGCCAACTTCGGCTACAGCAAACTGTCGAGCCTCGGATTCACGGCGGGCGATTTCTCCGGCTGGACCGGCAGCGGCGGTATGACTTATAAGATCACCGAAAGTATTGGGGTTAATGGAAGATACGAATGGCGGAATCTGAATCTCAGCCAGTCCACATTCAACCGTACCGGCAACCGTGTCACCATAGGCCTGACCTATTTCCCGCAGCAGGGCCTTGCCGGGTTGTTCTAGAGGAAGGCGCTGGGATCGATGCCAACTGTCCGAATCCTGCTGGTTGACGACGAAGCGCTGCTGCTTGGCCTCTTGAAGCGCCATTTGGAGCGCGCAGGCTACGACGTCGTGACAGCTCTTACCGCTGAAGCGGCGCTGAAGGCGCTGACCGGATCGCCGTGGGTGCCAGACTTGCTGTTAACCGACGAGACCCTGCCCGGTATGCGAGGTTCCGAGCTTGCCGTCACATTGCAGGCGCGTTTTCCCCACCTTCGCGGTCTGCTGTGCAGTGGCTACTCGCTGCAGGCTTCCGCGCTTCCGCCGCCACTGCGGGAACGTTTCTCGATTCTGCAGAAACCCTATTCGCCTCCGGCCCTCGAAGCTGCCATCCGGACGCTGCTCGCGCCGCGTGGGGCCGCTGCTGCGGCCGGGCCCGCTATCTAAACGATTCCGGCTCGGCAAAATTGGGGCGCAACCTGGCGCCCGCCCGGACATGCGGCGCCACGCGCTCGGTCTGCGTGTCCAGGTCCATCCACTTGACCATCAGTTTGCCCGCCGCCGTCTTTTCCTTTACGTTGGGCCGGTCCAGGAACTCCTGAAACCGGAGGTCCCGTTCTTCGATGGACTTAACCAGGTTGGGATACTTCGCCCGCTGTGCCGGGTTCTTCGACGCCTTTTCCGCCGCGCAATCGGTATGCGTGGTGAAAACGATCACCTCCACGCCATTGTCGGCCGCCAATTCCAACATCTCCTCTTCCTTAACGGAAAGCACGGACCCGGCCAGACGTAAGACGTAGTAGTACCGGCGTGTGTCACCGGCGATTTCGTTCGTGTCCAGGCGCGAATCCATGCAGGTGACCATCGCCACCACCGGATGCCGGGAAGTGCGTGGCCATTGCTGGCGAACGCTGGAGGCCATCTGATTCTGACGCATGAACTGCTCCCAAACTTGTGGTGGCGTCAATAGATGGTGTGCAAAGTCATAGTCGGCGATTGGGTCCTGCAACCGGTAGCCAACGTTCACCATCGCCCCGCCCAACCGGAACTGGATTTCGTCTCCGGCATATGCCCAGATCGCGGCCCCGGCCAGGGCAAGCAATCCTCCCGCCAAGTACACTTTTTTCATCGGTCACCTCTTGCCGGACACAAGACCCACTCGCCGCCACGCGGCGTATCTACCCTCACTCTACACCCGAATGCAACCGGCTGTCTAATAGAAAATGAACACTCGCACACACATCTGTCACGCAAATGACTCGAAAGATCTTATCTCTAATTCGGTCCATTTGAGTCGTATATGACTCCCGGCCGACTTACCCGTTATCCGGGTGATTTTGTTGCGGCCGCATTACTCGATCCTTAACTTCGCTGGTTCTATTTGCTGTAATTGGGTGTATACTTCGGCTAAGGGGAAGGCCAAAATGGGAGTCCCGCGTAGCTTGTCTCATGCAGTAGAAGGTGATTTTCAACGCGTCAGCAGCCGAAGGCAAACCCGGCCTGCGGCGAAAGAAGGGCGTGAGGCCAGGATGGCGCCGCAGGGGGCGCCGAAGGTTGGTTGGCGGCGGTTCTTGCGTTGTGTCGTCGGCTCCTGTTCGCCGCTCGTTCTCTGGCTCGGATTGGCACCGGCGGTCGCCTGGGCGCAATCAGCGCCCGTGGATTGTCTTGGGTGCCATGAAGAGCAGCAGAAAGTCGTCTCCGCCTCTGCACATAAGGCTGCCACGTGTGTGCAGTGTCATTCAAAGCATGGAGACTATCCGCACCCGGAGAAGCTGCCGAAGCCGGAGTGTGTTTCGTGCCACGCCACCCAGGTAGGCGATCACAAGCGCTCCGTGCATGGCGAACAACTGGCGGCCGGTAACTCGGCGGCGCCCAGTTGCGATTCCTGTCATGATTCGGCCCATACCACTAAACTCACCAAGGACGCGGCTTTCCACGCAAGTGTGCCGCAGACGTGCGGGCTGTGCCACGCCGAAGTGCTCGGCGAGTTCCAGGCGAGTGTCCATGGCAAGGCGCTTGCCGCCGGGATCGTGGAAGCGCCGGTGTGTACCGATTGCCACGGCGAACACTCCATTCTGCGGCCGAAAGCCAAGGGGTCCACGGTTGCGCCCGCCGCGGTAAGCGAGACCTGCGGCCGGTGCCATGGCGACCTGCGCCTCACGCGGCGCTTTGGTCTTCCTTCGGACCGCATCACCACCTTCGGCAACTCCTTCCACGGGCTGGCCTCAAAAACGGGCGCGCAAACCGTGGCGAATTGTTCGTCCTGTCATGGATTCCATAAGATCCTGCCGTCTTCCGACGCGCAGTCGACGGTGCATACCAAAAACCTCGCCAACACCTGCGGCCAGTGCCATCCCGGCGCCGGCACCCGGTTCGCCATCAGCCCCATCCACGTGGCCGAGGGCGGCGTGGAACCCTGGCAAACACTCTACCCGCGCCAGTTCTATCTGCTGATCATTCCACTCACCATCGGCCTCATGTTCCTGCACAACGCCGGTGATTGGATCCGCAAATTCAGCGCGCTGCGGCTCCGTACGGCAGGCGGCGCCCCCGCGGCCCTTCCAGCGGGTAGCGGTGAATTGCGTATGTACCCATGGGAGCGCTTCCAGCACATCTGTCTCGCCGTTTCCTTCCTGGTCCTTGTGTGGACCGGATTCGCGCTGAAGTACCCCGACCAGATTTGGGCGCGGCCGCTGGTGGCGCTGGAGTCTGTTTTTCCGGTGCGCGGCGTCATCCATCGCGTCGCCGGCGTCGTCATGATCGCGGTTTCCGTATTACACGTGATCCTCCTGGCCACGAACCGCCAACTGCGCCAGCACTGGTTCACGCTTATGCCCAGATGGACCGACGCCACCGAAGCCTTCCACATGTTTTGCTATAATTTAGGTTTAACGTCAAAACGTCCGGTCATTTCGGCTCATAGTTACATTGAGAAAGCGGAGTATTGGGCCGTCGTCTGGGGCACCGGACTTATGGCCGTCACCGGCGTCATGCTATGGGCGAATAACTTGATGTTAGCCTGGCTCCCCAAAGTCTGGCTCGATTTTGTAATTACCGTTCACTTGTACGAAGCAATTTTGGCGACCCTCGCCATCGCCGTGTGGCACTTCTATGGTGTCATTTTCGATCCGGATGTCTATCCGATGGACACGGCATGGATGACAGGACGCAGCGCCCGGCGCAACACCGTCGCCGAACCGCCGTCCGCCCATCCCGCCGTCCCCAGTTCTTCAACAAAGGAAAATGCCGCCGATGAACCCCGAGACTCCCGGAACCAGATTTGACGCCCTCCTAACTCCGCTCATTCGCCTGTCCCGTAATTGGGTCAGCCGCGCAGGGGTCTTTATTGTCACCGCCGTCGCGGTCTTCTTCATCTTCCTGCTGCCCACCATGTTTTCGGGTGCTGTTTCCCACCCTTACCTGGGTATTCTCAGTTTTGTCGTCCTGCCCGGCATCTTCGTGTTTGGTCTCGTTTTGATTCCTCTGGGTCTCTACCTGGATCGGCGCCGGGGCGGTCCGCAGGTTCTGGAACCGTCCGAACGGTCCTGGAGCAACCCAATGCTCCGCCGGCTCGTCATGTTCATTGGTGTTACCACCGTCGTCAATATCATCATCTTCAGTCAGCTTACCTACCGCGCCGTACACTTCATGGACAGCACCGCCTTCTGCGGCACCACCTGCCATACGGTGATGCAGCCGGAATTTGCGTCCTACCAGAATTCGCCTCACTCCCGCGTCGATTGCGTCCAATGCCATATCGGGCCGGGCGCCGCCTGGGAAGTGAAGGCGAAGATCTCTGGCATTCGCCAGGTCTTCAAAGTTCTCTTCAATACCTACTCCCGGCCCACTCCCGCACCCGTACACGATCTGCGCCCCGCGCAGGACACCTGCGAGGGGTGCCACTGGCCGCAGAAATTCGCGACCGACCGCGTTCGAGTCATCTCCAAATACGCGGACGACGAAGCGAATTCGGTTACCAAGTCGGTCCTTCTCATGCGGATTGGCGGCGGACATTTGCGCAAAGGAATCCATGGCACCCATCTGGAAAAGGGCGTAACGATTCGCTACCGCCCCGCTGACTCCAAGCGCCAGACTGTGCCCTGGGTGGAATTGACCCGCGAAGGCGAAGCGCCCACCGTCTATCTCGCCAATGGCGCCAAGGCGGAGGACATGAACAAGCTCGAACTCCGCACCATGGATTGCATCGATTGTCATAACCGCCCGACGCACACCTACGACATGCCCGAATCCGGCGTTGATCGCGCACTGGCCGAGGGCCGTATTAGCGATACTCTCCCCTTCGCTAAGAAGACGAGTCTGGAGCTCCTAAAAAATCAGTACAAGGCCGGGCAGGACCAGCAGGTCGCCGACTCCTTCATCGAGTTTTACCGTTCCAAATATCCTGAGATGTATGCCAGCAAAAAGGCCGTCATCGAGTCTTCGGCCGCCGGTCTGCGCGCCATCTACAACCGCAACATCTTCCCGGACATGAACGTTACCTGGGGCACCTATCCGAACAACATTGGGCACATGGATTTCCCCGGATGTTTCCGCTGTCATGACGACGACCACAAGGCCGCGAACGGCAAAACAATTGGCCAGGATTGCAGCGGATGTCACGAGTTGCTGGCGACCGATGAGAAGGATCCCAAGATCCTGGCCGATTTCGGCTATTCAAAGTAACGGCGCCGGTCGGCAAGCGCTGTGCCAATCTGAATGGATTGCCTCATGACGGAGTACATCCATTCCTACCGCCGGTTCCCGCTTTGGGCGGTGCTGCTGCTCACCATCCCGGCCGGCCTTTGCGCCTGGGGCGTTTCCGCCGCTGGCTATGTCGACACACTCGCCGCCACTCCGCTTTTCGCCCTTCTCGCCTACGGCCTCGCGGTTGGCTATGTGAACCGGGCATCGGTCCGGGTTACGCCCGAGGGCGTCGCCGCGGTGTTCGGCCCGCTGCCTTGCGGCGTCCGGCCGGAATGGGTGGCGCGGGAAGAGATTAGCCGCGTCTACTTGCGTTATGTGTCCGTCACCGGCAAATCCGGCCTCGCGCCCTATTGGGCGGCGGGCGTGGAGCACACCGATGGACGGTGGATCGATCTCAGCGATCCGTTGCTGGCGCCGGAAGCCGCGCGGGAGACGGCGCAGGAAATTGCGCTCGCGCTCGCCTGGCAAGAACCGATCGCGCTCCTCCGCGGACAGCCACCGGTCCCCGATCGCGCTTTACTGTCCCCGTTGCTATTGTGGGGCTGCATGGTGGCGGCCGCGTTTCTCTGGGGCATTTATGTCGAACTGACCTCTCGACGCTAACGGTGCCGGCCCCCGTCAGAGCCGCGGCGCGGGCGGCTTGGCCGCCTTCCACGGAAACACGCCCGTTCTCTTCATCGGACGGCGGTAGACAGCGTCCCCGGCTGTCACGTACAGCGTGTCCAGTGCGGACCCGCCGAATACAACGCTCGTTACTTCTTTCCCTTCCGGCTTCAGCAGCACCGCCGATGTCCGGCCCGCCGGGTCGCTCACCTGCACACCCAGCCGTGTGCACACGTAAAGGAATCCCTCGGTGTCCACCGTCAATCCGGCCGCGCCCGATCGCGTCTGCCCCGGTTCCACCTCATCCTCAATCTCCAGCCGGTGAAACGCCAACCCGTATTGCAGCCCTCCGTCCGCCTGAATCTGAAACGACCACACCCACCGTGTCGCCGCATCGCTCACCAACAGCAGCGAATGGTCCGGTGAAAGACTCACACCGCTGGGGAAGGGAATTCCCTCGTGAACCACGCGCGGCGCCGCGGTCCCCGCGCGGAACCACACGCGCTTGGCCTGCGGTTCGGTGTAGTAGACGCCGCCGTTGGCCGTCACCGCCAGGTCCCGCGCCCGTGCGCCGCCAATGGCCACGGCCGCCTTGCCGCTCCTGTCCATGGTGACAATCCCGCGCGGCGCGCACGCGTACAATCGGCCATCGGCCCCGAACTGCAACCCCTTCACGTCTCCAGCGTTCGCGCCGTAGACACTCACTCTTCCCGTTCCATGCTCCACGCGGTGAATCCGCCCGGTTGGTCCATCGGAGAAACACACGTTGCCCTCGGCGTCCACCGCCGCTCCCGCCGCCGCCTTGTGCCCCTGGCTCACCGAAGTCCACTCCACCGCCGGATCCACAAACCGCGCCGCAAACGATTTCACCGGCTTGGCGATCGGCCGCGGCCAGTCCCGCCAAACCCACCGCAACGCCTCCGGCAGCAAGGGTCCTCCGTGTTTCGAGTTGTGCCCTTCGGTGCCCACCACCAGTTTCGCGTCGTAGCCGGCCTGTTCCAGCGCCGCTATCATGTCCTGGTTGCTCTGTATGTTCACATCGCCGGTGCCGTCCTGCAGAAAAATTCGCAGCGGCCTGCCCTCGAACTTGCGCACCTGCGAGGGAAGAATCAGCGCGCCCCGCTGGTGCGTGAATCCGGCGATGAAGCTCACCACGCGCCGAAAGGCGTCCGGCCGTTCCCACGCCGCGTTCACCGAACAGTTCCCGCCCGATGAAGACCCGGAAATCGCCCGCAGATTCGGGTCGCTGGTCAGCCTATAGTTTTTCCCAACTTCCGGCAGAATCTCGTCCATCAGGAATCGCGCGTAGCGCCCGTTCACCGCGTCATACTCGTGGCTGCGATAAAACCTGGCCTGTTCCGCTGGGCCGCGCGCCGGCAGCACCCCGGGGTTCACAAAGATGCCAATCGTCACCGGCATCTCTCGCTTGTGAATCAGATTGTCGAAAACGATAGGCACGCGAAACGCGCCCGCTTCGTTCACGAACCCAGCGCCATCCTGGAACACCATTACCGCCGCCGCTTGCTCCGGCCGGTACTGCGCCGGCACGTAGACCCAATAGTCATGCACCGTTCCCGGATACACCGTGCTGGCCATATGCGCGTGCTTGGTCACCGTCCCGCGCGGCACGCCTTCTTGGCGTGAGGAGTCCGGCCCGTATTTATACTCTTCTGCGGAAATCAGAGGGGTCAGGGCAAGGGGGAGAAACGCGCGGCGAAGCATTGCTCCTACAGCTTATACCGGTCGTAGTCAAACGCCTCATCCACCATGTGATAAAGCGGTTCGCCCTCTTTTTGCAGATAATACGTCTTTAACATGGTTCGCGGAAAATCGCTCAGCTTTCGCTTCACCGGGCCGGCGTCCGTCCACTCGTAGATGTCCACATCCCACGGGTTAAATGTATCGCTCAGCCCGCGCTCTTTCGCAATCCGGTAGAAGTGTACATTCCCTGGCTCATGCCCGCCGAGCCATAAACCCACCAGGTCCAGCCGGAATGGGTCTTTGGCGAACATCACGAAGTTCGGCAGGAACTCCCGCACCGGATCCGCTGGATCTTCGTTCTTCGCGTATATCGCCTCCACCATATGCAGCCCGAACTTGAGCGTGCTCAAGTGGTCGCAAGTCTTGTGCGCCCAGATCTCCTGGTGCACCGGGCTCAACTCCGCGCCGCTTGCGTACCGCCCGTAGTTCATTTTCTTGTGGTTTTCCAGGTATCGGGTCACCCGGTCCACCACGTCATTGGCGATGAACGGCTTCATGTGGTCCGGCGCGCCAGTCACCATCGCCCACCCCGGGCAGAACCGCTGGAACGGCCACACGGCCAGCCCCTGCGCGTTCTTGCACGCCTGGGTCAGGCACATCCCGTGGGACCGCCATTTGGCAATGTTGAACAGCCACGTGTCCGGCTCATGAATGGGCGGGTAGTGCGGCACACGGGCGTAGACAACGCCATCGTCCGGTTTCGCCCAGTTCATCCCCTCGTCCCGCCGGTAGTGCGCCGCCCGCCGCTGCGGTTCCAATACATCCACGCCAAACTGGTCGTGAATGTTGTCGTATTTTTCACTCCACCGCGAGGATCTGTAGTTCGCTTCCACATAGTGGAACCGCCGCAGTCCCGTCTCATGCAGCGCCGTCAGCAGGCCGCCATAGAAGTCCGCGTCGGTGCCCCAATTTACTCGCTGCCCCTGTTCCCGCGTTGTCAGCACATTGGGCTTCAGCACCACCCGGTGCGTCAACGGTATGCCGCCGTCAATCCGTGCCTCAAAAATGCTCCGGCCCAGGTGCAACCCTTCCCGCCGCATCCCGGCGAAGTCCAGCCGGCCGGCCACATTCGTCCGCCGCACGAAGACGGCTTTGGGGTTGGCTCTAATAAATGGGTGCAGGTCGAAGTAGCGCGGTGCGGCTCCGTGCGCCAACCCGTTCGCCGCGGCCGCCAAACCGCCGCCTAGAAATCCTCTCCGGGACAGGTCCATCGTCGACTCCTATGCCCCATATTATTCCCCAGAAACTGGTGCCAGGCACCTATTTTTTTATCCGGCAACCCGCTCCCGGATAAATTCCTTCACCACCCCGGCGTCGGGCTCCACCACCACGCTCCGCTGCGGCAACTCTTCCACGCGCTCGAATTTCGCCGGCCGTTCCGGCGCCCGTCCCAAGGCCTCCGCAATTGTCTCGGCGAACTTCGCCGGCAGCGCTGTTTCCAGGCACACCAGCGGCACTCCTTCCTCCCGCAACTCCATGCCCACTTTCAACCCGTCCGCCGTATGCGGGTCTACCATCACCCCGTAGCGCTCCCACGTCCGCCGAATCGTTTCCAGCCTGTCCTGATGACTGCTCGCCCCGCTCACAAAGCCGAAGCGCCCAATGCCGGCCCACTCCGCCGTTCCCCGCAAGTCAAACGCTCCGTCGGTCTCCACCTGCCGCCACAACTGCTTCACCCGTCCCGCGTCGCGTCCCATCAGGTCAAACACGAACCGCTCGAAATTCGAGGCCTTCGATATATCCATCGACGGGCTCGACGTCTGCCGTGTCTCCGCCGTACCGCGCGGCCGGTATACGCCCGTCCGGAAGAACTCATCCAAAACGTCGTTCTCATTCGTCGCCAGTATCAGCCGCCGCACCGGCAGCCCCATCATCCGCGCAATGTGGCCCGCGCAGATGTTCCCGAAATTACCGGACGGCACCGCGAAACTCACCGGCGTGCCCGTCTCGCCCGCCACCGCGAAGTAGCCTTTGAAGTAATAAACCACCTGCGCCACCACCCGCGCCCAGTTGATCGAGTTCACTGTCCCAATCCGGTACTGCCGCTTAAAATCCAAATCGTTCGACACCGCCTTCACCACATCCTGGCAGTCGTCGAAAACACCCCGCACCGCCAGATTGAAAATGTTCTCATCCATCAGCGAAAACATCTGCGCCGTCTGAAACGCGCTCATCTTTCCATAGGGCGACAGCATGAACACCCGGATGCCCCGCTTGCCTCGCATCGCGTATTCGGCCGACGACCCGGTATCTCCGCTAGTCGCCCCCAGTATGTTCAGCGTCTCTCCGCTCTCCGTCAGTGCCCATTCGAACAGGTTTCCCAACAACTGCATGGCCATGTCTTTAAACGCCAGCGTCGGCCCGTTCGATAGCGCCAACAGATGCACACCCGGCTCCAGCGTCCGCACCGGCGTTATCTCCTCGGCGTCCTCGCCGGCCCGCCCGTTCGAATACACTTCCGCCGTGTAGGTCTTCTCCACCAACTCCCGCAGCACTCTCTCCGGCACATCCCCTGCGAACAATCGCAGCACCGCGAACGCCAGTTCCCGGTAGTTCATCCCCCGCATCGCCGTCAGGTCCGTCGTGCTCAGCCGCGGGTAATCGGCCGGCATCGCCAGTCCGCCGTCTTCCATCAGCCCGCCCAGCAGTATCTCCCGGAACCCGCTCCCCCGGTCTTCTCCCCTTGTGCTCACATATCGCATGAATCTTCAGGCTACCAATTCCACCCCAATGCCACATCGCTTGATAACGTAGGAACATCATGATCCGCGCCACCGTGCTCGCGCTTGCCTGCCTGCTTCCCCTCGCCGCCCAGTTCTCCGAAGACGTGGCTTTCCTCAAACGCCACACCGAGGTTGTCGTCCTCACTAGCAAAGATGGCCGCTCCCAAGTCGCCGTTGTTCCCGCCTGGCAGGGGCGCGTCATGACCAGCACTGGCTCCGGCCCCGCCGGCCGCGGCTACGGTTGGATCAACAAGGACCTCATCGCCTCCCGCAAACTCGTTCCCCACATGAACCCCTTCGGCGGCGAGGACCGCTTCTGGCTCGGCCCCGAGGGCGGCCAGTTCTCCATCTTCTTCTCCAAAGGCGCCAAGTTCGATCTCGCCAGTTGGCAAACCCCTCCCCCCATCGATACCGACGCCTACCCCATCGCTTCTCGCCAACCCGGCCAGGTCACTTTCCAGAAACGCATCCAACTCACCAACTACTCCGGCACGGCATTCCAAATCGCACTCCACCGCCAGGTTCGTGTCCTCGAACCCGCCGAAATCTGGAGCAATCTCGGCGTTGCCGCCCCCGCCGGAACCACCATCGTCGGCTTTGAATCGAACAATCGCATCACCAACGCCGGCCCCTCCGCCTGGACGGAGAAGTCCGGCCTGCCCTCCGTCTGGATTCTCGGCATGTTCAACGCCTCCCCCGCCACCACCGTCGTCATTCCCATTCGCCCCGGCGCCGGCCCCGGCGTCACCGACGATTATTTTGGCAAAGTGCCGGCCGCGCGCCTCGTCTCTGCCGGCAATACCGTTTTCTTCCGCGGCGACGGCCGCTACCGCAGCAAAATCGGCATCGGCCCCGCCCGTGCCAAATCCCTCCTCGGCAGCTATGACGCGCAGTCCGGCGTCCTCACAATTGTGCAATTCACGCTTCCCGCCGGCGCTTCCAAATACGTCAACTCCCAATGGAAAATGCAGGACAATCCCTTCTCCGGCGACGTCATCAATAGCTATAGCGACGACGGCAAAATGGGCGCTTTCTACGAAATGGAAACCTCCTCCCCGGCCGCCGCCCTCGCCCCCGGGCAGAGCCTGGAACATCTCCACCGCACCATCCACATCGGCGGCGCCCAGGACGCCCTCGATGCCGTCGCAAAAGCTGTGCTAGGCGTCGGTCTCCACCAGATTCGTTCCGCCCTTCCGTAGCCCGAGCTCAGTGTACTATTGACTTCTCGATCGGATCGGTTCATTCTGATGATAGAAAGCTCCACTGTGTAGTGGTGCTCATCAGGAAGAGGCCGCCGATGTACACCCCAACCAGGGTTTCCCAGGCGCTTCACGAGACAAAAGCCCGCACCGCTTTCGACGCCGTTCAGTGCGTCCGATCCGGGGATCGCGTTTGGGTCCAACCCGGCCACAACACGCCCATCCCCCTCGTGGAAGCTCTCACCGCCCGCGCCCCGGAACTCCGCAATGTCGAAATGGCGCACATGCTCACTTTCGGTGACGCGCCCTACACACGTCCCGAATTCGCTGCCAGCTTTCACCACAACGGGCTGTTCCTCGGCGCCAACGTCCGCGCCGCCGTCGCCGCTGGACGCGCCGATTACATCCCCATTCACCTCAGCGAAATTGAAGGCCTCGTCACCTCTGGCGAAATGCCCATCGATGTCGCCTTCCTTCAAACCGCCCCGCCCGACGCGCATGGCAACTTAAGCTTCGGCACCGGCGTCGATTGCTCCCTCACCGTCGCCCGCCACGCCCATCACGTCATCGTCGAAGTGAACGACCGCATGCCCCGCACCCACGGCGAATGCACGCTCCACGTCAGCGAAGTCACCGCCATCGTCCACACCTCCCGCCCGCTGCCGCAGGCCATCCCCGAACGCCGCTCGGATGTTCACACTCGCATCGCCCGCCACGTCGCCTCGCTCATTGCCGACGGCGCCACGCTGCAAATGGGCATCGGCGCCATTCCGGACGCGGTTCTCTCCGAACTCCACAGCCATCGCAACCTGGGCGTCCATTCGGAAATGGTCTCCGATGGCATCATCCCCCTGGTCCAATCCGGGGTCGTCAACGGCGCCGAAAAGTCGATTCATCGCGGCAAGATCGTCCTCGGCTTTGTCCTCGGCTCCCAGCCGCTTTTTGATTTCCTCCACGAAAACATCGCCTTTGAGTTCCACCCCATCGCCTACACCAACGATCCCTTCGTCATCGCCCGAAACCCAAAGATGGTGTCCATCAACTCGGCTCTCGAAGTCGACATCACCGGCCAGGTCTGTGCCGATTCCATTGGCCCGCTCCCCTATTCCGGCTTCGGCGGCCAGGTGGACTTCATGCGTGGCGCCGCCCGCTCACAAGGAGGAAAGCCCATCATCGCCCTGCCGTCCACCGCGCGTGATGGCACCGTCTCCCGCATCGTGCCGTCGTTGAAACCCGGCGCCGGCGTCGTCACTTCCCGTGCCGATGTTCACTACGTTGTTACCGAATTCGGCATTGCCTATTTGCATGGCCGGAACCTGCGGCAGCGCGCCGAAGCGCTCGCCGCCATTGCCCATCCCGCGTTTCGTGACCAACTGCTCGAATACGCCGGCATCCACAAAGGGGAACTGGTATGAATCCCGACAACGGCAAAATCACTATCGACGCCGAAGGCTGCAAAGGCTGTGGCCTCTGCGTCGAAGCCTGCAAGCCGGGTCTGCTCTCGCTCAGCGGCCGGCTGAATCACAATGGCTACCGCGTCGCCGAATACGCCGGGCAAGGCTGCAACGGCTGCGGCCTCTGCTTCTACGTCTGCCCGGAGCCCGGCGTCCTTACCGTCTACAAACTGGTGGCCGAAGGAGCATTCGCATGACGCACAAACAACTTGTCAAGGGCAACGAAGCCGTCGTCCGCGGCGCCATTCTCGCCGGCTGCCGCGCCTTCTACGGATACCCCATCACCCCGGCCAGCGAGATCGCCGAAGGCGCCGCCCGCTATCTGCCTCAACTCGGCGGTACCTTCCTGCAGGCCGAAAGCGAAACCGCCGCCATCAACATGCTCTACGGCGCCGCCTCCGCCGGCCTCCGCTCGATGACCGCCTCCAGCGGCCCCGGCATGAGCCTCATGCAGGAGGGCATCTCCTATCTGGCCGGCGCCGAACTCCCCTGCGTCATTGCCGACATCACCCGCGGCGGCCCCGGTCTCGGCAATCTCAATCCCGAACAAGGCGACTATTTCCAGGTGGTCAAGGGCGGCGGCCACGGCTGCTATCGCAACATCGTTTTGGCCCCCGATTCTTGTCAGGAGATGGCCGATCTCACCGCCCTGGCTTTTGAACTCGCCGACAAATATCGCAATCCCGCCGTCATCCTCGCCGACGGCTACATCGGCCAAATGATGGAGCCCGTCGCATTCTCCAGCGAATTCTCCGCCGTTCCCGAAAAGAACTGGGCCGTCAAGGGAACCCCGCAAACCCGCCCTAACTTCGTCACGTCCATCCATCTGGAGGCCGACGCCCTGGAACGTCACGTCCGCGCTCTCGAATCCAAATACATCGCCATGGGGCGGGACGAAGTCCGCTACGAAGCCTTCCACGCCGATGACGCCGAAGTCGTTCTCGTTGGCTACGGCATCGTCGCCCGCATCCTCAAACAAGTGGTGACCCAGGCACGCGGCCTCGGCTTGTCCGTTGGACTATTGCGGCCCATCACGCTTTTCCCGTTCCCCTCGCTCGCTCTCGGCGCCCTCAGCCGCCATGCCTCCCGTTTCATTGCCGTGGAACTCTCCACCGGCCAAATGGTGGAGGATGTCCGCCTCGCCGTAGAAGGCCGCAAACCCGTCGAACTCTTCAGCCGTGTCGGCGGCAATGTGCCCACCGCCGCCGAAGTACTGACCTTTGTCCGCAGCCGCGTACAGGAGCTCTGCCATGCCTGAATACCGCCCCGTGCAGGAGCGCTCCCGCTCCTTCTTCCCGCTCTTTGAACGCAAACCCGACAATCAAAACGCCACCCACTATTGCCCCGGCTGCGGCCATGGCATTGTCCACAAACTCATCGCCCGGGCCATTGACGATCTCGGCATTCAGGATCGCGCCATCCTCATCAGCCCCGTCGGCTGCAGCGTCTTCGCCTATTTCTATTTCGACACCGGCAACGTCCAGGTGGCCCACGGCCGCGCCCCCGCCGTCGCCACCGCCATCAAACGCGCCCGGCCGGACGCCATTGTCATCTCCTATCAGGGCGATGGCGATCTTGCCGCCATCGGCACCGCTGAAATTCTTCACGCCGCCGCCCGCGACGAGAACTTCACCACCATCTTCATCAACAACGCCATCTACGGCATGACCGGCGGCCAACTCGCTCCCACCTCCATGGTTGGGCAGAAATCCACCACCACGCCCGCCGGCCGCTCCATTTGGAACGAAGGCTATCCCCTGCATGTCTGCGAGGTGTTGAACACGCTCGATGGCCCAGCCTATATCGAACGTGTCGCCCTCGGCGACAACAAGATGATCCTCTACGCCGCCAAAGCCATTCGCGCCGCCATCCAGGCGCAAATGGATCGCCGCGGCTTCTCTTTCGTTGAAGTGCTCTCCCCCTGCCCCACTGTCTGGGGCAAGGATCCCGTCGCCGCCCAGCAGTGGGTCCGCGATGAGATGACCAAGGTCTACCCCCTCGGCGTCATCCGCGACCGTGACCCCTGGACCCACCCCATTCCCGTCCCGCCCCCGCCGTTTGCCTTCCCCTCTGGCGCTCCCCCGCTCCTTGCCAAACCGGACGAGCCTGTGGATTACCGCATCAAGGTCGCCGGCTTCGGCGGCCAGGGCGTGCTTCTCCTCGGTGAACTGCTTGCCGAGGCGGGCCTGCAGGCTGGCCTCTCCGTCTCCTGGCTGCCCTCCTACGGCCCGGAAATGCGTAGCGGCACCTCCCATTGCCACGTTCGCCTTTCCTCGGAGGAAGTCGATTCCCCTCTCGTCACCAATCCCAACGTCCTCATCGCACTCAACGAGCCGTCGCTGCGCAAATTCCTCCACACCGTCGAGCCCGGCGGTTGGGTCTTCTTCAACGGCGATGCCATCCCCGCCGATTGCGCTCGCGCCGATGTGCGCGCCGTCGCCCTTCCCATGACCAGCCTCGCCGTCCAAACCGCCGGCGACGCCAAGGCCACCAACATGGTCATGCTCGGCGTCGTGCAGCAGGCGCTGCACCTGCTTCCCGCCGCCGCCGTCGACCAGGCCATGCATTCCCTCATCCATTCCGAACGTTGGCTCGCCATTGACCATATGGCCCTCAACGCCGGCTCCCATCGGTATCAGGAGCGCTGTCATGTCTGATTGGATCGTCTTCTTCGAAAACAACTACATACCGCTTTCTCAAGCCAAAATCGGCATCCTCACCCACGCCTTCCACTACGGCACCGGTGTCTTTGAGGGTATCCGCGGCTACTGGGACGCCGATGCCCGCGAAGTGAATCTCTTTCGCCCCCTGGAACACTACGCCCGCTGGCGCCGCAACGCCTCCATCCTTCGCATGGCGCTCAGCCCTACCGCCATTGACCTCACCGAAATCACCGCCGAACTTGTCCGCCGCAACGGCTTCGAAGCCAATATCTACATTCGCCCCCTCGTGTACAAATCGGCGCAGCGTGTCGGCGTCTGCCCCGATGAAAAGTTCGACTATCTCATTGCCGCCATGCCCTTCGGCGCCTATCTGGATACTGAACACGGCATCCACGCCGGCATCGTCTCCTGGCGGCGCATTGAAGACACTGCCATCCCCGGCCGCGCCAAAATCTGCGGCGCCTACGTCAACTCCGCCCTGGCCAGTGAAGAGGCCCGTCTGAACGGCTTCGATGAAGGCATCTTCCTCACCGAAAGCGGCCATGTCGCCGAAGGCGCGGCCGCCAACCTTTTTATGGTGCGCGACGGCAAACTCATCACACCCCCGCCCAGCGACAATATTCTCGAAGGCATCACGCGCGCCTCGCTCATCGAACTCGCCCACGATCAACTCGCCCTGCCCGTCGTTGAACGCTCCATTGACCGCAGCGAACTCTATATCTGCGACGAACTCTTCCTCACCGGCACCGCCGTTGAACTTTCACCGGTCACCCGCATTGACCATCGCCCCGTCGGTCTTGGCGAAATCGGCCCGCTCACCCGCCGCCTGCGCCAGGTGTTCAGTGACGCCACCCACGGCCGCTTGCCCGCTTATCGCAAGTGGCTGGTGCCGTCCTACCAACACGTGCTGGCCGGGCTACCAGCATAGCCGTCTCAAACCTTGAACGGAATCGAAGTGAGTGTCCCGGCTCATGACGGGCATAGAATGCTGCCGCCCGAGGGCCGCTATCCACAAATGGTTGGCCGGAATCGGATTGGCTGCGGCTTTCAATTCCAGACGAATTGCGGCGTAGTGTCGAGCTGTTTCAATCTCAACTGCGAGGACCCTGCATCGCATCAACATGCGTTGCAACGCCCGTTCATACACGACGCGGTGATGAGACTGCGCGATGCCAAAGACGAATTCCCCAGCCACGATCACCGGTATCGCCAGGTCTTGCGCTTCCCTTACCAACTCCACGGTCCCAGGTGCTTGGTCAAAGAACGCCGAAAGCGCATTCGTATCCAAAATCAAGTCAAGTCTTCTGGCTCGATTCGCCCAAATTCTTCATCAATGCGCTTCTGGATTCGAATCGTCTCTCTGTGCAAATGGGCCAACTCCCCTGCGCACTCCAGCCATGGCTTCTCCGCGCGTTGACTCTTTGTCAACTTATCTTCCACCGCCCGCGTGACATACTCCCGCAGCGGAATCCCAAGTGCGCTGGCCGTCGCCTTCGCTCTGCGAAAAGTCCGATCGGGAATCTCCAACGTCGTTTTCATCGCTTCGGTGTCCCATAGTTACGGGAGTTCCGCCAACGCGCCCCAGAGCCCTGCCAGGGTAATTGGACCGGGTGCCGCTGTACACTCAAAGTGAAACACATGCCCGGCGCCGGCCCTATTACCCTTCTCCTTCAGCAACTAAAGAATGGCGACCGAGCCGTTCTCAACGATCTCGTCCCTTTGGTGTATCCGGAATTGAAGCGCATGACCGCTTCCTACTTGCGAACCGAGCGGCGGGATCATACCCTGCAACCGATCGCACTCGTCCATGAAGCCTACCTGCGCTTGGCTGGGCCCAGCCAACTCGACCTTTCCTCGCGTGCCCATTTCTTCGGCCTCGCGTCCCAGATCATGCGCCAGGTCCTGGTTGATTTGGCGCGCCGTAAGAAATCGGCCAAGCGCTCTCTTCCGGGCGCCCGGATTACGTTTAACCTGTCTATGCACGCTCTCAATGCCGGCGAAGAATGGATCATTCGCATTGCCGACGCCATTGATGCGCTCAGCCAATTGGACCCGCGGCAAGCGAAGCTGATTGAAATGCGCTTTTTCGGAGGCTTGACTGCCGAGGAATCGGCCGAAGCGCTCGACACGCCCGTCCAGACCGTGCGCCGTCAGTTACGTGTAGCCCAGGCATGGCTTCATCGCGAGCTAGAGCGCGACGTGCAGAAATAGCGGGCGTCAGAACCTGCGTTCCCCTTCGCAGACCGGCGCCGAAGCACCTCTGGCCAATGGAGAGGGAAGGGAAGAGCTCACGGACACCTCGGCAAAACTCGACGATCTTCACCAAGACGCCCGTGAGCCCAATTCTTACCTTGCTTTGCGACCGCCCGAACCGCCGCGGACGCGGAGCGCTACCGGACCTAACAGAAGTAGGCCGAACAGGCTCAGCACACCCGCCGACGGCTCAGGCACGGCGGAAACGCCCGTGTTCGTAATCGTCAACGTTCCAGTCACGGAATTCCCGGCGACCCCGGTGTCGACCAGCGTTCGTATGAGATTCCAGTTCACGTTGTACGTCCCGGGCTGCGTAATTGGAAAGCCCGGACTGGCTACGCCCATTAGCGTATGCCCCAACTGGTCGGAGTAGCGTATGAAAATTCCCGTGCTTTGTCCCACCACATCGATCAGCACCGGATACCCGGCATTGATAGGGTTGGGGATGTTCAGCGTTGGATTGTTGGTCATCGCCGCCAGATTGCCCGGTAGCAGATTGGGTAAGGTGACGGTCAGCGAGAACGCGTCCCCGGTGACCGGTCCAGTGGAGATCGCGGGAGCGCTTAGGCTGTATTGAAAGGGCGCGGCCATAGCGGCGGCCACGGCGCCAATCGCGAGTAGAAGTATCAGTTTCATGAGTTAGGCTCCCATCCTGGCTCGGGAAGTCGCCGCTAACGCCTCAATTCCCGCAAGCGCTTGAGAGGCGGTGCCGGGTTCGGGAACTGTGTTGGTTCCCAGGTCCGTGACGGTAAGCGTTCCGGCAATGGTTGTGCCCGAAATCTGTCCCCAGCCGGCTGGAAACCGAAGAAGCTGCCAGTCGGTACTGTACGTCCCGGTGTGATCGAGCAAACCCGTAACTAACAGACTGCTCTTCAAACTGCCTGGGATGGTCGTGCCCCTGAAAGTGAAGGTCATCCCGCCCCCAAAGGACCCAGCTAGCCCTTCGACAAAAACGAGGTTTGCCAATGTTGGATAGGCAGGGTCTATGGGATTCGGAATCACTAGGGTCTGCAGTGCCGTCAGGTTAATGCTGTTCCCTGTGAGCAGACTGGGTACCTCGAACGAAAAGGAAAGCGCACCACCTTGCACGGGGCCGCTGGTGACGGCAGGAGCGTTAAAACTGTACTGAATCGGCGCCACCATGCCCAACGCGGCGGTAAGAGTAATAAGCGTAAGTTGTCTCAAGACGATGGGTCCTCCGGTCGCCCGTACCTTGACTGCGGCACGGTAGCGATGTCTCACAGGGCCCAAGCGCAAACGCCATCGAGTATTTGCGAAAAAACTTACGATGAATCCCGAATCCTCACTGGCCAATTTCCGGCACGCCATCGCCCGCTCCTTGCGCGTCCTGGTCGCTCGCGCGCCAAAACACCCTGGACACCTGCGATGATGGGGAGCATGAGGTCTCTCCGCGGAGCAGCACGATTCCTCGGTGCGCTATTCGCGACGATCACTCTCGGTAACGCCTGCTCCATCGTTTACGTTCCCGTCCCGACAGGGCCATCCTTCCAGGTGCGAGTCGAAGATCGGGGGCGCCCCGTCTCCGGTCTGCGCATAAACCTGAGAGGTCATAACTTCTCCAGAACCACCGCCACCGGCGCGAACGGCACGGCACGGTTTCAGAACATACCACCGGGAGCCTACCAGCTAGGCGCGGAGATCGACAGCGGAACACCGGACGGGGCCATGATCACCGTCACGGACAGCGGACCCAAGAACACCACTATCCCATTGCCGTGGTCGAACCGCCCCCCATTGTCAGTACAGGCGCTCAATGGCATACTGCGCTGGCCAACCAGCCAGTCTGCTCAGGGACTGTCAATTCTCCAGGTAGAGCTTCTGGACGCGCGCACGGGAGTGTCGCGCGGGACCACACAAACCACCGGCGACGGTGCGTTCAACCTCAGAACGCCGCCTCCAGGGCTGTACATCCTCCGCGTCACGCCAACAGACCTGGCTCCGGAAGGCGGCATCCGCATCGCCGGAATCGTCCCGGTTGAAGTGGATCAACGAGCCGCAATCGTTAATTTGGATCTCGACTTCGGATGGACGAGTTGCGGCGTCACGTACGTAGCCAGCCACACCTGTCCGCGCCCGGAACTCAGCTTGACAGCTCTCAGCGGCCAAGTGCTCGACGCAGCCGGGGCGCCCATCGCTCGCGCGACCGTGCGCCTGCGCAATTCCGGCCGGGACGTAGTCGAACAACTAACCAGCGACGAAGAAGGAAGATTCGCATCCGCGAAGCAGTTCGATGGGAACTACGAACTCGCCGTCAGCGCAACAGGATTCGCGTCCCTGCGGCAACCCGTGCGGGCCGCGCTCCCTGAAGACGCGGCGCGCCCACAGCCGCTGCGGATACAACTTGGCATCGGCGGCACCTGCTCGTACGCCGCGGTACGCTAAATGCGAAACGGCCAAAGCCTGAGGGCAGTTTTACCCCGAAGTCCCGTTGCGGGATGCGCTCGCGGGCGCCCCCAATTGGGGAGCAATCTGTTAGCGTCTACGCCACCGGCCGAAGTCGATAGCGCTCCACCCGGATTGATGGTCCTTGATTTATAACCGCCGCCAGATCGTAGGCGGCCTGCCTGTGAATCCAAGTCCCTGGCGTGCTGCCAAACGCTTTAGAAAGCCGAATCGCCATCTCCGGCGAAATCCCGGATTTCCCATTCAGCAGGTTTGACAACGCCTGCCGCGTCACTCCCAGCACGCGCGCGCCTTCAGTGCCAGTTGGGCCCAGTGGCTCCAAGCAAGATACACGCACTGCTTTCCCCGGGTGAGGGGGATTCTTCATCGACATCTATTTCGCCTCGGTTTCTAGTGATAATCGATCAATTCCACATCGTGGACGGCATCGCCTTCCATTCGGAAGATCAGCCGCCAATTCGTCTTTACTGTTACGGACCAAGACCCCTTCGATCGCTGCGGAGCGTATGGAGGCGGTAGTTCGGAATTCGCATTACCTCAGTCGACGTTGCGACATCCAACTGAGCCAGCACGACCTCGATCCGATCCACCAAATCTGGGCGGATTAGACTTCGATCTCCCTGTTCGTAAAGCCGTTTGTGCTCTACAGGACGCCGTTTTACGCGAGCCGCCGGAGCGGAAGGATGATATAACAGTTACATCAACGCATGCGTGTCCAATTCGACGCTTCAAAGCAAGCGGAGGTCCTACGAAAACACGGTGCCAGCTTGGAGGAAGCCCGCGAGATCTTTGATCAGGTCTACATCGTGGATGCAAAGAATGACGATCCTGAGCAGTTTCGCGCCATCGGCTGGAGCCGGGGGCGAATCTGTTCGGTGATTCTTGAGGTGCGGCACGACAAGGTTGGTGAGTACTATCATCTGGTCACCGCCTGGAAGGCGACCAAGCAGGAAGTGAAAGCGTATGCCGAACAAGTCTAACCCGAACATCGGAGCGGAGGAAATCGCCGGCAGAGCATCGCGTGGCGAGGATATCTCCTCTTTTTTCACCGGGAAGTTTACTGTCGTCAGGCCGATTCGCCGGGTCAACGTGGACCTTACAGAAGGAATGCTGACTGAACTCGATGCCCGTGCCGCTCGGCTGAACGTCAGTCGCCAGGCCGTCATCAAAACTCTGTTGCGTCAGGCGCTTGATCAAAACGGCGCCTCAAGGCCTGGCAGAAAGCGGAAGGCGAGCTAGTCCCGGCCTGCGGTTCCCGGCGAATCGAAAAACACACGCTTTCGTATGGAACGTTATTGCGTTGTGTATCAGCAGAATTTGACCCGCCGCCGGTTGGCGGTTGTGGCTCTCTCTGCCATTCAGCTACCCTTCACGAGGCAACGTCTGGCGGAAATATTCCACGCCATTCGGTAAACTTGGTAGCTGGCACAATGGTCCTCAAAGAAAGTTTGAAGCAATGGCACGGCTGAGATTTGAGATAAAAGGCGATCCCAATTCCGTCTCCCTTGAGACGTACAGCCAAGCCACGCTTCAAGTGATGGGAATTCTCCGGGAGCTTGACACCGCAATTTCTCGCCGCTCCACCGGCACTCTAAATTGGTATATTTCTCGGCTCCACAACAATGGAACCCTGCTCCTTGAAGTGCTATCGAAGCAGCGACAACTGAAGCGCCAAACAGCGGTACCCGCAGACGTTTCCGCTGAGGTTGCGGCTTCGTTCATCACCGGACTCGACAATATAGAGCACCACGGAACCAGTCCTCCGTATCTCACTGACAGCGGTATGCGAAAGGTGAAAGGGATGGTATCCCTGATCCACAAGAACGGGGCGAAAGGTTTCGTGGCAAGCGCTCCAGACGTCAAAAAAAGCGTGGATGTCTCCGAGCGGTCCTCCAAAACCATCGACGAACTCCTGCCCGTGAAGACGGAAGCCGTGGGTTCGGTTGAAGGGCGTCTTGAAGCCATTTCTATCCACGGTAGCAAGAAGTTCGTGATCTACCATTCGGTTAGCAATAAGGCGGTAAATTGCTTGTTTGATCAACAGCGGATCATGGATAAGGTGCTCCTGACCTTGGGCGGACGAGTCGTCGTGTTTGGCGAGGTTTTCAGCAATGCAAAAGGAGAACCTGTCAGAGTTGCCGTGTCCGACTTCGACCTGATCGATGTAGCTGGGCGATTGCCGAGCGTCTCCGAGATCGCTGGCAGCGACCCCAATTTCACGGGCAGCTTGAGCACTGAAGAATACATTCGGAGCATCCGCCGTGGCTGAACAATATAAGAAGCCGTACCTGGAATCCAGCGTATTCATCGCCCTAATCAAAGGCGAATCTATTCCTCAAACCGACTCCGCTGGCAAGCTGATCGGGTATGAAGAACGTGGCGGGATCGGGAAGCACATTCTGAGCTTGGCGGAGACAGGACAGTTCAGTGTCTATACTTCTTCCATCACGATCACGGAGGTAAACAAGGACAACCCGACCGTTAAGCGAGAGCCGGAATTGGAGTCGAAGATTGTCGATTTCTTTCGTAATGCCTACTTCAAGATCATTGACGTAGATCGCTCAATTGCCGAATCTGCCCACCGTCTTTGCAGAAAAACCCGACTCAGGCCCTATGACGCTGTTCACTTAGCTTGCGCAATTCGGGCCGGATGTGATGCTCTTCTGACTTGGGATTCTGATCTGCTCAAGCTCACCGGTGTTGGCATTGCCATATGCAAGCCGCAAGCGCTTGGTCAGGCGGTTCTTGATCTTACTGGGGAAACGGAAACCCCTCCCGAAGTGGTGGCCACCGTGGTTGAAGAGTCACCAGTGCCGACGAAAGATGCAAACGGGGAACGGCTTCCGAACTCGAATTCCGAAGCACGCCATTCCAAAGAAGCAGAGGAAGCCGAAGAGTTTTCTATTTCCCTGGAACAGGATACCCCAAATGGAGTGACGAACAGCCCGTAATGGCGGATGGGATCGACGGAGACGCCGAAGGTCGTCGGGAGATTAATGATTCTCTCGAAGAACCCGAACCCGTTTTGGAACAAACTGGCGCAATCGAACGACCTGAATCTCGTTCGTGATATCCGGTCGATCAGGGAAATGAATGGTTGGTGGCCCTCGCCGGATCGATACCCTCCGCTTTCGCCGGGGCCGCGGTGGTGTGCTGGTTCAACGTGATCATGAGAATCGGAGCCAAAGGTAAGTGAGGAGTTCCGCCCTTCGGGCGGGGATTTTCGAGGCATGGGATCTACCGATCCGATACCGCATGGCAAGGACCGACATGCGGCCGGAGGATCGAACAAGGGGAAAACCTTGAAATTGCAAATCCCTGCGGCGCTGATCACCCGCAGTCCTCTGAGGCTCGAGCGGTGGCTCAATTTACAGACGCCCCGTATAAAGCTGGTGGCACGGTTGGCCGGAGTGCTAAACGCCGATTTGACGCCTTCCGATTCAATGTAACTCCATCCGGCCCGGGCCGAACGCTCCGCTCCGGGGCCCACTCGTCATCAAATCGCGCTTGTAGCTCGCCCGCGCACGACCCTGCCGGGTCTCGTGGCCGTTGCTGGACGTGGCGGCTATGCTCTCGCGCGCGCTGGCAGGTTGGTGGCAAAAAGCTTACGATGAAAGCAGGAAATGCCGATGACGCACACAGACACCGAAATTGAGTGGACTGCTTGCGAACTGATTGAGCAAGTCCCCGGCAAGGTTTCCGGGAAGCCCATCGTGATTGGTACACGTATTCTCCCTGACGCCATCGTGGACAGCTACGACCTGGGAGAGACCCTTGAGGAACTGCGCGAGGGCTTTCCTGCCTTGTCCGTTGCGCAAATCAAACGGCTGATCGAGTACGCCCACAATCGGCGAAGGCTCGCTTCAAATCCGTGAAGGTCCTGCTTTATGAGAACCTTGATCATGCTTTGCGGCACCTGTTGGGACCGCACGAAGTGATGACTGTGGCTTATATGGGTTGGGCATCGCTCAAGAACGGGAATTGCTCCGGACCGCCGAGAACAATGGAGTGGAAGTGTTCCTTACCGGCGATGGAACTCTCAGCTACGAGCAAAATTTGACCGGCCGCCGGTTGGCGGTTGTGACGCTATCTGCCATTCAACTCCCCATCATCAGGAAACACCTGCCGGAAATAATCCACGCCATTAACAATGCCGTCCCCGGCTCGTTTCAGGCGGTCGATTGCGGAACATTCAGCCGGAAGAAACTGCGTGGCCAGTGACGGTCTGAGCCGAGCTTTGCAAGGACTGAACCGAAGTGCGCGCTCCGGCGTGCATTTGCATCCGTGGGCGTTCGATGCGGTGCGTGGATCGTACCAGTGAGGCCAGCGACGCGGGTAGAGGTCCGCGGGTAGCTTCGTCGCTACTAGTTCTCTCATCATTCGGCCGGCAACGTCCCGATAGCGCGCGATCCGGGCTACCCGCCCCTTCAATCGTCCACAACTTCCGACTACGCCGTCTTTGGCAAAATCCACGATAGTCGTCCAACCGCAGTCAGGTGCCGGTACTTCCCAGTACACCATCTACAGACCATTTCAGGGTAGCGCATACAGCGGTCCCGGGCCTACTCTGCTAAAGCTTTTACCGTCGCGTCGACGCGTTCTCTCACGATCTCCTTTAGCTTGCCACAGATCTTGGCGACCAGACCTTCGCAGGAATCAGTCCACGGCATACGATACCAACGCCTGACAACCTCGGTCCCCTCAGCATTGAAGACGCCCCAGTCTGTACGCGAATGCTGAGTAAGCAACTCCATGACATAACAGCTTTCGAGGCTCGGTGCGCAGGTGACGACCAAAACGAACCGCTTCAGCGCGACGAACTTGGGCGTAAACGTTAACTTCAATTGAACTTGGTCGATTTGACAGTTCAATCTCAATTCGTAATCCTTGAACGGATCTTCACCAAACGTGGCACTGATTGACGCCATTGCTAATTGCGCACGGCCCCAGGGAGTTCGGCTATAGGGATTTGCGACAGTGACGAACTCGTCTGGCCGCTTTTCCCCTGATAGAACGCGAATGATAAAGTCCCGTGCAGTCGGTTCCTTGAAGTCGGAATGAACGGTCGCCTCTGACGTGAATAGCTCGCCAAAAAACTCCTCCGATGACGTTTCGTATGATATTTTTTCAAACAGCTTCGCAACGAATTGCTGCGCCAAGTCCTTCCGTGCAAATCTGCCCTCGGCTCGCTGTAATATCTCGAACTCGTTCAATACAGGTCGATCGACGGTTGTTTCAATCGTGGAGGTGCCAACTGAGATTGGGGCCGCACGGCTGGACCGCAACGCATTGAGCTTTGCGGCGGTGTCCACGAACTGTTCTCTCCCGGTCATCTGATAGACGAAGTGTGGCGTCTGGTAGTCGTTCTCCAAGAAGTCGTCTCTCAATGCAGCAATTATATCTGTGTAATAGACAATTCCGTCCGTCTTGCGAAGGGCTGCGTCCCGAAACTTCTCAGTGAACACGCTCAGCGGGTCTCCAGTGAATGAGCTTTGCGATTCTAGACAGGAGGCAATCTGTAATATGTTTTTGAATACTCCCTTAGTTTCGGGCAAAAATGCTCCGTCTGACTTTATCAGCGGAGCACCAGAACTACACGCATCGATAACCTTCACGACCAGGTCGGACTCGGGAGTACGTAAAAGCACATGAAGTTCGGAATTGGATAGTCCGGTCTCATTTGGCCGCTTGTCATCAAAGTCCGTGCAGCAGTAGTAGAACTCGGAGCCACGCACAGAGCCGTGGCCTGTGTAATAAAAGAAAATTTCGTTGATCGATTTGTGGCCGTCAACCAACGTGCGGATTAGTTCTTTGAGGTGAGCGGAGTCGCTGTTGAGGAGAACCTCTATATTATCGAAACGGCCTGTTGCTGCTAGCAGTTCTTTCATTGCCTGAACGTCTGCGCTGCAGCATTCGAGCTTGTCGAGGAGTTTGTAGTCAGTATTACCGATCAGAATCGCTATGTTTGCCAATTGGTTCTCCAGATTCAATGTTCGATCCGAGAATGTACTTAGGGCGTCATCATCGAATTAGATTCGATTGTAATTGATCGTTCACCTGCCGGGCGGATTGGCTGGCTAGATCGGACGACTCGATGCCGTTCAACGTCGCCGAGTTGCCGAACTGGCGCAGAGGGAGAGGACGGACGAGGTCCCGCTCGAATGTACCGCTGCTCGCTCAAGCCACAGACCCCAAAACCAAACATTAACAAATTTTAGTTCAACACATCCAGAAAAATCTTTCCCGGCCAAAATCAACAACCTACAGCCAATTTCCCAAACCCCAAAGTTCGTTTTCCGCCCCTCAATCTATACAATAAAAGCAGGGGAAACACCTTCCCCAACGAAGCCGGTGGAGCGCCCCTCCACCGGCTTCTTCTATGTACGGAAAGGAACGCAAATGCCCGAACTACAATTCGGCGAACACGCCATCTACACGCCCGAAAACCACGCCCGGTTCCTCGCGCACCGCGACTCCGTTATCGAGTCCATCAAACCGGCAACCTACATCGAATCCATCCTCACCGATGAACTCCTCCACGCCAGTTGGGAGATGCAGCGCGTTCGTGACAATAGCGCCAACACCGCCGCCGAGTCGCGTCTCAACGCCGCCAACAGCCGTGCCTCCCGCAACTGGCACCGCTCGCTCAAACAGTTGAAGCGCCTGCAATCCGCCCGCGCCGCGCACATCACCACCTTCCACTACCCGCGCCAGCAGGAACTCCTCACCCGCACACCCCTCGCCGAAGTGCACCGCATGCCGAAACCGTTCGAAATACCCAGCTACGTCACACCGGAGGAAAAGTAGCCATGGCCACCCCCGCCCAATCCCTTGCCAACGCTGCCAACGCGCAGCACTCCACCGGCCCCCGCACCGAAGCCGGCAAAGCCCGCTCCGCGCGCAACGCCACCACGCATGGCTTCACCACCGGCGTCCTCGTCATCAAGCCCGAGGACCGTCCGCTCTACGACAGCCTCAAACAAGGCCTCATCGCCGAGAACCGCCCCGAAGGCGCGCTCGAAATGGACGCCCTCCAGGAGTTTCTCGACGCTGCCTGGCGCCTCCGCCAGATCCGCGTCTCCACCCGCGAACTCTTCCTCCAGCACAACGAGGACCCGTTCACCCACCCGGAAACCGCGGCCGCCATGCGTCAACTCACCCGTTACCGCGCCGCCGCCGAAATGCAACTCCACCGCGCCCTCGGCGCCCTTCGCGACCTGCAGACCCTCCGTCTCGGCCGCACCACCCAACTCGCTGAAAGCGAATTCGAAGCCATCGGCCCGCTCGCCGCGCCCAAAACCTACGCCTTCGCCATCGTCGACGGCATCCCCATGGCCAAGATCTCGCGCGACCGTTTCGACACCTGTTACGGCATCACCGACATCACCCGCCAGCCCCGGCCCTTCGGCCCGCCCAAGAAGAACGACCGCATCTTCTTCGTCCACGTCACCGAACCGCCGAAGGCCGCCGCGTAACCATCGGCGGCCAGATTGGTAGACGACCCGATCACCGGCACTAACATAGGAGAGGGCAACTGGAAATGAGCAAAGGTACACAACCGAACATTCGGAAAAACGGCCTCCCCGCCATCGCTTGACCAGATTCACCAATTTGAACCCAATTCCGGTGAACTCTGTAAAAATAGTTAATGGTGCCCAACGTGGTCACCGACACCTAGAAGAGATACAACCATGTCAAAACGTGAATTTCAAACAGAAGTCAATCAACTCCTGCACCTGATCGTCCATTCGCTCTATTCGCATCCGGAGATCTTCCTGCGTGAGCTGGTTTCGAACGCTTCCGACGCGCTCGACAAGCTGAAATACCTCACGCTTACCGAAGAACCCTTCAAGTCGCTCGCCTTCGATCCCAAAATCGAACTCGTCCTCGACGAAGAGAAGAAAATCCTCACCATCTCCGACAATGGCATCGGCATGAATGAAGAGGACCTGGTCTCGCACCTGGGCACCATCGCCCGCTCCGGCACCAAGAACTTCCTCGCCAACCTGAGCGGCGACGCCAAGCGCGACTCCAACCTCATCGGCCAGTTCGGTGTCGGTTTCTACTCGGCCTTCATTGTCTCCGACCGTGTCGACGTCGTCAGCCGCAAAGCCGGCGAGGAACAGGCCTACCGCTGGACCAGCGACGGCAAAACCGGTTTCGAAATCGAGCCCTCCCAGCGCGCTTCCCAAGGCACCAGCGTCACCGTCCACTTCAATGACGATGGCGCCGAATACGCCCACAGTTGGAAGCTCAAGGACATCATTAAGAAGTACTCCAACCACATCGCCTTCCCCATTCTCATGACCTCCAATGAGAACGAATGGAATGAGGAAGAGAAGAAGTCCGTCAAGACGCTCAAAACCGAACAGGTCAACTCCGCCAGCGCGCTCTGGAAGCGCTCCAAATCCGAGCTCAAGGACGAGGACTACAAAGAGCTCTACAAAACCATCTCCCGCGACTACGAAGACCCCATGTTCTGGTTCCATACCAAGGCCGAAGGAACCATGGAGTACACCACGCTCTTCTTCGTCCCGGCCAAGGCGCCTTATGACCTCTACCAGGCCGATTACACCCCCGGCGTCAAGCTCTACGTCAAGCGTGTCTTCATCACCGATGACTCGAAGGAACTGCTGCCCACCTACCTGCGCTTCTTGCGCGGCATCATCGACAGCGAGGACCTTCCGCTCAACGTCAGCCGCGAAATTCTCCAGCAAAATCGCACTCTGGCCGCCATTCGCAACGCCAGCGTGAAGAAGGTGCTCAGCGAACTCAAGTCCATCGCCGAAGAGAACAAGGACCAGTACGCAAAGTTCATCGACCAGTTCAACCGCCCCCTGAAAGAGGGTCTTTATTCTGACTTTGCCAACCGCGACTCGCTCCTCGATCTGATTCGCGTCAAGACCACCAAGTCCGACACCTGGACCAGCCTCGCCGAAGTGAAGGGCCGGATGCAGGATGGCCAGAAGGCCATCTACTTCATCAGCGGTGGCCCCGGTGCCCAACTCCGCACCTCTCCGCTCCTGGAGATCTACCGCAAGAAGGACATCGAAGTCCTCATCCTCGACGATGAGATCGACGAGTTCGTCTTCTCCGGCATCGACAAGTACTCGGAAATCGAGCTCAAAGCGGTCAACAAAACCTCGGCCGGCGAGGACCTCAAGACCGACGAAGACAAGGACAAGAGCGAGGATTTGAAGCCCTTGCTCGCCAAGCTCCAGTCCGCCCTCGGGCCCAAGGTAAAAGAGGTGCGCGCCTCCATGCGCCTGGCCGACAGCCCGAGTTGTATCGTCTCCGACGAAGATGAGCCCAGCATGAAAATGCGCCAGATGCTCCGGTCGATGGGCCAGGCCGCCGGATTACCCGAATCGAAGCCAATTCTTGAGGTAAACCCGGACCACGAGATCGTGAAGAAGCTCCAATCGGCCTCCGACGACAGCTTTGTAAACGATGCTGCGTATCTCCTGCTCGACCAGGCGATGTTAATCGAAGGCATCGCCCTCGACGACCCGGCCGCGTTCGTCCAGCGGCTCAATCGCGTCCTGGCCAAAGCGGTCTAAAGGAACATCGAAAGCAGTCCCGGCGGGAAACCCCACATGCAACCCCCTAAACCCGCCGGGACACGCTTTGAGCATGTCCCAAGACGCGCGAAATCCCCACCGCCACCCTTGGCCGGCCGGGCTTCAGCACATCCCAAAACCGCGGAACCGAAGCGCCTACGCAATCAACTCCCGAACCACATTCCCGGCCGTATCCGTCAACCGGAAATCCCGCCCGGAATACGGATACGTCAGCCGGGTGTGTTCCAGCCCGAGTTGATGCAAAACGGTGGCATGGAGGTCATGCACATGGACCTTCTTCTCCACCGACTGATACCCGAACTCGTCGGTGGCGCCATGGGCATACCCGCCCTTGAACCCGCCGCCAACCAGCACAGTGGTAAAGCCCTCGTTGTTATGGTTCCGCCCGTTCTGGACATTAATGCGGCCCGCGACCTCGGTCCACGGCCGCCGTCCAAACTCGCCGCCAATAATGACAATGGTCTCCTTCAACAACCCGGAGGCCTTCAAATCGGATAACAACGCCGCAATCGGCTGATCGGCCTGCCGCGCCAGCCGCCGGTGTACCAGAATGTCATGGTGGCTGTCCCAAGGCTTGTCGTTGCCGGCATACACCTGCACCGCGCGCACGCCGCGCTCAATCAGTCGCCGGGCCACCAGACAGCCCCTCGCAAAGTCGCCGTCCCGCGTCGCGGATTTGATCTTCATCTCCGCCGCGTTCTCATACTGATCGGCCCCGTATCGCGCCCGTACCGCTGCCGTTTCCTTGGAAATGTCGAACGCCTCCAGCGCCTCGGCCTGCATCCGGTAGGCCACTTCCATCGATTGGATCCGGCCCTCCAACTGCGCATCGCCGCCCCGCGCCGCCAGGTCCATTTTGTTCAGCTTCTGCCACAGTTCGACGCGCCGCTTCTGCTCCCTCGCGTCGCCCGTCCGGCTCCGCAGATGCTGGATCATCTTCTCCGGATCGCTCTCATCGGCCGGTACATAAGTGCCCTGGTACGCCGCCGGCAGAAACGCCGAACTCCAGACTTGCGGACCCACATCTGGAACGCCCGCGCACAGCGCTATGAAGCCCGGAAGGTTCGCGTTCTCCGTACCCAACCCATACGTCGTCCACGCTCCCCACGACGGGAAGCCCGGAATCACCCGGCCCGAGTTCATCTGCATAATCGCCTGCTGGTGCGCCGGCAAGTCGGTATGCATCGACCGGACGACACACAGATCATCGGCGTGCGCCGCGGCCGTCTTCGCGAACAGGTCGCTCACTTCCAAACCGCTCTGCCCGTACCGCTTAAACGAGAACGGCGACTGCATCAGCTTCCCCTGCTCCTGCTTCGCCGCCTTGAACTCACCCGGCATCGGCTGCCCGTCGTACTTGGCCAGCGATGGCTTCGGGTCAAACGTATCCACCTGCGACGGACCGCCGTTCAGGAACAGAAAGATCACCTGCTTGGCCTTGGCCGGAAAGTGCGGCGCCTTCGGCGCCAGCGAGGCGCTTTCCGCTCGCAGCAAGCCCGCCAGCCCAATGGCGCCAAACCCGTTCGTCATTCGCAACAACGCGTCTCTACGGTTCATAGGAGTCCTAATTCACAAACAGCAGTTCGTTGGCGCTCAGTAACACTTGGGCGTAGGCGCGCCATTCGCCCCCGGCCACAAACTCACGGCCCAGTTGCAACTCCGCCGCCGTCGCCTCTCGGCCATACACCGTCCGGTACGCCTGCCGGATCCGCTCCTCCGGCGAACCGGTCAGCCGCTTGGCCAGCGCCTCCGCCCGCGCCGCCAGGAACTCGCCGTTCAGGAAGTACAACTGCTGCAACGGCGTCGCCGTCACAATCCGCTTCTCCGCCGTCAGGTTCGGGTTCGGGAAGTCGAACAGCGCCAGCGTCCCATCCAGCTTTCGCCGGCTGATGTATCCGTACACCGACCGCTTCCGGTTCTCCGCCTTTTCCAGCGGCGCCGGCTCCGCGCCGGGGGAGGCGTCGAGTTCTCCGCTCAACGCCAGCAGCGTATCCCGCATCGCCTCGGCGTCCAGGCGCTGCCTGTTCGCCCGCCACAACAGCCGGTTGTCCGGATCCACCGTTTGGTTCTTCGCGTTCTGCTCCGCCGACCGCTGGTACGTCTCCGACAGCAGGATCTCCCGGTGCAGCTTCTTCATCGACCAGCCGTTCTCCACGAACGACGCGGCCAAATGGTCCAGCAGCGCCGGATGGCTCGGCGTATCGCCCATCCGCCCAAAATTCGAAACCGTACGCACCAGCCCCTCGCCAAAATGGTGCTGCCAAATCCGGTTCACCATTACCCGCGCCGTCAGCGGATTGTCCGGGCTCACGATTGCCTCGGCCAGTTCCAGCCTCCCGCTGCCCTTCGTGAACGGCGCCGGCTCGCCCTTCGAAAGGATGGAAAGGAACGCCCGCGGCGCTTCCTCTCCCAGGTTCCCGGCCACGCCGCCAATCGCCACCCGCTCTGTGATCGGCGTCGGGTTGTCCTTGATCACATGCGCGAACGCATACCGCGGCGGCATCGCCGATTCCAGGTCTTTCAACTCCGCCCGCATATCGGCCAGGTAGCTCTTCCACCGGCCGGTCATGAACCGCTCAATCGTGCCATCGGAGCTGAAGTAGCCGCGGTTCGGCCCGAACCACAGCACACCGTCTTCTTCCTGCTTGAACGTGTTCCCGTAGAAATCGTTGAAGTACAGGTCCCGCCACAGGAAGTACCGCTCCCGCGGCAGCGCGAAGGTCTTTCCCTTCACCTCGTCGATGTTCTTGGTGCCTTGCTGCAGGTTTTGCTCGTCCACCTTCTTGCGCTCCTGCAACACCGCCAGCGCCTCCTGCCGGAACCGGCTCAGGTCGAAAGACTCCTTCTCCCAGCCGTGCAAATAGGTATTATCCAGTGGCCCGGTTTTCAGGTACTTCGTCCAACGCGCCAGCACTTCCGGGTCAAGTCCATCGGTCGGCGCCGAAGGGTTTCGCACCGCGCGAATGTAGCGCGGGGACTCGCTCGCCAGCATCTCCGCCAACTGCTCTGCCTGGCCCTTCAGGAACTGCTCGATCCGCTTCTTTACCTCGTTGACCTTCTTCTCCTGCGCCTTGTACGCCTTCACCTGCTCGGCCGGCGCCAGTTCATACTCGCCGCGCTTGGTGGAACTGAACACGCCCTGCAGCGCGTAGTAGTCCTTGGTCGGAATCGGGTCAAACTTGTGGTCGTGGCACTGCGCGCACGCGCCCGTCAGCCCCAGAAACCCGCGCGTGGTCACATCAACGCGGTCATCGGTCAGTTCCGGGCTCAACCCATAAAAACCAAGCCCGACGGCCAGTTCCTTCTTCTCCATCTGGTCGCCGGCGATTTGCGCCTTCACGAACAGGTCGTATGGCATGTCCTGGTTGAACGCCTCGATCACCCAATTCCGGTAGCGGAACGAGTTCGGGTAAGGCAGGTCCACGTCGCTGTCCATTCGGTCGTCGGAGTACCGCGCCACATCGAGCCAGTACCGCGCCCACCGCTCACCGTAGTGTGGTGACGCCAACAGCCGGTCCACCACCTTCGCAAACGCCCCCGGCGTCGTGTCTTTCTCAAAGGCCTGCACCTCGGCGAAGGTCGGAGGCAGGCCGGTCATGTCGATGTATGCCCGGCGGATCAGGTCGCGCCTGGCGGCGGGCCCGTTCGGCTTCAGGCCCTTGGCGCGGAGCTGTTCGGCGACGAGGCTATCGATGGTCCCGGTGGACTTCTTCACCGGCTGAAACGCCCAGAACTTCCGCTGCTCCGCCGTGATGACATACTTGCCCTTGCCCGCCGTCGCGGTGCTCTTCGCCTCCGGCCAATACGCGCCGGCCTTCACCCACTCGGTCAATATGGCGATCTCGCTCTCCGGCATCCGCGGCGCGCCCATCGGCATCTTCATCTTCTCGTGCGTATGCGCCACCGCTTGAATCAGCAGACTCTCTTCGGGCTTACCGGGTACCAGCGCCGGCCCGTTCTTGCCGCCCTTCAGCAGCCCGTTCCGCGAGTTGACCGCCAGCCCGCCCAGTGGCGCCGTCGAATGGCACCCATAGCAGCGGTTCGCCAGGATCGGCCGGACTTTCATCTCAAACTGTTCGGCGGCCGTATCCGGCGCGGCCAGCAATGGCGCCGCGCACAACAGGAAGGCTAAACGCATAGCCAAGATGCTATCAAACCCCTAAAGTGGTACGGCGTCTCGGGAAACGCAGTGGAAAACCGCAGCATAGCGGGCGCCGTGCTACTTGCCCCGCACCCGGTCCCGCGATCGCGCGAACTACTTCGTGTACTGCCGGTTGGCCGTCGCGTCGTCGCTGCCCAGAGTCGGCAACTTCTTGCCCTGTGCCGCCGGCCGCGATGCTATCAACCTAAATTCGGCAATGGAACGGCGATGGCGTTCCCATTCAGTTCTAACGACTATGCCAACCAAACGGGCCTTGGAATGCGTTTGGAGTGCCCTGACTGCCGGATTTAGGATCAACCCCTAAAGCGGTACGGCGTTCTGCGCAATGTACTCGGTCACCGGGTCCTCGTCACGGGAAACGTAGTGGAAAACCTCAGCGTAGCGGACGCCGTGCTGCTTGCCCCGCACGCGGTCCCTCGATAGCGCGAAATACTTCGTGTATTGCCGGTTGGCCGTCGCGTCGTCGTTGCCCAGAATTGGCAGTTTCTTGCCCTGTGCCGCCAGCCGCGCCTTCAGCATCGCGCCATTGTTGCCCGCCGGGCCCTGCGTCACATTGGCCAGGTTCACATGCACCTTACCATCCATGTAGTCGCTGATGTCCACCACCCGGTTCACCACCTGCGGCCCGCGGGCGAAGTAGTAGGCGTCCTTCGGCCCGTGCGGCGTCAGGCCCGCTTTGAAGTGTTCCGGGTAGTCCCAGCGGCTCGACGCCATCCAGAACGCGCCCTCCACGGCCTTCGCCGTGATGGTGTGGTCGGGGTTGCGCTCGTACAGTGACGACGGGTCGTAGACAATCACCGTGTCCACCTTCAGCACACGGAACAGAAAGATCAGCCGGGCCCGGATCTCGACAATCGGCCAGGCGTCCATGTTGTGGTTGGGGTAGTTCAGAAAGAACGATTCCTTGCACTTCAGCCGCCGGCCCACTTCGTAGGTGTCCTGCTCATTCCTGTAAACAATGTCGCCAATCGAAGGCCCCGTTCCCGCCATTGAGTCGTTCGACAGCGTGATCAGGTAGCCCGTGTAGCCCTCGTCGATCAGCTTCAGGCACAGGCCGCCGGCGAAGATCGGCACGTCGTCGCAGTGCGGCTGTATCGCCGCGAACACCTTGCCCGCGTGCGGTTTCCCCGCCTGCTTCCTTTCCACGGTTACCGGAACGTTATATGACACGCCGCCAGTCCCGCCGGACTGGTACTCGCGGTCGATCTGTGGTTCGGCGGCGCCCTGCATAAGGCCTGCCGACAGGCTGGATCCGAAGAAGTTCCGGCGTTGCATCCCTAGAGTGTAAACTAACGGGTTCGTGCCAGATAACGGTTCCTTCCTCCTCACCATGACACTGGGCGCCATCGCGCTCCTGCTGTTCCTGATTCTCGCGGCGCGGCTCCACGCCTTCCTTGCGCTGCTCATCAGTTCCATGGCCCTGGGGCTGGCCGTTGGCATGGACCCGCTCAAAGTCATCAAGTCCATCCAGACCGGCTTTGGCGAAGCGCTCGGATTCATTGCCGTCGTCGTCGCCTTGGGCGCCATGATCGGCCGCTTCCTTGAACACTCCGGCGGCGGCCGCGTCCTGGCCGATTGGCTGCTCAATAAGTTCGGCAAGGAGAACGCCGTCTGGGCCGTGCTCATCGCCGCCTTCCTGGTTGGGCTGCCTATCTTCTTCGAAGTCGGGTTCATTATCCTGGTTCCGCTGGCCTGGAGCCTCGCCCGCGAGTCCAAGAAATCGCTGCTCTACTACGGACTGCCGATGACGGCCGCGCTCACCGTGACCCACGCCATGGTGCCTCCGCACCCGGCGCCCTCGGCCGCCGCGTCACTGCTGGGTGCCGATCTCGGCCGCACCATTCTCTACGGCGCGCTGCTCTCCATTCCCATGGCCATCTCCGGCGGTATCCTCTACGGCCGCTGGATCGCCAATCGCCTGTTCATCCCCGTGCCGGAAATTGCCACCCGCGTAAAAGAGGAGAAATCGGAGCATGCCCCGCCCAGCGTCGGCCTTGTCATTCTCATCCTGCTGCTCCCGGTACTGTTCATCTTCGCCTCGTCCATCGCGGACCTGGTGAAGTTCAAGTCCGGCGGCGTTCTCGGCTTTCTGGGCCATCCGTTTTCGGCGCTGCTGATCACGGCGCTGGCCTCCATGTACGTCTTCGGTGTCCGCCGCGGCCTCAATCGGGACCAGTTGGGGAAAATGGCCACCGATTCGCTCATGCCCATTGGCACGCTCCTCGCCATCATGGGCGGAGGCGGGGCGTTCAAGCAGATCATTGTCGATTCGGGCGTTGGCCCCTACGCCGGCGGCCTGCTGGCTTCCTCGGCCATCTCGCCGCTCGTTGTCGCCTATCTGGTGGCCGCCGCCATGCGGATGGCACAAGGCTCGGCGACAGTAGCTATTATCACCGCCGCCGGCATCGTCGCTCCGCTGGTGAAAGGCATTCCGGGCTACTCCCCGGAAATGATCGTCCTCGCCCTTAGCGCCGGCGGCACCATCCTTTCCCACGTCAACGACGCCGGGTTCTGGATCGTCAACGAGTACTTCGGGATGACCGTCCCGCAAACGCTCCAAAGCTGGACCACCATGAAGGTCATCACCTCCTTCGTCGGCATCGGCTGCATCCTGGCCGCGCAAGCCGTCTTTGGCGGGTGAGGTGCCCCATTGGGGCGGGTTAATTGGCGCGGGTCCGCACCACTTCCACAGAGCAGGTGGCCTGCGCCGCCAGGGATTCTGAGACCGAACCCATTAGGAATCGCCGCGCCCCGCGGCGCCCGTGCGATCCCAGGAAGATCCAATCGGCCCACCAATCCCGGGCCTCGTGCAGGATGACATCCTTGGTCCCATCCAGCAGCACGGAGACCGATTCGCTGACGTCTAACCCCGTCGGCGCCAGGATGGCAGCGGCGTCGGCCACGGCCTTCTGCGCCCGCGCCAGCGCCTCCTCGCGCAGTTTCTGCACCTCGCCGGAATGAACGAACGGCGGCTCAAACAGCGCGTGGATCGTTGGCAGAATCACCTCTACAACGCTCAGAATCCGCACCTCAGTCCGTACCGGCCAGGGCCTGGCCGCAATTGCTCGCGCGGCGATCTCTGAATACGCGGAACCGTCGGTGGCCAGCAGAACGCGGCGTGCCTGAACCGCCGCGTCGAGGCGGGGCCGCACGACCGCCACCGAGGCCTCCGCGTGGCGCAGCGTATGGGCGGCCACGTTGCCAAGAAAGAAGTGAGTAAACTGGTTCACCCGGTGGGAACCAACGACAATCAGGTCTGGCTTGGTGTCGTCCGCCCGCTCCAGAATCACGGATTTGGGGTCTCCCGTCGCCACGTTTCCGTGCGACGGAATCCCCGCGGCGCGCAGGAACGCCGTGGACTTCGTCACCAGGTCCGTGGCCAGGTGATAGGCCGATTCCAGCGTCTCTGACATGCTCCACATCTGGCCCTGTTCCACGACCGTCAGCACCTCTACCACCGTACCTTCGGGCCAAGGGCGGCTGGCAATCTCTTCAATGGCGAGTTGACTCGCCGGGGTCTCATCGACAGCGAGCAGGATCTTCATGATGCCCTTACGCGTGCACGTCGGCTGCCAATCGGCCGGAGAGAGTACTATGGTCATTCATGGGCATCTACGAAGATCTGGGCGTGCGCCCCATCATTAACGCCAAGGGGCCGTCTACTCGCGTCTCCGGCGGCTTTCTGGCTCCGGAGGTGGCGGCGGCCATGGCCGCCGCCGGCACGCGCTGTGTGGAGATGGCGGAACTGCAGGCGGCGGCCAGCCGGATCCTCGCGGAGGCCACCGGAGCCGAGGCCGGCATTGTCACCTCCGGCGCCGCGGCCGGCCTGCTGTTGGGAACCGCGGCCTGCGTCGCCGGGCTCGACCCGGGCCGTATGGCCCGCCTGCCCGATACGCGCGGCATGAAGAACGAGGTCATCATGATCCGCAGCCAGCGGAACTTCTATGACCATGCCATTCGCGCCGCCGGCGTCCGCATTGTGGAGGTGGGCTTGCCTGATCGTGTGGCCGGCGCCGGTGTCCGGGACGCCGAGGGCTGGGAGATCGCCGACGCCATTACGGAGAAGACCGCCGCGGTTGTCTACGTGGCGACGGGCGGCGCGCGGCCAGCGTTGGAGGAAGTGGTGCGGGTGGCGCACGGGCGGAACGTGCCGGTGCTGGTGGACGCGGCGGCGCAGCTACCCCCAGCATCGAATCTGAAGCGCTATATAGCACTTGGTGCGGACTTGGTGGCCTACAGCGGCGGAAAGGCTATCGGCGGGCCGCAGGGCTCGGGAGTATTGTGCGGGCGGCGAGAGCTAATCATGTCGGCGATTTTGCAGAACCTGGATCTGGACATCGAGTGGTCGCAGTGGGCGCCGCCGCCATCGTTGATTGACAAGGACAGGCTGATCGGACTGCCGCCGCATGGAATTGGGCGGAGTTGCAAGGTGGGGAAGGAAACGATTGTTGGGCTGCTGGTGGCGCTGAAGCGCTTCGTGGCGGAAGGCGACGAGGCGCGGCGCGTTGTCTACCGCGCCCGTGTGGAGCGGTTGGCGGCGCAGCTTGGCGGCGCGCGCGGCTCCATTCGCGAAGGACTGGTGCCGAAATTGGTAATCGAAGTCGCCGATGGCGTTGCGGCGTGTTTGCGCCTTCAGAGTGGAAACCCGCCCGTGCAGGTGGACCCATCCAGGGCGGCCGAAGGCATACTGGTGATCAACCCGGTTTGCCTGCGCGACGAGGATTTGGATACGCTGGGGCGGCGGCTCCGCGAGGTTGTGGGATAAGGAGAGTATGGTGCGATTCTTAATGGCTGCCCTGTTGGGAGCTGCGGCGGGCTTGGCCGCCGATTGCGGAGGGCTGACGAAGTTGACTCTGCCCGCGACGAAGATCACGGAGGCGAAGGTGTACCCGGCCGACCGCGGAACGCCGGCGGCTTGCCGCGTTTCTGCGGTCATGACGCCTTCAACGGATTCTGAAATCAGGCTGGCCGTGTGGCTGCCGGAGACTGGCTGGAATGGTAAGTTCCTCGGCGTTGGAAACGGCGGATTTGCCGGCTCCATCAGCACCGGCGGTCTGGTGGAGGGCGTCAAAACCGGCTACGCCGTCGCCTCCACCGATACCGGACATACGGCGAAAGGCGGCACCGACGCCAGTTGGGCCTTGCAACATCCGGAGAAGATCATCGACTTTGGCCATCGGGCTATTCACCTGATGACCGTCCAGGGCAAAGCGATTGCCACGGCGTACTACGGCTCGGCGCCCAAGAAGGCGTACTTTTCATCGTGCTCCAACGGCGGCCGTCAGGCGCTGATGGAAGCGCAGCGCTATCCGGAGGATTACGACGGCATCCTTGCCGGCGCGCCGGCGAACAACTGGACGGCGCTGATGACGACGGCGGCCAAGAACGCGGCGGCCACGCTGCGGGACCCCTCATTTTACTTTCCAGCAGAGAAGCTACCAGCGATCCAGGCGGCGGCGCTGGCGGCTTGCGACAAGAACGACGCGGTGGCTGACGGAGTAATTGAGAACCCAGGGAAATGCGGGTTCGATCCAAACGTGCTGTTGTGCAAAGGGGAGGAGAACAAGAGTTGTCTAACGGCGCCGCAGATATCGGCACTGAAGGAACTTTATGGCGGCTTGAAGGACGCCAAAGGCAAGCAGGTCTACCCGGGCTACGCGATGTCGGGCGAGGCGGAGGCCACCGGCTGGGGGCCATGGATCACCGGTCCGGCACCGGAAAAGAGCGCTATGTTCGGGTTCAGCACGAACTTCTTCAAGTTCATGGTCCACAACGACCCAAACTGGGACTACAAGACTTTCGACGTGGCTCGTGATTTACCGGCGGCTCAAAGAATGGCGATTCATCTGAACGCCACCGACCCGAACCTGAAGGCGTTTCAGGCCCGTGGCGGCAAACTGATTCTGTATCACGGCTGGTGCGACGCGGCGATCCCGGCGCAGGCGGTGATCGACTACTACCAGTCCGTGGTAAAGAAGATGGGCGCCAAGCAGGCGGGTTCGTTCGTGCGGCTGTTTATGGTTCCGGGGATGCAGCACTGTGGCGCGGGCGCGGGGCCGAACAACTTTGGGCAGGGCGGGGCGCCGAAGGGCGAAGCCGCGTCGAACATCGCCAAAGCGCTGGAAGAGTGGGTGGAGAAGGGCACGGCGCCAGAGACTATTTTGGCGGCGCGGCCGGGCCGGACGCGCCCGTTGTGCGCGTATCCGAAGACCGCCAAGTATAAGGGCAGCGGTTCCACCGACGAAGCGGGCAGCTTCGAATGCGTACAGTAAATCGGATAGGATTAGGGGCTATGAAAACTCTGTTGTTGACTACATTGGTTTTGGCGGTTTCCGCGGTTGGTTTTGCTGAGACGGCCGATGAGGCGGCGGTGAAGGCGGCGCACGCGTCGTTCCTGGCGGCGGCCAAGGCGGGCGACGCGGCGGCGCTGGGCAAGATCTTCGCCGACGGGTTGCAATACAGCCACTCGAATACACTGCTGGAGACGAAAGCGCAGGCTATCGCGGCGCTCGTGAAATCGAAGGGAAACTTCGAGATTCATGACCAGACGATCCACGTTTACGGCAAGGCGGCGACCATCCGCGCCAAAATGACGGCGCACAGCGCCAACGGCGACATACCGCTGACGATGCTGCAAGTGTGGGTGAAGAACGGCAACGCCTGGCAGATGATGGAACGCCACACCACGCGCATCCCGGCGCCGGCGAAATAGCCATGCTCCTGTTGCTTGCGCAGGCTCTTTTTGTGGCGACGCCATTCACGCCGGAGCGTAGTTTCACCTCCGGCGTGGAGGGCCCGGCCACCGATAAAGCGGGAAATGTTTTTGCGGTCTCCTATCAGCGTACCGACACCATCGGCCGTGTGACCCCCGAGGGGAAGGCGGAACTATGGGTGACGATGCCTGAGGGCAGCCTGGGCAATGGAATCCGGTTCACGCCGGAAGGGCGGATGTTTGTTGCCGATTACAAGGGCCACAACATTCTGGAGATTGATCCGGTGACGCGGAAGTTCACCGTGTTCGCCAAAGTGCCCACGCCATTCCAGCCGAACGATATCGCCCTGGCGCCCGACGGGACGCTGTGGGCGAGCGACCCGGATTGGAAAGGCGGAGCGGGGCAGGTGTGGCGCATCGGAAAGGACGCGAAAGTGATGAAGGCGGCGTCCATGACAAGCACCTCGAACGGGATTGAAGTTTCCCCGAACGGGAAGTATTTGTATGTGAATGAGTCTGGCGCGCGGACAGTGTGGCGTTTCCGGATCGGCAGGGATGGCACCCTATCGAAAAAGAAGCTGCTCATCCAGTTCCCGGACTTTGGAATGGACGGAATGCGCGCGGATGTGAAGGGCAACTTGTACGTTACCCGGCACGGGAAGGGTGTGGTGGCGATTGTGTCGCCCAAGGGGAAAGTGATCCGCGAGGTGGATGTGCTGGGGAAGATGCCGACGAATATCACCTTTGGCGGGCCGGATGGCAGGACCTGCTACGTGACGGAAGTGGAGCACGGGCGCCTGGTAAGTTTCCGGGCGGAGTTTGCGGGGCGTTAGGGTTGAGCGCCTAGCGATTTCTGGTGTGCTTTCCAGAGTTCGTTGTGACCCTCGGCAAAGAGCCTGGTATAGCCGCAATCTCCACAAATTTGTGCGCGGAGCGCGGATGCAACGGTGCCGGTAAACAGCATCGCGCTGGGATCGGCATCGACCGTTACAGGCAAGCTGAGTTTGGAGAAGCTGTGGCCGCGGTCAACGACACGGCCACCGGGAGTTACCTTCCCCGACTGGCAGTTGGGACAAGACATAGCAAGAGAGTCGCAGGCAGGGAGAAGGCGGCCGGCACTCCGCAAAAGCGCCGGACGTCAATGGGAGCCTGCGCTGGCATCGGTGCCTGGCCGGAGAACACGTGTCGTGCGGTAGAGTGTTTAGCTGTACTAGCCTAAAGTTGGGAAGTGGGACTGCCGACGATATGGAGTGCCTCAACAGGTGACGAGAAACGCGGCGATCGCAAGGGTATGCTTGCGATTGCTGCCTTGGTTCGCGCTCGCAATGGGCGTGTATGGACTTGTTGCGTGGCACATCACGGGTGGAAATTGGCCGCGGTACAAGGTGCTCACGTACGCGGGCGGGTTGGCGCTTGTGGCCGGCGGAATCGGGTTGGCGGGGGAAAGCCGTTCGGTTTGGTTTCCGCGGGTTTGCGGATGGCTGGTGATGGCGCTGGCGTTGCTGGAGGCGTTTGGCATATCGAGGCCGGGAGTGGTGATGTCAACGCGGGCGGCGCTTGCCGCGGCGGCGCTGGGGGGGGCGATGATCGCCTACTCCCATGGCCTGCGAACGCTCGCCGCGCTGGGGGCCACCGGGGCAGGCGCGTTTGCGCTGTTCCACACCATGGCGCATGGAGTCACCAGCATGGGCATGGGCCAGTGGCGGCCGGGTATTGCGCTGCCGGTCAGCGTGGGTATGCTGGCGTTGGGAACGGCCATTGCATTGCGTGCCGGCGCGGTGCTGCTTCCACGGGCACCGGTGGCGGCGGGGCTGGTGCTGGCCGTGATGAGCTTTGGGCTCTGGCAGAATCTGCGAATGGAAGAGGATATGCAACTGCGGCGCTACGGCCCGGCGGCGAACCGGACGGTGATGCCGGAAGTGACTTTTGCGTTTGGATTGCTGGCCAGCGCGCTAACCGCGTTTTCCGTGGAGATGGCGCGGCGTGCGCGAGCAAGGGAAATCGAGGCGCGGCGGGCGGAGGAAATGAAGTCCGCGTTCCTGGCCAACATGAGTCATGAAATCCGCACGCCGATGAATGGCGTTTTGGGGATGACGGAACTGATGCTGGACACGCCGACCACGGCGGTGCAGCGTGAATATCTGGAAACGATTCAGGCGTCCGCCGGGATGTTGCTTGGAATTTTGAACGACATTCTGGACTTTTCGAAGATTGAGGCGGAACGGCTGGTGATCGAAAAAGTCGTCTTCGATCCGGCAAAGGAACTGCGGGATGTGCTGGGCCTGATCCGGCCGAAAGCCCAGGAAAAGGGGCTGCGCCTGACCGTGAACGCGGCGCGGCTGCCGAAGCTGGTGACCGGCGACCCGGTGCGCTACCGGCAGATTCTGTTGAATCTGGCGGGGAACGCCTGCAAGTTCACCGAAGCCGGGGAGATCTCCGTAAGCGGCTGGGTGGTGGCGGAGGGACCGGACCGGGTTCGTTTGCGCTGCGAAGTTCGGGACACCGGCATTGGCATTCCGGCGGCGGCGCAGCCGGGTTTGTTCCGCAGTTTCTCCCAGGCCGATAGTTCGATGACCCGGCGCTACGGGGGCACTGGGCTTGGGCTGGCGATATCGAAAAAACTGGCGGCGCTGATGGGCGGTGATCTGACGTTCGAAAGCCAGGAAGGCAAGGGAAGCAGGTTCGCGTTTGAAATAGAAACAGGGACGGCGAGCGAACCGGTTCCGCTGGCCGCTTCGCCGGATCAGCCGGCGACGGGCCGTGTGTTGTTGGCCGAAGATAATGTGGTGAACCGGCGGATTGCACAAGTGTTTTTGGAGAAGGCCGGCTTCGCGGTGGATGTGGTGGAAAACGGGCATGACGCGGTGCGGGCGGCGACGACCGGTTTGTACGCGCTGGCGCTGATGGACGTGCAGATGCCGGAGATGGATGGGCTGGCGGCGACGGCGGAGATACGCCGGCTGGAGTGCGCGACGGGCGCGGCGCGCCTGCCGATCGTCGCGATGACCGCGAACGCAATGAACGGGGACCGGGAGCGATGCCTGGCGGCGGGAATGGACGATTACTTATCCAAACCGGTGACACAGGAGACGATGCAGCGCAAGGTGCGGGAGTGGTCGCGCGGGGAAGCGCCATCCGCCTAGCGCGGGCCTGGCGGCTACAGAACTCCGAACTTGGCGAAGACATCTCGGAGGTAGGCGCCGTTTTTTAGCTCTTCGCGGGAGTGATTTTCGCGAGTCACCTTGTCGTAGGCCAGGGCGAGCACCTCTTTTACCATGGCGCCAGGAATGACAATCACGCCGTCGGTGTCGCCGAAGACGAAGTCGCCGGGGTTCACGATCACCTCCCCGCACTCGACCGGAACGTTATAGGCGGTGACCAGACCGCGGCCCATGGAATCGACGGGCTTGATGCCGGCGGCGAAGACGGGAAAGTTGATCTCTTCAATTTTGGTGACGTCGCGGACAAGGCCATCGATGACGGCGCCGCGGGCGCCGCGGGCCTTGGCGGCGGTCGAAAGCAGTTCACCCCAAGGGGCGTTGCGCGTGGACTTCTGTGTGCCGCAAACGGCCACTTCGCCGGGGAGCAGACTGTCCACTGCTTCAATCTCGATGTCGTAGGGATTCTCAGGGATATGGTAGATATCCGAACAGGAAATGGTGCGGGCCCAGCCGGCGAAGACGCACCCCTTATGAATCGGGCGGAGGTACTCGCGCATGGCCTGATGGCGCACGCCGAGTTGATCTAATGAATCCGAAACAACGGCGGTGTAGAGGTTCTTTTCCGCGAATTCGCAAGCAGCAATATCCCAGGGGGCCATTTGGCTACGTTAGCATGGCTCTGTTTATGGACGACTTTTCCCGACGCGTCTTTTTGCAGTCCGCCACCGCCGCGCAAGCACCCGTGGCGGCGCGGCCCAACGTGCTGGTGATCATGTTCGACCAGTGGCGGTTCGATTGTCTGGGCGCGAATGGCAACCCGCTCATCAAGACGCCGAACCTGGACCGGCTGGCGGCGCGTTCCCTGCGATGTACGAACACCTTCGTACAAGCCCCGGTTTGCGTGCCGTCGCGGATTTCCTATCTCACCGGCCGCTATCCGCATTGCCACAAGAACCGCGTGAACTATACGCCCTATCGCGGGGCGGAGCCGATGCTGCAATCGCTATTGCAGGGCGCGGGATATAAGACCGGCTCCGTGGGGAAGCTGCATTTCTGGCCCGGGACCAACGCCCACGCGCGGACGACCGGGTTCGACATGGTGCAACTGGACGATGGCATTCCGAGGACGGACAAGTTTTCGGATTATGTGACGTGGCGGCGGCGGAACGATCCGCAGGCGCAACTGGTCCACTACAACGAAACCGAGAAGGGGCAGGGCAACCCGTTCCGGGCGAAGATTGACCGGCAGTACACGCCCACAGCCTGGACGGGCCTGGAGACGCGGCGAATGCTGCGGGAACTGGCGGGCGGGGCGGCGCCGTTCTTCCTGTTCTCTTCGTTTTTCAAACCGCATGCGCCCTATACCGTCCCCGCGCCGTTCGATTCGCTGTACAACGGCGTGGAGATACCGCTGCCGCGCGCGGTGGACCTTGCCTATATACGCTCGCTGCCGCAACCGGTGCAGCGGATGATTCTTCGATTCAAGCCCGCCTATGATACGGACCGCGCGCTGCTGCAGTGGATGTGGCGCAGCTACTACGCGGGTGTGACGATGCTGGACGAAGAGGCGGGATTGATTCTGGATGAGTTGGAGAAGACCGGAAAGGCGGACAACACGGCGGTGTTCGTATTGTCCGATCACGGCGACCAGATGCTGGAGCATGGGCTGTTTGGCAAGAACGTGTTCTTTGAGGATTCGGTGCGCGTGCCGATGCTGGTACACGCGCCGGGGCGCGTGGCGGCCGGCGTGCGGACAGAGTTGACCGAGGCGATTGATGTGCTGCCCACGATTCTGGAGATGTGCGGTGTGGCTGTTCCAGAACACGTGCAGGGGCAAAGCTTTCTGCGCGGTGGCGGGCGGGAGATGGTGTTTTGCGAAAACATCATGCCGGAGGTGATCACGAATGGGGGCACCGGGTATCCGTGGGCGCCGGGGAAGGGAATTGACGGCATTCGCCATCCGGACGCGAAGATGGTGCGGACAGAGCGTTGGAAGCTGAACTACTATCCCGGGAACGGGGGGGAACTGTACGATTTGGCGAACGATCCGGGGGAGTGGAATAACCTGTACGCCAAAGAGCCAGGGCGGGTGGCGGAGTTAAAAGGGGCGCTGCTGGACTGGATGGCGACGGCCGATGAAAACGGGCAGATCGCGCGGCACTGGGAGATCTAAGCGGTTTGCCAAAGCCGGGTTCGATTTCGATACACTCATGGCGTATTAAACATGCTCCATCTAACGATTCGAAAGTTCTGTGCCTTGAGCGTGGCGGCCGTGGTGTGGGCGGCGCCGGATATTGCGCCATTGGGCAAATACACGGCGGCCGAGCGCAGGCACTGGGCGTTTCAGCCCAGGGCGGACGTCGCTCCGCCAGTGTTGACTGATGCCGCCGCGAAGGCGTGGATTCGCACGCCGGTGGATGCATTCGTGTTGGCCGGGCTGCGAAAAGCGGAGTTGACACCAGCGCCGGAGGCCGATCGCGCGACGCTGATCCGGCGCGTGACCTACAATCTGCACGGGCTGCCGCCAACGCCGGAAGAGATCGCCGCGTTCGTGGAGGACAAGGACCCGAAGGCCTACGAGAAATTGGTGGACCGGCTGCTGGAATCGCCCAGGTACGGCGAACAATGGGCGCGCCATTGGCTGGACGTGGTGCGGTTCGCCGAAAGCGACGGGTATGAGTACGACACGCACCGGCCCGACGCCTACCGGTTCCGCGACTACGTGATTGCTTCGTTGAACGCGGACAAGCCGTATGACGTGTTCCTGAAGGAGCAGTTGGCCGGGGATGAAATGGATCCGAAGAACGACACGCTGCTGGTGGCCAGCGGATTCAACCGGCTGGGACCGCTGCGGAAGAACGCGGGGAACCAGGACGTGGCGAGTTCGCGAACGGAAGTGCTGACCGAGATGGCCAACATTGTGGGCGCATCCATGCTGGGGATGACCATGGGCTGCGCGCGCTGCCACGACCACAAGTTCGACCCGATTCGCCAATCCGACTACTACCGGCTGCAGGGCTATTTCGCGCAGACGCACGCCAGCGATGTGATCATCGCGACGGCCGAAGAGCAGGCCAAGTACAAGGCGACGATGGAGCCGTTGGAGAGCGAGATGCGAAAGCTGCGCTTCGCCATGCGGCGAGCGTCGGAGGAAGACAAGGGCAAGATTCTGACGCGGCTGGAAGAGATTGACGGGCAGATTCCGCCTCCGCTGACGGCGATGTACGCGGTGAAGAACGAACCGAAAGAGATGACGCCGATCCACATGCTGGAGCGGGGCGACTACCGCAACAAGGGCGCGAAGGTGGGCATGCGTCCGCCGGGCGTTCTGCTGCCGGAAGAGGCGGCGGAGTTGCCATTGGAAACAGAGAAGCCGCGGACGCGGCTGGCCGAATGGATTACTGATCCGCAAAATCCGCTGACGGCGCGCGTGATGGTGAATCGCATTTGGGGATACCACTTCGGGCGGAATCTGGTGACGACGCCCAATGATTTCGGGCGGATGGGGACACGGCCATCCCATCCGGAACTGCTCGATTGGCTGGCGAATGCGTACGTGAAGAATGGCTGGCGGATGAAGCCGCTGCACCGGATGATGCTGCTTTCGTCGGCCTACCGGCAGGCGAGCCGTTCGCCGAATGAGAAGCTATTCGCGGAAAAAGATCCGGACAACAAGTGGTACTGGAAAGCGAACCGGCGGCGGCTGGCCGCCGAGGAGATTCGGGACACGATGCTGGCGGTGTCGGGCCGGCTGAACCCGAAGGCAGGCGGGCCGAGTGTGATGTTGAAGATCGACGAAGAGCTGATCAAGGACCTGAAACGGCCGCAGTATTGGGTGACGACGAGGGACCGCGGCGAACACGACCGGCGCACGATTTACATGATCTATAAACGCAACCTGATTCTGCCCTTTATGCAGGTGTTCGATTCGCCGGATACGCTGCTCAGTTGCGCGCGGCGAGACCAATCGACCCACGCGCCGCAGGCGCTGGAACTGCTGAACGGCACCGTATCGAACGACCTGGCGGGCGCGCTGGCGAAGCGGTTGCAAGGCACCGCGCGGGAGAAGGTGGACTATGCCTGGCGGCTGGCGACGGGACGGCTGCCGAATGAGCGGGAACGGGCGTTGTCGATGAAATACATTGACGATCCGGATCCGGTAGCTCTGACTGAATTTGCCTTGTCGTTGTTCAACTCCAACGCATTCCTCTACGTGAACTAACATGCCAGAACATATTCGTTTCGCACGCAATCGACGGGAGTTTTTGACCGACTGCTTCTGCGGCTTCGGGGCCATGGGCTTCAGTTCGCTGCTGGCGGCGGAGGCGCCGAAGAGTCCGCTGGCGCCGAAGGAGCCGCACTTTCCGGCCAAGGCCAAGCGAATAATCTTCCTGTTCCAGGCGGGCGGGCCTTCGCACCTGGAGACGTTCGACCCGAAGCCGCTATTGAACCAGTTGCACGGGCAGAAGCGGCCGGACACGTTCGGCAAAGTGGAGTATCAGAACGTCAATCAGAACTCGCGGATTCTGGGGACGAAGCGCACGTTCGCCAAGTATGGAAAGTCGGGGCTGGAGATCAGCGATTTGCTGCCGCACCAGGCGCAGATTGCCGATGATTTGTGCGTTATCCGCTCCATGCACGGCGACATGGTGGTGCATTCGGCGGCGCAATACCAGATGATGTCGGGCCGGGTGATACCGGGTTTCCCGTCGATGGGAAGCTGGGTAACCTACGGGCTGGGCACGCAGAGCGATTCGCTGCCGGCCTATGTCGTGATGCCGGACCCGAATGGCGCGCCGGAGGCGGGGCAGCCCGTGTACACGAACGGCTTTTTGCCGGCCGTGTATCAGCCGGCGATGTTCCGGGCGGGGAAGCGGCCGGTGCTGAACCTGGAGGTTCCAAAGGGGATTTCCATGGAGCGGCGGCGCAAGACGATTGACCTGATCCGGCAGTTGAACGAGGCGAATCTGCTGGGCGAGGACGCGGAGTTTTCGGCGCGCATGTCGGCCTACGACACGGCGTTCAAAATGCAGACCGAGGCGCCGGAGATATTCGACCTATCGAACGAACCGCAGGAAACGCTGGACCTTTACGGCGTGGGCAAGGCGGACACGGACGACTACGGACGGCGATGCCTGATGGCGCGGCGGCTGGTGGAAAAAGGCGTGCGGTTTGTGTGTGTGGTGGCAGGCGGGGGCGGCGCGGAAACCGAATGGGACGCGCACTCCGACATTGAGAAAAACCATCTGCGCATGGCGCGGCTGACCGATCAGCCGACGGCGGCGCTGGTGAAGGATTTGAAACGGCGCGGCCTGCTGGAAGACACGATCGTGCTGTGGGGCGGAGAGTTTGGACGGTCACCGGAAAGCGAACGCGGCAGCGGGCGAGACCACCACAACACCGGCTTCACCATGTGGGTGGCCGGGGGCGGCTTCAAGGGCGGGATGGCCTATGGGGCGACCGATGACATTGGGTTGAAAGCGACGGTGAACCCGGTGCATTTCCGGGATCTGCACGCCACGTTGATCCATCAGCTTGGCCTGCAGCAGGACCGGCTGAGCTACCTGCACCAGGGCCGCCGCGAGCGGCTGACCGAGGTGCATGGAACGATTCTGAAGGACCTTCTGGTATAGCGCCATGATGAGACTCAGTTGTCTTTCGTTGAGCTTTCAGAACCAGTTTCGCGCCGGGAAAATGGATTTGCCGAAGTTCATCACGACGGCGCGCGGATTGGGGTTTGACGGCGTTGACCTGCACATGCAGCACTTGAAGAGCTTCGACAGAATCTACTTGAAGCAACTGCGGCGGATGCTGTTGGACAACGGGATGTCGGTGCCGAGTTTTCCGGTGTCGACGGAGTTCGGCCGGTTTCCGGAGCGCGTGGAGGCGGAGATCGAAAAGTGCCGCGTGGGGATGGAGACGGGGTTATTTTTGGGAGCGCCGCTGGCGCGGCTGTTTGTGGGTTCGACGCCGCCGGGCGGCAACGATGAGGAAGCCTTCAAGCGCGGCGCGGACGCGCTGCGGCGGTGCGCGGAGATTGGCGCGGACATGGGCATGGTGGCGGCGCTGCAGAACCATAGCGGGTTGACGAGCACGGGGGATGACATGCTGCGGTTCTACAAAGCCGTGAATCATCCGAACTTCGCGCTGGTGCTGGACACGGGGCACTTTACCGGGCGGGAGGGGCCGAACGGGCCGAAACGGGAAGGGCACACCTATGCCGATTACTACCGGAGCCTGGAGCAAGTGGCGCCGCTGGCGCCGTTTGTCCGTGTGAAAGTGTATGAGGCCGATGGGCAGGGCGTGGAGAAGTTTATCGACTACAAACGCGTGTTCGAAATTTTGCGCGGCGTACACTACAACGGGTTCTGCAGCATGGTGTACGAGGGGAAGGAAGACGAGATGACAGCCGTGCCGAGGGCGGCGCGATATCTGCGAAAGATGGTGCGCGGCGATTAGCGATTCGGCGATAGGATGGAAGTCTCATGAGTGATCCAATCGCTGAATATTTAGAGTGGAAGCGGCAGGGCGGAGATTTGCGGGCGCGCGCGAAACATGCGATCGAGGCGCGGTTCCGTGAACTGTTGACCGAGGCGGTGCAGTTGGCCGAGGCATATAAGGAAGACTTCGGAACGGCGCTGGCGCCGCCGGCGGCGGTGACGTCGTTCAAGTTCAAGGCAGGGGCAAAGAAGGCTGTGAAGAAGGCCGCGGCGCCGGTTGCCGCCAAGCCGGCCGCACCGCCCGCGGACCCGAAAGTGACGGCGCTGGAAAAGCAACTGGCGGCGGCGCGGAAGAAGCTGGAAGCGGCGCAGGCCAAGGGCGCCGCGACGAAAAATCTGGAAGACCGGATCTACGAGTTGGAAGACGACCTGCGGCTGGCCACGCACACTGCATAGGTGAATATGCCCTACTTTTTGCTGCTTCTGATAAGCGCGGCCGTGGCGGCGCAAGAGATTCCCGCGGCCTATGGGAAGTACTGCGCGGCGTGCCATGCCGATAGTGCGACGGGGACCGACCGCGGGCCGGGTTTGATCGACACGCGATCACTGCGGTCTCGAACGGAGGCGCAGATTCGGGGCATTATCCGGAATGGGACGCGGGGCGGGATGCCGGGATTTCCGCTGCCGGACGCCGAATTGGACGCGTTGACGAAGGCGGTGCATTCGTGGAATGCGTCGGCGTTCAATGCGCATCCGGCGGGCGACGCGGCGGCGGGGAAAGCGTTGTTCGAACAGCGGTGTTCGGCGTGCCATATGGCGATGGGCAAGGGCGGATCGAACGGGCCGGACCTATCGAACGTGGGCCGGGAGTTCACGCTGCGGGAGTTGGAAGAAACGTTGAAGAACCCGAACTCGCGGAAGGGGAAACGGAACGGCGCGGCGTGTCCTGGATGGGCGTTCTGCCCGGACGATCCGTGGGGCGTGGTGACGGTGAAGATGAAGGACGGCAGTTCGCTGCGCGGCTTCGCGCGCAGCCGCGGCGCGCACGACCTGCAACTGCAAACCTTCGACGGAAACATTAAATTGGTGCCAGGCACCAATTATTTGGCGGTGACGGCGGAGAAGGATTCGTATATGCCGGCGTTCCGGGGGACGGAGGGGGAACGGCGGGACGTGATCGCGTATTTGGCTACGCTGGGCGGGGTGGGGCTGGGGCCTTTGCCGGCCGCGGCGCCGCCGGCGGCGGCCGACGTGGCGCGCGTGCAGGCGCCGGCGCCGGGCGAATGGCCGGGTTATCACGGGCTGCCATCGGGCAACCGGCACAGCGGGCTGGCGCAGATTACCACAGCCAACGCGGCGCGCCTGAAACCTGTGTGGAGCTACGCGCTGCCGCATCCGAGCCTGCAGACGACGCCGCTGGTGGCCGATGGCGTCATGTACGTTACGGCGCCCAATCAGGTGTGCGCGCTGGACAGCGCCACAGGCCGGGAAATTTGGTGCTGGGTGCGGCCGCGGGGCGACGCGCGGAAGATCTCCGGCGACGCGGCCAAAGGCGCGCAACGCGGCGCCGCGCTGCTGGGCGACCGCGTTTTCTTCGCTACAGACGACGCGCATATGGTGGCGCTGAACCGGCTGACCGGCGCGCTGGTGTGGCAGGTTTATATGCCCACGGGAGACATTGGCAACTACGGCTCCACGGCGGCGCCAATGGTGGTGGGGAACCTGGTGGTGGGCGGCGTGGGCGGCGGCGACGCGCCGCTGTTGGGGTTCGTTGTGGCCTATGAGGCGGCGACGGGTAAAGAGGCGTGGCGTTTCCGCACTATCCCGAAACGTGGCGAAAAGGGAGCGGAAACGTGGGGCGGGAAAGCGATCGATTTTGGCGGCGGAGCGACGTGGCTTACCGGGTCGTACGATCCGCAAAGCGATACACTCTATTGGCCAACGGGTAATCCGTATCCGGACACCGACGGCACCGACCGCGGCGGCGACAATTTGTACACGAATTGCGTGGTGGCTCTCGATGCCAAGACGGGCAAGTTGAAGTGGCATTTCCAGTTCACCCCGCATGACCTGTGGGACTGGGACGCCACCGAACCGCTGGTGCTGGTGGACGCGAATTTCAAGGGCCGGCCGCGGAAGCTGCTGCTCCAGGCCAACCGGAACGGCTACTTCTACGTGCTGGACCGGACTACGGGCGAGTACTTACTGGGTGCCCCCTTTGTGAAACGGCTTACATGGTCCACCGGGCTGGACGCCAAAGGACGGCCGCAGGTGAACCCGGCGGCGAAACCGACGGCGGGCGGGACGAAAGTGTGCCCGGCGGTGCGGGGCGCGACGAATTGGTATTCGACCGCGTACAACCCGGCGACGAAACTGTTCTACGTGATGGCGGTGGAGGACTGCAACATGTACCGGGCGGCGGGAAGCTGGTTCGTTCCTTATAATGACCCGGCGAATCCGCCGGAAAAAGTGCTGCGGGCATTGGATATTGAGACGGGAAAAATTGTTTGGGAAGTGCCGCAAATTGGCGCGCCGGAGGCGAACTATTCGGGCGTGTTGTCGACGGCCGGGGGATTGCTGTTCTACGGGGAGAGCGGTGGGACGTTTGCCGCGGCGGACGCGAAGACGGGAAAAACGCTGTGGCATTTTCCGACAGGGCAGGCGTGGAAGGCGTCGCCAATGACCTATTTGGTGCATGGGAAGCAACATGTGGCGATCGCGGCGGGCGGGCAAATTCTGGCATTTTCGCTGGAGTGAAGAAAGCGCTTGCAAACAATTTGAAACGGGAGCAAAATCAAATCGGAGGCAGTTCCCATGAAACGGTTATCCGCAGTTATTCTTCTTTTGGCGGCTTCCCTGGTTGTCTTTGGACAAGGCACGGCACCGCGCATGACATCGGTGACGCCTGATACCGGCAAAGCAGACGCAGAGTACACCATCGCTGGCGAGAACCTGGATAAGAATCAGGTGAAGGAAGTTTTCCTCACGCTCGGCAGCCAGGAGATCAAAGTCGCGATCGTGACGCAGAAGGCCGACGCGATTACGGTGAAAGTTCCTGTAGACGTGAAGCCCGGGCGGTATGGGCTGATGATTTTGAATGCCGATTGCACTATGTATATTGAGCAACCGGTGAAAATAACCATTGAGTGATGTTTTGACTTCCTCGTCTCGGAGGAATGGCGCTTTGGCGCGGATACACGCCAGAGCATGATGACCCAGGCGGCGCGTTGTGTAAGGCAGCGCGCCGCTCGGGCGCGTTACGCGGGATAGAATACCGGGCATGTACCGGTTGCTTCTGTTCCTCTCGGTGACGGCGTTTCAGAGTAACGCGCAGACTCACCCGCTGGAGACGCTGATTACGGCGGCGCGCGAGCATTCGCCGCGGCTGGGGGCGCTGTTGGAAGCAGGATTGCCCGGACTGGCCGGACGCGACGGCGCGGCTGTTTGGGGGCAGGAGTTTCTGTTCGCGGTGCGGGCCGACGGCGCGGCGACGGTATCGATTGACCGTGAACCGCCGCTGCCAATGCGGCGAGTGGAGGGGAAGCCGTACTGGTATCTGCTGCGAACGCTGCGGCTGGGCGTAACGCACCACTATGAATACTTCGCCGGTGGACGCTCGTTGGGCTCCTACGACGTGGCCGGCTACAACCCGGATTCGTACCCGCGGGCCGGCGTGGCGCGGGGCGTGCTGTCGAACCAGAAGACGCTGCGAAGCCGCGTCTACCCTGGTATGGCGGCGAACTTCTGGGTGTACGCAAACGCGGGGGTGGACCTGAAGAATGGCGCGCCGCTGATGGTGTGGCAAGACGGAGAGACGATCGTGGGCAATGCGGATTTGCTGCGTTTGCGGCTGCAGATTGTCAGTGACAATCTGGTGGCCAAAAAACTGATTCCGCCGATGGTGCATGTGCTGATTTCGCCGGGCGAGGGCGGACCGGCGCGCGGCGTGCGGATGCGGAGTATTCAATACGATACGGTATCGGAACGTTATGGAAAGTACCTGTTGGAGGAGATTCTGCCGGAGGTGGAGAAGACGTACCGAATCCGGAAGGACGCCTATTCGCGGGCGGTGGCGGGGGCGTCGTCGGGGGCCATCTGCGCGTTCAACGTGGCGTGGTATTTCCCGGGACAGTTCAGCCGGGTGCTGTCGCATATAGGCAGCTTCACTGGGATTCAGTGGCAGCCGGAAAAGGGGCAGGACGGCGGCTACATTGTGGCGCATCGCGTGCGGCGCGAGGCGAGGAAGAACCTGCGCGTGTGGCTGTCGGATGGAGCGGACGATATTGAAAATCAGGCCGGGAGCTGGCCGCTGCAAAATATTCAGTTGGCGAATTCGCTGAAGCTGAAAGGGTACGATTTTCACTTCCGGTTTGGGGAAAGCGCGCATGCCATCGCGCAGGGGGCGATGGATTTGCCGGAGTCATTGGCGTGGCTGTGGCGGGGGTGGGAGGCTTCGCGGACGGAGGAGGTTTTTGAAATGGAGGCGGCGGAGCGGGCGAAGCCCTTGTTCCGGGTGAAGATCGCGAACCGGGAGGCATGGTGACGCGGCTTTGGAGCGAATCGAGAGGCTCTAATCTGTGATAAAGTCTCTCTCACGCCTGCCTTGCGCAGGATTGAATGCTTTAAAGGGGGTTCGTGGATGCAATTGCGGCAAATCGCGTTTGCAGTATTAATGAGCGCCGCCCTGTTCGGACAGGGGGAGCGTGGCACTTTCAACGGAACTGTCCTTGATCCTTCCGGCGCGGCGGTGGCCGGCGCCATGGTCAAGGTATTGAACCCGGCAACGGGCGTGGAGATTTCAAGCGCCACGACGGAAGCGGGCGTTTATCGTATGCCGGCGCTATCGGCTGGCACCTATCGAATTTCAGTGAGCGCTCCTGGTTTCAAGGGCGCGATCCGCGAGAATGTAGTACTGGCCGTGGCGCAGACGCTGACGGTGGACTTCCGGCTGGAAGTCGGCAACATCAGCGACCAGATCACGGTGTCGAGCGAAGCTCCTCTGTTGGAGACCGGCACAGCGGAAATCGGCAGCTATGTGACCAAAAAAGAGTTCGACGCCTGGCCGATCGCGGTGGGCGGCGGCCGGCGCCAGATTCAACAGTTCATCTTCACCTCGCTGCCGGGAACCGTTGGCGGCACGTGGCAGGGCTCCATCAATGGCGGACAGAACTACTCGCACGAGATTCTGATCGACGGCATTTCAGTGGGCCGAATGGATTTGGCGGGCGGGGCGAACTCCGAGTTCAGCCCTTCGGCCGAAGCGATTAGCGAATTTAAGATGCAGACCGGCACCGTGAGCGCGCAGTATTCCGGCGGTCAAACCTCGGTAGCCAACTTCGCCACCAAGAGCGGAACGAACTCTTTGCACGGCAGCGCGTATTACTACGGGCAGAACGACGCCCTGCGCGCGAATGCGTTCAACAGCAACGCGGCGGGCATTAAGCGCCAACCCTACAAACAGCACAACTACGGATACTCGGCCGGCGGGCCGGTGCTCATACCGAAACTTTACGATGGCCGCAACAAGACATTTTGGTTCCATAACATGGAACGGACCACGCAGGCCGATTTCAACCAGAGCGGATTTGTGCATTTGCCCACGCCCGAGTTCAAGCAGGGCAATTTCTCCAGTCTGCTGAGCCCGGCGTTCACGGGCAATGCAAGTTCGGGTACGTCGTTGACACCGGACGCACTTGGCCGCCCAGTGCAGTTCGGGTCTATCTACGATCCTCGCTCCGCGCGGCAGGTTGGTTCGACCTGGGTGCGCGACATGTTCCCTGGGAATGTCATTCCGCGCAGCCGTTTTGGCGCTGTGCCTTCGAAGATTCTGGAACTGGCGCCGATCGACGATCCCATCTTCAGCGGTATGTTGAACAACATGCCCGCGATAGGCACCTGCTGCCCGGAATTTCGAGAACGAATGCTGACGTTCAAAGGCGACCACAATTTCAATGAACGCCACCGGCTAAGCGGCATGGTGAATCGCAACTTCCGTACCCGCTATAACTCGGGATCGCCGCGGTGGAGCGCGCCTCCAGGCTCGCCCACCAATGTGTACCAGAACCAGGACACGCCGGGAACGATGGTTCGCATGTCCTACGATTTCACATTGACGCCCACACTGCTGGGCCGAGTCAACCTCGGCTACAACCGATTCGGCAACAACAACGAGAGTGTCTATGTGGATCAGGATTGGCCAGCCAAGATCGGTCTGCAAAATGTTCCCGGCGTACATTTTCCGGTATTGAATTTTGCGGGCCAGCCGTTCCAGGGCGGCGGCATCGGCGCCGGCGGACGGCTCGGTTCGGGCAGCCGCGGCGGCAGTTTCAACGGCTCGACCATTGGCCAGGTGGACATGACCAAAGTGAGCGGCAAGCACAACTTCAAGTTCGGCTTTGAGAATCGCCGCTACTACTACAACACCCGCAACAAGTCGGGTTCGGGTGATTTCAACTTCTCGCCGAACCAGACGGCGTTACCGGGCTACATCAATCAGACCGGCCACAGCTTCGCCAGCTTCCTGTTGGGCGACTATGCCTCCACCAGTCGCGGCATTGCCGCATCCAACTTCGGCCACCGATGGCGCACCGCGGGTTTCTATTTCCAGGACGACTGGAAGGTAACGCCCCGGCTCACGCTGAATCTCGGCCTCCGCTGGGAAATGGTGGGCGGTTTGATCGAAGTGGCGGGCCGCATGTCGGCCGTTGATTTCGCGCTGGCGAATCCCGGCGCGGGCAACAAGCCGGGCGCGTTGGCGTTTGCTGACGACCGCGGACTTCGCGGCTTCCAGGATACATACTTTAAGCAGATATCCCCCAAGTTCGGCTTCGCTTACGCGGTGACCAACAAGCTGGTAATGCGCGGCGGCTACGGCATTAACAATACCCCGGCCATTTCCAACGGCTTCGGGTTTGGCGGCACTCTGGGCTACAACGGCAACCTGGTGGTGAACTCGGCGAACCGCCAGATTCCGTTCGCGGAAGCTCCGTTGGGCAACATCTCCGACCGCTATCCTGACTTCACCGGAACGCTGCCGAACAAGATCCCGACGCTGGCCAACGGCCAGGGTATTGACTACTACTCGAAGAGCGGCAACCGCCTGCCGTACGTGCAGAACTGGAACTTCGGTTTGCAGTATCAGTTGCCGGCGAATACGGTCATTGAAGTCAATTACGTGGCCAACAAGGGTACGCGGCTCATCGCCAAAGGCTTTGAGCAGCCGAACAACGTACCGTTTTCGGCAGTGCAGCAGTATGGTGACTTACTGCCGCGGCCGTGGACAGCATCGAGCCCGATCCCGGCGCCCTATCCGGGTTTCGTTGGCACCAACTTGCAGGCGCTGCGGCCGTATGCGCAGTTCACTGGCATTAACAGCATCTTCCCCAACATCGGGAACTCGTCGTACCAGGGGATGCAGATGCAGGTGACACGCCACTTCAAGAACGGTTTGGCCATCCTCGGCGCCTATACGTGGTCCAAGGCGATCGGTTTGACCGATAACGCGATCGATTCCGAAGGAGTCGCCGATGTGTTCAACCGTAACCTGGAGCGAAGCATCACCAACTACCACCTGCCGCATGTCGCCAAGTTGAGCTGGATCTATGAGCTTCCGATCGGCAAGAACCGGCTGGTGAATCTGAGTCCGATCGTGGACAAGTTCCTGGGCGGCTGGCAGCTTTCCGGTATCCACAACTGGCGTACTGGAAATCCCGTGTCCATCTCCACCGGGGGCATCAATCTGCCCACAGGCAACGCGGCGCGGCCGGACCTCGTGGCCGGTGTGCCCATCGTGCTGAACGCTGATGCCGGGATCAACTTCCGTGGTGTCAACGGCGGAACGGCCTACTTGAACCGGGCTGCGTTCGCCAATCCTCCTGTGTTTGAGGGCGGCCAGAATGTGGTGCAGCGTCTGGGAACGGTGGGTCCGTACCTGCCCAATATCCGCGACCGCCGGTTCACGTCGTTTGACGCGAATATTTCCAAGACGTTCAAGTTTGACGAACAGCGGATGCTGGAGCTGCGCGGCACGTTCTTGAACGCGTTCAATTGGGCGGGCGTTGGCGGACTGAACACCAATCTGGCCAGCCCGTTCTTCGGCCAATACACCGGCCAGCAGCTTGGGCCTCGCAACATTGAAATCGCCTTGCGCTTTACGTTCTAATCAAGGGGATGTCACAACCAACCAAAGGGGACCGGCCGCGGCCGGTCCCCTTATCCATTCCGGGGCTGCCGCCGGCCAACCCCACCTATTCGCAAGCCACGGTGCTGGGCAATCTGGTTTTCGTTTCCGGTATGTTGGGCATAGACCCGATGACCAACCGGCTCGCCGGTGACGACATGCGCTCGCAGACGCGACAAGCGCTCCTGAATATTGAGCGTGTTTTGCAAACGGCCGGGTCCGGCCTGGACCGCGTGGCGCGCTGCAATTTGTACCTCACCGATTATTCGCGGCTGGCGGAGGCCAACGAGGTCTACGCCGAGTTTTTCCGCGAACACAAGCCGGCGAAAACCGGCGTGGGCGTCGCGGCGCTGTGGGGCGGGGCGTTGATTGAAATCGAAGTGACGGCGGCGCTGTAGTGCGCTGGCTGGCCTGGCTGCTTGTGTCCGTTCCGGCGCTGGCCGACACGGGCAGCGCCGCCTGTGCGCCGTGCCATCGCGAGATCTACGAGCAGCAACGGCGCAGCGGCATGGCGCGCAGCAGCGGGCCGGTGGGTGATGGATTGGAGCGCTTCGGCGCATTCCGGGCGGGCGGCGTTGCCTATCGTGTGTCGCCGGACTTCGCCGTCGATTTTGGCAAGGGCACGTTTGCCATGCGCTGGTACATCGGTTCGGGAACGGTGGGGCGCAGCTACGCGGGGCTGGTGGATGGGTTCCTGTTTCAGTCTCCGGCGTCGTATTTTGCGGCGCGCGGAGAGTGGGGGCTGTCGCCGGGCTATTCTACGAAACCTTTCGTAGATGTGGCGCGGCCCATTGAGAGTGCGTGTCTGCAATGCCACGCCAGCGGGGCGCGCGTTGCCGCCGGGACGGCGAATCTGTATCCGGACCCGCCGTTCGCTGAGGGCGGCGTAAGCTGTGAACGCTGCCACGGGGCGGGGAACGAACATGTGGCGCGGCGCGGGCCGATTGTGAATCCGGCAAAGCTCGCGCCGGCGCGGCGCGATAGTGTCTGCCTGCAGTGCCACCTGACCGGCGCGGCGCGCGTAGCGCGTCCGGGCCGCGGGCCGGAGACGTTCCGCGCAGGGGATCTGCTGGGCGATCATGTGATGGTGTTCATGTGGAGCCGCGCGGGCGGGGAGCGCACCGCCACCGACCATGCCGAACAGTTGGCGCGCAGCAAGTGCCGGCAGGCGGCTGGAGAGAAGTTGTGGTGCGGAACGTGCCATGACGCGCACGCCGGGTCCACGCGCGCCGCGGCGTGCTTGGATTGTCACCAGCCGCATGAACGCGGCGGCGCCGATTGCGCCGGCTGCCACATGCCGAAGGGCCGCTCGCGCGAAGGCGAGCATGTCGTCTTCACCGATCACACCATTGCGCGAAGGCCCGGCCGCGCCACCGGCCCGCGCGTGATGCAGCCGTTTCCGGGAATGGCGGCGACCGAGCGGGATTGGGCCCTGGCGGAACGGCGGTTGCCCCTGCTGGAAAAACTCGCGGCGCGCCCGGACGCCGATGCCGCTTTGCTGGTGCAACTGGCGCAACTCTATGACGCCAATGGCAAGGGCGCGCCGCTCTATGAACGCGCCCTGCGGTTGGAGCCGGCGAACGCGACGGCAATGGCGAATCTGGGCATCTATCGAATGCAGGCCGGCCGCGCCCGAGAGGCGCTGGCGTTGTGGACCCGCGTGTTTGAAAAGAATCCGGGAATGCTGGCGGTGGGGCTGAATCTAGCGTTGGGCCACGCGGAGACGGGCGACAAGGACGCGGCGACGGCCACGCTGCGCCGCGTGCTGCGGTTCCACCCGGACTCGGCGCAGGCGCGGGATTTGCTGGGAAAACTACGGTAGTTTGCGAATCTTGATGCTGCGGAACCACGCGGCGTCGCCATGGTTTTGCAGCGCGATGGGGCAGAGCTTCTTCGGCTGCTCGGCCAGCGCTTTGTGAATAACGGATTCGGTGGTCCACCGGCCGGCGGATTTTTCAAGCGTCGATGGCGCGTTCAGTTCGCCTTCGGCTACCTTCACGCCGTTCAGGAAATGCTCGATGTGGTTCCCCTTCAAAACGACGCGGGAGAGGTTGTACTCGCCAATCGGTTTGGCCGCGGGTTGCGAAGCAGGAATCATCGAATACAGCGCGCCGGCCTGGTAGTAGGCGCCGCGCTGGGCGTCCTTGTGCCCGGCGTCGTCGATCATCTGATACTCGAAGCCAACAATGTATTCCTGCGTCGATTCCTCCCGTTTATATTGGCGCTTCCGGGCGGCGTCGTTAGCCAGATTCTCAAAGCGTCCGAACTCCTTTACACGCCGTTCATCGACAAAAAAACGATCCTGAATCCGATACTTCAGGCCGCTGTTTCCCTTGGCTTCAATCTTCCATTCCCAAGTCAGTTCGAAGTCGCCAAAGAGTTCCTTCGTGAATAGATCTTCGCGAAGCTTCGGGTGCGGAACGGACTTCAATGCACCGTCCTCAATGGTCCAGGAATCGCCGGGGGGCGTGTTCTTCCGAACGTCGTCCCAGCCTTTCATGGTCTTGCCGTCGAAGAGTAGCTTCCAGCCCGCGGCCTTCTCGGTTTTGGTGAGCGTGTTGGGCGCCTCGGCCGCGGACAACGCGACGGCGCAGAGCACAGCGAGAGTCAATGAACGCATTCGAACCAAGGTAGCAAAGTTGGGGCGCGCCATTTTGACTAAGCAAAAACAAGTAGCCCGTTAGGTGTATTACTGCGTTTGTCGCGGCGGGGAGTCCCGTTACCATCGGACTGTACCTAACAGAAAAAGGAAGAGTCTCGTGCTGCTGGATTTACGGCGGCCGGCCACTATTATGTTTACGCTCCGATTTGCAGGGTCTATGTTTTTGGCGTTGGCGACCATGAATATCGCCTCCGCGGCGACGATGGTTGTAGGGGGGCCCGGGGACCCGGGAAACGGCGAGTGCCCGTCCTTTGGCTGCGGGGTTCAGTTTCAACAGATCTACGACGCGAGCCTTTTTCCCTCGGCCATTTCCATCACCGGGCTGACTTTCTACAACCAGAACTGGAGCCCTGGCAGTATCGCATCAGCGAACTACACCATCCATCTGTCGACGACGTCCACCGCCATCGACGGCATGTCGCTCGCATTCGCCGACAACGTTGGCCCGAACAACACGCTGTTCTTCGGCGGGGCGCTGGGCGGTTTAATTGGCCCATCCAATGAGTTCACGATCACTGGCACGCCCTTCGCCTACGACCCCACGCAGGGCAACCTCATCATCTCCATTACCTCCGACGGACCCGGTGACCTGGACACCGTGTTCCTGGACTTCGCTTCGTCAAACCCGAGCAACCTCTTCACGCGTTCCTTCAGCTTTGGCAGCGGGCCCGAAGCCGACACGATTACTCCGAACGAGGGACTGGTCACAGGGTTCGTCTACGCCACCGGCACCGAAGTTCCCGAGCCTGGTTCGGCGTGGCTGATGCTGGGCGGCGCTGCTGCGCTGATCGGATTGGCGCGGAAGCGGATACGATAAGAAAGCCTCCCCAAGGAGGGGGCTTGGGTGTTGCGGAAAGCGCTCCTCTTTATTGGTCTGGCATTCCCCTCGTTGGCCGCCGACGTGTTGCTGTTTTCGTTTTTCCGGGGAAATGGCGAGACGGGGCTGTACCTGGCGGAGAGCGCCGACGGATTGCGCTGGCGCGCGTTGCACGGGGATAGGCCGCTGTTGACGCCGCGCGTGGGCGAATCGAAACTGATGCGCGACCCGTCCATCGCGCGCGGTCCGGATGGTGTGTTTCACATGGTGTGGACAACCTCCTGGCGCGGCGCCACACTCGGCTATGCAAGTTCGCGCGACCTGCGCGTGTGGTCGGAGCAAAAGACGATTCCCTGCGTGACGGAAGCGCTGAACTGCTGGGCGCCGGAGGTGTTCTACGACGAAACTACGAAGGACTTCGTAGTTGTCTGGGCTTCCACCGTTCCGGGACGATTTCCGGAGACGGCCGGCCAAGGCGCAAAGGACTACAACCACCGCCTCTACATTGTGCGCACGAAGGATTTTGCCACTTTCACTCCCGCCAAGCTGTTCTATGAGCCAGGCTTTCAGGTGATCGACGGCGCGCTGTTCCGCCGCGCGGGCAAATACTGGATGGTGGCGAAGAACGAGACGGAGCGCCCGCCGGCGAAGCACCTGTTCTTAACCTCCGCCAACTCGTTGGACGGACCGTGGTCGCCCCCGTCGGCCCCGATTTCCGGGCCGCAATGGGCGGAAGGCGCCAGCCCCATTCGCATCGGTTCCCACTGGTACATCTACTTCGACAAGTACCGGGACAAGAAGTATGGTGCCGTCCGCTCGAAAGATTTGCAGAGTTGGGAAGACGTGACGGATTCGATCGCCATGCCGGACGGCGTGCGGCACGGAACCGTGTTTCGTGCGCCGGAGGGCGTCGTGCGAGGGCTGCGGTGATTCTTCTCATCCTCGCCTGCGTCTTGTTGGCGGCGGCGGGCGCCCTTTGGTGGTGGTGCCGGCGGGAAGTGGAAGAGCCTTCGCCGGCGCCGAAGTCGATTGTGCTGCTGCTACAGGTTCCGCGGCCGCTCAATGCTGAGATACTGGCCTATCATGCGCAGCAGGTAACCGGCGAACCGGTTGGCTTGGGGGCAAGCGCTGCCGGCGGATCCGTGATCGGGGAGCGCGCTCCCTTCTTTTTGCCCCTGGGCGGAACGATGTTCGTAGTTCACAGCGTGCCGGCGCCGTACTTCGACGATTTCATGCTCCTGGCGGCGGGGCAGCCGAACCTTCGCTTACGAAGGGCAATCGAGGAGCATCGTGCGTGGCTGTCGGTGGATGTGCTCGGGAGTGATTCCGGCACATTGGAAAACCACCGCACCATGGCACGCCTGGCGGCGCGGTTTCTTGGGCCGGAGTGTGTCCTGCTTTATCACCCCCCTACTGGCAGGTTTGGATACAACACGGATGAGACGATCGCGTTGCTCGAAAGCGAGGACCCGTTCGAGGCGGTGTTTGCACCGATCACTCATTCTCCGGTGATTACGGTCGACACGCCTTCGAACCTGGCGGAGGCGACAGCCGAGGCCAAGGCTCGATTTCCCGAATTCGTTGAGGCGTTCCGGCAACGGCGCGGGAACTTGTTTAGCGTGAAGGCGCCGGTTTCGCGCGAGGATCGCACGGAGCATATTTGGATCGATATTGAAGCCATCGATGGCGACGAATTGCGCGGCGTGTTGGGCAACGACCCGCTAGACCTGCCGGGACTTCGCATGGGTAGCGCGATTGTGGTTCCAGTATCGGATGTGGAGGACTGGGTCTACGTGCGCGACGGAAAAATGGCCGGCGGTTTCAGTACAAAGATCTTGCTGAGCGGTTTGTAGGCGACACCGGCCGAAGCCTACCGTTCCGAGCGCAGGTGGACCACTGTTCCATTCATCGGCGCAACGGCAAGGGTCTTTCCATCCGGAGTGAATCGCACGCCATAAATCTGATGTTGAAAGGGCATCCGCAGGACTTCCGCGCCGGATTGCGGGTCCCAAAGGCGAACGGTGTTATCGGCTGCGCCGGAGGCGAGCCGCCGTCCGCCGGGATGAAAGTCGAGTCCGTAAATCACCTCGCCATGGCCTGCCATTGTGCGCAGCAGAGCACCTGCGGGCATGGACCACAGGCGAATGGCGCGATCGTCCCCAGCGGCGGCAACGCGAGCCCCGTCGGGGGAAAACCTGACGGCGCGCACGGCGCCTCGCGGCCCGGAGAGACGCTTCACAACGGCGCCATCAGCCGTGCTGACCACTGCCAGGTCGCCGCTTGTCCAGCCAATTGCCAGCCACGTGGAATCCGGACTAAAGTCCATATCGTAGACCTCCCCCTTTCCCTGGGCAAACGTGAACAGTACCCGTCCCGTGGCGGCGTCCCATAGTTTGGCGGTGGCGTTTTCACTGGGGCTGGCCACCCAGCGCCCATTGGGGCTCCACGCGACCGCCGCCGCGCGGCCTTCCTTGCGCGACTCCCACGTTGCTTCCGCCGCACCCGTTTCCGCATTCGTTATTTGCAACAGCCCATCATTGCCGCCGCTGGCGATGCGGCCGCCCTCGGGGCTGATCGCCACGCGGTTCACCGAAGACCTGTGCGGCTTGGCCGTCCAAAGCGCGCCGCCGGTCGCCGCATCCCAGGCCTTGATTTCGCCGCCCCAGCCGCCAGTGAACATCCGCCGCCCGTCGCGTGAAAACGCCAGTCCATATACCGTGTCCTTGTGGTCCGTCCGGTCCCGGCGGGCGTCCGCCAGCCCGGCGCTCCACAGGTGAACCATCCCATCGGCGGAGCCGCTGGCGAGCGTGGCCCCATCGGAACTCACGGCGAGCGCCGTCAGCGAGTGGACGGGGCTATGGGCAACCGTGTTTTTTGCGCCCCAGAAGCGCAGTGTCTGGTCGCTCGACGCCGTGGCGAGCCATTCGCCATTCGGCCCCCAGGCGACGCCGTTTGCCCACTGGTCGTGGGCCTGTATCGACCGTTCGACACCTCCGGTTTTGCTATCGAACACGCGCACTCGTCCGTCCTTGCCCGCTACCGCCACTCGCTTTCCGTTGGGGTGGTACGCCAGCGATTGCATTGCTGCGTAAGCGCCATCTTCCGGAGAGACCTTGGCAATCACGGGCTCGGCGTTCGACGTCAAATCCCAAAGGCCCAGCCAAGAATCCCACGTGGCCGCTGCGAGCGATCTCGCGTCGGGGCTGAAGCGGACGGCCGTGATAGGCTTGGCTCCAAAGTCGATCGCACGTTTGCGCGCTCCCGTGCGGGCGTCGAACAGGCGGATGATCCCCACAACGCCCTTATTCAATAGCCACGACGAGGCGGCGATGGTGTCGCCATCAGAACTCCAATCGACAGCCGTGATGCCGCGCCCGTCGGTAGGGTATTGCGCAATTTCCGCGCCGCTGACTGCATTCCAAACGCGAATCGTTCCATCGGAAGAGCCGCTCACCACGCGCGTGCTGTCGGGGCTGAACGCCGCGCTCCAGACGGCGGCCGTGTGGCCCTTGCACTCGTGAAGCAGACGGCGGGATTGTGTACTCCATAGGCGCAGTGTTTTGTCCCCCGAAGTGGTCGCCAATAGCAGTCCATTCCGGCTAAAGGCTACACTGGTCACCTGCTCCGGATGCGCCTGCCATTCCACGTGCGCTTCGTTCGCCCGCGTGTGCAGGTGGTGCCACTCCCACTGCCGCAGCGCCGCTGGCGTCTGGGCCAGCCAGCGCTTGGCGTCGGCCGTTTCATGCAGCCGCAATGCGGCGCCGGCCGCCGCGATGGAGGCCAGATACAGCGCGTCCTGCGCCTGCAGGGTGGCCGCGATAAGAAGGGCGAGACGTCGCATAGGTTCTCAGTGTAGCGCCGCGTTCGGTTCCCGCCTTGTAGGAAAATTACCCCTCCATCATGGCCTGGCCGCTGGCCTCTCGCGTGGCCAGGAACTCCGTCGGCGTCACGCCGGTGAAGCGTTTGAACTCGCGATTGAAATGGGCCTGATCGTGAAACCCGCACTCATGGGCGACGGTTGTCCAGTTCGCCGTTGCGGCCTCGGCCACTGCCCGCTCCAACCTGATAAGGCGGGCAAAGCGCTTAGGCGACAGGCCCGTGGTGCGCGTAAAAAGCTCCACAAAATGCTTGTGACTGATGCCGAGCTTGGCGCTTATGTTCTGAATCGACACACCGCCTCCGCCTTCCAAAATTGTGTCGGCCGCCTGGATCACACTCGCGTTTGGCCGCGCGCCGCATGCCCGGAGAAACTCCTCGAAAGCCGCGAATCGCGCCGGCCAATCCGGCAGTTCCCGCAACGTCGCGTACACCGGAAGCGCGTCCAATTCCAGCACCGTTTCCGTGAACGCCGCCGCGTCCCTTCCGGTAAACGCACCCGCGTAGGCGGCGTGGAGCGAAGCCGCAATGAAACACGGCGGCGCCGGGCTTTCAATGTACAGGCACTCGCGTTGCAGGCCGGAAACCCAAGCCTGCTCATGCGTGGACCGCCGGCTGCCATCCTGGCGCAGGATGTAATGCCGTCCCGCGCCGAGGTTCACCATCCACTCCACGGTTCCGCGCGGCAGCACCTTCTCGCGGAAGGAGGTGGTGTTCGCTTCAACGGCCCACATTCCCATAACTCCCGGAATCGGTGGCGTTGGCGCGTGGAGATGCAGACGCCACGCGCCGGCCGGCGAGTCAAACTCCTGTGTCGTCACCGGCCACCTGACGCATCGCGTCGATCACCGTTGTCACCGCCGCCGATAGCTTCTCCTGCGCCTCCTCCAGCGTGGCGCCCTGCACGCGGGCTTCGGGAATCTCTTCCAAGTAGGCCACATACCCTTCGGCCGTTTGTTCAATAACAGGTGTGAGTTTCATATGAGGAATTGGCGTGCCCACTCGGCGAGCAACTGCGCGTCAAGCGGTTCGGTAAGCGTGGCGATCGCGCGATCAACGGGCTCCGCGCCGATGCGTTCCCGGCGCAGGTGTAACAACGCTTCGGCATAGGCCGGCGGGAATTCGGGATGCCCCTGAATGCCGAGCATGTTGCCAAGTTGAAACATGCCCACCGGGCAGTGCGCGTTGCCCGCCAGCACCTCCGCGCCCGGCGGCAGTTCCAGCACCTGGTCCTGGCAACTCATCAGCAAGCGAAACTCGCCCGCCGCCGGTTGCATCCAAGGCTTCACACTCCGCACGCGGAACGTGTGCGCGCCGATGCCCCAGCCGTTCGGGCTCTTGGCCACTCGCCCGCCAAGCGCATGGCCCATCATCTGATGGCCGAAGCAAACACCCACGAACGGCTTTCCCGCAGCCTGCAAACGGCGCATCAAATTGGCGAAACCATGAATCCAAGGCTCATCGTCATAGACGCTGGCCTTGGATCCGGTACTGAAATACGCATCGCATTCGTTGAGGTCCCGCGGCTGCTCGCCTTGTTGAAGATCGTAGATCTTCCATTCAGCGGGCAGCCATCGTGCGAACATTTCGTCGTAGTCGCCCGCTATGTGGCGAACGCTATCGAGCGTGTGGTCGCACTGCAGGAGCCCCAGTCTCATACGGCGCGCAGATGGTATGACTTTGGCCGCGTCAAAGCGTCGAACCCGAGCACGCTGAGCGAACAGCCGCGGCCCGTGTCCTTCACTCCGGTCCAGGCCAGCGCCGGGTCCAGATAATCGCAGCGATTCATGAACAGCGTGCCGGTTTCAATCCGCGCACCGATCTCCAACGCCGCCGTTTCATTGGTTGTCCACACGCCGGCCGTCAGTCCATACGGGCTGTCGTTCATCAGCCGTATGGCTTCTTCGTCCGAATTGACGGGCATAATGCCCACCACCGGGCCGAACGTCTCTTCCATCATTACTCGCATCTGGTGATTCACGCTGGTCAGGATCTGCGGCGCCAGATACGGCGTGCCCGCCGCGTCGCGCGGAAATTCGCGCGGGTCGATGTGCGCGTTCGCTCCCTGCGCCACCGCTTCAGCGATCTGCGCACGGACGAATTCGGCGGCGCTGGTCTTCACCATCGGCCCAAGCGTCGTCGCCGGGTCGAGCGGATTATCCAGCTTGTACGTGCGCGTCAACGCCACCGCGCCTTCGACGAACTGATCGTAAACCGCGCGGTGTACATAGATGCGCTCAATGCCGCAGCAGCACTGGCCGGAGTTGAACATGGCGCCATCCACCAAGTTTTCAATGGCGTCCGCCAGGTTCGCGTCCTCGCGCACATAGGCCGGGTCTTTGCCGCCCAACTCCAGGTTCATGCCAATGAAAACGCCATTCGCCGCGGCTTGAATCTGCTTGCCGCCGGCCACCGAGCCAGTGAACGACACGAACCCGATGCGCCCGGAGCCGATCATTTTTTCCACGGCGCCGTGCCCGGCATGAAGCACGTTGAACACGCCATCGGGCAGGCCCGCGGCCTGGAACCCCTCGGCCATACGCTCGGCGCACAGCGGCGTTTGCGAGGAGTGCTTCAGCACCACGGCATTGCCCGCCAGAATGGCGGGGACAACCGAGTTCACCGCGGCCAGGTATGGATAGTTCCACGGCGCGATGGTCAACACAACACCCACCGGTTCCTTGCGAATAAAGCGGTTGAACCCGGCAATAGGCGCCACCGCGATATCGGCCAGCGCGCCGGCGGCCGCGTCCACACCGAAGCGCGCGCGGTCCGTGAACCCGCGCCGAATCTCATTCGGCGTGTAGCGGACCGGCCGGCCCATCTGCCAGGTCAACTCCTCGCCAATCGCATCCGCCTTCGCGTTCATCGCTTCAATGAATCGAGTGACAATCGCGCGCCGCTCATCGAGCGGCGTGCGGGCCCACGCCTTCTGCGCCGCCGCCGCCTTGGTCAATACGGCGTCAATCTGCTCATCTGTCGCCAGCGGCCGCTCCGCAAAGAGGCTGCCGTCAACGGGAGAAATCGTTTTCAGCATGCTCATAGGGGTGTCGTGTACGCCGCGGTGATGCCGCCGTCAACCAGGAATTCGCTGCCCGTTACGAAGCTCGATTCTTCGCTTGCCAGATAGAGTGCGGCGTAGGCGATCTCCTTCGCCTGGCCGAAACGCCCCATCGGGATATGCACCAGCCGGCGCTGGCGCTTCTCTTCCGTGTTCAGGTACTTCATCAGCAATTCGGTGTACAGCGGGCCGGGGCACAGCGCATTCACACGGATGCCTTCGCGCGCGTGGATGGCGGAGAGTTCGCGCGACATGCTGAGCACGGCGCCTTTGCTGGCCGTGTAGGCCAGTTGCGGCGTGGCCGCGCCCAGAATGGCGACGAAACTGGCCGTGTTGATAATGGAGCCGCCCCCCGCTCGCCGCAGCGCCGGAATGCCGTATTTGCAGCCCAGAAACACGCCTTTCACGTTGATCTGGAACGTCAGGTCCCACACCTCTTCGCTGGTCGTGATGGCGTCGTCGTCATCGGCGTGCGAGATCCCGGCGTTGTTGAAAATAATGTTCAGCTTGCCGTAGGTGTCTTCGGCGGCCTTCACCATCGCTTCGCAATCGGCGGCCTTCGATACATCCGCCTTTACGGCGATCGCCTTTCCGCCGGCGGCGTTGATAGCCGCGGCCACCTCTTCATTCGGGCCCGCGTTGTAGTCAACGCAGACAACGCTCGCGCCTTCGGCCGCGAACAGCAGCGCGGTTTCTTTCCCGATGCCCCCGCCGGCTCCCGTGATAAGAGCAACTTTATTCTGTAATCGCATGTGGATCTCCGTTCAGATTCGCTCGAAGTAACGGCGGCGTTCCCAGTCCGTCACAACGCGTTCAAACGCCTTCTGTTCATTCCGAAAGAAGTGCGCGTAATGTTCAACCACTTCCGGGCCGAACTGAGCTTTGGCAAACGCGCTGGCCTCAAACAGGTCAACGGCGTGTTCTAGCGTGTAGGGCACGCGCGGCAATGTGCGCGCGGCGTACACGTCGCCTTCAAAAATCGGGGGCGGTTCTATCTTGTTGCGAATCCCGTCCAGCCCGCTGGCCACTGAGGCCGCAAAGGCCAGATACGGATTCGCGTCCGCGCCAGGAATGCGGTTTTCAATCCGCAACGACGCGCCGGAGCCAACCACCCGGAACCCCGCCGTGCGATTGTCCCGGCTCCATGCCAGCCGCGTCGGCGCCCAACTCATGTCTTCAAATCGCTTGTAGGAATTGATGGTCGGCGCGTAGAACACCATCATCTCCGGCGCGTGCGCCATCCATCCGCCCAGGAACCAGCGGAACTCGTCCGTCTCGCCGGCGAAGGCGTTGTGGCCATCTTTCCGCAAGCTCAAATGCAGGTGGCAACTCGAACCCGCCTGCCCGTGGTGCGGCTTGGCCATGAACGTTACGCTGACGCCCGTCTGGTCGGCGATCTCCTTCATGCACTGCTTCAGCAGCGCGTGATTATCGGCCATTTCCAGCACTTCGGAGTACTTCACGTTCACTTCGTGCTGGCCAAGCCCCCACTCGCCCTTTGAGCTTTCCACCGCGAATCCGGTGGCTTTCAAGTGCCGCCGCACCTCGCGTGTGTAGAACTCCTGCCGCGTGCCCTGCAGCAGGTTGTAGTCTTCCAAATACCAGCCCATCGGTTCTAGCGCCGTGTAGCCCTTTTTCGCGGCGTCCCTATACGCATCCCGGTACGCGAAGTATTCGAGTTCCGACGCGCCCATCGCCTCAAAACCCAACTCCGCGGCGTTCCGCAACTGCCTGCGCAGTATGGAACGCGGCGCAACCGTGACCGGTGCGTGCGCCTTGTCGTCCTCCACGTCGCAGTGGACGAATGCTGTCTTCTCCTGCCACGAGAGAATTTTGAGCGTGTTCAAATCCGGGACCAAGTGAAAATCCCCGTAGCCCATTTCCCAGTTGGCGAACTGGTAGCCCGGCGTCGGCTCCATTTCCATATCCACGGTCAGCAGGTAGTTGCAGGCGTGCGTGCCAGCGTGGACCACCGATTCCAAAAAGTACCCGGCGTCGAATCGCTTGCCCATCAGCCGGCCGTAGTGATCGGTGAACGCGGCGACAACGGTTTCCACCGCGCCCATTTGCACTTGCTGTTCCAGGTCGCGGATCTTGGCCGCGTTGTGCATACGGTCTGTTGAAGAGGACATCGGAAGCTGTTATTTCAAGGCTAGCATCGGGGCGGCGATTTGGGAAAGAAAGTGCCGTTGCATGTGCGCGGCGCCGGGTTCCCCTTTTTTGCGAATAGCAGCCGCGCCGGTCTACATGAATCCAGCAGCCGCACGTGATGTTGCGTTCGCGGAAGCCTATCCGCTCCCCCCGCACCGCCACTGCGCCGCTGCCGCTACGCTACCAATGCGTCAACGAACCATCCGGCCGGTAAAAAACATTCTTCCGCCCTTCCGTCGTTATCTCGCCCAGCAGCTTGCACTTGGTCAGGTCCACCGTCACCCCCAGCCCCGGCCGGTCGTTCATCAGCGCCTTGCCGTCCTTGAAATCCAGGCACTCCGGCAGGTGCGGCAGCACGCGCCCGCCATAGTTGTATTCCATAATCACCGGCCCCGGAAACGTTCCCAGACAATTCACCAGCGCCGCCGTCGCAATCGGCCCGGTGAAGTGCGGCACAATCCCCACGGCGTGCGTCTCGCAAATCGCCGCGATCTTCATCATCTCCGTAATCCCGCCCACATTGGGCAACGTGGCGCGAATATAGTCGATGTCGTGGTTCTCCACCAGCTTGTGAAAATCGTAGCGCTGGCCCCACTCTTCGCCGTGCGTCAGCGGCACGTGCGTCATCTGCCGCAGCTTCGGCAGGTCCTGGTGGGCGTGCTCGTCCCGCGTCGGGTCCTCCACAAAATACGGCTCGAACTCCTCAATCAATTTGCACGCCCGCACTGCGTCCGCATAGTCAAAACGCTGGTGGAAGTCGATGCACCAGTCGCCGTCCTTGCCCACGCCCTCGCGCGCCTCGCGGCAATCGGCGGCCACCTTGCGCACGCGTTCATGCGTGTTAAACACACCTCCCGTTTGCGTATCCCCCGCGCCCATCCGGAACGCGCGATACCCGGCCTCCATCGTCGCCCGCGCCCGTTCGCGCAGGCTCAGCCGTTCATTCGGGTTCGTATTTCTCGGCCGCGCCCCGCCCGTCGCGTAGCACTCCAAATGGTTCCGCACCGCGCCGCCCAGCAATTCATGTACCGGCAGTTTCAGCGCCTTCCCCTTGATGTCCCACAGCGCCAGATCCATCGCACCCAGCGCGTGAATCTTCTCGCGTCCCGGCGGGTAGAACCATGCAATATACATCTCCTGCCAGATGGCCTCAATGCGAAACGGATTCTTGCCAATCAGCGTTCCGGCGCACTGCGTCAGCGTATCGGTCACGCCGCCTTCGCCAATGCCGGTGATCCCGGCGTCGGTCTCCACCGTCACCACCATGTCGCTCTGCGCGAAGTTCTGATTGCGATTCGGCGGCTCGTAAATACGCACCCGCGTGATCTTCATCTTCGGCAGCGCGGCTTCGGCGAACGGCCCCGCGGCCACCGCGGCGGCGAGTGTTTGAAGGAGTTGACGGCGTTTCATGACGCCTACGGGTATATCAGATTCAGTGCGTCATCGCATAGACGATGTAGTTGATCCCCAGCCGGTAGGCCAGCCCCGTCATCGCCTCCGGATACTCCGCCAGGTCGGCATGTTCCCACGCATCGCCCACGTCCATGTTGAAATTGACGGCCACCACAACGCGGCCCTTGGCATCCCGGATTCCCTGCCATTGCGGCGGCCCCGCCGGCCGCTGCATACCGAAACCGCGCCCCAGCCCCAGGTGCCGCAGCCCCGCGATGAAGAACCGTTCGTTCACATCGTAGAGCACATGCCAGATCGGGTCGTCGTCCGTCAAATCGAGTATCGGCTGCGCCGGCACGGCCCGCGCCATCGCCTCTCGAAACACCTCATACTCCCCTGGGCCAAAGAAGTCATCCACCACCAGAAACCCGCCGCGCTCCAGATACTGCCGCAGCCGCGTCGTCTCGGCCTCGCTCAAGTCCCAATACCCCGCCTGCGTCGCGTAGATCCATGGGTAATCGAAAACACGGTCGTCCGTTAACGGCAAATGATGCCCGTCTCCCGTGTGAATCCGTGTCAGCCGTTCAATGCCCTGCTTGAAATGCATCTCCGCTTCCGGCCAGTCCTGCCGCCACCAGCCGCGCCCGCGCCGCGCGAACGCCGAGTCGCGATACTCCATTCGCACGAACCGGAATTCCGCCCGGTCCAACACCGGTCCCGCCTGCGGCCACAGCAGCAGCGACAGCACGAAGAGGACCGGCCAAGCCCGCGGCATGCGCCTATTATAGTTTTCATGTTTCGCCGCCAGTTTCTGCAGTCCGCTCTTGCCGCCGCTCCGAAGCCTCGCCCGAACATTGTCTTCATCCTCGTCGACGATCTTCGCTTCGACGAACTCGGCTGCACCGGCCATCCCTTCGCGCAAACGCCCAATGCCGATCGCCTCGCCCGTGAAGGCGCGTTGTTCACCCACGCCTTCGCCGCCACGCCGCTCTGCTCGCCCAGCCGCGCCAGCTTCCTCACCGGCCAATATCCCCATCAACACGGCATCACCGACAACACAGACCGCTCCGCTCGCAGCCATACTCTCCTCACCTGGCCCCGCCTGCTGCACGACAGCGGTTACGACACCGCCTTCATCGGCAAATGGCACATGGGCGTCGATGACTCTCCTCGCCCCGGCTTTGACCACTGGGTCTCCTTCCCCGGCCAAGGCGAATCCTTCGATCCGCCCCTCAACGTCGATGGCAAAAACGTTCAGCCCCACGGCTACATCACCGACATCCTCACCGGCTACGCCCAGGCCTTCATCGAACGCCAGCGCTCCCAGCCCTTCTGCCTCTATCTCTCCCACAAAGCCATCCATCCCAACATCGCCCAGGGCCCCGACGGCCGCGTCACCGGCTCCGGCGAGGCCGATGATTTCAAGGTCGCCCCTCGCCACAAAGATCTCTACACCGGCATGGCCCCGCCCCGCCGCGCCAACTACAAAGTGCCGCCAGCCAACAAGCCCGCCCTTCAACAGCAGCTCCCCGGCATCCCTCCGCTCTCCGCCGCCACCGCCACCGATGACGCCACTATCCTCAACCGCATGCGCATGACCAAAGCCATCGACGAAGGTCTCGGCCGCCTCATCCACTCGCTCGAACGCGCCAACGCGCTCGCCAACACCGCCATCGTCTTCACCTCCGATCACGGCTACTTCTACGGCGAACACTGCCTGAACCAGGAGCGCCGCCTGGCCTACGAAGAAACCATCCGCATCCCGCTGCTCATCCGCTATCCCCGCGCCTACCCGCGCGCCACCCGCATCGCCGCGCTCACCGTCTCCACGGATCTTTTCTCCCTGTGTCTCTCTTGGGCCGGCCTCCCCGCGCCCCCCATCCCCAAACGCGACGCCGTGCTCATCGAATACTATTCAGATTCGGTCTTCCCTCGCATCCGCAACATGGGCTACCAGGCCATCCGCACCCATCGCTGGAAGTACATCCACTACGCCCATCAACAAGGCGCCGATGAACTCTACGATCTTCGCGCCGATCCCTTCGAACTTCACAATCGCATCAACGATCCCCGCGCGCCGCTCGCGGCGTTGCGCGCCAAGCTCAATGTGTCATTGAATACACCACGTAGTTGACCCCCAGCCGGAATGCCAGCGACGCATACTTCTCCGGATACTCCGGAATATCGGCCCATTCCCAGGCATCCCCCAAGTCCATGTTGAAAAAGATCCCGACGATCACCCGCCCCTTATCGTCCAGAATCGCCCGGAAGTGCGGCTCAATGCCGCCTCGCTCAATTTGGTCGCCATCCACCACATTCAGCCCCGGCACGCGGAAGCGCTCGTTCAAATCGAACACCGTATGCAGAATCGCGTCCTGGTCCTGCAGTTCCACCGCCTGGCAGTCCGGGTAGATCTGCCGCATCCCCGTCATGAAGCTCTCCCACTCCCGCTCGTTGTGAAAATCGTCCACCACGAAGAACCCGCCCCGGTCGAAGTAGCGGCGCATCCGCTGCGCCTGCTCCGCCGTCAGGCGCCAGTCGCCAATCCCCACCGCGTATAGAAACGGCCAGTTGAACAACTCGTCGCTGTCGATATCGACGATCTGTTCCACGCTCCGCGCGTTCACCCGGCTCAGCCGCCGCAGCCCGGCCAGAAACTGCCGGTCGGATTTGTTGGCGTCAATCCCCCATCGCGACCGCGCCCGCCATCCCGCCCTGTCTCTATCGGAGCGGTACCGCAGCCGCGCAAACGCGAACTCGGTCTCCTCCCAGGCGTCCGGCGGGTCCTCGGCCGGGTCCTGCATCTCACGCTCATACATCGCCCAGCGCCGCTCCGGCCGTCCGGGTTGCGCGCTCACCAGCAACACCGTCATCACCGCCGCGCCGATGCCACGATACATTTGCATCGTTTCTGATTGTACGCATTCCCTTCCGGGCACGATAAACTAAAAAGAATGCGCACCCGCCTGTTGGGCTCTCTCCTCCTGTTTGCCGTCTCCCTCGCCGCCCAGGCGCCGGATGTCACTGTCCGCATGAAAACGAACCTCGGCGATATTGACGTGACGCTCCTCCCCAGCGTCGCGCCGCTCACCGTGGCGAACTTCCTCAAGTACAAGGATAAGGGCGCATACACCAATACCATCTTCCATCGCTCCGTGCCCGGCTTCATCATCCAGGCCGGCGGCTACACCCTTTCCGGCAACAACTTCGTCGCCATCCCCGCCGATCCTCCCGTCCGCAACGAATTCAATCTTTCCAACACCCGCGGCACCATCGCCATGGCCAAGCTTGGCAACAATCCCAACAGCGCCACCAACGAATTCTTCTTCAATCTCGCCGATAACTCCGCCAACCTTAACGCGCAGAACGGCGGCTTCACCGTCTTCGGCCGCGTCGCCAACGCCACCAGCCAGGCCGTTGTCGATCGCATCGCCTCCCAACCCGTTCCCAGTGGCCTCTTCCAGTCTCCCTTCGACGCCATTCCGCTCATCAACTATCGCGGCGGCAGCGTTTCGGCCGCCAATATCGTCGTCATCCAGTCCATCACCACTCTCGATGCTCCCGTGCTCCCCGCCATCAGTTCCAATGGCGTCGTCCACCCCACTGCCTTCGGCGGCGCCGCCAAAGCCGCCCCCGGCTCTTACATCGAAATCTATGGCACCGCGCTCGCCGGCACCACCCGTTCCTGGACCGACGCGGACTTCTCCGGCGCCGTCGCCCCCATCACCCTCGATCAGGTCCAGGTCACCGTCGGCGGCGTCCGTGCGTTCGTCAATTTTGTCAGCCCCACCCAGATCAACGTCCAGGTGCCGGAAGGCGTGGCCTCCGGTGACGCCGTCCCCGTCGTCGTTACTTTCAATGGTGTCGCCACTCCCGCGGCTAACATCGCCATCCGCGAATACGCCGGCGCGCTCCTGGCCCCCGCCGCGTTCAAGGTCGGCGACACACAGTACGTCGCCGCCCTCCACTCCACCACCGGGAAATTCGTCAACGGCGGCAACATCCCCAATGTCGACGCCGCCCCAGCCGTTCCCGGAGAAACGCTGCTCTTCTACGGCACCGGTTTCGGCCCCATCACCCCTAATTTCCCGGCCCTCGGCGGCCGCAAGGCCAGCGGCCAAACCATGGTCACCAACCCTGTCTCGTTCAAGTTCGGCGACGCCGACGCCAAGGTCGCCTATATGGGCCTAGCCCCGAACTTCGTCGGCCTCTATCAGTTCAACGTTGAAGTGCCGTCCAATGCCGCCAATGGCGATCAACCGCTCACCATCACCCAGGGCGGCGCCGCTATTGAACAGAAATTAGTCATCAACGTCCGCGCCACGCCGTAGGGGAACTACGTTACACCTCCCGCTTGTGGTTAACCGCCAGTTTGTTCAAAATGGCGTCGGAAAACGCTATTCACCCCGCAAAGGTGTTTTTCGCGACTATTTTTAGTGCCGCACTTGCATTTCGTGTCCGTTCGCGGCTACACTACAATTTCATGCCGCTGCTTTCCCATCCATTTGCCTACCGATTCTGGCGCTTTCGCGCAAAGGCGTGAGTGGGATTTAGGAACGGTAATATCAACAAGATAACCAAGCTAAGCCCACTCGGAAGAGTGGGTTTCTGTGTTTTTAGGAGGCACGACTCTTTCGGGTATTCCGGCGAGGCGAAACGGACATGATTAT
>JAEUQC010000021.1 GCA_016789905.1 Bryobacterales bacterium | reverse complement strand
GTGCGGGCCGCATAGCGAATGGGCAGGTTCACCACGCCCAAATGGAGAATCGCGGCCGGAAACAGAAGTTCGAAGTCGCCAAACGGGTCAAAATCGCCGAAATCGGCCCGCCAGGCGATCATCCGCTGGTAGTCGTGCCTGGTCATCATTTTGGTGCCGCACAGGGAGTCGCCGAGCCGTGTACCCAGAACATAGCTCAAATTCTTGGCGAAAAAGATGTTTCCCAGGTGATTCAGGAACCGCATGGCGTCCCCTTCCATGGGGTAGACAAGCCGGTTTCCATTGACAAAATCGCCCAGACCTTCAACATAGGCCTCATAAAAGCGGCGCAGCATCTCTGGCGGCATTGTGAGGTCGGCGTCCAGAATGGTGAGAATGGGCATAGTCGCCATGGAAAAGCCGAGACGAACCGCGTCGGCTTTCCCTTTTCCGGTCTGGCGGCCGGAGAGGATCCGGAACCTGTCGCCATACGCCAGGCGGACGCGCTCAATCTCCTCCCAGGTCCGGTCCGTCGAGTGCCCTTCGATGAAGATGATCTCCAGGCCGCAGTTGAGGTCCGGCATCCGCTGCAGCGCTGCTTCAATGTTGCCGAACTCGTTCCGCGCCGGAATGACGATGGAAAGCCCGGGCCGCGCCTCCGACGGGATTACCGGGCGCAGAACCGCCACGCAGCCCAGAGCGAGCCAGCGAACAAGCGGGATCAGTTGGAACACGGCATTCAACAGACCGCCCAAACCGGCCAGTTTCCAGGGAGAATAGCCGCACAGCGAGTAGCTAACCAGCTCATAGCCGCTCAGCCGAGCCAACCCCTGCAGGTCGGCGACGGTAATGAATGTCGTTGGCAGCGGACCCTTCCGAAGGCCGAAATAGTTGCTCAGCGCGTATAGCAACTTAAGGTACGGATTATAGATAACGGCTACGACGCGGGAATTGCGCGAAAGGGATGGGCGCAAACCGGTCAGGATGCCCTGGATGTCCAGCGTATGGTTCAGAGTGCCGTTGAGCAGGATCGCGCGCCGCTTTTCAGGATCTTCTGCCGGCGGCAGGGGGGCGGCCGCTTGTAGAGAGGACTTGGTCCGGCAATCGATTCTTGCCAATACCTCTCCGGATTCCTCTGGAAGCGGCAGGTACTGAACAACTTCATCGTAGTAACGGGTGAACGTGGAAATGCGGGCGGCGATGGCGGCCCGCACAAAGTTGCTATTAAACCCTTGGATGGACAATGAAATGATCCTTATCGATTCCCGGCAAGACATTCGCCGCCGCAATCCTACAGAACCGGCGAATTCCGGCCGATAAGCTTGTATTGTATTGAAAGAATTAGGCAAAATAACAAATAGCGCCGCTTTTCCGGCGGTGCTGACCAATCCGGTGAACGCATCCCCCCTACCACCGAGTCCGCAGACGGCGGTCCCGAACGGCGCCACCGCCGCCGCGGCGGCGAGCCAGACACCGCTCTACTATCTGGGATTCACCGCGCTGCTTCTGCTGCTTTTTGTGGTGTTTTCCCGGCTGGCGGAGACCATCGCCGTACTGATCGGCGCCAACCTGCGCATCTCCATGACCTTGCTGCTGGTATCGACCGCCGTGGCGGTTGTGCAGCGCGACGCCATTCGCCGTCTTCGCGGCGGGGCCGGGTTCTATCTGATTCTACTGACCGGGTGGTTCTTCCTGTGCGTTCCCACCAGCGTGCACAAAGGCGGCAGTGTGCGTCACCTGACGTCGTATTGGATCACATCGGTGCTGGCGGCATTTTGCGTGCTGGTCTACCCCAACACGACGGCTTCGTTGCGGCGGATTCTCTACGCCATCACAGCCGGTGTGCTGCTGGTCGGGTTCGCTCGCAGTGAGTCGTCGGTATTCACGCTCGGCGCGCTTGGCAATCCGAATCTCTATTCCCAGCATCTGCTCTATGGCGTGCCGTTTCTTTTCCTGCCGCTGGCGCGCAACGGCGTGGCCAGTTTCAAGGGCATTATTGCCGCCGCTTGCATATCATTGCTCGTGGTGAAGGTTCTCTATACCGGCTCACGGGCTTCTTTGATCGCCGTCGCCATATTGGGCTTTGTCTTTTTCCTTTCTCTGCCGGTAATGCAGAAACTGATCGCCGTCGCCTGTGTCATTCCTTTGGCGGCCGCCGCGCTGCTCACCATGCCGGAGCAGGCCTGGCAGCGGTACTCAACCCTGTTTTCGCAGGACGAGACCATCGCCCATACTGAGGAAGAGATCAGCGCTATTGAATCCGCCAACGCCCGCAAGCGCCACTTGGAACAGAGTATCGATTTGACGATCCGCAACCCGATTCTCGGCGTCGGTCCGGGCATGTTCGCGGTGGCCTCGGCCGATTATTCTAAAGAACTCGGCGAGCGGGCCTACTGGAAGGAAACCCATAACAGTTTTACCCAGATCTCCAGCGAAAGCGGTTTGACGGGTCTCCTACTCTACCTCGCCATGTTGTTTTCCGCCATTTTGACGTTGTGGAAGGGAATCCGGCTGACGCGGCGGGCGCCGCGCGGTTCGGAGCTGGAATCGGCCGGCCAGATCGCGGTCATGCTGCTGTTCTCGATGCTGGCGATGATCATCACCGGCGCGTTTTCCAGCTCGGCCTACCTGCATTACTTCCCGCTGTTGTGCGCCTTTGCCACCGTCACGGCGCGGATTATTGACGACAATCGAGCCCCGGCCGGCCAGCGGCCGCCGGTGTTGGCCGCCCGCTCGCCGCAGCCAGGAATGAGACTGCGCCCGGCCGCCGCCCAGCGCTCCCTGCCCAACTTCGGCTTACCGGCCGCTCCCTACCGGCGGCAGAACTAATCTATGTGTGGAATCGCAGGTTTTGTCACGGTCCGGGGGGACCACGCCGCCGCCGGAACGCTGAGAAAAATGACCGGCGCGATACACCATCGCGGCCCTGACGCCGAGGGCTTTTGGGAGCAAGGGCCGGCCGCGCTTGGCCACCGGCGGTTGAGCATTATCGATCTTTCGGCCGGCGCCCAGCCGATGGCCAATGAAGACGAATCGGTATGGATTGTCTATAACGGCGAGATCTTCAACCACGCCTCCCTGCGGCCGGCGCTGGAACAGGCGGGCCACCGCTACCACTCCCGCTGCGATACGGAAACCATCATTCATGCCTATGAGCAGCACGGGCCGGAGAGCCTGCAACTCTACCGCGGCATGTTCGCCTTCGCTCTTTGGGACTCGCGGTCGCGGACGCTGTTTTGCGCCCGGGACCGTATGGGCATCAAGCCGTTTTACTACTACTGGGATGACGCCGTTTTTGTGTTCGCCAGTGAAATCAAGGCGCTGCTGGCGCACCCGGCGGTAGGGACGCGACTGAACCCGGACGTGGTGGCCGAATACATGACCTTCGGCTATGGCAGCAACGAAGAAACGCTGTTTGGCGGCATCCGGAAACTGATGCCCGGCCACTGGCTGCGGCTCGACGCCGCCAGCGGACAACTGCGGATTGAGCGCTACTGGGATGTGCCCGCCCGCCAGGAGACCGCGCCGCTCGATGAACGCGAGTGGATTGCCGAATGCCGCCGCCGGCTGGAAGAAACCGTGCAAATGCGGCTGATGAGCGATGTGCCGCTGGGGGCATTTTTGAGTGGCGGCGTTGATTCCTCTGCCATTACCGCGCTGGCGCAGCGGATGACCGGCGCGCCGGTGAAGACCTTCTCCGTCGGCTACGCCGAAGCCGCCTACAGTGAACTGGGGTACGCCGCGCAGGTGGCCGCCGCGCTCGGCACCGAGCATAACGAGATCACCATTTCCCGGGACGACTTTTTCAGCCACCTGCCGAAGCTGATTTACCACGAAGACGAACCCATCTGCTGGCCTTCCAGCGTTTCGCTGTACTTTGTTTCCAAACTGGCCGCCCAGCAGGTGAAGGTTGTGCTGACCGGCGAAGGCGCCGACGAGATTTTCGCCGGCTACTACCGCTACGGGTTCTATTTCCTGAATGAACGGGCGCTACGGGCTTGGCGTGTGCTGCCGGCCCCGTTGCGCGCGGGTGTGCAGCGCTGGACGGCGTCCACGCCGCTGCTGCCGGCTCCGCTGCGCCGCAAACTGGAACATACGTTCCTGGGCCGGGACGACGCCTTTGAGTCGCTCTATCTGGACAACTTCTACGGCGCCTTTCCGGCCGCGGAGCGCGCCGCCCTGCTCACTGGCGGAGACCGCTCGTCCTACGCCTCCTACATGGAATACTGGAACGCGGCCAGCCAGGCGCCGAACACGCTCGACCGCTTGCTGTATGCCGACCAGAAGACCTATCTGGTGGAACTGCTCATGAAGCAGGACCAGATGAGCATGGCCACTTCCATTGAAAGCCGCGTTCCGTTGCTGGACCATACGCTGGTGGAATTCGCCGCCCGGGTGCCGGCCTCGCTGAAACTGCGCGGCCGCACGGGAAAACATATTTTCAAAGCCGCGGTGAGCGATCTGCTGCCGGATTCCATTGTGAACCGGCCCAAGATGGGCTTTCCAACGCCGCTGCGGGACTGGCTGTCGCCGCAACGGGCCGGCGCGCTCATCGACGCGCTGGAAGACCGCGACGGCCTTCTGGCCGCCATCACCAATCGCGACGCGCTGCACACGCTGCTGAACCGGCATCGCCAGGGAGAAATCGACGGCACCGACCGTATTTGGCGCCTGTTGAATTTCCAGATCTGGGGAGACCACTACATTACCGGCCGCGGCGCCGGCCGCTGGGAGGCGCTGGTTGGCGCTCCCGCCGCTACTCCGGTATGAAGATACTCTGGGCGAACCCGAACTTCCTGCATCCCACCACCAAGGGCGGCCAGATACGCACGCTGGAGATGTTGCGGTGCCTCCATCGGGAGCATGAGATTCACTACGTCGCGCTGGTGGATCCCAAGCACCCGGAGGGTCCGGAGCGGGCAGGCGAGTACAGCACCCGGGCCTACCCGATTGCGCATCATCCGCCCGTCCGCGGTTCGGCCGCCTTCGCCTTGCAGGCCGCCGCCGGCCTGTTGGAGCCGCTGCCGCTGGCCATCAGCCGCTGGCGTTCGGCGGCCATGCGCCGGCAGATAGAAACGCTGCTGGCGCGCGAACGGTTCGATTCCGTGGTCTGCGATTTTCTGGCGCCGGCGCCCAATTTTCCCTCGCTGGCCGGCTGCGTGCTGTTTCAACACAACGTGGAAACGGTTATCTGGCGGCGTCATGCTGAAACGGCCCCATCGGCCATCCATCGCGCCTATATGGGGTTGCAGGCCCGGCGGATGGAGCGTTATGAAGCGCGCTGCTGCCGGGAGTCCCAGCATGTCATCGCGGTGTCGGAAACCGATGCCGAACGGATGCGGGATTGGTTCGGGCTGTCTGATGTGTCCTGGGTGCCGACGGGCGTCGATCTCGAGTCTTTCGCCCCGCCCGAGGGCCGCGTCGCCGATCCAGCTTCTACCTCCGATCTGGTCTTCACCGGCTCCATGGATTGGTCGCCCAACATTGACGGCATGCTCTGGTTCGCCGCCGAAGTGTTGCCGCTTGTCCGGGCCGGCCGCCCCGATGTTTCGGTGGCCATTGTGGGCCGGGATCCGGCGCCCGCGCTGCGGGATCTGGCCGCGGCCGATCCGCGCATTTGTGTCACCGGCACCGTGCCCAACATTCGCCCCTGGCTGTGGGATAGCGCCGTTTCCATCGTTCCGCTGCGCGTGGGCGGCGGCACACGGTTGAAGATTTTTGAAGCCGTGGCCGCCCGTGTGCCGGTGGTGTCCACCACGGTGGGCGCCGAAGGGTTGCCGCTGGCGCATCCCGCGCAGATTCGTCTGGCCGACACGCCGGCTGCCTTTGCCGCCGAGTGCCTGGCCCTGCTCGCCAGCCGGGACCTGCGCCGCGCCATCGCCGCCGATGCCCTGGCCTACGTCGCCGAACGTTACTCCTGGGCCAAGGTAACGGCGCAATTCGCCGATATTCTGGCCCGTTTTCCGTATCCACGGTCATGATCGCCACGGCCCTGGTCGCGCTTGCCGTACTCTTCACCGTCTATACGATCGTTCTTTATCCGCTGCTGCTGGCCCTGTTGGCCAAGTGGCGCGAACGGCCGGTGCGCCGGGCGGCGTTTACGCCCACCGTCTCCGTACTGGTGGTGGCGCGCAATGGCGGGCCGTGGCTCGGGGCCAAGCTCGATACACTGCTCGCGCTCGATTACCCGGCCGGTCAGATTGTGCAGATCGTGGTGGCCTCCGATGGTTCCACCGACGACACCGCCGCCATCGCCAGCCGCTATGCCGCCCGCGGCGTGCAGTTGCTGGAAGTGCCGCCGGGCGGGAAGGCGCGCGCCATCAACGCCGCCCTGCCGCTGCTCACCGGGGAGCTTGTTTTTTTCACCGACGTCCGGCAGCAACTGGAGCCCTCCTGCCTGCGCCGCCTGACGGCCTGCTTCGCCGATCCGGAGGTGGGCGCCGCCAGCGGAGAACTCGTGCTGGTGCGCGGCGATACACTCGAAAAGGCGAGCGTGGGCGCTTATTGGAAATATGAGTTCTGGATACGCACCAATTTGAGCCGCCTGGATTCCATTTTCGGCGCCACCGGCGCGGTGTATGTGCAGCGGCGGGCGCTGACGGCGCCGCTGCCCGCCGATGCGCTGCTCGACGATATGCACCAGCCCCTGGGCGCCTTTTTCCGCGGCTACCGGCTGGTGGTGGAACCGGGGGCGATTGCCTACGATCAACCCGTATCGCTCGATAACGAGTTTGCCAGGAAGGTCCGCACGCTGGCCGGTAACTTTCAGATCATCAAAGCGTATCCGGCGCTGCTCGGCCCCGGTAACCGGATGTGGCTGCACTATGTT
>JAEUQC010000197.1 GCA_016789905.1 Bryobacterales bacterium | reverse complement strand
CATTTACGGTGAGCCGTCGAACGACTGCGTCTTGAACTAATTGTTATTATTTTCAATGAGTTACGAGCGAACCGGGTTGGTTCGCTCGTAGTTCGTTTGGCGGGGGCGGGGGCGGGCCGTTGGCGGTGAGCGGTGGTTTGCAGACTTGTTGTGTTTTCATGTACTTACGAGCAGTTCCGGTTGGTTCGCTCGTAGTTCCTTTGGCGGGCGGCCGGCGGTGAAGGTTGGCGTGAATCGAGACCAGCCCTGCCACCGGCGGCGCCGGATTGCACAACCTGTGACCCGCCGTGTTGTACGGAGTTGAGGAGAAGCACGGGAAGTGGGGACACGCCAAGGCGATGTCCCCGCAGTCGTACTGCGTGTCGGGTGCTGGGTCGGCTTGGCGGCGGAATTACAGATCAGCCCGGCCACCGGCGGCGCCGGATTGCACAACCTGTAACCTGCCGTGGTGTACGGGGTTGAGGAGAAGCACGGGAAAGGGGGACACGCCAAGGCGATGTCCCCGCAGTCGTGCGTGTGGGGTGCTGCTGTTCCTGGCGACCTGGTTACAGATGCACGCGCCGTATTGTACGGCGAAGGGGGGACACGCCAAGGCGATGTCGCCGGAGTCGTACTGCGTGTCGGGTGCCGGGTGATCCTTGTGGCGGAGTCACAGATCAGCGTGGTTTTGCTTTTTTTCAGTACTTTACGAGCATATGAGCTTGGTTCGCTCGTGGTTCCTACGGAGCCGGCCAGGGGCCGCCGCAGACGCCCTCTTCGATTGCATGGCGGCAACGGGTGCAGGTTGCGATTTGTACGCTGGGGCCGTGGGGGTGGGGACCGGCGATGGAAGAGAAGTCTACGCAATCGGCCAGTGGAATGCGCTGGCGAATGAGCGCTACCTGCATGATGCACTGCACTTCGACGTACCCGGCCATGGCGTGGTCCATGGGCAGGTTCGCGGCGCGCATGGCGGCTTCCAACGGACGGAGATGCTCGCACAGGACCAGAGTATCGGGGAATTCGAGGTAATCGATGCGGTGGTCGGGGAATGGGACGCCGTATCGCACCGCATCGAGATAACGGGGTTTCCGGCGGTGGGGCGGACCGTTTTTCAACTCCCGCAGACGCGCATCGATTTTCGCCAGTTGCTCCGGGGACGGGACAAAGGGAGGTGGCGGTGGCAATCTCGCGGGAGCGATGGGGGAGAGAGTGAAGAGGAAGTATATTGCAGGCGCAAGCGGCAGCGCGAGCCAGAACGGGGACAGGCCGAGATAGGCCACGGCGGCAATAGCAACGACGATGTAGACGGTAACCGCAATGACTTGCAGCCACCGAAAGAACATCTCAGCCCTTGAGTTTCTTCACCGCTTCGGTTAGGGCGGGCACGACGTCGAAAAGGTCGCCGGCGATGCCGTAATCGGCGACTTCGAAGATGGGCGCGTCGGGGTCCTTGTTGATGGCGACGATGGTCTTCGAACCCTTCATGCCGACCTGATGCTGGATGGCGCCGCTGATGCCGACGGCGATGTAGACCTTTGGCGCAACGGTTTGCCCGGAACTGCCGACCTGGCGCTCCATGGGGAGCCAGCCGTTATCACAGATGGGCCGGGAGGCGGCGAGTTCGCCACCAAGAGCGACGGCCAGTTCTTCAACAATCGCGATGTTTTCCTGCTCCTTAATGCCGCGGCCGACGCTGACGATGATGTCGGCGGCGGTGAGATCGACGGCGCGGGAGGATTCGCGGAACGGGGCCTCGGCTGTGACGCGGATACCGGTAACGGTTGCGGAGAACGGGACGACTTGCGGAGACCCGGCGGCGAGCGCGTCCCCACGGTAGGCGCCGGCCTGGATGGACAGGAACCGGGGGCCGGAGGCGGGGAGGGCGTAATCGGCGTTGAGCTTGCCTTGGAAAAGCTGGCGGACGGCAACGGTGGGTGTGAGTTTTACGACGTCGCTGATGAACACCTTACCGAGGCGGGTGGCGAGTTTCGGGGCGAAGTCGCGGACCTGGTAGGTGTGGGGGAAGATGACGTATTCGGGGTTGAGGGCGCGGACCAACTGCTCCAGCGCGGCGGTGTAGCCGTCGGCGCTGTAGGCGGCGAGATCGGGATGCTCAATAACGTGAACTTTGGCCACGTCTTTGGCGGCAGCGTCCCCGGCGGGGCCGATGGTGGCGATTTCGACGGGGAGACCGAGTTCCTTAGCGGCGACGACGGCTTCCCAGCTCATTCGGTGGTACACGCCGCCAGATTGTTCGAGAACGACGAGGACGCTCATATGACCCGGACCTCGAATTTGAGTTTATCGGCGAGAGTGGCGGCGGCGGTTTGGGCGTCGCCTTCGATCATCTGCGTTTGCTTGGCGCGGCCGGGGAGATAGACCTTTTCGCAGACCGCTTGCGCGGCCGGGAGCCCGCCGAGATCGGCGGCGGAGACGGTGCGGAGTTCCTTGGTTTTCGCCTTCTTGATGCCCATCAGCGTGGCGTAGCGGAGCTTGTTGATACCGCTCTGGATGGTCAGCACGGCGGGCACGGGGAGCGTAACGTATTGGAACCAGCCGTCTTCGAGTTCGCGCTTGACGCGGATGGCGCCATCGAGCACTTCGACGGCCATGATGATGGTGGCGCTGGGGAGGCCGAGGAGTTCGGCGAGGACGACGCCGGTTTGGCCGCTGCCGAGATCGTCCGACTGAAGACCGGTGAGGATGAGATCGGGCGCTTCGGCGCGAATGGCGGCGGCGAGGAGCGTGGACAACCCGAGCGTGTCGGCCTGATGGAGGCCATCCTCTTCGATATGAACAGCGCGATCCGCCCCTTTGGCTAACGCCTCCCGGATGGAGGAGGCGGCGCCATCGGGCCCGGCGCAAACGACGACGACCTCGCCCGAGTGCTGCTCTTTGAGTTGCAGCGCGGCTTCGAGGGCGTAGGCGTCAGGTTCATTGATCTCGAAGGAGAGATCGGATTCATCGATCCAGGAGCCGCTGACGCGGAGAGCGGAGTCCCGCGAAGGCACCTGCTTCAGAGCAACGACGATCTTCATAGCCCTACTCTTCTGTTGTTGGACGCTTGAAAATCAACGATCCATTGGTGCCGCCGAATCCGAAGGAGTTCGACAGCGCGTAATCGATGCGCATGGGACGGGCGACTTTGGGAACGTAGTCGAGATCGCAGGCGGGATCGGGATTGTCGTGATTGATGGTTGGCGGTGCGATCTGATCGCGGATGGCCAAGACGGTGATGCCGGCTTCCAAGCCGCCGGCGCCGCCAAGAAGGTGGCCGGTCATGGACTTGGTGGAACTGACCGCCAGCTTGTAGGCGTGATCGCCGAAGGCCCGTTTGATGGCCACGGTTTCGATCTTGTCGCCCATGTCGGTGGAGGTGGCGTGCGCGTTGAGGTAATCAATTTTGGACGGCTCGATGCGCGCGTCGCGAATGGCGTTGCGCATGACGCGATAGGGACCGTCGCCATCTTCGGAGGGGGCGGTCATGTGGAACGCGTCTCCGCTCATACCGTAGCCGATGAGTTCGGCGAGGATGGTGGCGCCGCGCTTTTTGGCGAATTCGTACTCTTCGAGGATGAGGACACCGGCGCCTTCGCCGACAACGAAGCCATCGCGATCCTTGTCCCAGGGACGGGAGGCGAGTTCGGGTTCGTCATTCCGGGTGGAGAGCGCGCGGAGGGCGGCGAAACCGCCGACGCCCATGGGCGTGATGGCCGCTTCAGCGCCGCCGCAGATCATGGCCACGGCGTCGCCGCGCTGGATGATCTTGAACGAATCGCCGATTGCGTGGGCGCCGGTGGTGCAGGCGGTGGCCACGGCCGAATTGGGGCCCTTAGCGCCGGTGCGGATAGAGATATGGCCGCTGGCCAAATTGACAATGGCGGCAGGAATAAAGAACGGGGAGATTTTGGAGGGACCGCCCTCGAGGTACTTCTTGTGCTCCCGTTCGATGGCCTCGAAGCCGCCGATGCCGCTGCCGATGAAGACACCGATCTCCTCAGCGTTCGAGGGGTCGATCTTCAAGCCGGCCATGGCGAGGGCTTCATCGCTCGCCGCGATGGCGAACATCATGAAGCGGGCGAGTTTTTTGACTTCCTTCTTCTCAATCCACCGGCCGGGGTCGAAGTCTTTCACTTCGCCGGCGAAACGGCAGGCAAAATCAGTGGGGTCGAAGAGGGTGATGGGCGCGATCCCGCTACGGCCGGCACGGAGACCTTCCCAGGTCTGTTCCGTACCGATACCGAGACCGGATACGAGCCCAATGCCCGTTACAACGACTCTGCGTTGGTGTGTGTCAGACAATGCTATCTTCCCTCCGCTTTGCGAGTGCGATGTGGCAGCGGACGGGCCTTCGTAAGCCTAGGCCTTCTTGGCGGCCTTGGCGTCAATGTAGTCGATTGCATCCTTGACGGTCTTGATCTTTTCGGAGTCTTCGTCGGGGATGTTGAGGTCGAAGGCTTCTTCGAAGGCCATCACCAATTCCACCAGATCGAGCGAGTCAGCGCCCAAATCGTCGACGAAAGCAGCCGTGCCGTCAACCTGGGCTTCATCGACGCCGAGTTGTTCGACGATAATCTGCTTTACTTTAGCTTCAACGGACATACCAGTTCAGTTGTCTCCTTCAAACTTCCCTATCCTAGCCGTACCCACGCTGCCACCGCAACTCTGCACAATAGTAGATGAGGGAAATATCGCTTGCGAATCATCTATCTTCACGGCTTCGCCTCCGGGCCCGGATCGAGGAAAGCCCAAGTATTTCGAACACGTTTCGAGGATTTGGGGGTGGCGGTGAGCGTGCCGGCGCTGGACGAAGGAAATTTTTTTGGGTTGACGATTTCCGGACAGTATTCGGTGGTGGAGGCAGAGGCGAAAGGCGAGCCGGTGGTGCTTGTGGGGTCGAGCATGGGGGGATATTTGGCGGCGTTATATGCCGCGCGCCATCCGGAGGTAGAGAAGCTGGTGCTGTTGGCGCCGGCGTTTGGATTCCGGGACCGGTGGCCGCAGATGTTGGGGGAAGAAAAGTTCGCGGAGTGGGAGCGGACGGGAGAGTTGTCGTTGTTCCACTATGCGACGGGGGCGGAAGCGAAGGTGGGGTGGGGGTTGGCTTTGGACGCTTTGAGATGGGAGCCGGTGCCGGAGTTTTCGCAACCGGCGTTGATTTTTCATGGTTCTAACGATCCGGTAGTGCCGGTGGAGAGTTCGGAAGCGTATGCGAGTTCGCACAAGAATGTGCGGCTGGAGAAGTTTGAAGCGGGGCATGAGTTGACGGAGGTGATGGATGAGATGTGGGAATTGACGGAGCGGTTTTTGGGGATTGGGTGACGGGGGATCATTGGGGAGAATAGTGGGATGGCAAGGAAGAAGCTCACCATCGAGCTTGTGGATTCTCAGCTTGACGAGATCCGCGCGCTGGTGAAGGCGGGCGGGGCGGCCAGTGTCTCGGCCTTCGTATTGCACGCGATTCGAGTCGCAATTGATGACCGAGCCGGCTGGCAGGAGATGCTGCATGATGCGCTGGCGGAAACCGGCGGCCCGCTGACGGAGGAGGAACGGGTGTGGGCGGATTCGGTGCTTACGTCGCGTCCGGAGCCGCGCCGGAACAAGAGAGGGGTTGATAGCGCTGCGTCCGGCTAAGACGTCTGCGAAGGGGTAACCGTCTGGAAATGCAAGTTAGTTATGTCGGGTGTACCGGACGAGCGGCGGTCCGGTTCGGACCGGCAAGCGGTGGGCTGATGCTGGCTCGTGCATGGTTGCTGTGCGGATGATGGTTTGTCGATGCCGTCGGGCAGGAGTGGGTCAGGGAATGGGTGACGGGTTTGTGAAGCCGCGGCGCGTTAGCGGTCGAGCGCGCCTTTCCCGGCGAGGATATTGGGACGGAACCGGACGATGCGCGCCAGGCGTGTGGCGGACGTTTTGGCCGCCGCAAGATTGATGATGTAGCTGCGCTGGCGGCCGGGGGTGAGACGGCGGAAAGCGTCGTGCAGTTCAAGGTCCTGGCTCATCATTTCCAGCAACTCATCGGGCAGTTCGATGGCGCCGCGCACCTTCGCCGGCTTCACGCCCGCTTCGGCGTAGCCCATGGCCTCCCGTAAGTAAGCTTCGATGACGCTGGCCTGCGCGGTGACCTGCGCCTGGCCGGTGAAACGGAAATGGTCCGGATGGGCGGAATTTGGCCCCTGCTTTTCGAGGACTTTTTGCGGGTCGGCCATCAACGCGGCGTTAAAAAACGTAAGGCGGCAATCGTCGCGGAATGCGCCCAGAATGGCGATGTTTCGCCCAGCGTGCATGTAGCAAGGATGGCCCCATTTGACGGTCTCCTGCAAGCCGGCTTGCAAACATAGGCGGCGCAGTTCCGCCAGACACGCGGCCCAGCGCCGGGCCGAGCAGTCCGGCGTGGCGAAACGTTCGCAACGGCCACAGCCATTGAGGAAAAACTCGTCGATATTATCGATCACGCACGTTGACTCCGATGCCTGGATTTTACCGTGACGAACCGCGGGCGCGGCCGCGCGGGATAAACTAGGAAAAATGCCTGCCGTTTATACCCGGCCCGAGTTGGCCGCTGAGCGCGCCGTATGGAAGCGCGAGAACAAAACCGTTGTGTTTACGAACGGCTGCTATGACCTGCTGCACCCGGGCCATGTGAGGCTGTTGGAACAGTGCAAGTCGATGGGTGACGTGCTCATTTTGGCGTTGAACACCGATGCGAGCGTGGCGCGGTACAAGGGGCCGCACCGGCCCCTGCTGCCGCAAGACGAACGGGCCGCGGCGGCGCTGGCCTTGGACGCTGTTGATGCTGTCACTCTCTTCGATGAAGACACGCCGACGGAACTGATCGCCACCGTGCTGCCGGACATTCTGGTGAAGGGCGCCGACTGGAGCCACTACGTGGCGGGGCGGGAAGAAGTGGAAGCGGCGGGCGGGAAAGTGGTACTGATTCCGCTGGAGCCGGGCCACTCCACCACCAACATTGAAAAAGAGATTCTGGCGAGATGACGCATCCGGCGGTACGCGACCTGTTCCAGGCGTTCGCCAATGGCGACGGGCTGCAACAGATTGTGCGCGGGTTGGGGGCGAATAAGCACCAATCGTTATCGGGCCTGACGCTGACGGCGAAGGCGCTCTACACCGTGCTGCTGTGGAAGATCACCGGGCGGCCGATGATTGTGGTGACCGATGGCGCGAAGGAAGCCGAACTGCTGTTGGAAGCGGTGCGCACCTTTTTCGACATTATTGCTGGGGGCCAGCAGTTGCAGGAGCCGCAAATTGTGCCGGCGCTTGATGTGCTGCCCTCGCAGGGCCTGTCGCCGCATAGCGAGATCAGCGCGCAACGGGCTGTTGGGCTATGGCGGATGGCGTCGCGACGGGCGACGATTACGATTACGCCGATTGGCGGGGCGCTGGCGCGGACCTATGCCGCGGCGCAGTACAAGAACCTGGCGCTGGAACTGCGCACAGCCGAAGACATCGCGATGGAAGACCTGGCCGAACATTTGCGCCATATCGGGTATGAACAGCGCGAGCCGGTGGAAATGGTGGGCGAGTTCTCGGTGCGCGGCGGCATCATCGACATCTTTCCGGCGGAGAGCGAGAAGCCGATCCGCATTGAGCTTTTCGGCGACACGATTGAGGAGATGCGGCGGTTCGATGTGCAGACGCAGCGCTCCGTTTTGAAAGTCACTTCGGCC
>JAEUQC010000178.1 GCA_016789905.1 Bryobacterales bacterium | reverse complement strand
CGGGATGAAAGCGATATCCGTCGAGGAATACTTGGACGCGGTTCCGGAACCGGCGCGCGGCACGCTGCTCAAAATGCGAGAGATGATCCGGGCGGCGGCGCCCAAGGAAGCCACGGAAAAGTTAAGCTACGGGATGCCCTCTTTCTACTACAAGGGCGGGCTGATGGCCTACGCCGCGTTCGCCAGGCACTGCAGCCTGTTTCCGATGAGCGGCTCGCTCATCAAGCAGTTCGAGATGGAATTGGCGGGATACAAGACTTCCAAGGGAACCATTCAGTTTCCGCAGGACAAGCCGCTGCCGGCGGCCCTGGTGAAGAAACTGGTGAAGGCCCGCGTGGCGGAGAACGAAGGAAAGTAGTCTCCGTTCAAAATTGGAAGCGAAGATGGAAGCGGAGAGCGCGTCCGTCGTTCAACGTATTGGTGATGAAGGCGAAGTTCGGAGAGGACAACTCGCGCCAAGGTTCGGCAAACTGAGGCGTGTTGCCGAGATTCAAGGCTTCCGCGCGGAAAAGCACCTTCTTTTCACCGCGAATGGTGAAGGTGCGGGCAACGCTTGCGTTCAGATTGGCGATGCCCGCTTTGCGAAATGTGTTGTTGCCAATGCTGCCACGCAGATCTGTGGGGCGGATATAACCAAAGGCCGAACGCGGGAGAAGCAAACGTGCGGTATCCGGATTGCCGATGGTTCGGCCGAGGATGGACGGGTCGATGAGGTTGGGCCGGTCGCTGGTGTCGCCGTCGACGTTGCCGAAGCCGGGTGCGTCGGAACCAGTAACGACGCTGAAGGGTGTGCCGGTTTTGACGAGCCAGACGCCGCTCAACTCCCAGGCGCCGATTCCTTTTACCTTCGGTGTTTGATACGTTCCCCGCGCCAGGAATGCGTGCTTTTGATCGAAGCTGCTGACGGCCTTTACGTCGCCCCAAACGTCGAGCTCCGACTGCGACTGGGATTGGCGCCCGTCGTCGCCGGTGGCTGTATTGGTATAGCCGGCGCCAGTATCGATGGCTTTGGAAAACCAGTAGGACGAATCCACAGTGATGCCGCGCCAACGGGGGAGCACGGCCGTGACGCGGGCCGCGTCGAAGTAAGCATGGGAGCCGTTCTTGCTGGCGCGAACTTCAAAGTAGCGGGAATCGGGACGGCGGAGGTTGATTGTAGCGGTGGTTTGCGGAATACCGGGAACGGGCACGGCGCGATTGTTGAACTGCTGCATGAGGAGTTTGTGCGCGCGGGAGCCGGTATAACCGAACTGGAGCTTCCAGTTGGAAGGAAGTATGGGCTCCCAGGAAAAGGAGTAGAGGTGCTCGTAGGGCGTGGCGAGATCCGGAGCAATTTCGAGGAACGTGGTGCGGGCGTTCGGGTCGGCGGGAATATTGAGTTGGCGGAAAGGGGTGAGCAGATCGGGAGCCTGAATTTCGAACTTCGTATTGAGAGGCGGGTTGTATCGGATCTGCGAAAAAGTGACGGGGAAAATTTCGCCGAAGTGAACACTATAGGCGGCACGGATGACACCAGCGCGGGTGCGAAGAGCGAGGCCGAAGCGCGGGGCGATGTTGTTGATATCGGAGCCGTAGGGGAGCGTATTCAGTCCGTTGACCTCAGAAGGTGTGGTGACGAGTTCGTGGCGAAGGCCATAGGTCAGCGTGAGGCGGGTGTTGACCCGCCATTCATCGCCGATGTGAGCGACGAACTCGTTGTTGCGAAAGCCACGATGAATGCTGCCGACAGAGCCGGAAAACCGGCTGGGGATGCCGAGCAGAAAATTCTCCATGACGGTTCGGCCGAAATCGTTGCGAAAGTAGAGATTGCCGCGTGTGGAGGAAGCCTCAGCGCCATTCAGTTGGCGCCGGTTGTAATCCAGACCGGCGTACCAATTGTGGCGGCCCTTGGCCTGTTTCAGGGCGACGGCGTAACGAAACCGGTTCTGCGCGCGATCGATGGGGATATTGGAGCCCGGGCCGAGGGTGGTGATGACGTTGGAAAAATTGACTTGGGGGCCGACTGCATTCGATTCGGGAATCAGCAGGGATCCAATGCGGTCGAACATCGCCGTGGCGGTGATGTTCGTGGCGGCGGATTTAGAAAAACTCCAGCCGATTTGAGCGGTGTGGGCGCGGGTGGTGGTGTCCGGATTTTGGCCGGCGACGAGTTGGAAGGCGTCCACGTTTTGGGTAGTAAAGGCGTGGCGGAGATTGATGGTGTGCTTTTTCTGTAATTGCTGATCGAGACGTACGGAGGTGTTGGTATCGTTGACGTTTTGGGGAGCGTTGGTATTTAGGGCGCGCTCATTGATGTCGGTGCGATTCGGGAGTTGTTTGGGAAAGGCGTCGAGAAAGCGCTGGATGATGAGGCGAGTGGCGGGATCGGTGGCGCGGGGAGTCCGCTCGTCCGCTTTGGGGACGACGATATTGCCGTTGACATTGCCGCGGAGTTTGCTTTGGCCCAAATCGAGGGTGAGCGCCGCGCCTTTCCAGGGCTTCAAAGTCACATTAGCGCCGTATTGATTGTCGTGCGCAGAGGGCAGTGCGCCGACGGTAAAGAAGCTGCGAGCGTTAAAGATGCTGTTGCCGTGGGTGGCGAAGAGGCTGCCGCGAAGATTAATGGCGGGACGGGCGGGAGCAAGGTGGACCGGACTGGTGGGGCGATTGCCATACTCCGCGCCAAAATAGGAGCGGTCCGCCTTTGCTTCCTCAATGAGCGTGGCCGTGGTGCCAAGGCGGACGTTTAGCTCTTTTACGGCGTTGTTGTCGATAAGGTTGAACTGGACGTTTTCGTTGCGGCGGGATTCGCCGGAAGCAGCGTCGGTTTTATTGAGGAGATTGAGGTCCGAACGTCGCTCGGCGGGTTGTTCCGGCACGGGTTTGTTTTGGGAGTAGACAAGGGCCGGCACTAGCGCCAGCATCAGGACCCGCTGTAACCGCATTGAAACAATTATAAGGGCTAACTAGCGTCCGCCTGGCGGGCGCAGACTGGCGCCTTTGTACGGGTGGCGCTGTTCCCAAAGGGACCAGTCCATCTCCAGGCCCAGGCCGGGTTTGTCGTTAAGTGTCACTTCGCCTTTTACCGCTTGCGGAAAGGTGTTTTTTGTCAGGGAGCTGAAGGCTGGAGTGGCGCCGGCGTCCCATTCCTGAATAAGGAAGTTGCGAATGGCGGCCATGGAATGGAGCGACGCAACGTGGGCAACAGGGCCATAGTACATGTGCGGAGAGATTTCGGCGCCGTAGGTGTCGGCTAGATGGGCGATCTTGCGAATTTCGGAAATGCCTCCGCAGTGAATGACATCCGGCTGGACGATCTGCGCGCCTTTGGCGTCTAGGAGTTGTTTGAACTCGTAACGGGAGACGAGACCTTCGCCACCGGCGACGGGAACAGGGCTTTTGGCGGCGAGGTCACCCAGCGTTTGTGGGATCTCTCGCCACGCCGGTTCTTCAATGAACATCGGTTTGAATGGAGCAACCGCACGTGCGAACTCGAGGGCGGAACGAACAGAAAATGTCTCCCACATCTCCAGCCCGATCTCCATGTCGGCGCCGGCGCCTTTGCGGGCGGCTTCCACTTCGGCTATCAAGCGGCGAAGGCGCTCCTGCTCGGTGCCGCCCTTCGGCAACACCCATTTGATGCAGGACCAGCCCTCGTCGCGGGTCTTGCGGGCAAGAGCCTCGATATTCGCAGGAGAACGATCAGCCAGCGAGTGGCTCCAGTGCGAGTAATAGACACGCATAGGCTTCGCCTCGGCGGCGCCGAGGAGGCGCCAGATGGGCTCGCCGAGTTGTTTGCCGAGAATATCCCAAAGGGCGATATCAATGGCGGAAAGCGCGGTCATCAGCACGGGGCCGTTGCGATAGCGGGAGAGTTGAAAGTAGTTCCGATTCCAGTGTTCTTCGATGCCGGCGATGTCCTTACCGGTCAAATAGGGCGTGTAGAACTGAATGGCCTGTTCGACGATATCGACCCGGCCGGAGACAGAGCCTTCACCCAGGCCGGTAATACCGCCATCGGTTTCGATTTCAAGAAACAGGTAGTCGCGATTGGCGATGGAGTGTTTGCGGGTGACGAGCCTGGTGATTTTCAGGCGCCGCGCGGCGCCTATTAGGGCGAGAGCAGCCAGGAGGTGACGGCGAGTCATATCAGATTTTGACGAAGATCTTTCGTTGGTAGAGCCAATAGCAGGCGTACCACATGCAGGCGAGGACAACGATTTGATGCGGGATCTGTCCGAGTTCGCCGAAGACCGCGAACTTACGTGTGAAAGCGGCGAGGCCACGATCAAGCCACCCCTTAATTCCAATCTGGCCGAGCGAATAAATGAAGATAGAGTTCATGCCTACGACGATGAGCGGGAATGCCCAGTCTTTCTTTTGGCGCATCTCAATGATCCAGTAGAAAGCCATCAACATCACGATGACCCATCCGGTGGAGAAGAATGTGAACGATACCGTCCAGAGGCGCTTAACCATTGGATTGAGCGGTTGCAACGCGAGGCCAAGCGCGAAGCAAAGGGCGGCGGAGATGGCCAGGATTTTGAGTTTTTCGACGTGGGTTTTGCGCGTTTGGAGGAGTTGCCCGGTCCAGCAGCCGAAGAGAATGGTCATGCCGTTCCCAACGGCGTTGAACGTGGTGTAGTAGCCGCTATAGTTGTAGCCGAGCAACTTAAGATCGAGAACGGCGCCGATATTGCCGTATTGCGCCCAAGGGCCGTTGGGACTGGGGAAAAGCAGATACAGCCCCCAGTAGCCGGCGAGGATGCAGGCGGCGGTGATAGCCTGTTTGGCCCACGGGAGCCGGGTGATAAGGAAACATAGAACGTAGCCGATGGCGATTTGGCACAGCACGTTGATGAGCTGGAATTTGAGTGGCTGCGTGGAACCCCAGTTGGAAAAGATGTTGCTGAGGACGATGAGCAGGAACGCGCGCCAGAGAACGTGTTTGCATATTGCGGTGTTGCTGGCGCCCTCGGCTACGCGGCGGGCGAAAGCCAGGGGCATGGCGACGCCAACCATGAAGGTAAACGCGGGTTGGATAAGATCCCAGAATGTGCAACCCTCCCAGGCGGCGTGTTCAAACTGATCGGCCAGCCAAACCCAATCCGGATAGTTTTTCAGCACACCGAGGCCGAAACCTGAGCCGGCGAGGATAATCATGATGAAGCCGCGAAAAGCATCGAGACTGAGCAGGCGCGCCGCGGGAGTCATGGTAGCGGTTAGTATATCCTTCCTAGTGTCATGAATTCGAGAAGGCATCTCATACAGGCTGCGGCTGGGCTGGCGATGGCGGCAACACCGCTACCGCGGCGGACACTCGGCAAAACGGGGCTGGAAGTATCGATCCTGGGGCTTGGCGGGGCGCCAATTGGGAACCTGCCGGACCATGCAGCGGCGGTGGATGTAGTGAAGGCCTGCTATGACGCCGGAGTGAACTACTTCGACACAGCGTCGGCAGGCGCGTATGGGTTAAGCCAGACGCGATATGGCGCGGCGCTGGCCCGGGTGCGTGACAAGGTGGTGCTATCAACAAAGACGCGGCACCGGACGTGGACGCAGGCCGAACTGGACTTGACACAGAGCCTGACGAACATGAAGACGGACCACATTGATCTGTACCAGATCCACAACGTGATTAACGAGGAGGACATCGACTTCATCTTCGCGCGGCGAGGCGTGATGGAGATGGTAGAGAAGGCGCGGCGGGACGGGAAGATACGGTTTGTGGGAGTGACCGGACACACCGACCCGGCGATACTGAACAAGATCCTTTCCCGGTATTCGTTTGACACGATCCTGATGCCGCTAAGCGTGACCGACGGCGCCAATAAACCCAAGAGCTTCGAGTCGCAGACGCTGCCGGTAGCGAAAAAGCTCGGCATGGGCGTGATCGCCATGAAAACGCTCGGCGCCGGGGCTGTACTCCGCGAGAAGGCGGCGACGGTTCGAGAAGCATTGGAGTATGTTTGGACGCTGCCCGTTTCAACGGCGATCCTGGGCTGCAGCGAAACGGCGCACGTCGCGGGGAATGCGGAAATCGCCCGAAACTTCCGGCCCTTGACGGCCGAAGGTATGGACAGCCTGCGGCGACGGGCAAGGGAACTGCCGTTACACGCCATGGAGCCATGGAAGCGGTTGCCCGTTGATGGGCAACCCGCCGCGGAGTACCGGGCAGACTAGAAATTTGGGCCGGTTCCCGCGGCGATTACGCCTATAGCGGGCATGAAGCAAACTCTTGCATGGTTGGTTTTGGCGGGCCTGTGCCTGCCGGCGCAGACGATAGGCGGGGCAGCCGCCGCGCGGGCGGCGAAGCGGGCCGAGGACCGGAAGGCGGCCAACGAAGTGCGTGAAGCGAAGCGCGCCGAAAACGCCAGGCAACGCGAGGCAGCGAGGGCGGAAGGGCAATCGACTCCAGCGGCTGACACAAAGGCACCGGTGGAGACCGACGCGCCGGACCAGGGAATCACCGGGCCGCTTCATGAGAAACACCTTCGGCGGGTGGTATTCACGAAGGTGGACAAAGGACTGGCCGAGATCCGCGAGGCCGACATCGTGCAAGAGGTCACACTGGGAGAGCCGTTGTTTTTCCGCGTCTTTTTGGAGAAATCCGCCGCCAAGCTGCTGAAACCGAAGATGCCGGACATGAAGGAGATTGATATCGCCAACACCGTTCGCTGGGGAGTGCGTTTCACCGCGGCCGGGAAAGCGCCGGTGGATGTATTGATGCAGAACTGGGGATTGGCGTCAGAGCTGGTGAAGTGGACAACCTGGCGGGGCGTAATGGTTAAAGACGGAAGCACCGCAATCCCCGGCATGGACGCCTTCGGCGAGTTTGTGTCCCGCGGACTGATAAAAGGGACTCTGACACCAGGCAAGAATGTGGTGAAAGTAGAAATCTACCCTATCGGATTCCGGAATACCGCGGGGAAAGACGAACGGATCAACGGAGACGTAGCGGCAAGCGGGCAAATTACACTGGCCTACTCCGGATCCATCACGGGGGCTTCCAAGCTGTGCCCGCAGGACCAGCAACGGCTGCGCGACCCGGGACTGGAAGGCCTCATATTGCGAACGGCACAGCAGAAGTGGAACACAACGGAACATAAGCCTGCGGCGATTCGAATCACACACGACGGCTGGACGATTTTCCGAAACCGGCTGACGGGAGTGGTGACCCACCGGTCCATCGATGCGATTGTCATGGCCCGCGGCGCCGAGTACTGCCAATGGGAAGGCTACGCATTCACACAACAGCACGTGGGAAACGGTTTCGACACTGGAGGAAGCTTTACTGGTTCGGCCGGGGCGCACTTCATGCCATGCGCATGCGTCGGCAAATAGACTAGAAAATCAGGCGCAACACAAGCTCCGTCTGGCGGCTCAGGTTGGCTTGCGCGGAGATACGGCCAAACTGGCCTAGCGCCCCGAAGGTGGTGTTAGGACCGCCAAAAACGGGGTGGTTCGCCAGATTGAAGGAAGAAGCGCGGAGGTTGGCCTTCAGCTTTTCGGTGATGATGAACTGTTTGGTAAGCGTGACGTTGATATTATTCATGCCGGGATTGCGAAGCCAGCCGACACGGGAGCCAACATTGCCGAAGGTGAAATCCGCGGGCTGAGAGAAGGCGGCGGTATTGAAGTAGGCGCCGAGGCGATCGGTAACGCTGCCGCTAATTCCTGCCTTGGGGTCGCCAGTAACATTCGGGCGCTGGGCGCCAGCGCCGGTCAGGAAGAGCGTGTTCTGATTCACGCCAAAGCTGAGCGGAAAGCCGGATTGGAATGTGCTGAAGGTGGCCAGATTCCACTGGCCGAGCATCAGATCAACGGGCTTCGACGCGTTGCCAAGGAACTTGCGGCCCTTGCCTATGGGCGTGTCCCAGGAAGTGGTGATGGTCAACCGGTGGGGCACATCGAAACTGGTGACGGCGCGTTCAACACTCCGGTTGTAATTGTTCTGCACGGGACCGATATCGCCGATGTTCTTGGAGAGCGTATAGGACACGATAGTGGTGAGTCCGTGCCAGAGCCGCTGCTCAAACTTGGTCTGGAAGGAGTGGTATATCGTATTGCCGTAGGTGGGCAGATTGCGAGTAACGTTCAGGAACTGCGGGTAAGGACGGAGCAGTTGTTGACGTTGCACGGTGGCGCCGGCCAGTTGGCCGACGGCGATCTTTCCGGCGAAAGGATTGGGCACCGTATCAAGTAGCGAACGGCCCAAAGAAAGGAACTGGGCGGGCACTTGATTGATGTTCTCGCTGATGCCGGTCTGCGGATCGGTGGTGATGTGGATGCCGCGAGAGCCGACGTAGCCGACCTGCAGAAGCGACTTGGAAAACACCTCGCGTTGCAGGTTGAGATTCCAGGTGTGGAGGAGCGGCGTAACGTCGCTCGGGTCAAAGAATGAGATGTTCTGGCCGACGAGAGTGCCGAGACCGAGAGAGTTGCCGGTGATCTGAGCGAGTCCCGCGGGGAATGGATTACTAAGGCGGTCCTTCGGCGTGAAGCCGTCCTGGGAGGTAACCACGGCGGTCGTAGTGGAGTAACCGACAGGATCTACCGAGCCAACGACCGGCATGTAGTGGAGCGCATAGCCTCCGCGGAGAACCGTTTTCGACTTGAGCGTATAGGCAAAGCCGAAACGCGGCGCAATGTTGTTTCTGTCTGGATTGTAGATGCCGCGGTCCTGCCCGGCGACGCCGGCATATTGAAGGCCGCCACGCGCGCCGGAACCAAGCGCGCTCGGTGTGGAAACATCAAAGCCGCGAGTGGCGCGATTGTACCGTTCCGTGCGCGGGGTTTCGTACTCATAGCGGAGACCCATATTGAGGGTCAGTTTCGAATTGACGCGATAGTCATCCTGGAAGAAGAAGCCGTAGTATTTATTAAGAATACTGACGCCGTTGTTGTTCGCGAGGCTGCCGCCCCCCAAGCCGAGCAGGAACGATGCCATAGGGAAGCCCGTATTGCCGGCCGGAGTGAGAGCGGAGGGACCGTTGGACCAGGCATTCGAGAACGAAAAGGTGCCGCTGGGATTGGGATTGCGGAAGAAATTGCCGTAAAGAAGGCGAAGGTCCGCGCCGGTTTTGAAGACATGCTTGCCGCGCTGGTGGGAGACGTTGGTTTGCAGCACATAGGTGTGGCCAACATCGGCGATGAGAGGACTATTGGCGAGGCCGTTGAATCCGGTGACGCCGATTGTGGGGAACGCCGCGCGCTGCGTGAGCCCTATGAATTGCGGCGAGAAGCCGAGCGTGGCAAGATCGAAACCGTCCGACCACGGAACGTTATCCTCCTTGCCGCGCGCGTAGCCGAGCCGGACGTCGAAGGTGGTGGAGGGATTCACGAGGAACGTATTGCCCCAGGAGGCCCCGATATTTGGCCGATTGACGACGTTGCGTCCCTGGGTGGCGACGCCATTGAAATCGTTCGGGAAAACGAGCAGACCATTGCCTTTGTTCAGACGGAAGAACGTGCTCCAGGCGTTGTTAAAGCGATGGTCAATCTTGGTAACGAACATGTCGTAGTTGCGGGGCCATTTGCCGGAGAAACCGTAGTTCTGCACCCAGGGCTGCGCCGCGTTGGGTGATGGGCGATTGGGAGTGGGCCAAAAGGGCATGATCTTGGCGGCGACGGGGTCCTGCCGTGTGGCGGGAATGATATTGCCGGCGAAAGGAGTCCTGGTGGGTGTACCGTTGACAGTGGCTACGGTATAGGGATCGTAGAGAACCTGCGGAACTTCGGAAAAATCGCCCGTGCGCATTTTGGCCGTGGGAACGGAAAGGGTGTTGTCCTGCCCGTTCCCTTCGCGGGCGCCTTCAAAGCTGGCAAACCAAAATGTTTTGTTGCGTCCGTCATAGAGTTTGGGGAACAGGACGGGTCCGCCAAGGGCGAAGCCGTACGTATTGGCGCTGAACGCGGCAAGTTTGCGGCCCTGGCCACGGGCGAAATAGAGATTGGCATCCAGCGCGGAGTTACGGAAGAAGTGGTACGCGGTGCCGTGGAGCGAGTTCGTTCCGCTCTTGATGACCATGTTGGTGATGCTGCCGCCGGAGCGGCCGTACTCCGCGGAGAGCGTTCCCATTTCGAGCTTGAACTCGGCGATGGAATCGACGGAAGGAACCCACTGAGAGATATTAACGCCGCGGTTGACGTTCACCGTGTTGGAAGCGCCATCGACGAAAACGTCGGTGGCCGCAACGGGGGCGCCATTGGCGGAGAAAAAGATGTTCGTGATGGTGTCGTTGGGCCGGGTATCTTCTCCGTAGCGGTTGTTCACAACGCCCGGAGTGAGCGTAAACATGAACAGCGAACTGCGACCCTTCAGCGGCAGATTATCGCGAACCTCGGAGCGGATGGCGGTGCCGAGGGATGTGGAGTCGGTGTCGAGCACGGCGATGTTGGCGACTACGTTGACGGTGTCGGCGGTGTCACCGAGTTGAAGCGCGACATCCTGGCGAAGAGTCTGAGTGAGGGCGAGCGTGATGCCTTTTTCGACAGAAGTGCGAAACCCGGCCGCCTTAACGGTTAGTTCGTAGTTGCCGGGCGGGAGGAATTGGAAGATGTAGAAGCCGTCGGGGTCAGTGGTCGCGGACCGGTCCTGGCCAGTATCAACGTTGCGGAGGGTAATGGCTGCGTTGGCGACGCTCGCCTGCGAAGGGTCGGAAATGGTGCCCTGGAGGGTGGAGCGAAAATCCTGAGCGTAGAGACTGGCAGCGAGAAGAAGCACGAAGAGAATGAGACGCCGTTGCATGGCGTGACGTTATCAGATTTGGGGAGTGGTTAGGGCTTGGCCGTTCAAGATACTTGAACTAACTCAGAATGGACTTGACAACGTGGCCATGGACATCGGTGAGGCGGCGGCGAACACCATTGTGATAGTAGGTAAGCTTTTCGTGATTGAGCCCAAGCAGATGCAGCGCGGTGGCGTGAAAATCGTAAACCGTAACTGGGTTTTCCGCGGGCTGGTAGCCTAGCTCGTCGGAGGCGCCGTAGGCGATGCCCGGCGTGACGCCAGCGCCGGCAAGCCAACAGGTGAAGCAGTTTGGGTGATGATCGCGCCCTTTTTTCCCGGCGCCTTGCGCAACGGGTGTACGGCCAAATTCGGTGACGCCCATGACGAGCGTGTCCTTCAGCAACCCTCGCGCGGCAAGGTCGCTCAACAAAGCAGCGACGGGTTGATCGTACTCCCGAGCCATTTTGCCATGATTGCCCAGCAAGTCGCCGTGGGCGTCCCAATCAGTTCCGGAGGCACCATGGTAGACCTGCACGAAGCGAACGCCGCGTTCAATTAGCCGGCGGGCAAGAACGCAACGCCGGGCCATGTGGCCGGTTTCCGGCTGATCGAATCCGTAGGCCATTTTCGTCGCATCTGACTCGGCTTCCAGGCTGACCGCATCCGGAACACTCAACTGCATTTGGGCGGCAAGTTCGTAGGCGCGGACGCGGGCGTCGAGATCCGTATCGCCGGGCCGCTGTTCGGCATAGGAGCGGTTGAGCGTGGCGGCGAACTGTCGGGCCTTTGACTGATCGAAAGGGCTGGTGAGATCGGGTACAGGATCTCCCGCGGACTTGAACGCGGTGCCCTGCACGGCGGCGGGCAGAAACCCGTTGGACCACTGCAGTGTTCCTCCCCAAGGGTAGTTGCGGTGATCAGGCAGCACAACGAACGCGGGCAGATTCTGGTTCTCGGTCCCGAGAGCGTAGGTAACCCACGCCCCCATGGCTGGGAATCCGGAAAGAATGAACCCAGTGTTCATCTGGGCCACGGCGGGCATATGATTGGCGCTCTTGGCCACCATGGAGCGGATGACGGTGAGCTTATCGGCTTGCGTGGCCAGATGCGGAAGAAGGTCACTCACATAGATGCCGGACTGGCCGCGCCGCTCAAATTTCCAGGGGCTTTTGTAGAGATTGCCGGCCTGCCCGAAGAACGTGGGCATGTCGAACGGCTTGCCGTCACGCTTGTCAAGCTCCGGCTTGTAGTCAAACGTGTCCATGTGGCTCATGCCACCGAGGGTGAAAATCTGCAGGATGCGTTTGGCCTTCGGTTCAAAATGGGTCTGCGCGTTTGCAAGTGCCGACGCGGCGAGCCAGCCGAACCCAAACCCGGCATCAAGCAGCCACTGGCGGCGGGACTTATTCGACATAGACAAACTCGCTTGCGTTGAACAGGCCCCAACAGATTTCCTGCAGGCTAAGGGAACGCGATGATTCGGTTTCGTGCGGCTGGGGCAAGCGGCCAAAGGCGAGCAGGAATGCGCGATTAACCTGCTCATCGCGGGTGTGGGCCTCCGCTTGGACGCGCGCGGCGAAGGCCTTGGAAAGGCGCACGGCGAGGGCATTGTTCATAAGGCTCAACGCTTGCAGTGCGGTGGTGGTGGATGGCCGCTTCGGGGTTTTGACGGCCGGGACCGGACAATCGAGCGACTCGAGCATGGGATCCCCGCCCGTATTGACGTTCATGCGATAAACCGTCCGGCGCTGGATGTCTTTATCGTCGCTGTCTATGGGTTCGTATTTGACGTAGGAACCGCCAGGCCTGGAGATTTTGAATGGACGAAAACTGGGTCCGCCCATAGCCGGATTGAGCATTCCGGAAACGGCGAGCATGGCGTCACGAATGGCTTCCCCTTCCAGGCGGCGGGGCGTGAATCGCCACAGAAGCCGATTGCCGGCGTCTGTGGCGGCGGCTTCCTTGTTGTAGTTGGAAGTCTGCTGGTATGCGGTGGAAAGGAGGATCTTCTTGTGCAGCGATTTCAGGCTCCAGTTGGACTGCATGAGTTCGCGCGCCAGCGTGTCAAGCAATTCAGGGTGGGAGGGCGGACCGCCATTCACGCCAAAATCGTTGGGGTTTTCCACGATGCCGGCGCCGAAATGGTGCGCCCAAAGACGGTTGACTATGACCCGGGAGAAGAGCGGATTATCGGGATTGGCGATCCACTCGGCGAGCTTGCGGCGGCGTTCGACATCGGTGGCATTTACCGCGAGTTTGAAATCAGCGCCGGGGAGAGCGGAGAGACCGGCCGGCGAGAGCGCCTCCGCTTTGCGACTCACATCTCCGCGAAGAAGCAGATGAGTGATGCCGGGATGGCGCGGAACAGCGGCGAAGGCTCTTTCGGGCTTGGGCAGCGTGTCGATCTTCTGTAACAGTTGCGTGCGCTGGACCAGCAGCGCCGCGTCTGCCGCCGGAAGAGCGGGCGCCGGGCCAGCGGCAAAAGAAGCGGCGATCTGCGAGGCGGTGAGCGGGGTGTTGTAGAGTCGAGCCTCATTGATGGCCATGGCCGGGGATGGCGAAAACTTCAGCACCGCGTCGCCGGCAAAGTAGGTCTGCAGTTGGCCGGAGACGCCCGCGTCCGGGACATAGGATTCGCCATAGGGCGCGCCGTTGCGATAGATGGCGATGGCGCCATTCTTCGCATAGGTGATAGCGATATGGATGGTGTCGCCGGGCGCGGGTTCCTCTTTCGCGCCCTTTACATCCTGGGTGCGAAAGCCGGCCGTACTCAAATTCCGCCACTGTTTGTTTGTTCCGCCGGCGAATTGAATCCCGTCGGAGGCGGCACCACGGTAGCCCGAACGGTTATAGATTTGGAACACGCTTACGAGATCTTTGAGAGGCTGGCGAACCGTCACCCAAACTTCGAGCGTCTTCTCGGCGATATCGGCGGAAAGCGGCGCCGTAACTAAGGCAGCGGCGTTCAGATGACCTGCCGCCAATTCCGTTTTCAGGCCGATGGAAGCGTGCAGTGAGCCGAGATGGTCATGCGCGTCGGCGTCAAACGTCCACTGGGCAAGCGGTTTCGGCCCGGCGAAGGGGAGGCGCTGTGGGTGAGCGCGCGCAATCTTTTCTTCGACGGCCTGGAGTTCGCTTCTGATTGCCGCCACCCGGGCGTCGTATGCGGCGTCGAGCACGCGACCGCCGGGGAATAGTTCTGTGGAAGCCGGGTCGACGAAGGGCTGCCACACCCCGGCGAGAGCGGCCTTCAAACGGTAGTAATCGCGCTGGGGAATGGGATCGAACTTGTGATCGTGACACCGGGCGCAGTTCGCGGTGAGGCCAAGAAATGTTTGCGAGACAACCCCGGTCATCTCCTCCAGTTGATCCTCGCGAACGGCGTCGCGTTCCCGTTCAACCGCCGAGGTGAGCCCGACGGCATCCGTGGGCCCGAAGACAAGCAAGCCAGTCGCGATAACGGCGTCGCGATCATTCGGATTGAGAATATCACCGGCAATCTGTTCGCGCGCGAAATCGATGTAGGGTTTATCGCGATTCAATGCGCGGATCACATAATCACGGTAGTGCCAGGCATGGTCTCGCGGTTCGTCGCGTTCAAAACCTTCGCTTTCCGTAAACCGCACGACATCGAGCCAGTGGCGGGCCCAGCGTTCGCCGTAGCGGGGACTGGCGAGAAGGCGATCCAGCAACAGCTCGTAGGCATTGGGGCGAGCGTCGTTGACGAAAGCCTCCACCTCCTCTGGCGAAGGCGGAAGACCGGTGAGTCCGAAGCTTGCGCGCCGGATGAGCACACGGCGGCTGGCGGGCGGAGAAAGTGCCAAGCCAGCGGCCTGCAGCTTCTCCGCGATGAACGCATCCATCGATTTTTTGGCCGGCTGCAACGGTTCGAGCGACCACCACTTCCGCTGCGTCCACGGCGCGCCGGCGGCAATCCACTTGGCAAGAGTCTCTTGCTCCGCCGCGGGCAACGCGCCCTGCGGCGGCATCTGGCCGAGTTGAACGCGGCGCTGAATGCGATCGAAGCCCGCGCGCATGGCCGCTTCACGCGTGGACAGGTCGACGCCGGCGGTCTTTGCTTTCGCGTTGTGGCAGGAAGCACAGCGGCGCGCGAGAATGGCCGACGCCTCCACCGAGGGTTCAGCGGCGGCGCACAGAGAAGCGGCGATGACGAAAAGGAATCGGGTAGACACCGGCGTCGTACCCGATTATAGCTACAGTCCCTTCACCTTCCAGCCGGTCCGGTACGGGCGGCGCAGGAACGCGTTCGCCGGCTTCTCATTTCGGAATTTCAGCTTGGCGGAGTTCCATTCGAGAGTGGTCTTCGGGAAGCGGGTGGCAAGGCTGCCAAGCAGCACCGTCTCGCTGAGCGGGCCGGAGTAGGTGAACGGCGTGGATGTTTGCGTCTTGCCGCGAATGGCGTCTACAAATTCGTGATAGTGGTTATTGGCCGTAACGGCGGGGAGTTTGAAATCTTTGAACGACGCGGCTGGGAACAGGGACGGAAACGCCACGTGAGGCACCAACATCACACCCTTCGTTCCGATGATGATGGAACCTTGGCCGGGAAGCCTTGCCCCTTCGATGAGTGCCTGAACCTCCGGTGAAGGGCGTTCGTCTCCGTCATACCAGGTGACGTTGACAGTTTTTCCATCGGTGTACTGCGTGCCGGGAAAGGTGTATTTCACGATGGCATTCACGGCCCAGCTATGTTCGCTGGGCGCGGGCCCCTCGGCGCGAACGGTGAGCGGCGCGGTGAGCGCAAGAGCGCCGAAAACCGGATCGTAGATGTGGCAACCCATGTCGCCAAATGTGCCAGTGCCGAATTCCAGCCTTTTTCTCCAGTTGCCAGGGTGGCAATATCCCTTGATGTAAGGCTCCGGCCGGGCGACGCCAATCCAGCCATCCCAATCGAGCGTGGAAGGAATAGGATCACTGGCAGCCGGACGGGGCGCGGTGTCGCCCCATTTCTTGTTGCTCCAGGCATGAACCTCCTTCACCTTGCCGATGACGCCGGTGTGGACAAGCTGAACCGCCGTGCGATACTCGGCGTTCGAGTGAATCTGAATGCCCATCTGGGTGACCAGCCGTTTGGCTGTTGCGTACTTCTGAAGCTGGCGCGACTCGGCGACGTGGGACGTAAGCGGCTTTTGACAGTACACGTGCAAGCCGCGGCGCATGGCCGCCATGCCCTGCGGGGCGTGCATGTGGTCCGGCGTGCCGACGCACACCGCGTCCAGGTTCTTGTGCTCCTTGTCGAGCATCTGGCGCCAATCCTGGTAGAGCGCGGCCTTGGCGTAGGTCGTCTTCACGCGATCATTTCGGGATGAATCGACGTCAGCAACGGCAATCAGATCAACCGAAGCGTGTGTGGCGATGCCATGCAGCGTGGCCCAGGCCATGCCGTTCGCGCCCATGGAGGCGAGGCGAACACGATCACTGGGAGGGGCGGAAATCAGGTTCCGAATGAAGAAGGGTGCGGCGAGAATCGCGCGGCGTGTGATGGGCATGTGGTTATCAGCGGCGAACTTGATTGACATTTCCGGAACGAACTTCGCAGTTCGGCAATGCGGCGCGAAGGCGGGCCACACCAGCCGGCGTAAGTCCGGTGTTGACGACATCGAGCCGCTTCAGATTCTTCAGTTTCGCGAGGCGGTCGATACTCACGTCGGTAATTTTGCTATTCCGGAGGCTTAGCATTTCCAACTGCGGCATGCCAGACAACGTTTCTGTTCCGCGGTCGGTGACGGTGACTTGCCACAAGCCGGAATCGGTCCGCTGCAACCCGCCGAGGTCGAGTTCTTTCAGCCCGGCGATCAGGCGGAGCGGCGTGAGGCCAACATCGGTCATTTTGTTGCCGCCGAAAGCCAGCGTCCGCAGCTTTGGCATGGTGGTGAAAAACTCAACGCCGTTGTCGGTCATTTCGGCAAAGCCGGCGTCCAACCAGGCGAGTTCCGGATGGTTTGCCAGATGGGCCAGACCCGTATCGGTAAGCTTGGTGCCCCGTAAATTCAGCCACTCCAGCTTGGGCCACGTCTTGGCCACGGCCAGAGCGCCATCGCCGGTGAGTTCGGCGTAGTAGAGGTTGAGATGGGTGATGTTCTTCAGCCTTTTCAGGTGCGCAAAACCAAGGTCGGTCACGCGCGTGTGCGAAAGGTCGAGCTTTTCAAGAGAAGCGATCTGGCCAACGCGGCGGAGGTCGCTATCGGTAATCCAACTGCGGGAAAAGTCGATGGAGACGACATCGCCTTTCGCATTCGTTTGGGCGGCGCCGCCCAGTTCTTTGATCCATTCGACGGGGCTGAGCGCGGCGGCGAGGAGAACGGTTGCAAACCACATGGTCAGCTTTTCCTCCTGGTGGGAAGTGCGGACGCCGGGTCAAAGATAATGCGGGTCCGGGGCTTGGCCTGTTGCAGTTTCGCGTTGGCCGCCTCCGTAATCAGCGTGTGGTAGAGATTCACCTCGCGAAGCGCCGGGAACTTCGCGATGGTCGCAATGGAGGCATCGGTCAAATTGGCCGTGTCGAGGCTGAGCCGTTCCAGCAGGGGCAGCGCCGGCTGCAGTTCTGCAAGGCCTTTGTCGGAAAGAGCCGTGTAGTCGAGGTTAAGCTGCTTCAGTCCGGCGAACCGGATGAGGTGGGGCACGGCCTCGTCGTCAATGCGGGTGCGGGCCGCTTCCAGGTGGTTCAATTTCGCCAGATTCACGAGATGCGCAAGGCCCTTTGCGCCGATTTTGTTGTAGCTGATATTGAGAAATTCGAGATCGGTGAAGCCAGCCAGAGCCTTCAATGTGTCGTCGGAGATGTCGGTACTCAGAAGATCCAAGCGGCGAATTTTCTTGAGCGGAGCAAGGGAGAGAACGCCGGCGCTGGTAATGTCGGTATAGGCCAGCCGCAGGTTTTGCAGACTTGCCAGCGTGGCAATCTGCGCGGCGCCCGCGTCGTTGATGGGGGCGTTGGCGGCATCCAGGTCCTCCACGGTGGGAACGCTGCGCAGACCCGCGCCCTTGACGAGTGTGTGATTGAGAGTAAGCCGCTGCAGGTTCTTCAACACCGAAAGCGGCGCAAGCCCTTTGTCGGAAACCATGGTGTGGCCAAGGTCCAGATCTCGCAGCGCGGCCAGCCTGGCGATCGCGGCCATGCCTCCGTCCCCGATTTCAGTGGTATTCAAGCGCAACCGTTCCAGGGCGGGAAGCGAGGCGAGGTGGACGAGTTGAGCCTCAGTTACGGGGGTGCGAGAAAGATCGATGGAACGGATTTGACCGGCCTCCATGCTGGAGCGCCCGCCCAGACGCTCAATCCAAGCGGCGATGGCGGCGGGCGTCTTGGCAGCGGGAGCGGAAGTGCGTAGCGATGTGTCCGCCGAAGCGGGAGTCGATTCCTGGAAAGCGATTTGCACACCTGGAACCGCGGCCCGGAAATCCTCCACCCCATTGCGCGTCACGCGCGTGTAGCGAAGATCGAGCGTGGAGAGATTCTTCAGCGTCTTGAGCTTCGACAGCCCGGCGTTTGTAATCTGGGAGCGGTAAAGATTGAGCTCAGTGAGTTGGGTCATTCGGGCGAGCACGTCCATCGAGTCGTCGGAAAGTTGCGCGCCTAACAAGTTCAAGGTGCGCAGGTTCGTTAGATTCCGCAGTTGCTGCACACCGCGATCGGTGATTTTCAGGCCGTAGAGATCGAGCGCTTCGAGCGTCTTCAGGCTGGCCAGGTGGTTCAGTCCTTCATCGGAAACGAACGTATCCCGCAGGCCGAGTTGACGCAAACGCGACATACCCGTGACGGAAGCCAGACCGGCGTCGTTGACGGGCGTATAGCTTAGGTCGAGCTTCTCGGCGTTCACAAAGGGCGCAAGCCCCTCTCCCTTCACGCGCGTCATGCTGAAGCGAAGTTCACGGAGCTGTGTCAGGTTGGCGAATTGCTTCAGCCCTTTATCGCTGACGTTCACGTTGGTGAGGAAGTGAAGCGAAAAGCCAAGCCGGTCAAGCTTGGTGAGCGTGGCAAGAGCTTTCAATTCATCGTTGGCATCCAGCGTGGAGCCGGCGCCCGGATTGAAGATGGTGCCGGGAAGCAGGAGTTCGCGGAGTTCGGTGCACGGACTGAGTTTGGAAAGGTCTTTGTGGTCGATAATTGTGCCGACGAGGTCGACGGCTTCGAGACGGAACGGGGCGGAAGGAAGCTGGCTGGCGTCGTTGATCCAGGCGGCGGAGTTCACCAACCGCACGCGCCCGCCGAATTGGAGAACCCAATCGGCGGTCGGCAGATCGGACTGCGCCAGCAGCGGGAGGGCGAGTAGGAAAAGCAGTGTTCGCACAACTGCCTAGCGTATCGCAGCTACTGCTTCCGTTGCTTTTCCAGTGTGTACAGGTAATACTGCTCGCGTTCGGCAACATATTCGCGATAGCCTTTCGGATCGACGAAAGGGTTCGCACCGCCGGGCTTCAGCTTCTTGTACTTGGCCGCCAGGTCGTAATACTGCCCGTGCGCGCCGAGAAAGATATCGCACTGCAGGGCTTTTAGCACACGAAACGTCCGCGCGTAGTCGGCATTCATTTCCGGATACGTTTTGTTGTTGACCAGTTCGAAGCCCGGGTTCACATTGGGGCTGCCGATGATGACGGCGTTCAGCACTTTGCCCTGGTCCTTCACTTCGATTGACCATGTGGTGTTCCCGCGGGTGTGGCCTGGCGTGAGATGGGCGCGCAGTTTCGCTTCGCCGAGTTCAACGGTGTCACCGTCCTGAAGCACCTTGTCGACCTTACAGGGCGTCCACTCATCGGTGTACTTGTACTGGCCCTTCCCGCCGGCGCGAATCACCTCCGCGTCTCCCGCCATGGCGTAGACCTTGGCTCCCGTAAGTTTCTGGAGCAACGCGTGGCCGGCAACGTGATCGTTGTGCGCGTGGTTCGAGAGCAGGATTTTCACATCGCTCAACTTGAAGCCGAGCTTTTCGACGTTGGCACGGATGATGGGTACCGTGCGATCGAAGCTCGAGTTGATCAGAATGTGGCCTTTGGAAGAAGTGACCAGATACGTGGAAAGGCCCTTGGAGCCGACATAGTACAGGTTATCGGCAATGCGATGGGGCGGAAATGGTTCGTCCCAGTCGTTCTGGGCAAGCAGGGAAATGGCAATGAGGGGAAGAAGGCAAAGAAGCTTCACCTTAAGATTGTAGCTTCCAGAGGATGGCGGCCAACTGCGCGGCTGCGTTGGAGAAGGGCCGCTCACGAGCATACGCTTGCGCCGCGCGGCCCATAGCGGGGAGATCCGCCGCGGCCAGCGCCTTGAGCTTTTCCAAGAACGTGGCGGGTGTAGCGATGGCGCCGAACTCCGGCCGCATGGCAGCGCGCGCGCCGGCGTGGTCAAGCGTGAGCGCCGGAAGTCCGTACTGAAACGCCTCCATGAGAGTGAGCCCATACGATTCGTGGCTGGAGGGGAAGACGTAGAGATCCGCCGCGGAAAAGTGCAACTGTTTTTGTTCGCCGTGCACATGTCCGGGAAAATGGACGGTGGCGTGTTTCAGTTGCGCGGCTCTGGCGCGCAGCATTTCTGCGTGCTTTTGCCCGTGCATGTAGGCGGCGCCGCCGCATAGCAGAACATGAACATTCGGACGGTCCCACCCGGCCAGCGCGTCAAGCAGCAACTGCTGATTCTTTTCCGGCGAGAGGCGGGATAGAGTAAGCAGCACCAGCGCATCCGGCGGCAACCCTAACCGGCGGCGTGCCTCCTGCTTGTCAACACGCGGCAACACCGCCGGCGCGCCCCATGGAAGTACGTGGATGCGGGCTGGGTCCGTTCGCGGGTAACAGCGCAGGATGATCTCTTTCATCGCGGGCGAGGGAACGATGTGCGCGGAGCTGTAGCGCACGCAATCGGCCTGCTTCTGAAAGATAAGCCGGAGCACATCGGGATACATCGCGCCAATCCCGCTATGAATGCGAACCAGCGTTTCGGGGCGAACAAATCCGCGGCAGTAGATGGCGGCGATATAGGCAACCACATCAACGTGCCAGATGGTGGCGATGCGATAGTCGCGCAGTGCGCGAAAGTCGGGGCCCTCGGCGATGTCGTTGACCAGCACCACCGTTTCGGCGGGGCTATGGACCTGGACAGCAGTGGTGGTTTGCGCCTGGAAATGGCGGCAAAACCGGGCGTAGGAACCGGTGTTGAAGGCAACAATTTCCCGGCCGCTGACGGCATGCGGGGTGACGCGCTGAAGCGGGAACGGTTGCGTGCGCGCCCACTCCGCGGAAAGCATTTCAAACACCGCCGCGCCGCCGCCAAGCGGAGCGTGTTCCTGCGCGAAGCCGCCGTGGGCGGCCGTGTAGACAACTCTCACCGGACGAACTGATCGACGAAAGACTCGCCGAGGCCAACCTCAATGTAGTGTTTGCGGCACATGTCGATTTTTGTGAAGACATCCTCGAAGCCGGTGTTGCGGCCTTCGGCGTCGACATAGTACATACAGCCGGAGATGTTGAAGAAGGTGATCATCTCGTCGGCCGAATCGACGGTGAGAGTGTGTGTTTCACCGGGCGGTTCAAAGACGTAGTCGCCGGCATTGGCCACCCAGTCATGCTCCAGATAGCGCCAGGACCCTTTGATGACATAGCCATGAACAGGTGCCGGATGGCGGTGGCGGCTCAGCACGCCGGCCTTGCGAACGCGCAGCAGATTGCACCATTGCCCTTGCAGCGTATTCAACATCAGCGGGCGAAACCATACATTCGGGGCTTGTGGAACCCAAATGCGTTCGTCGTCGGGCACGGCGGTGGTAACAATTTGCGCGGGCGAGAGAGGATGGGTGGTTTGTGACATTTCCTAAACAGCCAGGTAGCCGCCGTCAATGGGGAGAATGGCTCCGTTAATGAAGGACGCGGCTTCGGAACATAAGAATAGCACTGGCGGCGCCACCTCTTCCGGCCGCCCCCAACGCTTCATCGGACAGCGCTCCAGGATGGGGGCCGCGCGCGCTGGATCGTCCTGCAAGGCCTGTGTAAGCGGGGTGGCGATCCAACCGGGAGCAACAGCGTTCACCCGAATGCCGTCGGCCGCCCAAGCGACCGCGAGAGACTTGGTCAACTGGCCGATGGCCCCCTTGGAAGCCGTGTAGGCCGGCACGCGGGGCCCGCCGAAGTAGGTCCACATGGAAGCGATGTTGACGATAGCGCCCCGGGAGGCGGCGAGTTTCACCCGCGCTTCCGTGCAGAGCCGCATGGCGCCAGTGAGATTCACGTCCATCACGTGCTGAAAGACGTCAATGGAGTACTCATCGTCGCGGCGAACGATGCCGGCGGCGTTGACGAGAAAATCGACGCGCGGCACTTGCGCGACGAAAGCGCGGCAGGCGGCGGAGTCCGTAATGTCCAATGTCGCGAAGCGCAGGCGGCGGGTAGAGTCTGGCAGCGCGCCAAGCCCGACAGCGTGGACCGTGGCGCCTGCGGATGCGAATGCGCGGGAAATGGCGAGGCCGATTCCGGAGGTGCCTCCGGAAACGAGCGCGGTGCGACCGGTGAATGAAAACATGCAATAACAGAGTAGAACGAGAGTGATGGACGAAAAACTTTTGCGGATTAGAAGAAGTTACCTCAACGGGGAACTGGACGAGGCGACGGTGGGGAAGGACCCGATTGCGATGTTCACCGCCTGGATGAACACGGCTATCGATGCGGGCATAGACGAACCGAACGGAATGTCGCTTGCGACGGTTTCGGCAGCGGGCGCGCCGTCGGTTCGCGTCGTGCTGTTGCGCGGATTCAGCCACAGCGGATTCGTATTCTTCACAAACTACGATTCGGCCAAAGGATGCGACCTGGCGGCCAATCCTCGCGCGGCCGCGGCCTTTTGGTGGCAGCCGCTGGAGCGCCAGGTGCGCATCGCCGGGCGCGTGGAACGAATTGCGCGAGAAGACAGCGCCGCCTACTTTCGGACACGCCCGCGCGGCCATCAACTCGCGGCTTGGGCGTCCCGGCAAAGCCGGCCAGTGAATCATCGCGGCGAGTTGGAAACGCTGGCCGAAGAGGTAGAGACACTCTTCCCCGGTGAAGTGCCCCTGCCCGATTTTTGGGGCGGGTACCGATTGATTCCAGACCGTATCGAGTTTTGGCAGGGCCGCGAGAACCGGCTCCATGACCGGTTTCTATTTGAGCGGCAAGGCGAAGGATGGACCGTGGCGCGGCTGGCGCCCTAGGGTTTTGACATGACGATTTCGCGACGGCAATTTCTGCGGACTGCAAGCGCTACGGTGGCGGCCCAGGGCAGCAGGAAACTCAACTTCATCTTTGTGCTGGCCGACGATTTGGGTTGGGCGGACCTGCCCGTCAACGGCGGAGACCTTCACGAAACACCGGAAATCGATGCTTTCGCGAAGACCGCCACGCGATTTACGCAGGCGTATGCGGCCGCGCCGATCTGCTCGCCGACACGCGCGTCCATCATGACGGGCAAGAGCCCGGCGCGGCTCGGCATCACCATCTGGCATGAAGGCGCCCTGCGAAAAGTGACCAACCGCGCCTTGCTGCCGGCCGATTCCGAGGACCATTTGGAACACGCCGAGGTGACATTGGCCGAAAAATTCCACGAGGCCGGCTATCGCACGATGCACGTCGGCAAGTGGCACCTGGGCACCACGGCCCATGGACCGGAAACGCAGGGCTTCGACTCCAATACCGGCGGCACCCACTGGGGCGCGCCGAAAACGTTCTTCTACCCCTACAAAGGAATGCAGACAAACGGCGAGTTCCGCTTCATCCCAGGGCTCCGTCCCGGCAAGCCGGGCGACTTTCTCACCGATGCGTTCACCGACGCGGCCATCGCCGCGATTGACGCATGCGGTGCCGATCCATTTTTTCTAAATCTCTGGTTTCATAACCCCCACACTCCAATCGAATGCAAGCCGGAGCACGAAGCCTATTTCGCGCACAAAATCCGGCCCGAACATAAGCACCAGAATGCCAAGTACGCCGGCATGATCCGCAGTTTGAGCGAAAATTTCGGGCGCCTGATGAATCACCTGGAAAAGAAAGGCCTCGCCGGCCATACCGTTGTCGTCTTCTTCTCCGACAACGGCGGGTACACCGAAAAACATGGCGGGAAAACGGTGACAACGAATGCGCCTCTCCGTTCCGGCAAAGGATCACTTTACGAAGGCGGCGTGCGGGTGCCTTTCCTCATCCGTTGGCCGGGAGTCACGAAAGGCGGCTCCGTTTGCCACACGCCAGTGATCTCCTGCGACTTTTTCCCAACGCTTCTGGAAATCGCCGGATTAAAGGGCGACGCTCCTGACGGCATTAGCCTTGTTCCGTTGTTGCGCGACGCAAAGGCCACAACACCGGCCCGCGATTTCTACTTCCACTATCCGCATTACTACCCGACCACCTCGCCGGTTTCCATGGTAAGAAGCGGAGACTGGAAACTGCTGGAGTATTTTGAAGACGGCCGTCTGGAACTGTTCAACCTGGCACGGGACCCTAGCGAAGCGAACAACCTGGCCACTGCCGATCCGGCCCGCGCCGCCGCGCTGCGCGCCAGGCTCGACGTTTGGAGAAAGGCCACCGGCGCCAGGCTGCCCGTTAAGAACCCTGCGGCAACGAGGCGATAAAAGCATCAGCCTCTCTTGTTGAGAGTTCGATGTCCTTGATGAGGACCTGCACATCGGCGTCCATTTTCACGACATTGGTTTTGAGTGATGTGATCGCTTCGGCGTTCAGATTGTGTTTGATGAAGAGCACCTGATCTTCAAAGGCCTTCAGGACCGGTTTGGCTTTTGCCTCCACCGCCTTCATCTTGCGAATGAGGTCAGCGTAGCGCCGGCGGGTTGCTTTCAACAATCCGCCGCTTTTGGCGCGCAACTCCGCATTATTCATACCGCTCAACTCTTTGTCCCATTCGCTGAACATGTCGCCGGAAACCTGCTCAATAGACTGGATGCGGTCGCTCACTTTTTTCGTTCGGTCCGCGGCTTCGTCGAACTCTTTCTTCAGTTTCTTGTAGACCTCTTCGGTCTGCCCGCCCTTAAAACCCGTAGCCGCCTGAAAGGCCTCAAGCGTGTCTTTATACTGCTCCTTCGCCTTCTCCTGGTCTTCCCTGCCCTTCTTAATCCGGTCCACGAGAATATCGCGTTTTTCGTTGCCGATCTTCTCCTGCGCCTTGTAATAGAGCTGGGTGCAGGAGGAGAGAAGGACGAGTGCAAAGAGAAGCGCAGGCCGGACCATGCCTAACATGATAGCTACAGCCGTTCGGCATACAGGAAATAGGCCCCGCGCTCGGAGCCGTCTTTCGACAGCAGCCAGGTCTGCAACTCGGCTGGACCGGCGGCCAGTTCGAGTTCAAACACCGCGGCAGGCGCTGCCGGATCCACGTCGATGGTCCGGTCCACCGCGCCAATCCGGATGCGGGCGCGTTCAATGCCAGCAATCGCGCGGCCGGGGGCGGTTTCACGGTTGCCGGGCGGCGGAGTGTACGCGGCGCCGAGCGCAAGGCCTACTTCCTTCGGCCATCGGCGCAGTTCCATTCGATACCGCCCAGCGCGCACCAGCACCGCCCAGAACCCATTGGCGTCCGGGCCCTGCAGTATGGACCGCTGATTCCAGGTCTTCAACGCGCCATCGCCATGCCAGTCGTGCGCGGTCAGCTTTGCCGGATTGTCCTTCGCGTCGCCAATGATGATGCGTGCATACTCGCCCGCCCGGGCCGAAACAAGCGTCCACCATTCTTCATAACTGGCCTTCAGCCGTGCGACAACGTCCGGATGCTGCGACGCCACATCCACTCTCTGTCCTGGATCGGAGCGCATGTCGAACAGCTCGAGCTTTTGCGGTTCGGCGGCGCCGCCCGGGCCTGGGCTCACCAGTCGCCACTCCTGCGTCATCACCGCCGCCTGGCGCCATTTCATCAGTGTTTCTTCCCGTTGGGAATCGGTGACGATTGTGCGCGCTGGCCATGGCGCTTTCTTGATTAGCGGCACGAGCGACCGGCCATGCAGCGCCGGACCCTTGGGCCGCCGGGCGCCGGCCATTTCAAGCAGCGTTGGCAGAATATCAATATGCGCCGTCAATGTGTCGACGGCCCGGTTGACCGCGTATCCCCCGCCGGGCCAATGCAGAAAGAACGGTACGCGGTGGCCGCCGTCGTAGGCCGAACCCTTGTTGCCGCGCATGCCCGCGTTAAACACCTGGAAACCCGACGCACTGCCATTGTCGGTGGTGAAAATGAATATCGTATTCTTCGCCAGCCCGCTGGATTGCAAATACGCCCGCAATCGCCCGATGTTTTCATCGATGTTCTCGATCATCCCGTAGAAGCCGGGTTCACGCAGTCCTTTTACGTTCTCATAACGCGCGGCGTTTTTCTCCGGCGCCCACATCGGACCGTGCGGCGCGTTGGTCGATAGATAACAAAAAAACGGCTGCTTCCGTCCGGCGGAGGCGGCAATAAACTCCCGCGCTCCGGCAAAGAATACGTCGGTGCAGAAGCCTTCGAACTGCTTCGGCCGGCCGTTGTGGAGATACGTATCGTCAAAGTAGTCGTTGCCGAAATGATCGGGCGTCTGCCAGATGCCGCCGCCGCCATGTACAAGGGTTTCATCGAAGCCTCGGTCCTGCGGGCGACAGGGGTAGTTGTCCCCCAGGTGCCACTTGCCGAAAATGCCCGTGCGATATCCGGCGGCGCGAAAGCAATCCGCCATAGTGATTTCGTTATGGTGCAGAATGCTGCGGCCTTGAATGGTATGCCAGGGCCCGGCAAGGTTTGTGTAGCGGCCAGTCAGCAGCGCCGAACGTGTCGGCGCGCAGGTGGGGCTGACATGGTAGTTTGTCAGCCGCAGGGATTCATCGTGCAATGCATCCATGTGCGGCGTTTTCAGAACCGGATTTCCATGCCGGCCGATATCCCCATAGCCTTGGTCATCGGTAATGACGAAGACGATGTTCGGCCGGACAGACGCCGCGGCCCAGACCGGGGCGGAAGATAGAAACGAGCGACGGGAGATTCGCATGGCTTTCCAGCCTATCGAGTTTATCTTCTTGCCAACGCCGCCCGCTTGGTGGCTTCCATCACCGCCTCCAGGGATTCGCGAGGCAGATCCCGCACGATCGGCTTCACCGCCCAGCCCAAACCGGCAGGAACGTCCCGCGTCAAGCTCACAGACCGCACCTCCATCCAAAGCCCCTCCCGCGTCTCCTCCAATGTCCAGTAGGTCTGCAGGCGCCACAGGAATCCATGGTCCCGGCCCGGCGGTAGCCGCTTGGCACCGTCCAGTTCCACGATCTGCGTGGCCACCGAACGGCTGAAGTACCGGTTCGCCGTCGCCGGAAGAATGTCTAACTCGTAGCTGGCTTCCAGGTTCACTTCCAGTACTTTCTTTTTCCTCACCCTGTGGAATGCGATGATCCGGTTCCCGTCGCGGCGTTCCACCCTGCCTTCGAGCACCTCCGGATAGATCGCCGCGTGCCGGGAAAAATCTTCCAAAATCCCGATCACCTGAGAGCGCTTTACCCCCGGCAGGTACGCCACGGCGGACCAATCGTGGATCTGCCCGTGAGCGACATCCTTCCCCGCATTGATCATGAAAACACCCTGTGGCCGTCCAGCAAGCGGCGCAGAATGCACCGCGCGCGCCGACACCTCGGCATCGACCGCCCGCGCATAGGCGTCAAAAGCCTGGATTGTCCGCGGTTCCAACGTGGTCAGAAACTGCGCCGCCACGAACACCGCTCCGAGAAAACACATCTATGCATGATAGACTCACCATTTCCCGTTTCGGTTGCATGCCAGATTTCCCCTTTTACAAATGGTTGCTCGGCGCCTTTTGTGCCTTTAGCGTCGGAGTCGCCAAGACGGGCGTACCGGGTTTCGGCATTCTCTCGGTGCCGGTGTTCGTCCTCACCGTGGGGGACGCCCGATTGTCGGCCGCCTGGCTGCTGCCGCTGCTCATCTGTGCCGACGCCTTCGCTGTCGTTTATTACCGGCGGCATACGGCGGCGGGTGCGCTGTTCTCACTGCTCCCATGGGTAGCCATCGGCATGGCGGGCGGCGCGGTGATGCTGCGCTATCCCGATGGCCTGATCCGCCCGGTAGTTGGCGCCATCTCGCTGGTGATGCTTCTGCTGTTCTTGTGGCGCCAGCGCAAGACCACCGCGGTCCCGCCAAGCGATTGGAAACACGCCGGTTTCTACGGCACTTCGGCCGGTTTCGCCACCATGGTGGCAAACGCCGCCGGACCCATCATGAACATGTACCTGCTCAGCAAGAACTTGCCCCGGGAGGAGTTCGTGGCCACCGGCGCCTGGTTTTTCTTCATCGTTAACCTGAGTAAGGTACCTGTGTATCTAAATCTGGGACTGTTCAGTGCCCAGTCCCTTCGCTTTGATCTGGCGCTGCTTCCATTCGTCATTGGCGGCGCTCTCACCGGGCGCAAACTTCTGGCCGTCATGCCGGAGAAGCTCTTTGTCAACAGCGTGCTGGTTCTGGCCTTTCTGGCGACACTGCTCCTTTTTCTGCCAAAGTAGAAAGATTGCATGAAGCATCTGGCGATCCTCTTCCTTTTCGGAATCGTACCTGTGGCGGCTCAAAGCTATCAGCCTCTGACGGCGGAAGAACGGCTGAAATGGTTCGGCAAATCGACGTACGGAACGCGTAGCCTGTTGATCTCCGGCCCCATCACGTCTGCCTGGCGCACTTACCGGAACCGGCCGGAAGAGTGGGGGCCGCATTGGGACGGATTCGGAAAGCGCTACAGCGCGAGACTTTTGAACAATAGTGTCACCAACGGCTTGGAAGGTTCGTTCGGCGCGGTTTGGAACGAGGATCCACGTTACTTTAGGCTTGGGCAGGGTTCTGTGGGCAAACGGCTCGGCGCCGCCGCCAAACAGACGTTTCTCAGCCGCTATGGAAATGGCGAGTACCATTTCGGCGCGGCGCGGGCGATCGGCATCACTGGCGGCGCCTTTGCGCAGAAGCTGTGGATGCCCGACAGTGTCACCTCCAACCGTGACTGCGCCATTCGCATTGGCGGAGGCTACCTTGGCCAGTTCTTCGGCAACCTGGCACGCGAGTTTACACCGGAGATTAAGCGGATGCTGAAACGCAATTAGCGAGCGCCGGCGGGCGGCGTCGGCTGCTCCGCGCCTGTCAACCCCTGGTCGGCTTTCGCCGGGTCGTAATCGGGATTGGCCTTCGGCATGGTGGCGTTTACCGATTTCCGCCACGCGTCCAGTTGGGCGCGCATCTGGCGCGCCTTCGCCGCCTCTTTGTTTGCCAGGTTCAGCCTTTCCCCGGCGTCGGATTTGAGATGAAACAGTTCCATTCTGCCGTCCTCGTAGAATTCAATCAGTTTCCATTCCCCGTCACGAATTGCGCCTCCGGGAACGCCGCCCTGGTTGCTGTAATGCGGATAGTGCCAAAACAGCGGACCGTCGGCCATCTTTCCGCCGCGCAGCAACGCCACCAATGACCGGCCATCCATCGTCTGGCGCGGCCTTGCCCCGGCCATCTCTGCCACCGTCGCAAACAGATCGGGCGTGATCACCGGCAGTGCAGATTCCGACCCGCCGCGCGCCACTCCCGGCCACCGGATCAGCAGCGGCACACGGATGCCCCCCTCATACAAGTGGCCCTTTCCGTTTCGTGCTGGCGCGTTGTCAGTCACCGGTTTGGGCGATTTCCCCTCGTACCGTAACCCGCCGTTGTCGGAGGTAACAATCCAGACCGTGTCGTTTTCGAGTCCCAGGGCCTTCACTTTTTCGCGTAAACCGCCGATGGAATTATCGAGAGTTTCAACCATGGCGGCATACGTCGGATTGCCGTCCACGCCCAACGATGCCATCTTGCGGCGATACTTTTCGATAAGCGCCTCCGGCGCTTGAATGGGAGTGTGGACCGTATAGTGGGGCAGATAGAGCAGGAATGGATGGCCGGCGGCACCGGTGATGAATTGGCCGGCTTCCTCAGTCAGGCGGTCGGTGAGCAGGTCGGACTTGGTGCCCCCCTTCAAATTCACCATGTCGAACGGCCCGAAATAGCCGGGCGGGGAGCCTCGATGGTCACCGCCGATATTCGTGTCGAACCCTTGGTCGACGGGAGTGAACCCTGCCCCGCCAAGATGCCACTTGCCCACGCTGGCGGAACGGTATCCGAGTGGCTTGAGCAGTTCTGGGAGAGTTGTTTCGGCGAGGGGGAGCTGTTGTTCAAAGGGTACAGTGAGAAGCTTGGAACCGGGCCACTGCCGGCGTCCGGGAATCCAATCGGTCAAATGCAACCTCGCCGGGTAGCGTCCCGTCATCAGCGACGCCCGTGTCGGCGAGCACACCGGGCAGGCGGCGTAGGCCTGTGTGAATTTCACACTTTCCGAAGCCAAACGGTCCAGATGCGGTGTCTCATGATAGGTATGCCCGTAACACCCCCAGTCCCGCCAGCCAAGGTCGTCGACGAGAACAACGATGAAATTCGGTTTGCGCCGGGGCTGAGCGCTCGAAACACCGCCCCCCAAAGCCGCAAGAAATGCGCGGCGGGAACATTTTGGGGTCTGCATTCTGGTACCGGAACAAGCCAATAGTACGTCAAAATAATTGGAGAGGGAAGCAACATCGCCGCATGACCGTTCGTTGGCCATCAGCATTGCGAAGAGTGACCGGACGGTTCATGGCGCCATTTGCCAGAATCTGGCGCCGGTTCTTCCGCTCGCCGGTATTGGCGCTATTCGGCGTCTTTCCCTTCACGCGCACCGGTCTCGCATTTCTGGCGCTCTTCGCCACCGCCGTCTGGGTATATGGCGTGTTGGTGCGGGATCTGGTATTACTCGTCGCCGGGCTCGGCGGGGCCTTGGTGATACTCGCTCTGGTGCTGTGTACATCGCTGGCGGCGGCCATCGTTTGGCGCCGGACGGCGCACGCGAAAACTCCGGGCGATCTGGACCTTGACACCGGGGTTCCCCAGCCGACCGGCTACCGCCTCCGGCGACCAAAGTGGATTCCATTTGCCATTGTCGACTGGCAGTGGGTGGACGACGGCGGCGGCGAAACGGCGGCCCGCGTGGAGTTGGAGCGCGATGGCGCGGACCTCGTGGAAATGGCCTCTCCGGCGCGCCGATGCATCGTAAGACGCGTGGTTCGCCGGTTTGCCGTCCGGGATCTGTTTGGGTTAACCGAAATCTCCTGGCGGAGGCAGGAAGAGGTGCTGCTTCGAGTGCTGCCTTATCGCGGCATGCTGACGCAAATGCCCCCTCCCGCCGGAATGGCCGAGGGCGACGATCTTTCCGATCCGTTCGCCGAACCAAAGGGTGACCGCGTAGAAATGCGCCAATACGCTCCCGGAGACCCGCTGCGGATGGTCCTATGGAAGGTATACGCGCGGAGCGGCAAGATGATGGTACGAACGCCGGAGCGCAGCGTGGCCGAGCGAAAGCGCGGATGCGCCTATCTTGTCACCAGCCCGCAGGACGACGCCACCGCCGCGGCCGCGCGCGTCTGCATTGAGCGTGGGTTGCTCGGCGACGACTGGTGCTTCGCCGCCGACGGCGTGGAACGGGAGGCAGTGGAGGACCGCGAAGCCGCCTATGAAATCATCGCCCGCAGCGGGGAAACACAAACGGCGGGCCGCGCCGCGCAGTTATCCGCCTTTCTCACCAAACGGGAGAGCGAGGGGTTCCAGTTCTGCCTGCTGTTCATCCCGCCGGACGAACCGGCCTGGGAAGCGGTAGCGGCACAATCAGCCGCCACCGCCACCATGCGCGTCCAGGTGCTGACCGCCGCCGGAGAAATTGTTCCCGATCAGGCGCCTGCAAAGACCGCGCGGGAGGTATTGACCCGTTGGCTGGTGAAGCCGCAAACGGGCGATGGCGTCTCCGTCGCCAGCATTCGCGCTCGCGCCTCCAACGTGAAAGGCCTGGCGAATGAACTGATAATCGTCGAGCGAAACTCCGGAAGAAGCTTGAGCGATATGCTGGGATACAAGGGCTAAACGGCGTGGGGAAGGAAAGATCAATCTGGTGGAAGGTCCCCGGCATCCTCATTTGGATGGCGGCGGCGGGTCTTGCCGCTGTGAATTTCACATCCAGTGCAGGCTTGGCGGCGGCGCTAACCGGTGTGCTCGCGGCCTTTTTCCTGGCCGACCGGTTGGGCGCCATGCCCGTGCGGTTGCCCCGGTTGTGGCTGGTGGCGTTGGGCGGCCTTGTGGCCACAGTCTTGGCCAGTTCCATCGCCAGGGGCAGCGAAGCCGCCGCCAGGCTCTTCGGCAGCCCTGGGGTCTACGCCATCACCGAGTCGGCGTTGTGGCTGGTTCTTCCGTTGGCGCTATTGACGCCGCTGCTCGTCTCCGCCACCCGCTATTCAACGTTCTTATCCATTGAAGCCGCGCTTCTGGTGGGCATCTTCGCTGGCGTATTCGCCGCTCACCGCGAGGGCTCCCTGCACCGGCCCTATTTCATTACCGATTGGCTCCTGGAACGAAACTACGATCCGCTGCCATTCTTCCTGGCCATTGGCGCGGCGCTTGGTGTCATGCTGGTCGTCTGGCTCCTCAGCCGCCGTTCCGCCAAGCAAACGCTTCTCGACCCGCTCATCCTGATGGCGATGATCGTCGCGCTTTTCCTGTTCCTTCCCGACGGCAAGATCAGGCAGTTGAACGCCTGGGCCGCCTCCGGCAGCGGCGACGAGAAAAAGAAGTCGGAGCAGCAGAAGGGAGGAGGCGGCGGGAAAGGTGGCCAGAAAGAGAAGGGCGGGAAGCAGGAGAATAGCGGCCAGAATCAGGATCCCGATCCGTCCAACGGCTCCGGCGGAAAGAGTTTTCCGGTCGCCGTCGTCAACCTTCACGACGACTACAACCCTCCCTACGGCACCTTTTATTTCCGCCAGGATGCCTTGAGCACCTGGAACGGCAAGCGACTGGTCCGTGATGCCAGCCAGAAGCTCGACACCGACATCGGCGTACCCTTCCCGGCCGAAATGATCGAAGTCCCGATGCGTGATCGCGCCGACACCGAAAAGCAGCCTAACGGAAAACGGCTCGCCCACCGGATGAAGACCACCGTCGCGCTGATGACGCCACATTCCAAACCATTCGCCCTCATCGACGCGGCTAAATATGAACCCGCGCCGAACCCCGATCCCAAACGGTTTGAACGCGCCTACAAGACCGAGTCCATCGTCCTCGACACCGATTTCGCCGACCTTTTACAGCGCAACGTCGGCAGCGAGAAATGGACGCCCGAAGTCTGGCAACACTACACACAGGTGCCCAGCGACCCCCGCTATTCCAAGATCGCCGAAGAGGCCCGCAACCTGTTGCCGCCGCACCTCCGCGGAACAGTCCTCGCCCAAGCCCTGGCCATCAAGTTCTGGCTCGACAAGAACACAACCTATGATCTCGGCGTCACCCGGCCCGACGACGATTCCGACCCCGTCGCCGGCTTTCTTTTCGGCGAGCGACGTGGCTACTGCGTCCACCTGGCCCATTCGGCGGCTTACCTGTTCCGCACCGTCGGCCTGCCCTCGCGCGTCAGCGTTGGCTACGCAGTCGACGCTCGCCAGCGCGGCAGCGGTTCCGCCGTTCTCATTCGCAACGGTGACGCGCACGCATGGCCCGAAATCTATGTAAAGGGCCTGGGCTGGGTGGTGCTCGACATTACGCCAGAAAAAGTGGCAACCCCGCCCCAACAGGACAAAGCTGACCCGGAACTCCAACGCATGCTCGGCGAAATGGCCCGCCAGACACCGGGTCTGCCCAAAGAGGAAAATCCGCCGGCAGGCGATGGCGATGTTCGAAAGGCGTTTCTGGAAACCCTCCAGGCGCTCGGCAAGTTGGCCGCGCCGTTGTTAATAATCACGTTGCTCGCCATGTATCTGATGAAGCTGTGGCGCCGGCTGGAACCTCGCTTCTGCGAGGAAGACCGCCTTCCTGTTTCGGCCTATCGCGCCACGCTCGACAGCCTGGCAGACCTCGGCATGCGCCGTGGTTACGGCGCTTCCCGAGAACAGTTCGCCGAGGCCGTCGCCTTCCGCGCCCCGGAGTTCGCCGAACTCACCCAACTGCATTTGAAGCACGCCCTTGGCGCCGGCATCGCCCCGCGCACGCGCGCCGCCTATCTGGAATTGACCCGCGCAACCTCGCGCAAAGCCGCCGCCGGCGTGCCCTGGTGGCGACGCTTAGCCGGCGCGCTCCATCCACTCTCCTGGTGGAAGGTGAGCTGACGGAAATCGAAAGGAATTGCATGGCCTCGTACCCCCAAACGCCGCAGGAACAGAGCGTACACCCGCTTTCGGCCCCCTATGAAACGGCGCAGATCCTTCGCCGCCGCCTCCGCGCCGCCGTCAAAGGCCGCGACGAGGTAATCGACCTAATCGTCACCGCGCTGTTTGCCGATGGACACGTGCTGCTCGAAGACTACCCGGGGTCCGGCAAAACCACTCTCGCCAAGGCGCTCGGCGAATCGGTAACCGACGCCGAAGGGCAGCACATCGCGCCCTTTCGCCGTGTCCAGTTTACGCCAGACCTGCTTCCCAGCGACGTCTCCGGCGTTTCCGTCTTCGATGTCTCCACCAGCCGGTTCGAGTTTCGCCCCGGCCCTATCTTCGCCCATGTCCTGCTTGCCGACGAAATCAACCGGACTTCGCCAAAGGTTCAGTCGGCCATGCTCGAAGCGATGGCCGAAAAGCAGGTGACTGTCGATAACCATACCTATCCGCTCGACGCTCTCTTCTTCGTCATCGCCACCCAGAACCCGCGCGACCTGGCCGGAACCTATCCATTGCCCGTTGCCCAGCTCGACCGGTTTCTCTTCAAAATCAACATGGACTATATCTCGCGCGAAGCGGAAATCGACGTTCTCGCCACGCGCAAGGTTCGCCGCTCCCAGCCCGCCGAGCGCCTCGTTACCCGCGACGAAGTGGTCGAAGCCCGTCAGGCGATGGAGGATCACGTCCACGTCGATCCCCGTGTGCACACCTGCCTTGTCGACGCCGCGCGCAACATCCGCGCCCACAAGAAAGTGCTGCAGGGCCTCAGCACCCGCAGCCTGGTTCTCATGATTCCGGCCTTGCAGGCCGTGGCGCTGTTGAATGGCCGTGATTTTGTTTCCTCGCAGGATATCGAGTACCTCGCTCCGTTCGTTTTCGGCCATCGCCTTGTGGTCGCCCCCGGCGCCGGCGATGCAAAGGCGGTGGTGCAGGAGTGCCTGAAAGGCCCGCTGGAAATTCTCACTCGCTCGACAATGGCAAACGTCGCCCCAGCCCACAGCACGCCGCCCGCCCTGCCCCAGCAGTCCGCCGGCAATGGACAGGCTTGGTAATGGTTCGTTCCCTCGCACTCTGGTTCCTGGCCGCCGTCGCCCTTTTCGCGCAAGCGCAAAAACAGGCACAGCAGCAGCCGGATCTCGCCACCGTGCGGCAGTGGATTGACACCGGCCGTTTCATCCGCGTCCGTGAACTCGGTGAGGCCATCCTCCGCGTCAACAAGAACTCCCCGATGGGCAACTACATGATGGGTGTCGCCATGCAGCGCGGCGAAGGCAATCTGCCGCTGGCCCGGTATTACCTCGGCCGCGCCCGCACGCTGATTGAACGCAGCCCGGCCTCAGTCGCCAATGATCAAGTCGCCGATCTCCACGCCCATATTCTTTTTGAGATGCTTCTGGTGGCCGGCCTCACCGAAAAGCACGAAGAACAGATTCAGTTGGTGGGCGAATATGGCCGCCTGTTCGGTGTCGACATGGGGGAACGCAGCGGCTGGTCGCTCATGAAACTTGGCCGGCACAATGAGGCGCGGCAGTTGATGCAGAAGTACCTGAAGTCGAAGGACCCCGACACGCGCCGGGGCGCGTTGAACACGCTGGGTTCCATTGAAATGTCGCTCGGCAACTATGAAGAGGCGTTCCGCTGGTTCACGATCCTCAAAAACGAGCTCACGGAGCGCGATGTGGTCAACATCGCAACCCTGGTCCGCAATCGCGCCGAAGTGGCCAACGTGCTGCTCCAGTTTGACGTCGCCGAAGCCGATACGCTGCTCGCCACCAAGTACTTTCATCCGTCCAGCTACTCGAATCCCTGGATGTCTCTATCGCTCTTGTACACCACCGAGGGGCGGCTTGCCGAAGCGGTTTCCGCCATCAGCAGCATGCACGCCTGGGACCGCCGCAGCGACCCCACCCTCGAACAACAGCGATGGAACGACGGCCAGCAGGCAACGGCAATCGTCCTTCTGGCCACCGGGTACCCGGATGCGGCGCTGCAAATCGTCCGCCGCATTCGCAGCAAGCCGGACCGCCGCGGCACCACCTCCGGCACCATGGAGCAGGCCGAGATTGGACTGCTCTACCTCTGGCGTGAAACGCTCCGAATGCAGCGCGAATCATTGCGCGAACAGATGGTCTGGGAGCCGTGGCAGGAGTGGGCTGTTTCCGGGTTCGACCGCCTGAAGGTGGAACGCGAACTTTGGGCCGCCAATAGCCGGCTCAATGCCCTTCTGGTTCCCGAAAAGCGGCTCCCATGGATCTTGCGGCCATACGCTCCCGATTCTCCCGTTACAGAGTGGATGCGCCCGGGCCTTTACGGCGCCGTTGGCGGCGGTCTTGTCCGCGCCGAACTGGAAAAACTGCTCGCCCGCACCGGCAAACTCGCCGATCGCGAGAAACCCTACCTTCATGCCGCGCTCGGTGAATCGCTCATCATGGGCGGCGAGTGGGACAAAGGCCTGGCGGCGTTAACCGCGGCGAAGGAAAAGCTGCCGCAGGAAGAGGTGTTGCTGCGCGCCCGTATGGAGGCGCTCGCCGCTCACGCGCTCGAGCGTATGGGCCAACTCGACCGCGCTGCCGTCGCCTGGCGAAATGCCATGGAGCGCAATGCCGGCCTTATCCGGTTACTGGACCTCTCCATTCCCGTTCGTTTGTCCAGCGACAACTCCCCCGGGGCGAATGAGGCGGTCCGATGGCTGGAAAAATCACCCCGTTTCCACGCCGGGCGCGGTTTCGCGCTCTCTGTGTCCACTACCGGGCGTCGCCTTTACGCGCAACTCACGGGCCGCGACGGCGCGGTCCTCGCCCAAGCCAGCGCCACGATTCTCCCCGATGTAAAGGACACCGCCCGCATGTTGTGCAAGGAGATTCACCGCAAAGCTTTCGCGACGAAAATCGACCTCTCGCAAATGGACATCAATTCGCTCGACGGCTCGGTCACCTCGGGCGATTCGAGCCAAATCGGGCTGAAGGAACTGTTCGGCACGAAGTAACGATCCTGGGACCGTTTCGCAATCGTCCTCTTAGCCGAAATCGCAGGGCAGCCGGTCCGGCATCGGCCGGACCATTGTCCGCCTTCAACCGGAAGTATACTGCCGGAATCGCCAAACGGCCTCCGCCAGCCCGCAATGCCCGGGGGCTCCTCCGCCGGAAATGGGCGAGCCTGCCGGCCCGCCCCGTCGCGATCAGTCTTTAATGTCGACGATCTTGGCGATGTGCAGCGTGTCGCCCTTCAGTTCACCCGTTACCTGCACTTTGCCCTTCAAATGCTGCTTCGCCATTTCGGCGTTGGTAAGTTTGTATACCGTCTGTTCCTTCTCAGTGACGAAAACAGGCGCCGCGCCGCCTTTAATGCAGCGTTCCGCGCACTCCCGGGCGGCCGTGCTGGAGGAACCGTTGCCGGCGCCGCAGGACGCATCGCTAATCCAGCCTTTGAATTCCGCCGCCTGGCCCGTCATGGCCAATGCGAGAACGGCGCAACCGGTGAAGAGGACTTTTTTCATTTGTTCTTGACTCCTAAGGGTTTATTGTCCCACGCCCGTTAAGGATGCGGCAGCCGGGAAAAGGTTACATTTCTGCGGCCGCGCCGGACCGGAAAAATCCTCTATAAGGCTGGTCAAATATTGCCGATGAGACGCTTGTGGAGGGAAGAGTCCCTTCGGAGCACTATGGGTTTCGCACCACTCACATTCACCGGCGTCAGCACGTACTCGGCGGACTTCCAGAAGATCCTGGAACGTACCGTCGCCATCGCCTCTCAGCCAATCACCCAACTGCAGGCCGAACAGACCAGGATCTTCCAGCAGAAAACGCTTTCAACCGGTTTGCAGACGGTGGTGTCGGGCTTGGCTTCCGCCGTCGGAGCGCTCAGTGACCTCGGCACGTCCAAGGCATTAAGCGGCTCCTCGTCCAATTCTTCCAAAGTGAGTATCGGAACGGTCACGGCAAACAATCCCGCGTCCTATACCATCAGCGAAATCACATCCGTCGCTAGGGCCTCTTCGGCAACCTCTTCCGGTTTTGCCGATAGCACCACCACTCCCGCCTCTGCAACGGGAACGGTCAAATTGACCTTTAACGGCACCGAGCACACCGTCGCGCTCGGCCCTACGGAGAACAACCTGACAGGCCTCCGCGACAAGATCAACAACTTGGGAGCCGGTGTCACGGCTTCCATTCTGACTACCGGAACCGGCGCAACGCCCTATTACCTTTCCATTACCTCCAATACTTCGGGGGAGAAGCCAATCGCATTGGTGGACGATCCTACCGGGGCCGCCACGAACCTCCTCGCCACTACCGACAACGGAGCGAACGCCAATTTCAAGATCAATGGCGTCGCCGTCTCGAAGTCCTCGAACCTGATCAACGATGTCGTCAACGGCGTTACCTTCTCCATCGCGGCGACAACCTCCGTGGGTGAGACGGTTACCCTTTCGCTTGGCAGCAGCCGTTCCACGCTCGCAAGCAGACTCCAGAGTTTCGTCTCCGCCTACAACGAAGTACTAACCAACACCGATTCTCAGATTGGCGAATCCGCCGGGCTCCTTACCGGCGATTTGCTCGTTCGGGAAGCCAAGGATGCCCTGCGTGACGTGGCCGGCTATGAAGGCACAGGCAATATCAAGTCCCTCGCCCAACTCGGCGTTTCGTTCGGCAGCGATGGAAAGGCTTCGTTCGACTCCACGACGTTCGATGCGCTTTCAGACTCCCTCATCCAGGACAGCTTTACCTTTCTTGGCTCCGCCACCACCGGCTTTGGATCCTTGGAATCCCGGCTGGAGCAGCTTTCTGATCCCATCACCGGCCTGATTGCCGTCCAAAACACCAAATACGACGAAAGCGATCGGCGCATCTCTGCTCGCGTCGATGAGTTGGCGGATCGTCTGTCGGCACTCCAACGCTCCACCGCGGAACGGCTCCAGACCGTCGATGCCCTGCTCGGTTCACTCGAAGCCCAGCAGACCATCATCGACGCCAGCTACAAGAGTGTCCAGTTGGGAATCTATGGAAAGAACCAGGGATAACACGCTGAATCAGCCTGCACTCTCCGCCATTGAACAAGTTCGCCTCCTCGACGAACAACTCTTGCGCGCCGTCGCCGGACAGGAATCCGAAGTTGCTTCCTGGCTGGATGCCCGCCATCGCGCTATAGAAAACCTCGTTCGTGATACCCCCCAGATTTCCCTCCTCGAAGAGTTGCAGGATCGAACCCGGCGCCTCGAGGATCGCTTCCTCCACTGGCGCCGCTCGGCCATCATGGAACTCTCCCTCATCGACCAGCACCTCAGGTTCGTTAACGAACAACAGCCTGGGGAAGCAGCCTCCGTTTCCACTCGTTTCGATTTCTGCGCCTAACCCGCCAGCCCCAGACTCGCCGCCCGTTCCGTCATCGCCGCGATGCAAAACGCAATGTGCTCATCCAGGTCCAGACCCTTCTCCGCCGCCCCATTGATCACGTCATCGCGGTTTACCGCCCGCGCAAACGCCTTGTCCTTCAACTTCTTCCGCACCGATTTCACATCCACTTCGGCGATGGTTCGCGAAGGCTTCACATACGCACAGGCCGTAAGAAAACCCGCCAGTTCATCGCAGGCAAACAGGCTCTTTTCCAGCAGGCTCTCCCGCGGAACGCCGCTGTAGTTCGCATGGGAAAGAATGGCTCGGCGAATCTCATCGGAAACGCCGCGCGCCGCCAAAATCGGCTCTCCTTTCATCGGATGGTCCGGCGCCTGCGGATGAATCTCCCAATCGAAATCGTGCAGCAGCGCCGTCACCGCCCACTTTTCTTCATCCTCGCCATATTTCCGGGCATAGGCCACCATACAAGCCTCCACCGCCAGCATATGTTTCCGCAGCCCCTCGGACTGCACGAATTCGCACACCGTCTGCCAAGCTAATTCTCTGTTCATCCCTTTGTTTGTACCGGATTCGAGCGGAATATGCTATCCTGATTGAAGTCGCGTACGTGGGCCTGTGGCGCAGTTGGGAGCGCGCTTCCATGGCATGGAAGAGGTCAAGGGTTCGAATCCCTTCAGGTCCACCATATATATAAGTTCCGGACCGGTGCAGCTACGCGAATCACCCCCCTCGGGCGCCGACATCTGTCCCCCACTGCTTCAATTACGGTGCGCCGCCCCACCGCAGACTCCATCCGTCTGTTCAAGCCAACCCTGAAGATTTTGCAGGCCGAACCCGCACATTTTTTCATATAGGCAACTCCCCGCAGGAATAATAGAAGGACGCATGTTCGCGCTCCTCCTTGCTCAATTCCTCATCGCCCCCGACGCGCGTTCCATGCAGTCCATGCAGACTATCTTCTCCGCCGCTCCCGCCAAAAACACCCTTGTCTGCGACATCGATACCCTCCCGCCCCACCTCGGCTTTTCTCTCATGCACTGGTCCGGCTTCAATCTCAACGTCCCCATGCGCCAGTTCCCGCCCAGTACCGAAGTCACCCGTCTGGCCCTCGCCATCGAAATCACTCCCAAAGGGGGCAAGCCCGTCTATCTCGGCGAACGCTTCGGCGTCCCCGGTCTGCGCGAAGGCCAGGCCTACCCAAAAGGCGCCGCCGCCTCCTACATGGGTGGCTACTACGTCGGCCCCGGCGAATACCGCGTCCGCTTCTATGCCGCCGATGATCGCAACAACGAATGCCGCGAAGATTGGGCCATCAAAGTAAAATCCGGCAAACCCATCCCCCGCCTGGAACCCAATCAGGTCACCGCCGTCGGCGAAGAGCGCTGGCGCGGCCTCACCAAAGACGCCCCGCCCAACCGGCTCACCATCATCCTCGAAGCCGCCCCGCTCAGCCCCCGCCGCTCCATGGTCCGCCTCTCCTCCTATGACCGCAGCGTGCTCCTCACCAGCCTCACCACACTCCTCGACCAAACCAAAGCCACCGCTGCCAACGTCCTCGCCGTCGACCCCCGAAACCGCAAAATCATCTACCAGACAGATCGATTCACCCCCCGCGAACTCGGCCGCCTTGCCCGCGCCATCGCCAACGTCAACCTCGGCATCGTCTCACTGGAAACCCTCAAAGGCCCCAGCGCCTCCGCCTTCATGGAAACCGTGCTCACCGCCGCACAGGAACCCGCCGCCAATTCCGACAAGGTTGTCTTCCTGGGTAACATCTGGAGCTGGCAGGGCAAAGTCTCGCCCAAAATGCGCGAACTCGCCCAGGCCCTCCCCAGCACCCATTTCCTCGGTCTCACTCGCTTCCCTGGTATGCCCGATAATCTCGTCGCCCAGGTCGTCCGCGCCGCCAATGGCAATGTGAAACAACTCCTCACTCCAGCCGACTTCGCCAAAGCTCTGGAGAAAGTGAAATGATCCTGGTCCTCGCAGCCGCCGGCGCGCTCTTTCTGGACGGCGGCAGTTCCCATCCCGCCACCGGCGCCGCCTTCGGAGAACTCGCCGGTGGCTCCGCCGCGAAGATCGTTCTTGTTCCCACCGCACTGCCCGAATCCACGCTGAATGAACCGAATCTCCGCGCCATGCCGCGTACCGCGGAAAGACACTTTGGCGTCGGCAGCGCCGTTGTCCTCCATGCCGAGACCCGCGAACGTGCCGGCAAGGCGGAATTTGCCGCTCCCCTCCGGGATGCCACGGGAGTCTTTTTCCTGGGCGGCGATCATCGGCGCATTCTCGATCGTTATGCGGGCACACGCTTCGAAACAGAATTGAAAGTGTTCCTGGCCCGTGGCGGAATCGTCGGCGGTAGTTCCGCCGGGGCGATGGTGCTCGGATCGTATCAGGCGGCGCGCCCCGGAGTTACGGGAAACAGAATCGTCGACGGCCCGTCCAACCATGCCGGCTTCGCACTCCTGCCGAACGCACTCATCGACGTCCATTTCACCGAACGGCGCCTCCATCCACACCTGCCTCCCATCTTGAAAAAGTATCCGCAACTGCGCGCATTCGGCATTGATGAGCGCACCGCTCTGATTATCCGCGGCGATGGCAAAATGGAAGTCGTCGGCCCCGGCACCGTCACCGTTTTCGAAGGGAAGTCCGTACGCGTTCTGTCGGCGACAATACAATAGATGCCCCTCGTACTCCTGCTCCTCGCCGCGCTCTGCCTCCCCGCTCAGGAACCCGCCCGTTTCACCGCCAAAGACGGCTGGAACATCTATGGCGACCTCTACGGCAAGGGCAGCCGCGCCGTCCTCCTTGTCCACGGCGGCCGTTTCGATAAAGCCAGTTGGACCCCGCAGGCAAAAGCCATCGCCAAGGAAGGTTTCCAGGTCCTCGCCATCGACCTCCGCGGCAAAGGCGCGTCCAAGGAAGGCCCGCCCGATCGGCGCAACGACATTGCCATGCCGCTTGATCTCCTCGCCGCCATCCGCTACCTGCAGGGCAATGGCGCCCGGTCCATCTCCATCGTCGGCGCCAGTATGGGCGGCAACCTCGCCGAAGAGGCGCTCCGCCTCGCCGAACCCGGTGTCATCGAACGTGTCGTCTTCCTGGCCCACGGCGCCTACGGCCCCCCTCAACTCCTGAAGGGCCGCAAACTCTTCGCCGTCGCCCGCAACGACATGGGTCCCAACAACGTCCCCCGCCTCTCCCGCATACAGGCCCAGTTTGATGCCGCCCCCGAACCTAAAGAACTGCTCGTTCTCGACGGCGACGCCCACGCCCAGTTTCTCTTCGAAACCGACCAGGCTGATCGCCTCCTCCGCGCCATCCTCCGGTTCTTAACCGCTCCCTAGATCGCCGCGCGCACCGCCCGCGCCACCCGCCGCGTCGTCTCCGCGTCGCCCATCAGCGCCCGGAAGCCAATCCAGAACGCGTCCCCAATGCAGACCTCCGTGTTCGGACACGCCTCCACCCGGCACGCCGCCCCACCCTCGCCATACATCGGATTCCCATACAGCGGATGCGGATAAAACGGCGTGCACGGAATCCCCTCCGCCTGCACCCGTTTGCAAAACCCATTCCTATCCCCGCCCACAACCCGCCCCAACACCAAATACCACGAGTTCCGGTTCACCGCCCCCGGAATCGACTGCCAGCGAATCTCTTCCCCAACCTCACCGCGAAACACCTCCCAATTCCGCGCCCGCTTCTCAATCTGTCCGTCTAGCCGTTCCAACCCAGCCGTCAAAACCGCCGCATGAAGCGCCGACAAACGGTAGTTATTCCCCGCCTCAAAATGGTGAAAAAACGAATACCCCGGCCGTCGCCCCTGGTTAGCGTAAGAACGCAGCTTCCCCGCCAATTCCTCGTCCGACGTCAACACCATCCCCCCCTCGCCCGCCGTCAATATCTTTCCGTTCTGGAACGAAAACGACGAAGCCAACCCGAACGATCCCGCCCGCTTCCCCTTCCATTCCGACCCATGCGCATGCGCCGCGTCTTCAAAAAACAGTAAACCCTTCTCCGCGCACAGCGCTCCCAGCGCATCCACATCCGCCATCGACCCGCCGAAATGCACCGCCAGTAGCGCCCGCGTCCTCGGCCCCGCCGCCGCCCGCGCGGCCGCCGGGCACATGTTGAACGAATACGGCTCAATATCCACAAACACCGGCACCGCCCCCACCCGCGTCACTGCCGACGCTGTCGAAACGAACGAGATCGCCGGTACAATCACCTCATCCCCCGGCCCAATTCCCGCGCACGCCAGCATCATCTCCAGCGTGACCGTTCCATTCACCGCCGAAATGCCGAAACTTGCACCCTGGTACGCCGCAAAAGCATCTTCAAACTTTCCTACCAACGGGTTGAACCCACCCCATTGCGGGCTTCGCAGCACCTCCTGTAACAACTCCGTCTCGCGTCCATCCGCGATCGGCCAGCCCGGTAGTTCGATCATACTTTCAGGATAGAGAATACATGGACCAACAGCAGCTAGAACGATACGAATTCCAAATGGGCGCCACCCGCGGCAAACTCGCCATGGCCTCGGACCTGTTGACCGACGCCCTCGTCCTCGTCGGCCAGCACGGCGTCTATTGCACCAGCGTCCGCCAGCCCAATAAACCCGCCATGGACTTGCAGATCATCCTCCAATGCATGAACGAATCGAAGGAGCTGATCCTCAAAGCCATGGAAGCCTCAAATTCCGCGTAAAAATGGATTGCGCTTCTTCTCCCGTCCAATCGTAGTCGCGTCGCCATGCCCGGCAATGACCACCGTGTCCTCCGGCAGCGCCAGCAGTTTCGTCGAAATCGACCGCAAAATCTGCCGCCCATCCCCGCCCGGCAAATCCGTTCGCCCAATCGAATCGCGGAACAACGTATCCCCGGCCAGCAGCGTCTTTTCCCCCGGAATCCAGATGCACGAACTCCCCTGCGTATGCCCCGGCGTGTGCATCGCCAGCAGTTCCGTCGTGCCCAGCAAGAACTTATCGCCGTCTTTCATGGACCCGTCAATCGCGGTCTTCTCCGGCGTCGCCATCCCCAGCCACGACGCCTGCACGTCCAGGTGCTTATACAAATCCGCGTCGTTCTCGTTCATATAAACCGGCGCCCCCGTCGACTCCTTCAGCTTCGCCGCTCCGCCAATATGATCGATATGCGCGTGCGTGATCAGAATCATCTTCACCATCAATCCGTGCTTGGACAAAATGGCTTCAATCTCGGAAACGTCGTCCCCAGGGTCGATCACAATCGCCTCCGCCGTTTCCGGATCTCCCAAAATCGAGCAATTGCAGCCCAGTTGCCCAACGGGCAGCACCTCATGAATCATGCTTTGATTGTAAGCATCTACACTAGAGACACACCATGTTCGAAATCTTTCCCTACATCGCGCGCGTTATCCACGTCGCCTCCGCCATTCTCCTTTTGGGCGGGCTCTTCTATGCGTTCAACCTCTCGCGCTACAACATGCTCCCCCCCAGCCCCATCCACGGCTTCCGCCCCGCCGTCTGGAGCCTCGTCTCCGCCCTGTTCCTCACCGGCGCCTACAATCTCATGTTGAAGATGCCCGCCCCGAAGGAGTACCACATGCTCTTCGGCGTCAAGTTTCTGCTCTTTCTCCACATCGCCGCCGTGTCCATGATCCTCGTCAAACCCAGCACCACGCCCGAAAAACGCACGCGCATGTTGACCGGCCTCGCCATCTCCGGCGCCTGCCTCATTCTCATTTCATCGGCCCTCCGCGCCATCACTCTCTAGCCAAAAATGCTCAACGCCTTCTTTGACTCTGTCGCTCTTTTCGAACTCCCCGGCCGCGGCCGTATCAAGGTCACCGGCGAGGACCGCAAGCGTCTCCTCCACGCCATGACCACCAACCACGTCCAACAGTTGGAACCCGGCCAGGGCTGTTATGCATTCTTCTTGAGTGCCCAGGGCCGTATCCAGTCGGATGTCACCATTCTCGCCGCCGCCAGTCATCTTTTGCTCGACGTCGAACCCGCCCAGCGCGAGAAGGTCTTCCAGCACCTCGACAAGTACATCATTGCCGACGACGTGACGCTCGAAGACGTGACGGAGCAGCAGACCACGCTCGCCCTCGAAGGCCCAGCGGCGCAGAATCTGCTCGAATCCATTGGCGCGCCCGTTCCCGCCAACAGCTACGACAGCGCCGAATGGGCCGGCCGCCTGATCGTCAAGACCAGCTACTCCGGCGCCGACGGCTATCACATCTATCTGAGCCCGCTCGACGCTCCCATCCTCCGCGAAACTCTCCAGGACGCGGGCGCCCGCGAAGCCGCGCCCGGCGAAGTTGAAACAGCCCGCCTCCTCCACGCGCGGCCGCTCTACGGCGTCGACATCACCGACGCGAACCTCCCCCAGGAAACCCAGCTCACGCACGCGCTGCACTTTTCCAAGGGCTGCTATCTCGGTCAGGAGATCGTCGAGCGCGTCCGCAGCCGCGGCCACGTCAACAAGCTCCTCACCCGCCTCGAATATGACGAAGGCGCCGAGCCGTCCGCGACCGCAATCACCAGTTCCGCCCGCGATCCGCGCAACAACAAAATCGTCGCACTCGCCTACGTCCGCGCCTGAGGCGTGCCGGCTCACCGCCGCAGCGATTCCACCACCAGCGCTCCCACCCGCTGCTGCGCCTTCGACGGCCGCGCCCGGAGCCGACAGCACTCACACGCCCGCTCCAATCACGCCCTCCAGGTACAGCGTCTGGATGCTACTCGGTCGATGTTGTCAGGATCCCGCCGCCCCCTGTACCGCTTCCGCTGCCAAACGCGGCCATCGACGAACGTGTACTTCGTCCCGGCCCGCGACAAACCACCGGGCAGTCCGGCTCCGGGCCCAGCCACAACAGGTTTACGCGAACGGAATGCCGTGGCCATACCCAGTCAATGGTGTAGCGCCGGTCGCCAATCGCATCCACTCACCAACAGCCGCCAGCGGCAGCCCGAGCGCGCGAAGCTTGTCGTCATCGAGTGCAGCCTTCAGCGAAAGGATCTCTTTCCGCCCATCGGTAGGCCAGTCGCGCCGCGCCGAACAGCACTGTTTCCATTTGCGAATCGGGTTCGACTTCTCCAAAAGCAGCAGATCCCGTTTCGCGGGCTCCACCGTGGACGTTTTTTTAAAACACCAGTCAATCGCACAGCCGAACCCGCCACGCCGGTTCCCTCACTGGATGGCACTCGTAGGGCTCGGCGACGGCGTCCCGGTCCCATAGGCCATCACCGGCGGAACGGGAGCATCATCCGCAAAGACGGCCACGCTGTTCCTTCCCCGAAAAACACTCAACCGTAGAAATCCCAATAGCTCTGGAAAGTGGAATCGAGTCCAAGGGGATGTGCTGCACCAGCTTTCGGAAAGTTATTCCGATAACATATTCAGTCACGCTGAATCGAACTCTTGCCCCAGTAAGTGAGGGTATTGAAGTGAATATGCAGGTGCTCCATATAGTCCAGCGGCGAATCCGGGGCGGCGTTCGAGCACTTAACATAGCCGGCGCCATCAAGAGCGGCATAGGCAACGAACGCGCCGGATACAGTCCGGCGCATAGGCTTGTTGTCCCGGCTCGTCCAAAAGTATTGTCCGGCCTTCTCGCTTACGATGCACACGTACTCATCCCGATCCTTGCCCGTCACCAGTGTAGTCTCATTGCCTCCCATCTCATTCTTTGAACGTCGGGCGGGAAAACCGAGAAAGACCGCGCTTGTTAGAGCCGTTTGCCCAGACACAGAAAAACTGGTTGCCGCCGGAACGAACTGTTTTCGAGTCATGTCTCCATCATGGTCGCGATGGCGAGCGGCAGGAATACAGGAAAATCCTTCGCCCGGCTCGGCAGCCCTCCTTTCCTCGTTTACTGTATGACGCAGTGGACGATCTCCGGCGATCTTCATGCAGGGCGGATCAAGAAAGGAGAACCGAACGCGTCTGCACACTCGACGGAATCTGATCACGGCTGGTGACGTAAGCCGAATGAATTGGGCATCAGCGGACACCTCGCCGTAGGATTCGGTCTGCGTTGGGGCCTGCGATGGCAGGAAGGTCTCTTAAGTCCTCGGCAACCCCGCGCCGCTCCGGACCGTATTTTGGCACAACGGCAGCAGGTCCGATTTGCGGCTGTCATTTTCCAGTCCGGTCACCCGGATTGCCCCTCCCTGCAACCCACGAGTCCAGTCCCAATCTTGGTTTGGGACCCGCGGTCCGTGCTGCCGGCAGCGATCAGGCAATAGGCTTCGCGGCGATATTAACCGTCTTTGTATGCTGTATACTGGCGTTAGGAGTCCACTATGGAACCGGCTGTGATTGTCGCCATCATTGTTCCGTTATTCGTTGCGTTCTTTTTGATCACTATGGCATGGAAGGATTTGGGCGCGGATCGAGAAAAATCGCGCGAGCGCCGCATGGCGGAGCATCGCATGAGCGCGAGGCTGCTTCGGTTTGACATCTGACGGGCGGCAGGAGGCTCGTCAGGCCGTTCTGAAAACGCGGCGCTAGACCGAATCCACGCGCGACCGTTCCGGGTGGAACAGATTTGGCAAACGCAACAGTTTCCTGGGTTCTGCCGTTGTGTGGGGCCTGCGTTTCGTCGCCAGAAAAGATCCACATGGACACTGCTTTTGGCCGGCAGTTGCGACGTTTCCCGGTTGAAACCCATCAGACAGAAGCAGGAGGCTGCATGGTCCCTGTTCGCGATTTGTTTGAGAGTCATTTGACCGTTTCCGATCTGCCGCGTTCCATGCGGTTTTATGGCAACGTTCTCGGGTTGGAACCAGCGGAAGTAATCTGGGATCGGCGCGTTGCGTTCTACTGGATTGGCGGCCACGGGAACTCGATGCTGGGGCTTTGGGAAACGGGGAGCGGACCACAGCGGATGAATCTTCATCTCGCTTTCCGGGTAGACCTCAAGGATCTGTTGGAAGCGCCGGCGCGACTGCGGGCGGCCGAAATTGTGCCACTCGACCTGGCGGGAGAGCCAGCCGCAGAACCGGTGGTGCTGGCCTGGATGCCGGCGGCTTCGGTTTACTTTCGGGATCCGGATGGGAACATGTTGGAGTATCTGACCATGCTGCCAGATGCCCCCCAGCGGCAATTGGGCATTGTTGGCTGGAGCGCGTGGAAGGAGATTCGAATCGGGAGCGAACGCGGTGACCCCGCGGCGCCTGAGAATACGCGGGAACGGCTGGCACCGGCTACAGTGGATGGGTCTCGCGCGGACGCGTGACCAAGCGATTCATCCGAAAGACGAACTTGGTCCGCCTTGAGACGCCGGCGAACACGCGGCCCATTTCCGATTAACCGGCCACGAGAACAGCATTGGATAGGCACGCTCGGCGATACCGCGTTACCAGAGAATTTTCAATCCCATTTGCACTTGGCGGGGAGAATTGGCCTGGGAATTGATGGTCCCGCGGGCGGAGGATGTCACGCTAGTGTTGGGATTGCCGAACCGCGGGGTGTTGAACGCGTTTAGCGCTTCGGCGCGGAACTGCGCGCGGATGTTGCCGCCATCCCGCTGCTTAAGAATAAAATCTTTGAACAGCGATAGATCGTAGTTCCGCGTGATGTCGCCGCGCAGGTCGCCGTAGCGCTGAGAGGCATTGCCGAAAGTGAATGCCGCGGGCTGGGAGAACACCGTCGTGTCATAGTAGCGGTCCAGACGCTGGTCCACCTTGCCGGAAAGCTTCGGGCTGCGGCCGTCGTTGTTGGCGCGCAACGTGGAGTTATAAATGCCGGCGGTGTTCGAGGCCGAAGGCCCCAGCGGCGCTCCGCTCGAATACGTGGTGATGCCATTCATCTGCCACTGGCCGATGGCAAGATCGAGCAGGCGTGACCAATCGGAACCGAACCGCTTGTTCCGTCCGAAGGGCAGTTCGTAGATGTAGCTGATGACGAAGCGGTGCTTCAAATCGATGGAGGAAATGGCGCGGTCGTCGCGCTGGTTGTAGCTATCCTGATGGCTTTCGCCGTCGTCCATGTTCTTGGCCCATGTGTAACTGCCCTCGATCATGAGGCCCTTGCTGTAGCGTTTGGTGATGGTGGATTGCAACGCGTGGTAGAAGTTGCTGCCGCCGCTGGAATAGATGGGGGTGATGGTGTCGAATTGGGGATAGGGGCGCATGAGTTGGGCGCGCCGAACCGTACGGCCGGCGAGCAGACCGACGCCGCCCGGGGTGCCGAAGAACGGGTTGGGGACAAGATCGTTCAAAGACGCGCCGAGCGACATGGCTTCCTTGGGCAGTTGATTGAGTGTGAGCCCGCCTTCCGTGTTGCGGAAGAGATGGAAGCCGCGGGTGTGGACGTAGGCCACTTCCAATTGGAATCCGGCGGGCAGTTCCCGCTGGATGTTGGCGTTGATCTGACGGTTCCAGTTGGTCAACATGTCCTGGGTGGCGGCTTCAATCGTCGAACCGACCTGGGTGAGGAGGCCGTTGGCGGATTTCGGGGGCTGCACAAAGCCGTTGGGGAAGGGATTGCGCAGCAGGTTGGTGGGGCGGATGCCGTCAACGGAGGCGACCCAGATATTGTCGGTCCGGAACCCCTGAGTGCCAATGGTGCCGGCGGCGGCCTGGAACCCGGCGCCGTACAGATGCCCATAGCCGGCGCGGAACACGGTCTTCTTATCGATCTGGTAGGCGAAGCCAAGGCGAGGCGCGAAGTTGTTCCGGTCCTTAGGGAACTGCGTGCGGGGCTGGCCGTTGACGCCGACGAAAACGAGACCGCCCTTCAGGCCGGGGACAATGTTGGCCAATGGGGAGGCGATGGAAGGGTCGAAGTAGTTGGTGCGGTTAAAACGCTCCGAGCGTGGGGTGTCGATATCCCAGCGGAGGCCAAGGTTGATAGTGAGCCTGGTATTGACGCGGTAATCGTCCTGGAAGTAGCCGCCGTAGTAGAAGCTCTGGGTGGCGACATTCTTGAAGTTCTGGATCAACGAACCGCCGGAACCCGCCCCCAGCAGCAGGGAGGCGAGGCCATTGCCGGCGGTGGGCGACGCCTGATTGGGATTCGGCCCCTGTGTCATGCCGGTGCCGAAATTGAAGTCGCCGGCAGAGCGGGCCTCGTTGGTGTTGACGCGAAGCAACCGGCCTTCAAAACCGGTCTTGATGGAGTGGCGGCCGATGATTTTTGTGAGGTTGGCGAGCGTGGTGTAGCTCATGAACGCATTGCGGCGATGGTCGCCGCTGCCAAGGCCCACGTAGCCGCTGGCGGCGAAACCGGGGAAAAGCTGGAAGTCCGGGCCAACGTCATAACTGGCGGGGAGGCCGAGCGAGGATGGTTTGAAGCCGATGCTCTGGTTGTTGTAGACATAGAGCGTGCGGGCGTAGCCGAGGCGGACATTCAGGATAGTGGAACTGCTGATGGTGTTGGTGTAATCGGCAACGCCGCCGTGGACGTGATCCTCTTCCACGATGCGGCCTTCGGCGATGGTGAGATCGTTTGGGAAGCTTTTCAACGGCACGGTTTCGTTGAGACGTGTGGAGTAACGGCCGAAAATGCGCTGACGGTCGTTGATCTGATAGTCGACACGGTAGTCGTGCTGGGTGATGTTGTTCTGCCCGGAACCGCTTTCTGCGTAGTTGTTCTGATTGGTGATGGCGGCGCCGGCGGTGTTGGGGCGCGGAAAGTATTTGATTACGTTCTGCGCCACCGGATCAAAGCGGCTGGAAGGGATCACGTTGCCGGGAAAGGCGTCGCGTATGTTGCCGGCGCCGGAGGGGTTGGCTCGGGTGGAAAAGGGGTCGAACATTTGGATGAGGGCGGGCTGGCCGGAGACGATGTTGAAGGTGCGGGAGAAATCGCCCTGGCGTTCAAGGTCGGTGGGCGTGGTGAAGACGCGGCGGGCGAAACTGCGGGAACGGAGGCCTTCGAAGCTGGTCATGAAGAACAGCTTGTCCTTCTTGATTGGCCCTTGGAGGACATAGCCGAACTGGCTGCGTTTGAAACTGGAGAGCGGACGGCCGACGCGGTTATCGAAGAAATTGTTGGCGTCCAGAACCGAGTTGCGCAAAAACTCATACGCACTCCCGTGGAGAGTGTTCGTGCCGCTCTTGAAAGCCACATTGAGCACGCTGCCCATGGAGCGGCCGTATTCGGCGGAGTAGTTGGAGCCCATCACTTTGAACTCTTCAATGGCGTCGACGGAGGGGAAGACGGAGATGCCGCCGGAGAGGCCGTTGACGGTGGAGTGCGACGCGGTGACGCCATCGATAAGCGTGTCCATCATGCGGGCGCGGGCGCCGTTGACGGAGTAACGCATTTCGCCGTAACTATTGCCGATGCTGCCGGAAACGCCTGGGGTGAGATAGATGAGCGAGTAGACGTTTCGCGTGTTCAGCGGCAGGTTGACGATGCGGCGGTTTTCCACCACCTTGCCGATGGAACTGGTGGTGGTTTCGAGGGCGACGGCGTCGGCAGTAACGAGGATGGAATCGACCACTTCGCCGACTGCGAGCGAGATATCGACCTGGAGTTGCTGAGTGATTTGGAGGTTCAACCCCTCGCGAACGGCTTTCTTGAAACCGTTGGCCGTTACTTCGACGCGGTAGTTGCCGGGCGGCAGACTGTTAGCCCGATAGAAGCCATCGGAGCCGGAGGTTTCCTGGGCGCGCAGATTGGTGTCGACATTCGTGACGTCTACCTTGGCGCCGGGCACCAGCGCGCCACTGGCATCTTTGACCGTTCCCAGAATGGAACCGGTGAATGACTGTGCCCAGATATAAGAGGCACAGGCGGCAAGCAACAAGGCAACCCGCATAGCGTCACGCTCCCTAACGACAGTTTTGTGACGCTACTGTAACAAGGTATTCACAAAAAGAAAAGTGCCTTATGCAACCGCCAGGGCGAGCACCGGTTCCTGTTCGGTCACGGCGGACCGTTTTGCCGGGCGCTCCATCATGCCGCTGAACTGCATGGCATTCACCACCGATTGCCCGCCGCCATCGTTGGTAAAGAAGCAGAACGACCGTTCGGCGATGCCGCGCACCTGCTCCACGCGGTGCTTCCATTCGTTGAGTTCGGTGGGGGAGTAGGCGTAGCCGCGGTGGCTGCCATTTTGCGGTTTGGTGGATTGCTGGTATTCATTCCACCACCAGGCGCGCTGCCGGCCGTGGAGGCGGAAATAGGCGATCGGGGAGGTGAGGAACGCTGTGGGAGGCATAGCGCGTACGTGTTCCGGCTGGTCTAAGTTGCAGAAGCCGACGCGATAGTCAATCAGAGTTCCTACCGCCTCCGACGACATCCAGCTCTCGTGGCGCATCTCTGCGACGAGAGGGAATTCGTGGAAAGCTCTTCGAAGTTCAATAAAGTAGTCCCGGTTCTCCTTGGTAAATCGGAAGGACCAGGGGAATTGCATGAGCACGGCGCCAAGGCGCTTGCCCCGCTTGAGTTCGCGCAGACCGACATTGAACGAATCCACCGCGACGGCGTTCAACTGCCGCTCGTGAGTGAACTGGCGGTGCAGGCGGGCAGTGAACTGGAAGCGCGGGTTGGCCTGTACTTTCGCCATCCACAGGCGGGCCAGTTCCGGCCGAATGTCGGTTTCAAACGAGGCTGCAATCTCAACGGCGTCAAACCGTTGAGAGAGAAAATCGAGCGGGTGGAAGCCGCGCGGGCGCTGGCGCGGGTAGATGACGCCATCCCAATGCGGATAATGCCAGCCCGAGGGCCCAATGGCCAGCGGTGCATCGGATACTGCCAGGGAGAAGGGAGAAGATGTTGACCTGACCATGGGCTCGCCTCGAATTCGCTGTTTATTCGCCCTTAGTATGCGGGATATTTCAACTGAGGTCAAGCAGTTTCTTCGCTTTTTGTTCGCATCATTTCTCCGAGGGGAAGTTCGGCGGCAAATAGAGGGACCAGACTTCGTTGCTGAGCGGTTTGGCGTGGCCGCCGGCAATCCAGATGCGGTCCTGGAAGACGAAGGCGGAGAGTTCGTGGCGTTCCTTCCAGATGTTTTTGGCGGTTAGCCGGGTCCAATTGGCGCCGTCGGAAGAGTACCAGACGTCCCCCCAGTTTTGTTCCGGAATCTTGGACCAGCCGCCGAGAACCCACATTTGGCCGCGATAGGTTACGGCGGAGAACCAGAGGCGGGGGGACCAAGGGGCGGATTGTGTGACCAGGGTCCAATGGACGCCGTCGTCGGAGGACCAAACATCGTTAAAGGCCTGATATTGGGGGACGTAGTTGCCGCCGCCGAAGACCCAGATTCTGCCGCCGTGGACGACGGCCTGGTGGTAGGCGCGGGGCGCCCAGCCGGCGTTGGCGGTTTCCAGGCGCCAATTTTTGCCGTCAGAACTGGACCAAACGTCGTTTTTCAGGCTGTGCTGATCGCCGAAGTAGTAGTTTTCGGTGCCGCCGAGCATCCACATGCGGCCCTTGAATTCGACAACGGCGGCGGCGAGGCGTGGGGACCAGCCGGCATTCGCCGTTGCCCGCTTCCAGTTCGCGCCATCGTTCGACGACCACACGGTGTTCGACGCCGAATGGCCGGGCAGCCGGCCGTTGTACCAGCCCCCCATCAGCCACATGCGGTTCTTGAAAGGCAGACTCATAGGAAGATCGCTGTGCAGCCAGGGGGCGTTGGCTGTTACCCGGCGCCAGTCCTTGCCATCGGGGGAACTCCAGACGTCGCGGGGCGGGGCTTCAAAGGATTGGAACCAGCCGCCGAAGATCCAGAGGCGGTCTTTGAATACGAGTTCGCCTTGCGAATCGCGGGGCTGCCAGGCGGCTCCAGCCGTTTCGCGCAGCCAGTCCGGACCAGGGCGTTCGGCGGCCAGCAACAGCGAGACGGCCAAACCAAAAAACATGAAGAGAATTTTTCTCATGAGCCGTAACCTTCGGCCAACTGGCAACGCTTTATATTCAATCCCCGTTACGACAGGCGGGCGCATTTACCCCTACACCCAAACGCGCCCGCCTACGAAAAAGCACCGCCCTTGGGCGGTGCTTTTCATTTCTCGGCTTGGAAAACGCTATTCGTTGAACATGCCTTCGTACAGCACGCTGGTGAGATAGCGTTCACCGGAATCGGGCAGGATGACGACGATGGTTTTGCCGGCGTTGGCCGGGTCCTTCGCCTGACGGATAGCCGCCGCCGCCGCCGCGCCACAGGAAATGCCGCACAGAATGCCCTCTTCGCGCGCCAGGCGCCGCGCCATTTCGATCGACTCTTCGTTCGACACCTGCTCCACCTGATCGACCACTTTGATATCCAGCGTATCCGGCACGAACCCGGCCCCGATGCCCTGAATCTTGTGCGGTCCTGGCTTCACCGCTTCCCCATGCAGGGTCTGCGTGATGACCGGGCTGCTGACCGGTTCCACCGCCACGGACTTGATCGCCTTCCCTTTCGTTCCTTTGATGAAGCGTGAAATACCGGTAATGGTGCCGCCGGTGCCAACACCGCTTACCAGAATGTCGATGCCGCCCGCGGTGTCTTCCCAGATTTCCGGGCCAGTTGTTTGTTCATGAATCGCCGGATTGGCTGGATTCTTGAACTGTTGCAGCAGTATGTACTTGGCCGGATCGCCGCCGGCGATCTGTTCGGCGCGTGCGATGGCCCCTTTCATGCCGAGTGAGCCCTCTGTCAAGACCAGGTTCGCGCCAAACGCCTTCAAAACCTTCCGCCGTTCAATCGACATCGTCTCCGGCATCGTCAGCGTGATGGGGTAACCACGCGCGGCCGCCACAAACGCCAGCGCGATGCCAGTGTTTCCGCTGGTCGGCTCTATCAGTTCTTTCCCCGGGCGCAGGATGCCACGCTTTTCGGCGTCCCACACCATCGACGCCCCGATGCGGCACTTCACCGAATACGCCGGGTTGCGGCCTTCGATTTTCGCCAGCACTGTCGCGCCCGCGCCGTCGGTTACACGGTTCAACTTGATCATCGGCGTGCGGCCAATGCTCAGCGAGTTGTCTTGAAAAATCATATCGACTCTCCTTGTAGAACTAGATTTCCCAGTTCGGTACGTAACGGCTCTGCCGGTCCTTCCAAGTCCGCGCCAAATCCGCGAACGTGGTGTGGTCAATCACGGCCGATATCGACCGGTCCACTTGCGTCCACATGTCGGTAAACGGGGTCTCAACGCGCTTCCGCGTGCGCGCACCGGAGTTCCGCGCGCCCTCAATATGGCGCAGCACCTCGCCAACCGTAATCGCGTCCGCCGTACGGGCCAGCAGGTACCCGCCGTCGGCCCCCCGGCGTGACTCGACAAATCCACCCTGCTTCAGTCCTGACAGAATCAACTCCAGGAACTTCTGCGGTATTTTCTGCCGCCGCGCGATGTCGGCGATCTTCACTGGACCGTTGGTCTCCTGCGTGGCCAGATCAAAAAGCGCATGCAGGGCGTATTCACCTTTCACCGAAGTCGTCACAGTCTGAATTGGGAATCCCTAGTTCCTTATCGAGATTACCGTATTTCAAGCAGTCGCCGCACGGGATGCGCGTAACGGCAGGCCTCGATCCGCCAAAGATTCTAACAAAGCGCCATGGGTCTCGCCATCGAGCAGCCAATAGACGCCCTCCGGATCGTCCACTTGCGTTGCCTGGCCGCGGGCGGTGAGCAGAAGCAGAAACTGCTGTTCGCCGCTCGACAGGTCGCGCTGGTTGACGCGCGCCAGCCCGCCTGGCGCCGCGCTCACCTTGCGTAACAGATCACGCGTGAAGACCTGCCCGTCCAACGAATCAAGCGCCGCGGCCGCGGCTGACAGCCTCCCCTCGGGTGAACCCGCCAAGTGCGGGCCGGAGGCATAGGCGAGCAGGAAAATGATGATGTCGATAAACGCGGCCAGCAAGAAACTGAAGGCGTGGCGCGGGGTGGGCGCGGCCAACAGTTCGCTGAACGCCAACAGCAACTCTTCCTGGCCTCCGGAGGTTTGATCGACGTTCGCGGCGAGAGCGGGGACCTCCGGGCGCTCCTGTTTGCCGGAGTGGAGCGCGTCGTTGACCTCGGCCCAGGGAACGGAGTCGAACGTGGCGTGGAAGGTGCGAAGCTGCTTTTCGGCAGGTTCGTCCGGTTTGGTGCTGGCGCGCCACGTGGCGATGGTGGCGCGGGAGGCCTCGATGGATTGCTGCGATTCGCGGGCCAGACGGGCGTGGCGTTCGAAGGCTGTATAGCGGACGCCGGCGCCGGAGCCCTCACGGTATGCGCCGCCCACGCCGCCGGCCTCGCGGGCGACGGCTTCGCGGACACGGTTCAAATACGGGTCCGCGTCGGGCGCTTTGGAGATGTGGCCATGCTGCTTTTCGGCGGCCGTCATTTCTTCGAGCGCGAGGGTGTGCTTCCGCGCCTCGATGGCGGCGGCGGCGAGGGTGGAATCGGCCTTGGCGGCGGCTTCGCTAAGCTGATCGTACAACTGGCGGCGAATGACGGCGGGCCGTTCCCGTTCGGAGAACCAGCGATAGAGGCTGACGTAGCTGAACGCGACGGAGACGAGCGCAGTGATGCCATAGACGACGATCAACTGCGCGCGCCGGGCGCGGCTAAAACCGATCAACCAAGCCACGAACAACAGCGCCGCCTGCACGCCAAGCGAGGCAAGCAGGGCGAACCAGCGGGAAAGATACAGCGACATTCCTTCAAACGTGGTGTACCAGGAGACGACGGCCAGCATGGCGCTGGCGACGAACAAGCCACGGACAAGCGGGGACGCGTTCTGTTGCGCCGAAGCAGGCAGCATAGGGGCGTAGTACCTCGCTGGTTAAGAACGAGAACCGCGCCCCGAGAGTTCCGTAAACTTACACGTTCGCCCAGTGGGGATTCGGGATGTCCTTCTGTTCGCGGGGCGCGGTGCGCGCCTGCTGGCAGATGGCTTCCAGTTTCTTGACGATCGCGGGAAACCTGGCGGCCACGTTGTTTTTTTCGCCGATGTCTTTAGCAAGATCGTAGAGTTCCAGCGGCGCGCCGGGGGCTGGCCGGACGCCTTTCCAGTTGCCCATGCGGACGGCTTGGGCGGGAACTTCGTCGGCGAACTTCCCGCTGGCTTTGTCGTATTTGGGGAGTTCCCAGTAGAGATAATCGTGCTTCTTCTGGGTGCCTTTGCCGAGGAGGGTGGGCACCACGGAGATGCCGTCGATGCCTGCGGGGACGGGAGCGCCGGCGAGTTCGGCAAGGGTTGGCAGGACGTCGGGAAAGTACCAGGGCAGGTTGTTGACGCCGGGCTTGATGCGGCCCTTCCAGCGGGCGATCATAGGTGTGCGGAGACCGCCTTCGTAGAAATTGGTTTTGTGGCCGCGGAACGGGCCCGCGCTGTTGAAGTAGCCCTTGTCGTTCCAGATGGGCGTGGCGGTGCCGTTGTCGCTGCAGAAGAAGAAGATCGTGTTGCCTTCCATTCCCAGTTCCTTCACCGTCTCCATGAGTTTGCCGACGTAGCGATCAACGCGCGAGACCATACCGGCGTAGGCGGTGCGGGGCTTGTTCTGGTGGGCGTAGTGGTTGCGTTTGTCGCGGTAGGGCCCATCCTCGACGATGGTCTTATCGTAGGGCTGCATGGAGTCAGCGGGGACGAGGAGTTCGAGGTGGGGGAGCGTCAACGGCAGATAGAGGAAGAACGGCTTCTTCTTCATCTTCGCTTCGTGCAGAAAGCCATCGGCAAGCCTGGCGATCATGTCGTTGCCGTAGATCTCCTTGTAGCCGCCGTTGTTGTCGCGGTAGGGCACCACTTCCTCGTTCTGGAAAAGAAATCCTGGGTACTGATAGTGCGCGTGGATCTGGTGGAGATAGCCGAAAAACGTATCGAAGCCCTGTTTCCACGGAACGCCTTCGGAACCGATGTCGCCCAGTCCCCATTTGCCGAAGCCGGCCGTGGTGTAGCCGGCTTTTTGCAGCACTTCGGCGACCGTGACATCTTCGGGCAACAGCGGCACGCCGCCGGTGTTGGCTCGGACGGAGGTGTGGCCGGTGTGTTTGCCGGTCATCAACACGCTGCGCGAAGGGGCGCAGACGGTGCAACCGGCGTAGGCGTCGGTGAAGCGGATGCCCTCGGCGGCCAGGCGGTCGATGTTCGGGGTCTGGATGAGTTTCTGCCCATAGCAGCCGAGGTCGCCATAGCCCAGGTCGTCCGCCATGACGAAGATGATGTTGGGAGGGGGCGGGGCTTGCGCGAGCAGGGCCGGGGAGCCGGCGAGGTACTTCAGAAATTGACGGCGAGAGTTCACTCCTCGGATTGTACTAATAGCGGGGGACGGCGGGGTCGATTTCGGTGCTCCAGCGTTCGATGCCACCGGCCAGACTCTGGCAGTTATCGACGCCGTTGCGGCGAAGCCAGTGGACCACGTTTAGGCTGCGGACGCCGTGATGGCAGTAGACGATGAGGGGCGTCTCATCGGCTTGATTTTCCAGTTCTTGCAGGCGGCCGGGCACGGTGTTCATGGGGACAAGATTGGCGCCTTCAATGCGGCATATCTGCCACTCGAAGTCCTCTCGGACATCGATCAGGCAGAGCTTTTCGCCACCTTTGCGGCGGTCTTCCACTTCGCGGGCGGTTACTTCGTAGGGCAATTCCATGCCCTTCTATTGTCCTATCGATCTGCCGACTTGTAGCGGCGCTGCTTTCCAGGTTCGAACTGTAGAAGCGGCCGTCCTGGGGCCGCAGGCTTTCGATCTTTCTACCGTGGGCGCCCCGCCCGGGATTAAGGACCTGTGTGCGTCCGGCCAGGCGTCCGCCGCAAATGAACGAACCGCAAAACCGCGCTGCGAAGCTCATCGGAGGTCAACCGAAATGTCGGGCGCGGTACAACGTGCCGGAAGTTTCAGGCGCGGGGGAAACCTGCGAAAGAGCGGACCCATGTAAACAACCCAGGCCGCTCCACCGGTTACGAAACCCACTACACTAACGGCGAGGGCCCGCGCTGTGCGTTTCATCTTTTCCAGCCTGCTCACTGCCTGTCTATTGACTGCGCAATCGCAGTATCCGCCAGGGCAATATCCACCCGGTCAATATCCACCCGGTCAATATCCACCCGGCCAATACCCGCCGGGACAGTATCCCACTCGTCTCCCCGGTGGCGTCCCCGTTAGCGTTCCAATCCCCGAAATCAAGCTCCCCCGGCGCGCCCCGAAGGATCCGGACGCCAAGAAGCAGGGCGGAAAACCAACTACGGAAATCAAAATTTCGCTGCAATCGGTGAACGGCACCCTCCGCCATTTCGAAGAAAAGTCGATGCAACTCGACACCAACTCGAAAGGAACGCTCCAATTCCGCTTGCTCGCCAAAACGCAATTCATCGACAAAGAGGGCCGCCCGATACGCGATTCGTTATTGAAACCTGGCGACCAGTTGCAGGTCTCCTACAATCCGGATGATGACGAGACGGCGCTACGCGTCACCTTTCTGCGCGCCGCTACCGCGGCGGAAAGGGAGTCGGTTGCCGCGCCGGCCGCCATAAAGGATTCGCCGCCCGCCGCAAAGGAAGAACGAAGCGCTGACGCCCCCATGCTACGCCACGGCCTGCCCGACCGCATTCCGCAAGGGCAGCCGTCCACGCCGCCCGCGCCCTCTGATTCCGTCATCGCCGCCGCTCGCGACGCCGCTGGCGAATTCACCGAAACTCTTCCAGACTTCCTTGTTCAGCAGCACACCATGCGCTACACCTCCTCCACCGTGCCCCCCAACTGGCAGGCCATCGATATCGTGACGGCCGAAGTCGCGGTGAGCAATGGCAAAGAGGAGTATCGCAAGATCTCCATCAACGGCCGCGAAACCAAACGTCCCGTTGAAAAAACCGGATCTTGGTCCACTGGCGAGTTCTCCACGACACTCGAAGACATCCTCTCCCCGTTCACCGCCGCCACCTTCGTCAAGCGCGGCGAGCAACGGACAGCCAACCGCGACACCTTCGTCTACGACTATTCCGTTCTCCAGCCCAACTCCCATTGGTCGGTCATTCCAACGGACCTGAAAGCCTACAATCCGCCATACAAAGGGACGATTTGGATAGACAAACAGACGAAACGCGTCCTTCGCATCGAGCAGCGCGCCGTCTCCTTTCCGGACACCTTTGAGTTTGATCGCGCCGAGGTCACACTCGACTATGACTTTGTTCTCATCAACGGCAAGCAGTATCTGATGCCCGTCCACAGCGAGAACGTCATCTGCATCCGCGGCACCACCACCTGCTCCCGCAATGAGTTGAACTTCCGGAACTATCGGAAATTCACGGCCGAGTCAGGAATCGTCTTCGAAAAACCGTAGCCGTCCGAGGCTGGCAAACGTCTACAATAGCGGCGAGGTTCTTCCACCGTGCGGCTGCTTGTTCCCGGCATCTTTTTCGCGTCCTGTCTATTATTGGCGCAGTACCCGCCTGGGCAACCTCCGCTTGGGCAACCTCCACCTGGTCAGTATCCGCCCGGGCAATACCCGCCGGGCCAAATTCCCGGCGGCGGCGCGCAAATCCCCACGATGCGCCTTCCAAAACGCACACCTAAGGACCAGCAGGCCAAGAAAGACGTGCCTCCCGGAGAGACCAAGCCAGCCGGGCCGTCTATCCAGGGCACGCTGCGTTATATCGACGAAAAGTCCATTGCCGCCGACACGGAAAAGCGCGGCCTCGTCCGCTTCCGGTTGCTCCCGGCAACCAGGTTTCTGGATAAAGATGGGCAGCCAATGCGCGACTCTCTATTCAAGGCCGGCGACCAGGTGGTCATCACCTTCAATCTAGAGGACGAAGACACGGCGCTTTCGGTCACCATGACGGCCAAGGGCGCCATTCCCGAAAAAGCGGCCGAACCAGCCAAGGAACCAACGGCGGACCCACCCACTGTCGTCTCCGACAACGCGAAAGACGACGACGCTCCCAAGCTTCGCCGTGGCATTCCTCCGCGCGTCAGGCAGGAGCGGGCCGAACGCGAGGCGGAGGCGGCGTCAGTTCCTCCGCCCGTTACAGCCGTCAAACCGAACTTCGAGCCACCCATTCTCCTGTCTTCCGGCCCTGACCCCTTCATTGCCGCCGCCCGCGAGGCGGCCGCGAACTTCACCGAAACTCTCCCCGATTTCATCGTCCAGCAGCATACAACGCGCTACCAGAGCGAGTCCAAACCGCCGAATTGGAACGCGCTTGATCTGGTGACAGCGGAGGTCGTTGTGACCAACGGCAAGGAAGAGTACAAGAAGGTGAGCATCAACGGCAAGGCAGTGAAGACGGGCATTGAGAAAACCGGTGCCTGGTCCACTGGCGAATTCGCCACCACGCAGCAGGATATTCTGGACCCGGCTACCGATGCCAAGTTCACCCGCCGTGGCGACCGGCGCCTGACGAATCGCGAAGCGGTGGTTTACGACTACTCCGTCAGCCAGCCCAACTCCCATTGGCGAATTGTACCCGGCGGCTCGCAGAGCTATCGCCCGCCATACAAAGGCGTCATCTGGTTCGACAAACAGACCAAGCGCGTGCTGCGCATTGAGCAGCGCGCGACGAATTTTCCCGACGATTTCGAGTTCAACCGCGTGGACATGGTGCTGAACTACGATTTTGTGCGGATTGGGTCCAAAACTGTTCTACTGCCCGTCAATAGCGAGAGCATCATCTGCCAGAGCGCGTCCACCATCTGCTCCCGCAATGTGCTGAACTTCCGGAACTATCGCAAATTCGGGGCGGAAACCGGGATTACGTTTGAGGAAGATCCGCCGAAGGAGTAGCCTGGTCTGAAGGGAGACGGAGTCGAACCGGCCTACTATTTCTTGCTGTGCACCGTTCGGAATATCAATATCGGCGTCGCCGCGTAGAACGCGAATGGACGCCCGAGCATGAGCCGCACACCGTCCATCGCTTGAACCATCCCAGCCTGCATTTCGCGGACAATTGGCAGTTGAGCGCTATCGTTAATCATGTCTTCTTCGGTGTCGGGCCGCGCGTCCAAAGTGGCAAGAATGGTCCATTTCCCCGGAATAGCGGTGCCATGGGAAAAGGCAAGCGTGGCCGGGTCAACCTTAAGATGAATCGGGTGTAGGCACATCCAGATGTGCTCGTCCTCGGTACGTAGTGTCAATTCGGTTGAGTGGGGCAGGGACTCCATGAGCTTGAAATTGTTCTTCAATAGCGCTCGCTCCGCCGACTTCAAATGCTGGCCCTGCGCCTGCTCTTCTAGTACCGTCGCGGTGTGAATATTCTCCCAGCAATTCTTGATGAACTTAAAATCCAAGAAACGAGCACGTCCCTCGGCGACAAAAAGATCCCCAAGTTCCGCCTCGGACATCTCGCCATGCACAAATCCAAGCTCGTCGAGTTTGTCCAGCACATTAAGCGTTAATGTGTGGGACGCATCGAAGACCCGCTCTTAGCTTGAAAGAGTGGAGCCGCCCGCGAGAACATTGGTACCGGGAATGCCCAACTGACCACCGGACTGGCTGCCAGTCTGATCAATAGTCTTCGTCGTTGCTACGACGCCTGAGTTAAAAAGCTGGGCAGCGTAAGACTGAAGGCGATCTCGATCAACGTAGAGGAAGTCGAGAAGTAAATCGGTGCTTGGTGAGCCTTGATCCATCGACCTTTTCTTTTTCGATCCGCAACTGATCCATCGCCACCGCACGAATCGACTTTCGATAGGCAGCCTCTGCTTTTGCGACACCTTCAGCCGCAATTTCTAACGGCACAGCCATTGCCGCCATCGAACTCCGTAGCGCGTCGGCAATTAACTCCGCGGCAGCTTTAGATTCTTGTTTCACGCCACCTTCAGTAAACAGATTTCGAAGTCACTGCTGAGCATGGCGGTATCGAACATAGCGCGCGCACATCCATGGCGGCACGGCTAAACTTGCGCAACCAGCTAGTGATCCCGCGCCGTCACCAACTCGGTCACGCTGAACAGCGCGCGCTGGTACTTGGAATCGGGAAACTCATTGATCAGCGTTCGCGCGCGCTCCGTGAAGTGCTGCGCCCGCTCCATCGCCCGCTCCACGCCGTTGTACTTCTTCAAAATGCCGGTAATCTGGTCAAACCGAACGGTCTTGTAGTCTTCCTCGCGCAGAACCGTCGCCACCATCTCGCGTTCGGCCGCCGTCGCGTCCTGCAGCGCATACACCAGCGGCAAGGTAACTTTCCCCTCGCGCAGGTCGTTGCCCACGGGCTTGCCCAAAATCTTCTCGCGCGAAGTGAAATCCAACACGTCATCCACCAGTTGGAACGCGATTCCAAGGTTCCATGCAAATTCGCCCAGCCGCGCTTCGTCCGCCTCGTTCGCCCCGCCGGTCATCGCTCCCAGGCGCGCGCAAATGCTGAACAGGCTGGCCGTCTTGCGGTCCACCAGTTCCATGTAGTCGGTCTCGCTAATGTCAATCCGGCCCAGCCGCTCCAACTGCAACAGCTCACCTTCCACCATCAACTGCGTCAGCCCGATCAACAAATCCAGAATCCGGAAATTCCGCGCCCGCACCGCCACCTGGAACGCCTGCATATACAGCCAGTCCCCGGCCAGCACCGAAGTCTGGTTGCCCCATAACGCATTGGTCGAAGGTTTCCCGCGCCGCGTCTCCGCCGCGTCAATCACGTCGTCATGCACGAGCGTGGCGGTATGAATCATCTCCACCACCGCCGCCATCGCAATCGCCGTATCCGTCAATGGCGCAAATAGTTGCGTGGACAATAGCACCAGCGTCGGCCGCAATCGCTTGCCACCGCTCGCCTGTATGTGACGGTTAATAGCGGAAATCGCCTCCACCGACGCCACACTCTCCAGGCGCATCACCTCTTCCACCCGCCGCATATCCTTATCGACGAGGTTAAGGATTTCGCGGGCCGTTAAGGCTTGACCAATCCGGCTGATACCCATGAAATATCCCAGTGTAACGCAGTCAATCCCCGCGCTACCTATTCAGATGCCGCCGAAGGGAATAGGCGTACGAAATTCTCGCTCGTCCGGCGCCCCAGCTCTTCCGCCGGCACACCCAGGTGCGCAGCCAACAGTTCGCCCGTCCGGGCTACATAGCTCGGTTCGTTCCGCTTGCCCCGAAAGGGCACTGGAGCCAGATACGGTGCGTCGGTCTCCACCAGCATTCTGTCCAACGGCGTCAGCGACGCGGCCTCCCGCACCTCCGGCGCCTTCGGATACGTCACCACCCCGGAAAAGCTCAACAAGAACCCCATGGCGAGTGACCGCCGCGCCTCCGCCGGGCCGCCCGTAAAGCAGTGCATCACCCCCGGCAAACCGCATGGAATCCAGTGCTTTTCCAGCAATTCGAACGTATCGTCCCAGGCTTCCCGGGTGTGGATCAGAATCGGCTTGCCCGCTTCGGCAGCAATCTCCAACTGCTCCACAAACACCCGCCGCTGCACGTCCCGGGGCGAAAAATCGTAGTGATAGTCCAGGCCGATCTCCCCCATCGCCAGCAGCCGCGGATGGCGCATGCGCTCCCGCAATTGGGGCGCGCAGTCGCCGTCCCACTTGGCCGCGTCGTGCGGATGCACCCCCGCGCTCGCCCACATGCACTTGTACTTTTCCGCCAACCGCAGGGCCACATCCAAATCCGGCGGTCCGTCACCGGTGCCGATTGTTAACATCTTCGTCACCCCGGCGGCCAGAGCCCGCTCGATCACCGCCTCGCGGTCGTCGTCAAAGCGCTTGCCATCCAGGTGACAGTGCGAATCGATCCACATCTACTTCAGCCGTGCCCCAATCGGGACATGCTCCAGGAAACCGGCCAGCACCGGCTTGCCGCCTTCCAGCGACGCCGCCACAATCATCCCCTGGCTCTCCAGCCCGCGCAGCTTCCGCTTGGCCAGATTGGCGACAATCACCACTCGCCGGCCCACCAGTTTTTCCGGTTCGTAGGCCAACGCGATGCCGGCCACAATCGTCCGCGGCTCCGGTTCGCCGATGTCCACTTTCAAATGCAGCAACTTGTCGGCGCCTTTCACGCGCTCGGCGAATTTCACTTCGCCCACGCGCAGGTCCACTTTCACAAAATCGTCAATCGTGATCTCCGGCGCCAGCGGAATCGCCGTGCCTTCATCGGCCGGCGGCGCTTCCACGGTCTTCCCCAGCAGCACCGCCTGGCGGGCGGCTTCGGCCTGTTCCAGGTCGTTCAGCTTGTCGATGGTCGTCTTCATATCGAGCCGCGGAAACACCGGTTCCACGGGTGGAATCGTGCGCGTCTCTTCCGCCGGCGCATCTTCCAACCCTCCCATCCGCGCATCCTCCACCGGCGTCGCGAAGCCCAGCAGCTTCCAGATACGCGCGCAGGATTCCGGCAGCACCGGCGCCGCCAGTACGGTCACCACGCGCAGTGCGTCGTAGACATTCGCCAGCACGGTGTCCAACTGTTCGGCCGCGCCCGCGTCCTTGGCCAGCTTCCATGGCGTCTGCTCCACAATATACTTATCCGCCGCGCTGATCAGGGTCCACACAGCCTCCAGCGCCTTGGAGAAATCGAGCTTCTCGTACCCCTCAATCGCCGCCGAAATCGTGCCCCCGATGGGCAGCGGCTGTTCCCCGCCCCGGAGCTTCAACACGCCGCCGCGATACTGGTGAATCATGCTCAACGTGCGGCTGGCCAGGTTACCGAGCCCGTTGGCCAGGTCAGCGTTGTAGCGCGTCACCATGGCGTCGTAGGCAAAGTTGCCATCGGAGCCAAAGACGATTTCCCGCAGCAGGTAGTAACGCAGCGCGTCCGCACCCATGGCCTGGCGAATCGGCTCCGGCCTCACAATGTTGCCGCGCGATTTCGACATCTTGTTGTTGTCGAACAGCAGCCAGCCGTGGGCAAAAATCCGCCCCGGCAGCGGCAGTTCCGCCGCCCACAGGAACGCCGGCCAGAAGATGGCGTGGAACCGCACGATCTCCTTCCCGATCATGTGCAGGTCCGCCGGCCACAGTTCCGTCCCCGCCACCGCGCTCATGTAGGTGGTCAACGCGTCGAACCACACGTAGAACACATGGTCCGGCTCGTCGGGCACCGGAATACCCCATTTTATGGTGGTCCGGCTGATGGACAGATCTTTCAATCCCCCTTCTTGCTTCAAGAACGCGAGCACCTCGTTACGCCGCGTCTCCGGCTGCAGGAATTCCGGGTTACTCTCGTGAAACTCGATTAGCCGGTCAGTAAACGCGGAGAGCTTGAAGAAGCAGTTCTCTTCGGTCACCAGTTCCAACGGCTGGCCGGTCTCCGGGTCCACGTCGCCTTCTTTCGCGTCCTGCACAAACGCTTCCTGCACCACCGAGTAGTAGCCGGTGTAGGAGCTCTTGTAGATGTACCCGTTGGCCTTGCAGCGGCGGTAGAGGTCCTGCACCACCGCCGCATGGCTCGTCGAAGTGGTGCGCTGGAAATAGTCGATGCCGAACTGGAAGTTGTCCCAGGTCTGTTTGAACTCGGCGGCAATCGCGTCGGTAAACTCCTGCGCTGATTTGCCCGCCTTCTTCGCGCTGCGCTCAATCTTCTGGCCGTGTTCGTCGGTGCCGGTGGTCAGACGCGCGTCAAAGCCCTGCATGCGCTTGTAGCGTTTCACGACGTCGCAGGCGATGGTCGTATAGGTGTGGCCGATGTGCGGAGCCGCGTTCACGTAGTAGATCGGCGTGGTGATGTAGAACTTGTCCATTGCGTTTAGAACTCTTTCCAATAAGCAAACTGGGCTTCAGCTAAAACTTTCTTGAGCGGCACGCCCTTCTCCGCCGCCAGCGCGCGGCAGTCGTCGTACTCCGGACTCGCCCCCTGCGCCGTTACTTTCATCCGTACTTTGCCATACGGCGTCTCCACACTCACTTCGCTGCGCGCCTGCACGCGCCGCTCGGCCGTGTACATTCGCAGCCCCAGCGTCGTGGTTTCTTCCAGGATGATCTTCGCCAGCCGTTCCTGCTCCTCCGGCCGCGCAATCACCGATAGCAGCGAACCTTGCCGGTTCTTCTTCATCAGCAGCGGCTGAATCGTCACATCCAGCGCGCCCGCGGCGAACAGCCGGTCCATCGCATAGCCCAGCACCTGCGGCGTCGAATCGTCGATATTCGCCTCAAGCACCGTCACCGTCGTCGATTCCACCGCCGCCGTCCGCACCCCGATCACCGCGCGCAACACATTCGCGTGGCCCGGAAACTCCTTCGTCCCCGCGCCATACCCCGTGCTGGCAATCGCCATCGCCGGCATGGAGCCGAAGCCTTTGGCGAGCGCCGCCACAATCGCCGCCCCTGTTGGCGTGGTCAATTCCATTGCCGGACCCTGCGAAAAAATAGGCTTGTTCGTCAATAGTTCCGCCGTCGCCGGCGCCGGCACCGGGAGCGTCCCGTGTTCCGTTTCCACCGTCCCGCTGCCCACATTGATCGGGGAGCAGTAGATCTCCTCCACGCCCAACAGCTCAAACCCGTAACAGGCGCCCACGATATCGGAGATCGAATCCACCGCGCCCACTTCGTGAAAATGGACCCTTTCAAGCGGTTGATTGTGCATCTTCGATTCCGCCGCCCCCAGCGCCATGAACACCCCCTCGGCCCGCTGCTTGGTCAGCGCGCTCAGCCGCGTAGCGCCATCGATGATCTTCATGATGTGCGGCAAATGGCGATGCGCTTTCTGTTCGCCGCCGTTCACATGGAACTTCGTCGCCGCAATGCCGCGCCGCTTCGTCTTCTCAAACGAATAGCTGGCGCCCAGGTTCAGCGAGTCCAATGCGTCAATCAGCGCCGCGCCGTCGGCCCCAGCGTCAATCAGCGAGCCCACCGTCATGTCGCCACTGATGCCGGAAAATGCGTCGAAATAGCAGGTTTTCATGGGGATAAACTGGTAGCACCATTATCCCATGCGCCTCCTCGTTTCTCTCCTCCTGTTTTCCGCCCTCCTCCCAGCCCAGACCAATAACGCCCCCGCCCTGACCGGCGGCGGCAACAAGCCCGAGCGCATGGAGTGGTTCCGCGACGCCGGTTTCGGCCTGTTCATCCACTGGAGCGTCGATTCGCAACTCGGCTCCGTCATCAGCCATTCGCTCGCAGGGGCGTCAAAGGATTACCGCGAACGCTACTTCAGCGAACTGCCCAAGACCTTCAATCCCCGCAAATACCACCCAGCCGACTGGGCGGCCCTCGCCAAACTCGCCGGCATCAAGTACGTCGTCTTCACCACCAAACACCACAACGGCTTCACCATGTACCGCTCGAAGACCACCGATTTCGGCATTCAATCCACGCCCTTCTCGCGCGACATTCACGGCGAGTTGATGGCCGCCTTCCGCGAGCAGGGCATCGCCCCGGGCATCTACTACTCGCCCGACGATTTCCTGTATCTCCACAAAAAGGGCATCCCCATCAACCGCAACATTCCGTCCGTCGCTCCGGCCAACGTGCCCGGCCTGCTGGCCTACGATCAGGAGCAGTTGCGCGAGTTGTACGCGAACTACGGCAACGTGGACGTGGTGTTCTTCGATGGCCCGGCCGAAGGCTTGCGCGAACTCGCCTGGCAGTTGCAGCCGGACACCGTGGTGACGCGCGGCGCCATCGCCACGCCCGAACAGTACGTGCCCGGCGCGCGCATTGAAGGGCCGTGGGAAAGCTGCATCACCATGGGCACCCAATGGCAGTACAAGCCGACGAACGACCTATACAAGCCCGGCGGCGAGTTGATCGGACTGTTAATCGAGACCCGCGCCAAGGGCGGCAATCTGTTGTTGAACATTGGACCAAAGCCCGATGGAGAACTGCCCATCGAACAGGAAGAGCGGCTCCGCGAAATCGCGCTGTGGATGTTCGTCAACGGCGAAATGATCTACGGAGTGAGGCCATGGATCGTGCCCAGCGAAAAGAACGGCGACGAGACGTACTGGTTCACGAAGAAGAAGGATGCCGACGTGGTGTACGTGGCGGTACGGCCCAATGAGCGTTGGAAGTACGCGGCATGGAAGGACATCACGCTGCGCAGCGTGCAGTTGGCGCCCGGGGGCACGGTAGAGGTTTTGGGGCAGAGCGATGAACTGGTGGAGTATCAGCCGAAAATCAAGCCGCAGACCACCTGGAGGCAGACCGCGGACGGTTTACAGATCCGCGCCAACCGCGCCCAGCGGCTTTACAACGACCGGAAGTGGCCGAACCCGGTGGTCCTGAAAATCACCGGCGCCAAGCCAGCCTTCGCGCCTCCGGAGGTATCGGAGGCCAAGTGGCGCTGGGACGCGGCGAAGCGTGTGGCGGTATTGGAAGCAGATCTCAAGTCTCTGAGCAATCAGACAGCGCTGGAAGTGGCGTTTGAATATCGTTCGGTCAAGGGCCTGGACCTGACCGAGCGTGCCGGCAACTTCACGCGGACTGCGCTCGTGCGCCG
>JAEUQC010000170.1 GCA_016789905.1 Bryobacterales bacterium | reverse complement strand
CACGTTGGTGTTCAAAAAGATCTGAACGTTCGCTTGCGGAACCAGGCTGCCAGCGGCAGTCGGGGTACCACCTGTGCAGTTCAGAACCAGGTCACCAACGAGTTCCGTCAGCCCTTCAGCCCGAACGATGGGCGGGACGCCGGCGTTTCCAACACAGCTAAACGCGGCGACCTGCTGAGCATTGGCCGTGGACGCTGCGCCAAAGGCCAGCGCGACCACTGCCAAAGCAGGGAACCATTTGCGGAAATCTACCATTTCCTTCTCCTTAACAATTTTCATAACTCGAACTAACGAAGAATTACCCAAAAAGTTTTGCCGGGCTTCGACTTGCCACCACCGGCCGGTCCGGCGTGCTGCCGGGTTAGTTGCGGTGAGGCCTCATCGGGCCGAGCGATTGTTGTTTTAAATTTGTTTTGCTTTGGCCGCGGGATTCGCGCGGCTCGGTTTTACGCCTAACACGAGTCGGACCAGAAACCCGTTCTCATGGATCCCGATGGGAGTCGGGGTACCTCGGATACAGGATGACGGCCTTCCCTAATGTAAGTATTGCAATCTTTGGGCCAAAATACCAGTACCCTCTCCGTTCCCGCCATCTTCCCCTTCCAACGGCGCATCCCATCCGCAACTTCTTGATAAATCAACGAATTGCCACCACCACCGGGTTCGCCGCCACCCCGCCCTGCCGGATCTCCAGCACCTGAAATAGCCCCGGCGGCATCTCCACCGGCAGTTGCACGTTCAATTGGTATAGCCCTATGTACCCAGGGGTGAGTCCAGAGTACACAACGGGCAGGTCCAGCCCCGCGCCCCGCACTCCCACCGGCTGCATCGTTCGCCGCGCCCCCGTCCCCTCCGCCACCGCCCCAAACCCAGTCCCATAAATCACCACCACCTGCCCCCGCGTCGCCGGATTATTCGGCGCGTTCAGTGATCCGTTCTGGTTCGTCACCGCCGCCTGCGTTTCCGACAGCCGGAATACCGCCGGAGCCGTCTCCCGCAGTTCCACTTGCGCCTCCACCACCCCGAACCCGCTCGTCAGCCGCAACGGCCAACTCCCCGCCGCCAGCCCCAGCGGCACCACCGCGTTCACCTGGAACGCCGTCGCGTACAGCACTTCCGCCCTCTGTCCGCCAATCTCCACTTGCGTCTCCTGCCCGCCCCGCGCCAGTCCTAGCCCGAATATCGAAAGAATCGTCCCCGGCGCGTAATCGGTCGTGAAGCTCGCCGCGTTCACCACCGCATTGGCTTCTATCGACGGCTCCAACGCCGCCAATTCCCAATACAACCCCGGTTTCGACACCCGGAATACACCCGTCCGCAGCCCGTTGATCTCGTACCGGGGCCCGCCCGTTCCCAGGTCCGTCAAGCTTCCCCGGTAATTCCCGCCCGCCCCAATCTCCGCCTGGTACACGTTCTGCGACCCATCGCAAAACGAAAACAGGCTCGTCGCGTCCGCCCCCGGAATTCCAAATGCCGCCCCGCATCCGCCCGCCGCTGCCGCCACGGCCACCGTGTTCCCATATGCGTGCATCAGAAATCCGCTCGCCGTTCCGGCCCGCGCGCTGAATCGCGCCGCCCCGGCTATCGTCGCCCCCGCTCCCAAATACTCTCCAAGACTCCCGCGCGGCTGCCGCGGATTCGGATCCATGATCTGCAATCCCCCGTCGGCCCCCGCTCCCGTCACCACCACCCCCGCCGCCGCGCCGCCGCTCAGCCGCAGGCTCACCAGTACCGGCGTCCCTCCTGCCAGTGCCTCCCGAATCGAAAGTTCCGTTGTGGCAATCGGTAAAATCTCCAATCCGCCGCCGGAAAAATTTACCAGCCGCCACAAGTTCGGAACCTCAGGATTCGACAAATACCCATCGCAAATCTGGTTCGCCTGGCTGTCCAACACGCAGAAATTCCGCAGGTACGAATCCACCGCCGCCGCCGTCACCGTGCCCGCCGCGCTGCCCAGTTCTCCCCGGTCCTGGAAGTATTTCAGTATCGCCGCCACCGACCCCACATACGAGTTCCCATCGAAACTCACCTTCGGAAAATTCGAAACGCTCGTTCCCGATACCTGCGCCGAAAAAGTCACCACCTGCCTCGACGCTTCCGCCGTCGCCAGCGCGATTCCCGCTCCCGGCGGCAGCCGCAACACCGCCTCGGCGTCTCCATTAATATCGGTGGCCCCCGTTCTTGGCGTTACCTCCGCCCCCGGCGATGCCGCGAACACCACCGCCACGCCCACCAGTGGCGATCCGCTCTCATCCCGCAGATTCACCCGCAGCGGGATCGGCAGCCGCGTGCCCGGCGCGCCGCTTTGCGCGTCCCCACGCACCTTTGTCAATCGCGGCCGCGCCTCCGCCGCCGCCCGCACCGTATACGTCGCTGTCGCCGCCGTCGTTCCAGCCGCCGCCCGCACCGTCACCGTTCCAGACGCCGCTTCCGCCGGTATCCACGCATCCCACGCATACGATCCGTTCCCCGTCTTCACCACAAAATCCGCCTGCCCCGTCACGCTCACCCGCACCGTGCTGTTATCCGGAAACCCGCCCATCGCCAGCCGTATCCGCGAACCCGCCACTGCCGAAGATGGCTGCACCGATATCGCCGGCCGCCGCCCGCTCTCCACCACGTCCACCACCGCGCTGCCCGGCGTGTACTCCATATACCCGCCTTCAAAATTCTGCCGCCGCCGCCCGTTCAGCGTAAACTCTTCTTCCGTCGGCGTGCCGAACGTCCCTCCGGGGCCCCCTGCCGCCTGATACTTTGCCTGGATCAGCCCTGCCACCACCAGGCTCCTGCCAGCCAATATCCCGGATTGGATCTGTACAATCAGCCCGTCCCGGAACGGCTGCTGCACGCCCGCCGTCGCCGCAAAGGTCACAAATGACAACGCTCCGCCCACCGGCGGCCCCACCGCCCCCGCCTCATAATTCAACAACGCCCACCGCGCCAGAATTCCGCCCGAAACAAATCGTACCGGTGTCCCGGCCAGCGCCCCGCCTTCAAATAACTGCCGCCCGCCCGCCGTCGGATCCCCCGCCGGATACCCCATCGCGCCCGCCGCCCCGCCGGCCTGTTCGTAGGCTGCCAATAGCCCGCCCGTCAATATCCACGCCTGCGCCGAACGGTCCGGCAGCGCCACCACCACCCGCGCCCCCGCCGCCGTCACCAGCTCCTGCTGATACCCGCTCGCCACCCGCCGCACTGGGCTCGGCCCCGGCAGCGCCACCGCCAGCCGGTTCCTCGTAATCGCATCGTTGAACGCCTGCGCGCTCGCCGGCGTTGGCGCCCCTTCCCCTATCTGGCAGCATGGCGCCTGCACCGACACTGCGATTGGCGCGCTAATCTTGCCCTCACTCACCGCCGTGATCGTCGCCACGCCCCCGCCAACCGCCTTCAATATCGCCGCCCGCCCCGTCGCCTGTATCGTTACCACCCGGCCATTCGTCGTCACCCACGAAACGCCCCGGTCCAGCAGCGATTCTCCCGTCGCCGCCCGCGGTATCGCCTCCAGGCTAAACGTCTCCCCCAGTTTCAGCCGTAGCGTCGTCACCGAAGTCGATAAATTGACATTCGTCACCGGCAGCCGCAACGTCCCGCCCTGCCCCGGTTCGTATTCAATCGATCCGCCTTCAAACGCCTGCCGCCACTTGGTTCCCGCTAACTGCTCCGGCCCTGTCGGCAGCCCTAGAAATCCCGCCGGCCCGCCATTGGCCGCATACACCGCATATACCGGATTCCGCACGCTCACCAGCCGCCCTGTCAGCGTTCCCGATGTGATGTTCAACACAATGCCATTCAGGAACGTCTGCGTCGTCGCCGCCGATCCGGCCGGCGAGGTCACCGCCGTTTCCGCCGCAGTCGCCGGCCCGAACGTCGCAATGCCTCCCTTGTTCAGCCATTCCGTATAGAAAGGGTCTTTCGTCGTGTATGCCGACGACGCATACGCAAACAGCGCATAGTTCTTGTTAAACGCCTGCCAGAAGCATGACCCCGTCGCCGCGTTCGGACATGTTGCCGTGTCCATAGTGGGGAACCCCGCCGTCCCCACGCCCACGGAGGAGTAGTGCGCATACAGCAGCGCCTGCATCTGAAACACGTCCGGCACGCCCTCCACGCTCACCGTCGACGTATTCGGTTTCACCAGCGCCAGCCGCACGCCGGACGTTTTCGCCGCGTCGTTAAACTCCTGAATCAGCCCGGTGCCGCCAAAGGAGCGCACATTGGCCACCGGCGGCGTAGAAACGAGGTTCGAAAAGTTATTCCGGAAGTACGCATTCACGAACTGTTGAGCGATCACGGGGTCCGGCGCGCCACTGCCGACGTCAACGGTGGTTTGCGCGGGCAACAACAGCGCGGTGGAGAGGAGTGCAAAGAAACGGGCCTTCATGTTGGGAGGGGAGAACAACCGGGATTCCGGGGTAACTCGAATTCTAACCCGTCCCGCCCGCCCAAGTTTCCCTCACCCCCCGGAAATTGGTGCCTGGCACCAATTTAATCTTTCGAGCCCCAAAAGCCTCTCTTCCAAACCCAGATATCCCACACCTACCGCATCACCGACAAATACTCCGCCCACGGCCCAACATCCGCCCGCAACCGTTTCGCCATCACCCGGCTCACCTGCAAAATGTGCGCCAAATCATGCGCCGTCCAAGTCGCCAACAACTGCCGGGCCGTCACCACGCCCAAAGCCGGATGCATCCCTTCCAACTCCAACTGCGCCGGCCCCAGCCCCAACTCCCCCAACCGCCGCAAATTCTCCCGCCGCAGCCCCGCGAACTCATCCAGCAAACTAGCCACCGTCCGCCCCGGCTCCATCGCCGGCTCCCGCACAAACGGATCGAACGGCCGCGCCTTCCCATGGGCCAGAATGATCTCCAGCCGCGCCATCCAGTCCGTCCGCTCCCCGTGAATCAAATGCCCCAGCACCACCCGCGCGTTCCAGGTTTCCGGCCCCTCGTCGGCCTCCGTCCACACCTCCGGCAACCCGCGCAGCATCCCGTCCAGCGCCAACGGCGTCCGTTCCAATACCGCAACGCAATCTTCCAAAAAGCCCACACCTACTCCTTCACGTACCGCCGCAACACGACCTTCCAAACTAACGTTCCTGTAGTGTCACCCACCAATGATCGGTTTGTTCGTCCTTTTACGCATGATCCACGAGTCTCCTACCCAATCGAACGTAGACTGGGCGTCCCTTGATTTTAGCGTCAGCACCACAAGCTAAGGCCGGCACCATCTACCGTGGCAGTACGTCAAGCGAAAGGCTTAGAGACTCGCCTTCTGAAACAACTACCTCCCGCCCCATTAGGCGTGTGCTTGCGAGCGAATCCCACCCAAGATCACCCACTCGCCTAAGGTCTCTAAAGTACCTGAGCCGATAACTCCCAGGCGCCACATTCGGAAACTGAGTGGTGTCGTTTTCAACCTCCAGTGCAAATAGTTGGCCGGTCTCCTTATAAAAGAGGGCAATGACACCTTTGACTCCATCGTCCCGACCGCTCCCGGAGGAATTCCGAATCGATATCGATGACGTGTTCTCGGCAACCTCGATACGGGCTCCATCAGCGGCAGCGGAGAGTTCGCAGTAGTCTGTGAATTTCCTCACTCCATTTAGATTGATAGATTTCACAGACGGTACAACCATTCCCTTCTCGATCCCGCGTAAAGAAAGGTAGTAACGATCGGGTGCCGGTAACGAAATCCGGAATTGCCCTTCACTATTGATTTCAGCTTGCCCCATCCATGGGCGATCTGTTCCGATAAATGCTAGACGGAGTTTGCCGTCTCGATCTTTCAGTGCTTGTCGAGGTTCGATCTGTCCGGCGAATGTGAACGGCTCGCGTAAGCTCACGACTAGTCCCCTTAATGGAGTGGCGCCAACTGTTATGGGGAGCCTACCGAAGAAGGATCTTCCATCATCCGCTACCGCCTCAGCCCTCACGACGTACTCTCCAGCCGGCACCGAAGGAAACCGAAAATCGGGCTGAGCAGGGTCAACTACCAGCATTCTAAAACCTGCTGCTGCGTCGGACAATGGTGGCTGAATAAAAACCTTTATTGATCTCATTGGCAAGGACGCACCCCGGACGCTACCGCTCACGGAGGCAGACCGTCCAGTCCTCAACGTCAGATCGATTCCGTCAGTCACCCTCCCCGAAAACGTGGCTATGGATGAGGCGTTTTCGATGAGTTCCTCGTTCGGATAGTAGATAGGTATGAATTCTTCAGTCAGTCGCTCTCCTGAGTCGTTCGCCCTCTCGGACTTTGACATTCGAAGACCCAGCGCGGTAGTACTATCTTGATAATAGGCGCTCACATAGTACCTTCCAGGAGTTAATCCTGCAACCCGGTATTCCCCTAAATCGTTCGTTGCGGTGCGGGTTACGACAACAGTCGTTGGATATCCGTTTTTGAAACTCACACCGCTAAGGACTACCTGGGCATTCATGATTGGTTCGCCTTCGACGCCGCGCACGCGCCCAGCGACGATTGACTGCGCCACCAAAGGCAATCTGACGGCTTTCCCGTCGGTCGGGACCCCATTGACGAATGTCATTGGCGGGTCCCTGCGAACCTTTACCAGGACAGTCGAGTTAATGTAACCAGGCTTAAGGATCGTGATTCGAAATTCCTCTGCCGCTATTCCACGAACTTTGAAATGCCCGGCTTGGTCTGTACTCGCACCATTCAAACCGTAGTGCGCCTGCGAGAGCGCTTCAACGACGACCGTGGCTTCTCTAACTGGAGCCCCAGATTCCTGCGAATAGACTTGGCCGCCAAAGTCGGTAGTTGATCTGTTGAATGGTTGCCCCTCAAGAGCACTGACCCAAAAAGGAGAAGCTAGATTTAGCATCAGAACCTGAGCAACTCTATTTGGCCAAATGAATGAACGCCTAAACTGATAGCTCATGCACCGCCTCCTGTTACGACTTCTGACTTCGCACTACGCGAGAGTAAAGGTAGCCGTACGGGTTTTCCAACCCGTACGGACTTTACGGAAGACGAAGCGCCTTAAGTAAAGGAGGTCACGAACCCCCTAATGTTCGTACAAGTCCCAAAACCACCAGGGCAGACGACGATCTGGGATGAATTTGGAGCGTAGAATGGATATGGATTGCCGCCATAAAGATTCTGAAAATAGGCAAAAAAATTGATCTGCGTTGGGGAATTAGACCAAAATGATTGATTCGGAGATCCCTGGTGAATACTTGACACATCTTTCCCAGGAATTCCACTAAAAAAAGCCGGGTAGCTGTACTGCACATATGTGGACCCGCTGACTGGAAGGTTCGTCCCATAGATGGACCAATACGAATTGATTGTGAGCCAAGAGCACTCATAGGATGCATTCTCACAGATCGCATTAATGGTTCCCTGCGCGAGCGTGGTGGACGCCGCCAAGCAAGCGCCGATCGAGAACCGGCATAGAAACATCATCACGGTTTTCATATCAACCTCCATATTGATGGTTGCATTAATGCTGCATACACAATCTAATGCAGCACATTGGACGCAGCTCAATAATAAATATCAGTCAACGTTTTGTCAAGAAGTATTTGATATAAAATTGAATTCAAAAACCCTAACGAATCATCTATTTCCGACTTCGGATGCCTACTCGTAATTCCGAGCGGTTTTTAAACTCAACACCAACCATTTCACAGGAAGCATTCAATCGCAGAAGTTCGGCGAACAGTCACGTCACCGATGTTCAAGCGGATACGACGCCTTAGCGGCAAGCACCCTATCCCCGCATAGGGTGCCAAAAAACGGAGAGTTCTGGATGCAGACTCGCTACCTCACGCAAGGCAATGCGATGGGCTCCATCGAGATAGGCCGTAGCAGCACACGAGCCCCGGCGCGCACGCTGGCGGTTGCACACCCGTTTCCAAAAAACAAAGCGCAGGTCAGAACGTGACTACAAGTAGAAATTCACGCCAACAAGCCTGGGCTTCGCTACATTTGATCGAGCGCCTCTTGGTGATCCTAAGTCCGGCAGTTTGGCGGCATCAACGAATGCAAACTACTGATTTTGCTCATCTAACCCAACTGCTCCGCACAACCCTTTTGGTGCTCGACGCACCAGCGACAAAAAAGTGTGTTTTCATGCGTTTAGGCCAGTTCCGACCGTT
>JAEUQC010000156.1 GCA_016789905.1 Bryobacterales bacterium | reverse complement strand
GGCGTCGTCAATAAAGATAATCTCGTATTTACGGCCAATTGTCTCAAGCACCCGCGTCAACCGGTCGTATAACCGGAGAATCGCGGGCTCTTCGTTGTGGATCGGAATGACGATAGAAAGCGCAGGCGGCGGCATAGCGGTACTTTCCCAGTGTACCGCTGGAGGTTCGAGTGTGGTATTCTAAAGATTCGCGCGGTTTGGGCCTGTAGCTCAGTTGGTTAGAGCGCTACCTTGACACGGTAGAGGTCTCCAGTTCGAGTCTGGGCAGGCCCACCATCTGTTTTCAATCTGTCGTTCTCGGAAACCTCATCTTGTAGTTTGAGGGGGCGGGATCCAGGACCTTTAGGGTTTCGTGAGGGAGAGCCTTTGGGCTTCACTCGCCCCACGTCGTCGGCTGACAAGGCCTGTTACCACTCTGCACTGAGTGCGGCCCCGGTGACCGTCAGTAGGCCCGTGCAGGAATGCGGATGGAATCGCGCCGAAGATGCCTTTATGCGGCGCGGCGCTCGTAACGATGATGGAGTCCGCCGACTTCCGGCATCGTAATAACCCGCCCCACGTCCGCCGATAGGATCGGGCGAGGAATCGGAGAGTCCTTCTCCAATCCCAGGTGCGTCCGGCTCCGATGATAGTAGTCCACGAAACTTTGCAGGTGACGGTACAGGCTCCGTTCGCCGAACACGATTACGTGGTCCAGGCACTCGCGGCGAATGGTGCCGATGACCCGTTCGACATAAGCCCGTTGCCAGGGGGAACGCGGTGCCGACAGCACCTGTTTGATCCCCATGGCTTTGATTTGACCGACGAAATCTCTCCCGAAGATCCGGTCGCGATCTCGCAGCAGATAGCGGGGCGCGGTGTCCCAGGGAAAGGCTTCCCGGAGTTGCTGCGCGGTCCACTCCGCGGTGGGATGAGCGGTCACGGCGAAGTGGAGAATCCGGCGGCGGTCGTGTGTCAGCACCAGAAACACATACAGGACCCGGAATCGGATGGTCGGCACCGTAAAGAAGTCCACCGAAACCATGGTCTTCACGTGATTTTCGAGAAAGGTCCGCCAAGTCTGCGATGGCGGCTTGCGGAGGGGGCGGACCATATACTTGCTGACGCTCGTCTCGCCGACGGCAATGCCAAGCTTGAGCAGTTCGCCGTGAATCCGCGGTGCACCCTAGAGAGGGTTGTCGCGGCTCATCGCACGTATCAAGGATCGGACGTCTGCTGCGACTGCCGGTCGCCCCAGCTTTCCCCGTCGAATCTTCCATGTCCAGAACAGGCCGAAGCCCTTGCGATGCCAACCGATCACCGTCGCCGGCTTCATGATGGCGGCACTCGGTTGCCAATCTTCCCAGACCGCCGACTACCAGGCCCACAGGAACCGATCAGCGGCCGTCAGTTTCGGCCGCTTCACCGACCGTTGCAAAACGCTGAGCTGGTGACGAAGGGCAAGAATCTCGAGCTGAAGCGCCGCGCGATTGCGAAAGGAAGCCAAGAAAGCCACCGCCAGCGCAACCAAGGAAGGCGGACATCGGAATCGAAAGAAGGGAGGCAACCCCCAATTTATCAGCAACTTCGAACTTTGCGAGAACCACAGTCCGTCGGCTACTGCGGGTCATTGGCTGGCGCGGCCTTGACGGCCAGGTAGAGAGGGCTCGCTAGTCCGGCGTTGCCGATGCGAGCGCCCACCAGGACGTTGGATGACGGCGTGATGCCAAGGGGAATTCGCACATTGACCTGAAGCAGTCCAATAGAGCCAGGAGCCAATCCGGCAAAGAGAACCTCCGCGCCTTGCCCATCCAGCAAGATACGAACACCGAGATCCGGGGCGGCAAATGGAGCAACCGCGGGAGCCAATGCTCCAGTATCGACTCGCGGCGTAGTAAGACCCTGGCCGGTTAGGAAAAACTGGACAACTTCCCCGGCGGCGGCCGGGTTTTCGGGCGTGTTGAAGGAATAGTCCTGGTTCAACGCAGCCACGCGGATGCCATCTGCGGAAAACAATCCGGGCGCCGATTCGGCGACGGGAACTTCCACCGGGTCAGAAGCCTCGTAACCCGCGGATTCTACACTCACCTTCACTTTGGACTTACCAGCGACCTCAAATGGAACCATGACATTTACCTGGTTCATTCCCGCGAAAAGCACAATCCCAGGAACTCCATCGAAGAAAACTCGCGTACCTCCCAATGAGGTGGCAAAGCGATTCGTGGATTCGTTCGGCTTCGCGGAGACGCCGGCGCGCGGGCCCATCCGGTCCCCGGCAATCGTGATCAGTTGTCCCGGCGCCACGGGACCGGCGGCGAGGGAGGCGGCGTTCACAATGCCATTCGCGGCAACGATCGCCTTCTGCCGTGTGACGGAAAAGGATACCGGTACTTGAACCAACGGATTCGCAGCGCCCGGTGACCGTATTTCGATACGAGCGGCGTAGGCGCCGGCGGGCAGGTCGCCCAAACGTGCTGCGACGGTGATTTCTCCATCCGCCTTCCCGGCGGCGGGCGAAATCGACAGCCAATTACCGCCGTTCAAGGACACTACGCTCGCGGTCCAATCGGGTTTTGTCTCGCCTTCCATGCGGATCGCCAATTTCTGGGATGCGGGGTTTGCGGTGTCTCCCTCCCGCGACGTGAAAGACAGGTTCGCCAATGCGGGACGGACGGTGGCGGGGATAGCGTCGCGAACTCGAAACGTGACCCGGAATGTGCCGGGGCTATTGGTGGCGCCAGGGGCAATGATGTTGACGCGCGCTGAATATGTGCCGGCTCTGAGTGTTCCGGTGTTGGCTTGCAAGCGGATATCGGAGTCGCCCGTGCCCTGGGCAGGAGACATCGATAGCCAGGAACCGCCATCGTCGGTCTTGATGTCGGCTTTCCAATACGCGCCCTCGCCCAGGAAGATGAGTGGATAGATGGTGCTGACGTTATTCTGCGAACCTGAGACGGCCTCGAGAAAAACCTCAGGAGCGATGATGTAAAGACTGGTCGTCTCCGGTGGGGACGAGGGTTCGTTGGGCGGAGGGACTGTGGGCGCTGGGGGTGTCGGGGTTGGCGTCGGGGTGGGTGTGGGGGTTGGCGTTGGAGTCGGAGTCGGAGTCGGGGTTGGCGTAGGCGCGGGGCATTCCGGCAGCGTCGGAAACTGAGGACAATGGCCCCACAGATTCGGGCCGATGAATGTGGAAACAAGCAAGATCCAGGAATAGCGCATGGAGTCCGTCCGCAAACGTAGGGCTACGTCGATTTCCCTAGTCTAACGCGAATTAACGAGGTGAAAGCACGTAGACCCCGAAGTTTGAGTCGGAGTATATCTCCCGAGTCGGGAGGGAGAGGCGGAATTGCTCGCTAAGTGGAGTGGCGGGAAGTATCAGGAAGCGATAACCGCCTCGTTGAACCTCGTCGATCAGGCGCGGCGCGGAGTGTTGAAAATCATAATCGAACAGGCAGCGTACGGTACCGGGAAAAGGGGCATACGGGGTAGGGCAGCCATTGAGCGCAAGGACACCGTCGCCTTTATTGGCGTGGCCATGGAGCGCTTGGGAGGCAGGGTAAATGGGGAGTGCGTGACGCAGAAACGTATCAGTATTGAAGCGGCCGGCCCACCAGAGCAGTTGCGGGGGAGATACCTCAATTAGGGTGCAAACCGCCAGTGAGAACACGAGCGAATAGAACGCGGCGACGATGGCGGCGCGGCGATGGCCGTCGAAAAGCGCCGGGGCCGTCAGCGCTATGAGAAGTAGTATTGGCGCTAATGCATAACGCAAGGTAACCAGAATGGAAACCCAGTAGAGCAAGTAGATGGCACAAAAAAGGAGCAAGAGGCGCAAGGCGGTGTGTCTATCGCGGAACCAGGCGAGGCAAACAGGGACGAAGAAGACAAGCCAAAACCCCATCGGGTTGGGCGAGGAAGATTCGAAGGCGCGTTGTCCATCAAAGTGGAGCAGCCAAGGGATGCCGGCATAGCGCATAACGCGTTCGGAGGCGGATTGATAGGGATGAGTGACCACGCTGATATCAACGGTGCGGGTCGCGTTCTCCGGGTATAGCGGGTTTCCGGTGAGAACGTAAGTACGGAGGAGCGAGAAGGTTCCGAAGGCGAGAAAGACCGCGGCTACGGCGAGGAATGTCCGAAGCCGCCGCCGGGAAAGCCAGATCTCGCGCACGAACAATGGGGTAAGTCCGATGGCACCGAAGAGTGCCACGTGTTTGATGCCGAACGCCATGGCAAGGAAGAAGGAGGCGAGCACCACACGTCGATGGAGCAGGCAGGCGAGCGAGGCCAGGAGGAAGAACGCAAGCGGGATGTCATTCTTGGCGACGAAAGCGGTCCAGTGGAGGAACGGAACGGAGGCTGCCGCCACCAGGCCGCAGAAGACGAAGGCCGGGTTCCATCCGAGTGCGCGTAAAATACTCGCCGCGGCCAGTAACGTGCCCAGGAAGAAAATGGGAGAGAGAAGTTGTGCCGCTGATTGGCCTCCAGCGCTCCATAAGAGCGCCATCAAGAGTTCGGCTCCTTGGGGATAGTAACTCTCCGGAACGTTGGGAACGGGCGTGAATGTTCCAGTTTCCGCATACCAGCGGGCGCTGGCGAAGTGCATTTTCAAGGGATCATAGGCGATTTCTGGAGTGAGCGCCCACAATGCGCCGAGGGCGGCAAAGCCGAGGCCGAAGAATAGGAGCAAAGAAACGGCGGGATGGCGAACCTCCTCCGCCTCGGCCCACCGGGCGGCGAGAAGGCGGAGATCCTTCCCGAACTCGCGAACAGAGAGCGCCGGCAATAAAAGCGCGAGTAACAGAGGCCAGTACATGACACCGGCAATGCCGGCACAAAAGAGAACCACAATAAACACGCCAATTCCGAGCCCGAACCGGAGCGTAAGGCGGAGCAAAATCGAATCCGGCGGGAAAGGAAGTATTGATCTCCCAATCGTATGGGCCGAGAGGAACAACGCGGCGGCGAGCAGTGTTGGCAGAGGAGCTTTGGTCAAGCAAAGAGAAGCGGGGATGGCGACAAGAAGAGCCAGTTCCCAGCGCGGTTGGCGGAAGCGGTGCGTGACCCATGCGCCGGCGGCGAGCACAACCGGAACCGCGGGAAGAGAACTGGCGATGGGCGCTGGGCTATGAGTGAGGAAAACCTGGGCCAGCGCGGAAAAGGCGGGGAGAGTGACTCCGAGCGCCAGAACGAACCACAGCGGCCAGAGAACTGCGGAATTCATCGGACGCCTAATCGGACTGTTTCGCCCGTGTTGGCGCTCTCGTAGCCGGCAAAAACCAAGTTGAGAACATCGCGGGCGTGTTCGGCCGCGTCGGACGGCCGGACGGGCAATTCCATTTGTTTCAGGAACAGGCGCAAATGCTCGGCGGTGGCGGCGGCAAACTCCGGCTTGGCGCTATTGCAATAAGTCCGCGGCAGCCCATTCACCTCAGCACGGGCCTGGCCGCCGCGGACGAAGCCGTGCTTCCAGTAAAAGCGGCGGGAGTTCTTTGCCCAATCGATGGATACCCGGGCGACGCCGCCGAGCGAAATGCGGAGCGAGGCCTTCTCACAGTCGATGCGCATTTCGAGATACTTTTCCGGTGCGTGGCTGACGCGATTGAACGAAAAGGCGGCCAAGCGTTCGCCGGGGAAACGGAGTGTGGCGTTGACGAGCACATCGGCGTCAAACTCGGGGCGGACTCGGGGCGTAAATACGTTGACGGTCTCCGGAAGGGCATCGAAAAAGAAACACGCCAAATCGAGCGCGTGGGTGCCGAATTCGAAGAGCACGTACTGTTTGAGGGCGCTCCGCCAATTGGTTTCCTTGCCCGGTGGATGAAACATTTGCTGCCAGCACTGGATGTAATATGGCCGGCCAAACTCGCCGGATTCCAGGCGGCGCTTGGTCTCGGCATAGTAGGTCATGTAGCGGTACTGGTTGTTCACCCTGAGAAGGAGGTTATTGCGCCTGGCAAGTTCGACGATGCGGGAGGCCTCATCGACGGTAGGCATAAACGGCTTCTCGCAGAAAACATGGACGCCGGCCTCAAGCGCCTGGCGGCAGATTTCGTAGTGCGAACCGGGCGGTGTGCCGACGATAATGAAATCTGGTTTTGCTTCCGCGAGGAGCTCTTCAAACCCGCTATAGGTATGGCGGATGCCGAATTTTTCAGCCATCGCCTTGCGCATTTCGGGATTTGGATCCGCTCCGGCGGCAATTTCCAAGGCGGAAACCGCGGCACAGGCGGGGAGGTGGATACGATCCGCGACGCCGCCGAGGCCGACGACGCCAGCACGAACTGGCATAAGGGACAATTTTAACATCGTGCTTCGACAGTTTCTGACTTTAAGCGCCGGGGAGGGTGTCGCACGCGGGTTCCATGCGCTTGCGTTTCTGTTGGTTGCTCGAAGCGCCGGGCCGCAGGCGTTGGGGGAATTTGGGGTGGCGCAGGCGGTGGCGTCCTATGGCTTGCTGGCCGTGCAGCGGGGCCTGGATGTGCCGGCGATGCTGCGCGTGGCGCAGGCGCCGGAACGGGCCGATGCGTTGCGGGCGGCGCTGGTGCGATTGCGATTTCCGGTGTTTTTGTTGCTCCTGGCGGCGGCCGGGGTCTGGCGGAACTGGCTTGTGTTGGCTATGGCTGGGATGTGGTTGGCGGCCGCGGCGCAGTCGCGATGGCTACTCATTGCGCGTCAACAGAGTACGGCCGTGGCTGGGGCGGCGATTCTGGCGGCGGGGGTGTTTCTGGCGGCGGCGGGCGCGGGTTTACCGCTGGTCTGGGTGGCTGCCGCGCTGAGTATTGGGGAGCTTGTGGCGGCTGGCTGGTGTTGGCTAGCGGTGGGCGGAAAGTGGATCCCGCGCAGTCCATTGGAAGGCGAATTAGAGCGGGAGTCCTGGCCATTTCTGGCGAGCCTGCTTCTGGGGAACTTGCTCTACAGCCTTGACGTGTTTGTGCTGGGCGCGATGCGCCTGGAGGCGGAAGCAGGATTGTATGTAGCGGCCTACCGGCTTATCACGGTTTTTTCGCCAATACTAGGGGCATTGCAGAACAGCTCTCTGCCTGTGTTTGGGAAGCTGTTTCCGGACAAGGAAGCCGTCCAGCGGATGGCTTTGGGGGTTTGGACTCGGAGCGCGAGCGCCGCGGCAGTAATTGCGCTGCTGTTGGGGCTGACTCCGTCGTTCCTCGCCTTGCTATACGGAAATGCATTTATGGCAGCCGCTCCGCTTGTGCCCGTATTCGCGTTGGTGCTTCCGATTCAGGTAACGCGGATGGTATACCGCCAGGCGCTGCTCGCTTTCCGAGGCCAACAGCGAGACATGTGGAATCTGGGCAGCGCGGTGGCGGCGAATCTGGCACTCGACCTTGCGCTGGCGCCCTTCTATGGCGCCATGGGTTGCGCGATATCCACAGTTTGCGCTGAAAGCCTTTTTGCGTTCCTGACGTGGCGGGCATGGAGGGGGGCAGCGTGCGAGTAACCGTGGCGCTACTGGGATCGGGGCCGGGGCCGATACTCTCGCCAACTGCGCAGGCAGTAAGAGTGGCGAGCCGCGAAGCCGGCTGGGCCGCGGTGCAAGGAGGGGTATTGGCCTTCTTCGATACACGGTATGAGGCGGGAGCCGAATGGGAATCGGCCTTAGGTTCCTCTGGCACTGTAGGGGGCTACGTGTGGCCGGGCGCAGGTTACGGCTGGTCGGCGTGGGTCTACTATGTAGTGGAGTACGGATGGGCGCGACGGTTGGCGGCTGGGAATGTGGCATACCAAAGAGAGGCCGTGTCATCCATTGATCCGTTGCTGCCGGGGGAAGGCGTTCACGATCCGCGGATGGATGTACGGTTGGCGCGGACGCCGGCGTTTGGCGAATATCTGCGCGAGCGGTTTTCTTATTCGTGGAACTGGGGGGCGCTGCGGGTACGTCCGGCGGCGGCGCTTTTGCGGGTGCTGCTGCCAGTGCTTGTGTTGGCCCGCGTGCCGTGGTGGCGGCGGCCACTCACGCTGCCCGGGGTGGTGATTGTGAGTGTGGTGATGGCCTGGGGTGAAGCGATGGGAAGCTTGAATGGTAAAGTGAAGTCTTGATGAGCAAGCTGGTGGCGGCGCGGCCGCAAATTGGAATTGGCGGGTGCCGTGTGCCGGATCGCGCCAAACAGTTGGTTATGGAGGTGCTGAACAGCAATCGGCTGAGCGCCGGCCCAATGATCGACCAGTTTGAACGGCAAATGGCGGAGCTGCACGCCCGGCGATTCGGACTGTTCACCAATAGCGGCACGAGCGCGCTGCAGATTGCGCTGGCTGCGTTGAAGGAGCGTCACGGTTGGCACGATGGCGATGAGGTGCTGGTGCCGGCGCTGACGTTCGTCGCAACTTCCAACGTAGTGCTCTACAACGGTTTGCGGCCAGTATTCGTGGATGTGGAGCCGGACCGCTACTGCATCGATCCGGCGCAAATCGAGCGGCACATCACGCCGAAGACCAAGGCAATCATGCCCGTACACATCGCGGGTCTGCCGTGTGAAATGGATCCAGTGCTGGAGATCGCCGCGCGGCACGATTTGCGTGTAGTGGAAGATTCAGCGGAGTCGATGTTCGTGCGGTATCGCGGCCGCCCTGTGGGCAGTATGAGCGACATCGGATGTTTCTCGACTTATGTGGCGCATATCATCACAACCGGCGTGGGCGGTTTTTGCGTCACCGATGACGACGAACTGATTGTCATGCTGAAAAGCCTGATGAACCATGGCCGTGATTCGATCTACACGCGAATCGACGACGACGCCGGGCGCGAGGGCCAGGCGCTGTTCGAAATCGCCGATCGCCGGTTCAGTTTTGTGCGCCTTGGCTACAGCTATCGCTGCACGGAAATGGAAGCGGCACTGGGGCTGGCACAGTTGGAGACGCGGGAGGCGGATTGGCGACGGCGTCAGACGATCGCGCGGCGGCTGTGCGAAGGACTGGCGCCGTTGGCGGACCATTTGCAATTGCCCGCCGAGCGGGACGGCGCCGAACACGCCTGGATGTTTTTTCCGTTGGTATTGCGGACCGGCGCCGTTGAGCGGGCGGCGGTGATTCAGTATCTGGAGGACCACCAGATTGAGACCCGCTACTTGTTGCCGCTCTTGAACCAGCCCGTGTACAGGCAACTGTTTGGCGACCTGGAACCGATGTATCCTGTGGCCGCGAACTTGAACCGGCGCGCATTCTATATTGGCTGCCACGCCGGCATGACAGACGAAGAGGTTGATCACATTTTGGACTGCTTCCACACTTTGTTCCGGAACCACGCATGAGTAACCCGGAAATCAGACTGCCGAAAAAGAGCAAAGGGCTGCCCGCGCGACGAACGGGCGGGGACCGAGCGCCCGCCGTGCGCTGCAAGATCTGCGGCGGCAAGACCTTCGCCGGCTTGGATCTGGGCGCGCAGCCGGTGGGGGACCTTATCCTGACGCGGGCCGACCTGCGCAAGCCGGAAACGCACTATCCCATGCAGTTGTTTCACTGCCTGGATTGCGGCCTGACGCAACTTGGCTATATCGTGAATCCGGCGGTGGTTTATAAGTTCTTTCCGTTTGTAAGTGGAACGACGCGGACGGCGACCCAGCACCTGCAGAGCATCCCGGCGCAGTTGGCCGAACTGGGCGGCCTGGGACCCGCCTCCTTCGCCGTCGATATCGGGTCCAACGACGGAACGCTGCTGAAGGCCTACGGGCCATTCGGCGTGCGGACGCTGGGTGTAGACCCGTCGGCGATCCCCGTGCAGATCGCCAATGAAGCGGGCGTGCCAACGCTACATGCCTTTTTCAACGAAGAGACGGCCCAACTGGTGGCACGCGAACACGGCAAGGCCGATGCCATCAGCGCGGCCGGCGTATTCGCGCATATTGCTGATTTGAGCAGTGTCATGCGTGGCATTCAGATACTGATGAAGCCGACCGGCATATTCGTCAGCGAGAACCAATACTGGCTGGACATGGTGCTGACCGGGCATTACGACAACATGTTTCACCAGCATCTTCGCTACTACGCCCTTCGTCCGCTGGCGCGCCTATTTGCCAAATATAACCTGGAGATATTTGACGTGCGGCGCAGCGAAATCCATGGGGGCTCGTTTCGCGTGTTCGCCTGTTTTGCCGGAGCGCGAGAGGTTCATCCGCGTGTCGCCGAGGTGATGGCGGCCGAAGAGGAGGCACGGCTCTACGACCCTGCAACGGTCACCGCCTGGGCCGTGTCGATTGAACAGCGCCGGAGAGAGTTGCAGGACCGTGTGTGGAGTCTGGTGAGAGCCGGGAAGAAGGTAATCGGCATCGGCGCGCCCGCAAAGGCGGCTACGGTGTGCAACTATTGCCGGTTTGGTCCTGAAATGATCGATTACATCACCGAGATTAATCCGCTTCGCGTTGGAAAGTTCCTGCCGGGGGCCCACATTCCGATTGTCGACGAGGAACTGATGTTCACCGATCCGAGGCCAGCCGACGCGGCGGTGCTGTTTGCCTGGAACTACTACAACGAAACGGTGCCAAAGCTGCGCGCACGCGGGTGGCAAGGCGAGGTCATTTGCCCGTGATTGCGGATGGCTGGCGCGGTGAGGGAACGGTACTCTTCGGCGGCAGCGGGTTTGTCGGGACGGCAATTTTACGGCAGTTTCCGGAGATGATTTCCGCCGGGCGGCGCGCGCCGGCGGCGCCGAACCGCCACGTGGCTGTGCAGGATCTGGGAGAATTGGCAGCGCTACACGGCGTCTCGTTCGACCGCGTGATCTGCTGCGCCGGAACGTCGCGGCATGTGGAACTAATGGAGCAGCCGATGGAGGCCGCATTGGCGGCCCATCTGGTACCATCGGTGCGCGCGTTGGAACAGTTGCGCGAGCGGCGGCTGCGGAGTTTTGTGCGGCTGTCGACGGTGCTTCTCTATGACGAAACGCGGGCGCCGATGCCGGTGGAAGAAGTAAGTCCCATCGATCCGTACAGGAACCGGTACCTGATGAGCCAATATCTGGGCGAAGAGGCGTCGCGCTTTTATGAGCGCTACTTTCCCGTGACTACGGTGCGCCTATGTAACTTGTTTGGCCCATGGCCCGGCGAACGGACCGACATTATTCACGAAGTGGTAACGCAACTGCGCCGCGACGGCCGGGCGTGGGTACGGACGCGGATCCCGGAGCGTGATTTCGTTTTCGTGGACGATGCCGCGCGGGCACTCGCCGCGGCGGCGCTTGCGGAGCGCAGCGGCGTGTTCAATCTCGGTTCGGGGGAGCCCGTGGCGATAGGGCGCATAGCCGACTGTTTGAGTGCATTAAGCGGGTGCGCCGTGGATTCGCGCGAGGAACCCGTGCGCGGCGCCGAGCGAATCTGGGTGAACAGCGCGAAACTGCGGGAGGCCACCGGTTGGGCGCCGGCGCACACGCTGGATGAGGGGCTGGCGAAGACCTGGGGAGCGGCCGATGCGCCTCGGCATTAATGGCTGGCGCATCCACGGCCATCGAACGGGCGTCGGGCGATATCTGCTGAACACGGTGCGTTGCTGGTCCCGTGAATTCGCGCGCGGCACGTTTGCCGAGGCGCGGTTCTATTCGCACTTGCCGCTGGACCGAAATGAGATTCCACTGCCGGATTGGATTTCCCACAAACAGTTGGGACCAGCGATGCGCATGTTGCTATGGGAGAACCTGCGGCTGGGGCCGGCGGCGGATGATGACGTGTTGTTTTGTCCTTCGTTTTCGCGCCCTCGCCTGACGCGGGCGAAGACTGTGGTGACGGTGTATGAGGCCACCCTAGCGCTCTATCCACAGTATTTCCCGAGAAACCATTTCTTCGCCCGGCCCGACTTGTACATTCCCATCTACCGGTGGAGCGCGCGGAATGCGACGCTGGTCCTGACCACGACGCAGGCGGCGAAGAGCGACATCATAAAGGCCTTCGGCGTGCCGGAGGAGCGGATACGGATGGCGCCGCTGGCGCCGGCGCCGGAGTTTGTGCCGGTTCGGGACGCGGCGGCGCTCCGTTCGATTCGCGAGAAGTATTTTGGCGAAGACGTGCCGTACTTCCTGTTTGTAGGCAAACTTACGCCGAGGCGGAACGTGCCAATGCTTATGGAAGCGTTCGCGCGGATCAAAGAGAAGCACAAGCTACCGCACAAGCTACTGGTTGCCGGGATCAATACGACGGGAATCGACCTGCCTGGACATGCGAGATCCCTGGGGATTTCGAGCCATTTTGTCCACACCGGGTATGTGCCGAATGAAGACCTATTGCTGCTGTATAACGCCAGTGACTGCTTTGTTTTGCCGTACTCCTACGAAGCGTTGTCGTTGACGACGATGGAGGCCCAGGCTGTGGGCGTGCCGGTGATAACCACCGATGTGCCAGGGCTGCGGGAAACCACTGGCGGGCATGCGCTGCTGCTGCCGGAGGCCGCGGTCGAGCCCTTGGCGGAGGCAATGCTGCGGATCGCCGAAGATCGCGAACTCCACGGGCGGTTGAGCGTGGACGGGCTCGAATTCGTGAAGGAGTTCACTTGGGAGCGCACCGCGCGGGCGACGTTGGCGACGCTTTGGGAGGCTGCGAATTTATGAAGACCTGGGTGACTGGCGGCGGCGGATTTCTTGGTTCCCACATCGTGGAGGCGCTGGCCGCCCTGGGCCGCTCCGTTACAGTGATTGACGACTTTTCGACAGGGCGGGAGGCGAACCTGGCCGCCGCGGGCGAGCGGACAAAGATATGCAGACAATCGCTATTGGATCCGGAAGTGGAGCGGCTGTTGGGCGTGGAGCGGCCGGGCGTGATTTTCCATTTGGCCGGCGATGCCCTTGTGTCGCGCAGCGTGGCAGACCCGCGAGGCGACTGTGACCGGAATCTGTTGGCGACGCTCGCTTTGTTGGAAGCGGTAAGGCGAGTGAGCCCTGAATCAAAAGTGCTGTTCGCATCCACCGGGGCCGTATATGGCGAACACGCCGAGCGCCCGTTTCAGGAGACCGATGGAGTTTGTCCCATCTCGCCCTATGCGGTGGCGAAGCTGGCGGCGGAACGCTATTGCTACGCGTATGCGCACACTTATGGGCTGCGGACATGCAGCTTGCGGCTGTTTTCGGTGTATGGCCCGCGACAGGAAAAGCAGGTGGTCTACGATTTGATTCGGAAACTCTGGGCGAGACCGGAGGAACTGTCGCTATTCGGCGACGGGACCGAAGAACGGGACTTCAGCCACGCGCTGAACATTGTGGACGCTTTTCTATTAGCCGAGGAGAAGGCGGGGTTCGGCGGGGAAGTGTTCAACGTGGCCGGTGACGAGACTGTCAGCATTCGAACGTTGGCGGAAATGCTCAGGGATGCGATGGGTACGCAGTCTCGATTGATGTTTTCCGGCCAGCGGCGTCCGGGAGATTCGCGGCGCTGGGTGGCCGATACGACGCGATTGCGCGCGCTCGGTTACCGGCCTCGCGTAAAGTTGCGGGATGGATTGCGGGACACGATAGAGTGGTATCTCCGGAGCCAGGAGTGAGCAGCACTACGGTGAGCGTGATTGTGCCCGTGCATAACGGGGAGGCCGAATTGGCGCGGTGCCTGGAAGCGCTGCGGAAGTCGACCGTTGCTCCGCTGGAAGTACTGGTTGTCGATGACGGTTCAACCGACCGGTCGAGGGAAGTGGCCGAAGCGCTCGGCGCACGGGTCCTGACTACGGGACGCAAAGGCGGACCGGCGCGAGCGAGAAATGCTGGCGCGCGCCAGGCGAGTGGGGACGTTCTGTTTTTTCTGGATGCTGACGTTGTGGCACAGACGGATGCCGTTGGGCGCGTAGTGGCGGCGTTTGACTCCAGTCCGGATGTTGACGCCGTGATCGGCTCCTATGACGATGACCCGGCGGAGCTCGATTTCCTGAGCCAGTACAAAAACCTGATGCATTGTTTTGTTCACCAGACTGGCCAGGAGCAGGCATCGACATTTTGGAGCGGTTGCGGCGCCATCCGCCGGGAGGTGTTCCTGGCACACAGCGGTTTCGACGAGAGCTACGCGCGCCCAGCGATTGAAGACATTGAGCTAGGCTACCGCCTGTTTCAGGCCGGGCGGCGCATGGTGCTGGACAAAGATCTGCGCGTGAAGCACCTGAAGCGATGGACGTTCTGGAACCTGTTGAAGACGGACATTCTGGATCGCGGCATTCCGTGGACGGAATTGATCCTGCGGGACCGCAACATGCCGAACGACCTGAACCTGCAACTCAGTCAGCGGATCAGCGTGGCGTTGGCCTTCTTGTGCGTTGGCTTCGCGCTGTTGATGACGATTTATTGGAAGGGCTATTTCCTAACGCCTCTGTTCGCCCTGCTGTTGTTCGTGATGGGACGGTTCTGGCTGGACGCCGAAGGCGCGCCCCGCGGACGAAAAGCCTTCCTTGGAGTCAGCGCAGGTTTCGCGGTGCTGGTGGGGCTGGCGTGGAGCAACCATATGCTTGGCATCATCCCTCCGGTAGTGCTGGGCTATGTGCTGTTGTTCTTGCGGCACCGCTACGCCTTTGAAGATGAGCGCCAGTCGCGTGTGGTCTCGCTTTTCTTGCTCCTTTATGGGTCCCTATCGACCCTGTTTATCATGGCCTATCTGCCGGGGCACGCCGTGATGGGTGTTTTCTTCCTTATCCTGCTTGGACTCGTCGTGCTGAACAATCAGTTCTATTTGTTCCTGGCGGCCAAGCGCGGCCGGTCTTTCGCCATGGCGGCGATACCGTTCCACCTGCTGTATCACTTCTATAACGGCATCTCGTTCGGCGCGGGGCTGTTGCGATTCACATGGCGCAACCTCACGGGGCGCGGGCGCGCGCCGGTGCCGGAGAAGTAAAGTGACCTTAAGTGTCATTGTCACCGCGTATCGATCAGAATCAACATTGCAAGCCTGCGTCGAGCGGCTGCGCCAGGATCCGGCGGTGCGTCAGATCCTGGTGGCGGACTGTTCGGAGCGCGCGCCCGCGGTTCCCGTTGAGGTGCGGCGCTTCCCAACGCCGACGCCGGTACCGGTCATGCGTTGGGCAATGTTGGACGCGGTGAGTGAACCGGTTGTGGCATGTCTGGAAGGGCGGTGTGTGCCGGAGCATGGCTGGGGCGATGCCATCGCGGCTGCCCACGCGGCCCATCCGGAAGCGCCCGCGATCGGCGGCGCGGTAGGAATCGCGGCTGGCGCGCGATGGATGGATGCAGCGGTGTGGCTTTGCGAATACGCCGCCTTTGCCCCGCCACTCACCGAGACAAATGTGCCCGACATTAGCGGCGCGCACCTAAGCTACAAGACAGTCGCGTTGCATGAGCAGCGGGAGCTGTTGGCCACCGGCGCGTGGGAGACGCGATTGCATTTGGCGTGGCGCGCGCAAGGCCGGAGACTTCGCACCATCCCCGCGCAAGTGATTTTCCGCAATGCCATGTCTTTCTCTGATTTCGCGCAGCAGCGATTTCAGTATGGCCGCGAGTATGCCGCGGCCCGGTGCCGGGGTCCTCGCAGGTTTATGTATGCGGCACTGTCGCCCGCGTTGCCATTTTTGTTGACAGCGCGAACCGGCGTGGCAGCCAGACGCGCGGACCGGACGGGAACATTCCTGCGGTGTTTGCCAGGAGTTTTTTTCTTCCACGCCATATGGAGCGCCGGCGAGTTGTTAGGCTATTGTTTTGGTTCCTCAGGCAAGCAGCACATCTATTAGACCGATGCGAATCGGAATCGACGGCGGCACCTGGAGCAACCGCCGGGGCTATGGCCGTTTTCTGCGAGAGCTTCTCCCGGAACTCGTGCGGCTGCGGCCGGCTTGGCAATTCACCGTTTTCCTGGATCAGCCGAGGCAGGACATTATCACGGCGCCAAACTTGCAATGGCAATCGGCCAATACGGGCCAGAGCGTGAGCGCCGGCGCAGCCGCCAATAGCGCGCGATCGGTGCCTGACCTGTGGCGGATGAGCCGCGCGGTGCGGACCGTAGAGTTCGATGCGTTCTGGTTCCCCACTGTCTATTCGTACTTCCCGTTGCTGGGGCGATTGCCGGTCGCGGTGGGCATACATGACACGATGGCTGACCGGCATCCTCAGTGGGCCTTCGCGGGCAAGCGCCAGAAACTGTTCTGGGATCTGAAAGTCAAGCTTGCCTTAGCGCAAGCGGCCAGAATCGTTACTGTTTCCGTGCATTCGCGGCGGAGCATCGCGGAGCACTTTGGCATCGACTCGCGACGGATCGCGGTGGTTTCCGAAGCCGCGGCGCCGGTGTTCCAGCGCGCCGACCGGAGCGAAGAACCTTACTTGTTGGCGGTCGGCGGAATCAGTCCGAACAAGAATCTGCGGGTTTTGATCCCAGCTCTAGCGGCGCTGCGAGCGCGCCGGCCGGCCTTGCGGCTCGTGCTTGCCGGTGACTACAAGCACGACGGGTTTCAGGGGTGTTATGAGGAGTTGCGCGCGGAGGCGGATCGTTGCCAGGTTGCTGACGCGGTGGTGTTTGCCGGCTACGTGCCGGACGAGGAATTGGCCGAGTTGTACCGGCGCTGCGCCGTATATGTGATGCCCTCGCTTGAAGAGGGTTTTGGCCTGCCGCTGGTGGAGGCGATGGCGTGCGGTTGCGCGTGCGTTGTCGCCCCGGGGCACGCGTTGGAGGAGGTAGGTGGAGACGCAGTGGCCGTGGTGAAAGGGGGCTGGGCGGAAGCAATCGGGAGGGTGCTCGACAATGACGCCGAACGCAAAGCTATGCGCGAGCGATCGGCGCGGCGAGCGGCAGAGTTCTCATGGGCGCGCGGAGCACTAGCGCTCGCGACAGTTTTTGAAGAGATGGTGAGCCGGTGAAGGTCTCCGTTGTGATACCAGTGCGGCGGGCGACAACGACACTGGAAACCTGTGTCGCCAGTATCAAGGAGGCGTGCGAGGGATTGGAGGCGGAGATCGTTGTCGCCTACGCGAGCGGCGATGAGACATCGATGATCGCCAGCCGGTTGCGAGGCGTCCGCCTGGTGCGCGGGGAAGGGCGGCGCAGCGTGCCACAACTGCGAAGGGACGGCGTGCGCGCGGCTTTCGGCGAGTTTATCCTGATCACCGAAGATCACTGTACGGTAGAGCGCGACTGGGTAACCAGCCTGTTGCAAGCCGCCGGGGATCATCCGGCAAGCGCCTGGGGCGGGCCGGTGCGGAATGGCCGCACAAGCTGGCTCGGCTGGGCCCATTATTTCACCCGGTATACGGCATTTCTGCCGCCTGGGCGGGCCGGCTATTGCGCGCACCTGCCGGGTAACAATGCACTCTACCGGCGCGACGATCTGCTGTCGTTGGCCACGGAATGGAGCGATGGCTTCTGGGAGGCGGAGTTCAACACGGTGTTGCGCGCCGCTCGCGGCCCCTTCTGGTACGTCCCCTGCGCCGCCGTTACCCAACAGCAGCGCCGCGGGCTCTTCGAATATGTTTTTCTGCGCTACCGTCATGGCCGTTGCTATGGCGCGCGTTGCGGAAGGGCGCATTCGGCGGTATTTATTTTCGTGGCGCTATTGTTATTCTGGCGTGGCGCCCGGGCGGCGGCGCGCCATGGGAAAGGCCTTAGATTCTGCGTGGCCGCGCCGCTCTTGGCCGTCTACTATGCGGCGTGGGCGGCCGGCGAGATGGCGGGGTATTTAGCAGGCGCGGGCGAGAGTTGCAACGATACGGATTGATGATGCGATTCGTTTGTCCCCAGTGCAAAGGAGGGTTGGCGGAGTCCGGGAATGCCTACGGCTGCGCGACTTGCGCGCGCGTGTTTCCGGTAATCTGCGGCATCCCTGACTTTCGGCTGTTCGCCGATCCATACATTGGCCTGGAAGCGGACCGGGCCAAAGGCCAGGCGCTGGAGGCGGCGACGCGCGGCATGAGTTTCGCCAACGCCGTGCGTCACTACTACGCCATCACGCCCGACGATCCAGCGGACCTGGCCGAACGCTGGACGGCCCGGGCGTTGGCGGAGGTTGCGATTGCCCGCGAGATGCTCGCCTACAGCCGCGGCGACGGTCCGCTGTTGGATGTGGGTTGCTCAACCGGCGCGGCCCTCATTGCGGCCGGGGGCGGCATGGGAGTCGATATTGCGTTTCGCTGGCTTGTGCTGGGACAGCTTCGGCTGCGGGAAGCGGGTGTGGCGGCGCGGTTGGTGTGCGCGAACGCGGAGCACCTTCCGTTTGCCGATTCCATGGGGGCGCGCGTCATTTCGTTCGACACCTTGGAACATCTCCGGGACGCGGCGCAAAGCCTGCGGGAAATGAGGCGCGTGGGGTCTTCGCTTCTTCTAACGAGTAACAACCGTTGGGCGCCGCTACCGGAGCCTCATGTGCATCTGTGGGGAGTGGGCTGGTTGCCGCGCCGCTGGCAGGCGCCTTTCGTGGCCCGACGAAGGCCGGATCTGCATCCGTATGGCATCCAACTGCGCAGCGCGGAGGAGGGCAGGGAACTGGCGCGCGCGTCCGGTTGGGTGAATGCGCGGACCGAGGCGGCGCCTCTATTCGCTCCGCAGATGGGCGCGAGTGCGCGGCGGGTGTTGGCGCTGTATCGCGGCCTTCGTCTGGCGCCGGGGATGTCTCTCATCGCCCCCCGCTGGATGATTCGCGGTTAACCGATGTTGACGAGCCCATTCGAGGACTGCGGCGCCGGAGGCTTCTGGGCGGCCGCCGGCTTTCGCCACGGGCGCGCGGCCACCATCGCGCGAACCAGTTGGGCGGGTTGGAAGACGATGCTGGGCCACAGGAAAACTTCGTTCGTGCACCAGCAGGCTCGCGCGTCCACCGAGGCGCGCAACGTTTCGGCCAGGGGCGAGTTCCAGAGTTGGGTGAAGGTGGAATCACGCAGGTTGCCGAGCGGGGCGTGAGTCTCGCAAAAGCTAACATCGCCATTGGCATAGACTACGGCGCTAAGGCGCCCCGCGCGGCAAGGCACCACTTGCCGCTGTGCCACGGCCGTCTTCAGTTTCGCCCATTGCAGCATGGGTTCCACGATGCTGCCGAATCGCTGTTCTTCGCGCGGCGCCCACACCGACTGTACGTAGCGGTACAGGTCGCGGTAGTTGTCGAGTGTTGGCCCCGCCAGCGCCGGGTTCTTTCGATCGCCGCGAATAAGCGCGAGATTATGGTGATCCATGGCGGGACAGTTCTCGTAGAGAAAGCGTGTCAACTCGGCAATTTCGCCCATATTCTCCGAGGTGGCCGTCGAGATCGAGTGAATGCGCAAACGAGGATCCCGCTTCTGCAGCTCCGCCAGCGCACGATAAGTTTCCATTGACCGCGCGAAGGCGTTTTTCATTCCTCGAAAGCGGTCATGGTAATCGGCCATTCCGTCCAGCGAAAGTTCAACGGCGAATAGGGTCAGCGATGGCTCTTTCAACACGTCTTCCAGAGCCGCAATGGTGCGGTCCGTGAAGGTGCCGTTGGTGGGCACGTAGATCTGCCGCACGCCATTGTTCCGGATGAAGAACCGGCAGATTTCGGCGAACTCTTTTCGCAGAAACGGCTCTCCGCCGGAGAGGTTCAGGTTCTCAATCGTTCCCAGTTCATTCGAAAGCGCGCGGAACTCGTCCACCGTCAGATCGTCCTTGCGGTTGAGATTCCTCCAGTAAAAACAGTGATCGCAAGTCTGGTTGCAGATGGAGTTGATGAAAACGATGAGGAACGGAGGAGACGGGCGGCCGCCGATTTGCCCGCCAACGCCGTAGTTGCGAAGGGTCAACCGGAGATGACGCTGCATTCTGGCAAACAGGTTCAATATTCTCCTAGACTAACAGAGACCTCTCCATGCGTTTCTGTCTGCTGACGACTTTCTTTCCGCCGCTGCATTTTGGCGGCGATGCCATTTTCGTAGCCTCGTTGGCAAACCTGTTGGCGCACGCCGGCCATCACGTGGAAGTTGTCCATTGCGCGAACGCGTTTGAACTGCTGCGGGGGCCGGTGGCGCCGTCGCCATTTCCATTGCATAGCGGTGTGGTAGTGCATACGTTGCGCTCGCCGTTTGGCGCGCTGGCGCCGCTGTCGGCCCACATCTCCGGGCGAGACTCGATGTATGCGCCGGCCCTGCGCAGGATTCTGGGCCAGGGTTTCGACGTCACGCACTGGCATAACGCCTCGTTGCTAGGAGCGCCGGAAGCGTTCCGCTGGGGCAGTGGTTTCAGGTTGATGACACTGCACGAATACTGGCTCATCTGCCCTTCGCACATCCTTTTCCGCAACGGCGAGTCCAACTGTGACAAACGCACCTGCCATACCTGCCTGTTGCGGCGCGGCCGGCCGCCGCAATTCTGGCGCCGCGGCGGAGTGATTCGCGACGGGCTTCAAAATATCGACCTTTTTCTGGCCCCCAGCGCGTTCGTTGCGCGAAAGGTAAAGGGATACCTGCCGGATTTGCCAGTGCGTGTTTTGCCGAACTTCACGACGGCGAACACCGTCCCGCCACTGGCGCGAGAGGATTTCTACCTGGTAGTTACCCGGTTGGAAAAGGCCAAAGGTGTTCACACGCTGTTGCCGCTCTTCAAGCACAATGGCCTGCGGCTGAAGATCGCCGGCGCGGGCGAAGATGAACCAGCGTTGCGGGCCTTGGCGGCCGGAGCGAAGAACATTGAGTTCCTGGGCCGGGTGCCCTTTGCCGATCTGCCCAATCTCTTTTCGCGCGCGCGAGCCACTATAGTGCCATCCATCTGCGAGGAGACGTTTGGGCTGGTGGTGCTGGAATCGCTGCGCCAGGGAACGCCGGTATACGTTTCGCCGCGCGGGGCCCTGCCGGAATTGGTGCGGCAGACCGGTGGCGGACGAGTATTTGAGAGTGTGGAGGAATTGGGATCGATGTTGGGCGATGAGAGTCCTGTGCAAGCCGCGCTTGCGGCGTTCGAGCCGCAAACCCACCTGCGCAACTACCTCGGGCTGATCCACAGTCGCTGAGATTGTAAGCGCTACAATGAAGGGATTCCCCCTCATCGGACGAATGCCCACTCATGCGTCTCCTGTTAACCCTCTCTCTATCTTTCTGTTCCATCCTCATCGCGCAAACTGGAATCATCTCAACTGTTGCCGGTACAACTCGCGGGTACGGTGGAGACGGTGGCCCGGCGGCACTGGCGTCCTTCACCCTAGCCGCCATCCAGAACGAATGCGACCCCGCGCGGTTCGAAGAACTGAGCCATATCTCCGTTGACCGCGCCGGCAATATCTACGTCGCCGATACGAATAACCATCGTGTGCGGCGGATCGCGCCCGATGGTGTAATTACAAGCGTTGCCGGTAGCGGGCAACGGCCGTCCATCGATACCAGCCGCTGTTCTCCCCTGGGCGGCGCGACCGAGGCTGGGGACGGTGGTTCCGCCACTTCCGCGAAGCTTTATGGCCCGTCTCATGTCCTGGCGTTGGCCAACGGCACGCTGTTGATTAGCGACCAAAAGAACAACCGCATCCGGCAGGTAGCGGCGAATGGCGCCATTTCCACGGTTATTGGCAGCAACCTGCATTCGTTCTTCGCGCCCAACGTTCCGGGTACATTATCGCCGCTGGACTGGCCGGCTTCCGTCGCGGTTGACAATGAAGGCCGTATCTATTTCGCCGAACTGCATTCGAACCGCATCGCGCGCGCCAATAGCGATGGGCGACTTCAGGTTGTTGCCGGCACCGGCCTTCCAGGCAATGGCGCCGACGGGCCCGACGCCACCCGCAGCGCGCTGGCCATTCCATCGCACATCACGTTCGACCGCGTGGGCAACCTGCTGGTCACCGAACAGGGAAGCCATCGCGTCCGAAGAATCACTCCCGGAGGCGCCATCTCCACTATCGCTGGCACTGGCGCGCCGGGCTTCAGCGGTGACGGCGGCCGCGCCACCGCGGCGCAACTGAGCCAGCCAAATGCAACTGCCGTTGACGCGGCTGGGAATATTTATATCGCCGACATGGGCAACCACCGTGTGCGGCGCGTGGCCCCCGACGGGACCATCACCACCGTAGCTGGCAATGGGCAGATTGGGCGCGGCGCCGACGGTATTCCCGCCACGCAGAGCCCGCTCAATTATCCTTCCTCGGTGGCGGTGGATAACAACGGCGATGTGTTGATCGTCGACTGGCAGAACTACCTGATTCGCAAGGTAAGCTTCGCTGTGCGCCCCGCCGTTTCGCCAGGGGGAGTTGTCAACGCGGCCAGCTTTCTTCCTGCCCCTGTGCCGTTGGCACCCGGCGCGCTCATCTCCATTTTCGGAATCAATTTCGCCGGCGGCCTGACGCAGGCCAGTGAACTGCCGCTGCCTGTGGAGATGGCCGGTACGTCCGTCACCGTTAACGGAACGCGAATGCCGCTGGTGTTCGTCTCTCCCAATCAAATCAACGCCCAACTTCCCTACGATCTTCGGGAAGGCGAAGCAAAGATCCGCGTGACAACGGCGGAGGGTGCAAGTTCGGAAGAGACCGTAAATATTGGCGCGGCCGCCCCAGGAATCTTCATGATCGCCGGCGGAACCCGCGCGGTCGCCATCAATCAGGACGGGACGCTGAACACACAAACCAACGCGGAGACACGCGGCCAGGTGATGACAGTCTACTTGACAGGCATTGGCCCGCTCGATGGGGAATTGGCAGCCGGGCGAGCCGCGCCATTGACCACGCTGTATCGCGCCGTTCTCGATACGGGGGCAACGATTGGCGGGCGAGCCGCACCGGTGCTATTCCTGGGCCTTACTCCGGGTTTCGTGGGGCTGGCGCAGGCGAACATCCAGGTGCCCGCGGACGCACCCGTTGGGCCGGCCCTGGAACTTGTGATTAGCGTGAATCGGCAGCGCAGCAACACCGCGCTGGTGGCGGTGAAGTGATGCGTATTTTCGTCGCTGGTTTGCTCGCTGCGGTGGCGTGGGGGCAAGACGCTGCGCCCTCCTTGCGGGCTGGGAAGTATCAGGTCACTCTTCGATTGCCGGTTGAGGGTCTGACCGCGCAGGAAGAAATGCAGATTGAATACCGCGTGGTGGACGCGACGCAGGTGGACCCCGTGATGGGCGCCGCGCCGGTGATCCGCGCGCAGGCACGTAGCGTCATCGACATGCCCACCATGCCGGGCATGGCAAAGATGACGGAAGACGCCCACCCGGAGGGCGTTCCCGGTGAATATGGTGTTCATCCGCTGTTTCCTCACGGCGGCGACTACCGGCTTCAGTTGTTCATCAAGCCGCCGGCCGATGAAGAGTTCCATGTGCAATTCCCGTTGCAGGTGGGGGATGTTGCGTCCGCGAAGAACCGGAAGCCCAGGCCCAAGCCATTCTATGCCGAGGTCCGCTCCACTCCTAAAACACCAAAGGCCGGTGAGCCGGCCACGTTAGCCATTTCCGTGTTTTCCCGCGCGCTGAACAATGCTTTAGTGCGCGAGTTCGACATTCAACACGAACGGCCCATGCACTTACTGCTGGTTCGTCAGGACTTGGGGGTGTTTGCGCATGAACATCCGGAGCCAGCGTCCGATGGCATTTTCCGCCTCACCCACACTTTTCCGCAAGCGGGCGATTACACGTTATTCGTCGACGTTGCACCCAAAGGCGCGGGCGGACAGGTGATGCCCGTCCGGTTCAAAGTAGACGGGAAGAAAGGCGAGCGTTTTCAGATTGCGGCGGACAAGTTGACCGGCGAAACGTCGTCGGGTTCATTACGCGTGACCTTCGCCGAAACGGAGTTTCCAGCGGGAAAGACGTTGCGTATGGCGTGCCTGGTACGGGATGCTAAGACGGGCGCGCCGGTGAATGATATTCAGCCTTATCTAGGGGCGCTGGGCCACTTAATTCTGGTGGGTGAGGATGGGGAGACGTTCGTCCATTCGCATCCTGATGAACTCGATCCTTTGGCCGGCAAGGACGGCAAGCTCGCCTTTCTCGCACGGTTTCCCAAGGCGGGCCGGTATCGGGGATGGGTGCAGGTACAGCGGGGCGGCGTCGTGGAGACCGGGCCGTTTACTGTCTCTGCTGTTGAGAAGAAATAGCGATGCGGGTTCTGCTCATCCTCGCGCTCACCGCCGCCGCTCTGTTTCCGCACGAAGGCGGGCGGCGGAACACTACGCCTACCAAAGCGGATCGGGACTTGAAATTGGCGGCGGCCAAACTGAAAGCAGCAAAGACGGCGCTGGCGGCCAAGGGCCGGTACGCCTGCTGCGTAAAGCCAAGTTGCGACCTATGCCTGCGCAAGAACGGTTCCTGCGCCTGCGCGTCGAACGTGGCGCGGGGCTTGGGCGCTTGTGGCGAGTGCCTGGCCGGTTGGAAGAATGGTCGGGGTTCGCTGGCGGGTGTGAAAGCCGAGAGCGTGAAACTTCTTCCCGCGCCGAAGCAGGCCATGCCAGGTACCGGCGAGTTGCCGCCTGAATTGAAAGAGGGGATGAACGCGCTGCTGAAAGCACAAAAGACGCTGGTTGGCGAGAAGCGCTTCCTGTGCTGTGTCAAGGGCGGATGCGGGCAATGTGCGCAAGAAGCGGAGTGCCCCTGTGGCAGCGATCTGGCCACAGCGGCGGCGCCGCCGAAGCCAGGGGAGAAGAAGCGGGAACCCAAGGGCGTCTGTGGCGACTGCTACGACGGCTGGCACGCCGGAGAGGGGATTTTCGCCGGCCTGCCATTAAGCGAAGTGAAGCTATCGGAGATGGACGGAACCATGACCGAGGGCATGAACGCGAGCGCGGCCGCATTCAGCGGCATGTTTGTCAGCGGCACCAGTCAAACGCCCGGCGCCCTTCCCATGCGCATGCTCCACAAACGGCTTGGCGGCTGGAATGTCATGTTCAACGGTACGTTATGGGGTATCTACACGAATCAGACCGGGCCGCGCGGGCGGGACAAAACTTTCGGCGCCGGATGGGTAATGCCGATGGCCAGCCACCGCCTTGGCGGCGGCGTTTTCACCGTGCGCACCATGTTCTCCATTGAGCCGTTGACCGTCACCAACGGTCGCTTTCCTCTCCTGATCCAGACCGGCGAAACATGGAAGAACGTTCCGATCATCAATGGGCAGCACCCGCACGATTTCGTCAAGGAACTGGGCGCGTCGTATCAGTATCGTTTGAGCGAGAATACAACGCTCAATCTGTATGCCGGCCTGCGCGGCGATCCGGCGATCGGCCCCACCGCCTACCCCCATCGAATCTCGACATCGGAGAACCCGATGGCCGTGATGTCCCATCATTACCAGGATTCCACCCACATCGCCAGTAACGTCGCCACTGTGGGAATCACATACCGGTGGGCAACGCTGGAGGCCAGCGGCTTTCACGGGCGCGAGCCGGATGAAAAGCGCTGGGGAATTGAGATGGGCAAAATCGATTCGTTCGCCTCCCGGCTGACGGTGACTCCCACCGCCAACTGGGCCTTTCAGTATTCGCTGGGGCGAATCAACAACCGCGAGGCGACGCACCCCGACAGAGACTCGTTCCGCCAGACTGCATCGGTAACCCACGTTCGGCCCACGCAGCGAGGCCATTGGGCTACTACACTCGTTTGGGGACGCAATCATGATCTGGAATACACGCAGAAGCCGAACGGGGAACTGCTGGCCATTCTGCAGTCCGCGCTCCCGCGAAAATCGAATGGGGAGCGCCAGCACATCGCCCTGGTTCCCACCCGCGTTCAAGGGCAAACGTTCAACTCTTATTCCGCCGAATCCACCGTGCTCTTCAAAAACAAACACTGGGTGTGGGGCCGTGCCGAACTAACGGATAAGGACTCCATGCTGTTGTTTGAAGAAGCGCCCTACGTTCGATTGCTGGAGGAGTACCGGTATACCCGCATAAAGGCCTACACGAGCGGATACTCGTATGAACTTCCTTCTATCGGCAATTTTCTGCGTCCGGCGCTGGGCGGGCAACTGCAGATATATCACCTGCCCGCGAATCTGTCGCCGATTTATGGCGCGCACCCCGCCGGCATGCAGTTCTGGCTTCGCTTGCGGTTCGTGCCCGTGAAGAATTAACTTTGCCGTTTGCGCGCGACGCATAGAATGGTGTGCCCAAACGGCAGGGGCAATCCAAGCGTAAACGACCACAGCTTCTCCAGGCGCAGGTAGATCGCCAGACCGGCCGAACGCGGGTCTCCGGCGCCGTGGCACGCAATTCCTTTCACTGGCGCCTGCCCGCGGCTTGCGGATTTCGACAGCCAATCGCGAATCTCCGCCGCCAGCGAAGGTAACGCGTTCACCCGGGATAGATACACAACGTCGAAGCCGCAGCGCTCCAGTTGCTGGCGAACCTGGGTTGTTGTGAACGTAACGGAATAGTCCACGTCGGGCGTCGCGGTCAACCAACGGGGCCCGCGAAGGCGCAGCGCCGCGAGTCCGCCGGGCCGCAGCACGCGCGCGATCTCCTGAAACGCGGGGGTGACATCGCCGATCGCAAGGTGCTGCAAAACATCGGCCGTGTGCAAGGCGTCGAACGAACCTGTGCCTAACGGCAGGGCCGCCGCGGAGGCGGCCACCCATTCGGCCTTGGTCCTTGTGCGCGCGTACTCCAGCGCTGGGTAGGCGAAGTCCAAACCCGTCATTCGGGCGGGCTGCCCGCGCCGCCTCCACTCTTCCAGAAACAGGCCGGTGCCGCATCCCACATCCACGCGCTTCTGGCAGGAATCGCCGCCGGCCCTGGAAAGGAGCGCGAACGTTAGAATCCGCATATGGCGGGTCCACGGATGCCTGTCCTCCAGCTCTGCCATCCTCGCGAAATAGTCGCTGGAAAACTCTGCAATCTCAATCGGCACTCCTTTCAGACTACCAGTGCCGGTCCCGCTAGAATAGGGAGGAGTATCGCCTCCCCACCATGCGCATAGCCACATCACTTCTGATCGCCGTTCTGCTTGTCCCGGCCGTGTGGCTTTTCAGCGACGGGCGCGCCACGGCTTCTTCGGCGGGGCCAGAGTTCGTTGCCTTCGAAAGCGGCCAGGTCCGCCCGTTGGCTATGTCCCCGGATGGGCGCACACTCTTCGCCGTCAACACGCCAAATGGAACGCTGGAGATTTTCGACATCGCAACCGGAAACCCGGAATGGAAAGGCCGCGTTCCCGTGGGCCTGGAACCGGTGGCCGTCGCCGCGCCTTCGAACGACGAAGTGTGGGTAGTAAATCATGTCTCCGATAGTGTGAGCGTTGTGAGTCTACGGGACGTGCCGCACGTCTCTCGAACGCTCCTGGTGGGCGACGAACCGCGGGACATCGTCTTCGCCGGCGAGCCCTCGCGCGCGTTCATCACCACGGCCCACCGGGGCCAGCGCCGTACGGATCCAGCCCTCGCCAATGTGCCCGGGGCCGGTGACCCGCAATTGACTACCCCTGGGATTCCGCGTGCCGACGTTTGGGTGTTTGACTCGGCGAGTGCCTTGGACGTTCCCGTGCGCATCTTGAGCTTCTTCACTGACACTCCCCGCGCTCTGGCGCTCAGTCCGGACAAGCGCACGGTTTACGTTGCCGGATTTAAGTCCGGGAATCAGACGACAACGGTGAGTGATGGCCGCGTCTGCCCCGGATTTGACGCGAACAGGCCGTGCCGCATGCGCGACGGTTCCATGAGTCCCGGCGGCAATCCAGGACCGGCCACGAACGCCAAGGGCGACCCAGCCCCGGAGACCGGCCTGATCGTCAAATTCAACAACGAATCGGGACACTGGGAGGACGAATTGAAGCGCGTATGGGACAGCGCCGTTCGCTTCACGCTGCCCGACACCGACGTCTTCGCCTTCGATGCCGACACGCTGATGCAAAAGGCGGAGTATGCCCATGCCGGTACCACGCTGTTCAATATGGCGGCCAATCCCGTGAGCGGCGCGATTTACGTCTCCAATACCGAAGCCTTCAATCACAAGCGTTTTGAGGGACCGGGAAAGTTTGCCGGTCAGACCGTGCAGGGGCATTTGGCGGAGTCCCGCGTGACGGTGATCGCCGGCGGGCAGGTCACGCCCAGGCACCTCAACAAGCATCTGGACTACAATAAGCTGGCCGGCTCTCCCGGCTTTGACCTTTCCGCCCGCGACCATAGTCTTTCCACGCCTCTCGATCTTGCGGTAAGCGCCGATGGCCAGCGCCTATATGTAGCGGCTTTCGGTTCGTCCAAGGTCGGTGTATTTCCCACCGCGTCCATCGAGGATGGCAGCTTCGACCCGCGTACCGCCAGCGAGGCATACATTCCCGTCTCCGGCGGCGGGCCAAGCGGAATTGTGCTCGACGAGCCGCGGGGGCTGCTCTACGTGTTGACGCGCTTCGATAATTCCGTGAAAGTGGTGGAACTCGAAAGCCGCAGGGAGGTCTCTTCGCTGCCGATGCTGAACCCGGAACCGGAGTCGATTGTCGCCGGACGCGCGCTTCTCTATGACGCAACACGGTACTCCGGCAATGGTGAAGCCAGTTGTGCAAGCTGCCATCAGTTCGGTGACATGGATGATTTGGCTTGGGATCTCGGCAACCCTGATGGCGCGGTTGCCCGCAGCCCGATCCCCATCAACTTCGGCGGTTTCCTTACCAACCCCTTGCTCCTCCAACTGCTGGGATTCCCATACAAATTGAATGGGAGCGGAAAACCGGATGACTTTCATCCCATGAAGGGGCCATTCACCACCCAAACCCTCCGCGGCTTGCGCTACTCCGGCGCCATGCATTGGCGCGGCGACCGTTCCGTCGGGCCGGCCGGCACCAGCGCATTCGATGCCAATATCTCCTTTCTGAACTTCATCGGCGCCTTCCAGGATCTGGTTGGCAGCCCGGACCCGCCCACTTCCGCGGAGATGCAGGCCTTTGCCAGCTTCCAATTGCAGGTTCTGCCTCCGCCCAATCCAGTCCGAAACCTGGACAATTCGCTTACGCCGGCGCAGAAGCGGGCGGCGGATTTCTACTCGGGAACAAGGCCCGCGGCCGGCATCAACTCGCCCCTTGCCGACGCGCTCGGCGGGAAGGCCTCCTTCACCTGCAACGAGTGCCATGAACTGAATCCTGCGAAAGGGTTCTACGGCACCGGCGGAAATCAGAGCTTTGAAAACCTGCCCCAAATTGTGAAAATCCCCCACCTGCGCAACATGTACGCAAAGGTCGGCATGTTCGGCACGCCGCAAGTCAGCTTTTTCGATGCGCCCGATAGCGGCGCCATGGGCAAACAGATACGTGGCTTTGGGTTCACCGGCGATGGATCCGCCGATACGCTTTTCCGGTTCATGACCGCCTCTGTATTTCGGCCTACCTCGAATTCCGGATTTCCCCAAAACAATCCGGATGGTATGCGTCGCGACATGGAGCAGTTCATGTTGGCGTTTGATACCGACCTTGCGCCAATCGTCGGCCAGCAGGTGACTTTAACGGGGAACAACGGCGCATTCGCGAATCCGCGCGTTGAACTGTTACTCCAGCGCGCCGCCGCGCCTTTTTACTCCAGAGCGCTGAACGCCTCCGCTCCGGTGATGGAATGTGAAGTGGTGGCCCACACCGTGCGCGAAGGGCGCCTCCGCCCGTTCCTCTACGATCCAGCGGCGAAGCGATTCATAGCCGCCGACGGCGGCGAACCGGTAACGGAAACCGAATTCCGTGCGTGGGCCGCCTCCGGCCAGGCAGTAACTTTCACCGCGATTACGCCAGGCTCCGGCGCTCGCTACTTAGCCGCCCAGTAGATTTTGGGCTCTCGTTCTGTATATACTCATCCCGGTTGTAGCCAGTAACATCGGCAAAGTCTATGGATGGACGGAGGATACGGTCATGTCGCTTTCCAAGCGCGCGGCGGCGGAATTCTTTGGAACGTTTTGGCTGGTTTTTGGCGGATGTGGCAGCGCGGTGCTCGCTGCCGCCTTCCCTGGTGTTGGAATCGGCCTGCTCGGTGTCTCATTAGCTTTTGGCCTGACGGTGTTGACGATGGCGTATGCCATCGGACACATTTCCGGATGTCACTTGAATCCGGCAGTTTCGATCGGGCTTGTTGTCGGCAAGCGGTTTCCAGCCGCGGAACTAGGGCACTACGTCGTCGCGCAGGTTCTGGGCGCGATCGCCGGTGCGGGAACGCTGTTGGTGATCGCCAGCGGCAAAAGCGGCTTTGATGTGGGCGCTGGCTTTGCGAGTAACGGCTACGATGCCCATTCTCCTGGCGGCTATTCGCTCATGGCTTGTCTGACCGCCGAAGTGGTGCTGACGTTCTTCTTCCTGCTGATTATCCTGGGCGCCACCGACAAACGCGCGCCGGGCGGCTTTGCTCCCATCGCCATCGGCCTTGGTCTCACGCTCATCCACCTGATCGGCATTCCCGTTACCAACCTGAGTGTCAATCCCGCTCGCAGCACCGGACCGGCACTCTTCGTCGGCGGTTGGGCGGTGGAGCAGCTCTGGCTCTTCTGGGTCGCGCCCATCGTCGGCGCCGCCATTGCAGGCATTGTTTATCCGGCCATCGCCAGCGAAAGCGAACCAGCACCGAAATCGATGGCCGCGGGCCGCTAAAGGCTGCTATTCCTGGTTGTCCTTCCACTCCTCATACCAGGCCATCTGAATGGCCTCCAGCTTGCCCTCGTTCGATTTCGCCGGATCGTCGGCGAAATCGGACAGGGCCAGCACGGCCTTGTGCAAATCGGTGAAGCGGACGCTGAGCGGATCGGTTTCCGGCTGCGATTCATACAGCGACAGGCCGATATCCTCGGCGTCCAGCCAGGTTAGCTTTTTCATGCGTCGATCTTCGTTCCTTTCAGCGCGCCGCGCACGGCCGTGTTCATCATCAGTTCCGCCAGTTTCATCGTCGCCTTATTCAGCGCTTCCATCTTGTCCAGAATCAGGTGATGATTCTCGCCATGGTAGGCCAGCAGCAATTCGGCTATCGAGTTGTCCACGGTCGCGCGTTCCGCGTCGCTGAGTTCCATGTAAGCATCGTCGCCCTTGGCCTTATCGACCGCATTCAGAATCCGGTCCGCTTCCACGCGCGCCTCCCGCACCTGCCGCTCGTTGAAGTCCTCCTCGGCCTTGGCGAACGATTCCAAAATCATCGCCTCCACCTGCTCATCCGACAGCCCGTAGCTCGGTTTCACTTCCACCGTCTGTTCTTTCCCGGTCCGCAGGTCCTTCGCGCTAACGTTCAGAATTCCGTTGGCGTCGATCAGGAATCGCACCTCGATCTTCGCCATCCCAGCCGGCACCGGGTCGATATCTTTCAAATCGAAACGCGCCAAGCTTCGGCAATCGCGCACCATCTCCCGTTCGCCTTGCACAACGTGAATCAAAACGTTGCGTTGCCCATCCACCGCTGTTGTAAACGTCTCCGCCGCCGTCGCCGGAATCGTCGAGTTCCGGTGAATCAGCTTGCTCACAACGCCGCCCATCGTCTCAATCCCAAGGCTCAATGGCGTCACGTCGAGCAGCAATTTGTCATGGACGTGGCCGCTCAGGATTCCCGCCTGCACCGCCGCGCCCATCGCCACCACTTCATCGGGGTTCAGTTCGGTGTGCGGTTCGGCTTTGAACAACGCGCGCACCGCTTGCCGCACCAGCGGAATTCGCGTCGAGCCGCCGACCAGCACTACCTCATCAATCTGTTCCGGCGTCACGCCCGCGTCCGCCATGCAACTGCGGCACGGCCCCAGCGTCTTGTTCACGATCGGCGTAATCAGTTTCTCCAGCACGTCCCGCGTCAGTTCGCGGCGATAAGCGCGCCCCTGGTAGTGAAACGCAATGGTGGTGGCCGCCAGCGTCGATAACTGATGTTTCGCATCGATCACCGCGCGCCGCAGCGTTTGTACTGCCACCTGATCCCCGCTCAAATCCACGCCCCACTCGCTGGCGATATCTTCCAGCGCCACCCGCAGCAGCAGGTTATCGAAATCGTCGCCTCCAAGGTGCGTATCGCCATTGGTCGCCAGCACCTCGAAGATCCCGTCGTGCAGCTTCAGAATCGAGATGTCGAAGGTCCCGCCGCCCAGATCGTACACCGCTACAATTCCGTTGTTTCTTTTGTCCAGCCCATAGGCCAGTGCCGCCGCCGTCGGTTCATTCACCAGCCGCATCACCTGCAGCCCCGCAATGCGCCCGGCGTCTTTCGTCGCCTGCCGCTGGGCATCGTTGAAGTACGCCGGCACCGTTATTACGGCATGATCGACGCTCTCGCCCAGATACGTCTCCGCGTTCTTCTTCAACTGCCGCAGCACTTGCGCGCTAATTCCGGGAGGCGTGAACCGCTTGCCGCCTAATTCCAGTTGAATCACCGATTCTGAGCCCGCGGCGATGTGGAACGGAAAGAGCTTCAACTCTTCCTGTACATCGGCCACCCCGCGCCCCATCAGCCGTTTCACGGAGTAAATGGTGCGGTCCGGGTGTGAGATCAGCCGGCTCATGGCCGCCGAACCCACGATCGGTTCGCCATGCTCTGGAATTGAAACGACGCTTGGAACAATCGGATTCCCATCTGGCCCTGGAATCACTTTGGGCGCTGTCAGGTCCATGAATGCGACCAGTGAGTTTGTCGTGCCGAGATCGATACCCACCACTTTGTGTGGCTTGTCTTCGTTCCCGAAATCGATTTGGAAAAGGGACATGAGTGATTTTCGTTATGCCAGTGCGGCGCGAGCGTCCCGCACCAGATTCTGTATATATTTTCGACGATTCAGCAGTGCGCGCAGTCCGGCCAGCGTTTCCCGGTTCGGATTCGCGTCGTAGGCCTGGAATATCCGGTCACGCTCCGCGTCGATCTCTCGCAGTAATCCTTCGAATTTCGCCAGAGACGCGGCCACGTCGTCCTTCGCCTGCGCGTCTCCCTCGCGCGCTTCCTCCAGCGCCATATTCAACGCAAACACCTCTTCCAGCAACTCTGGCGGAACATCACGGCCCCGCTGTTCTCCAATGTTGAAGCCCTCGGCCTTCAGCACATACTCGGCTCGTGTCACCGGGTCTCGCAGCGCGCGCCATGCGTCGTTCAGCGTCGCCGACGCCTCCTCGGCGTAAGCCAACTGCTCCGCCCCAGCCCTCGCGTGACGGTCCGGATGCCACGCCCGGCTGTTGTCATAAAAACGGCGCTGGAGGTCCTCGACATCCAGCGCCAGCTTCTTTTCAATTCCGAAAATCGCGAAGTAATCGGATGGAGGGGGTCCTGAAAACATGTTACGCCGAGAACGACGTCCCGCAACCGCACGACTTCTGTGCGTTCGGATTGACGAACTCGAAGCCGGACTGCATAATCGACTCCTTGTAATCCAGCGTCATCCCGTTCAGAAAGTTCATGCTCTTCGGATCCACCCACACCGCCACACCTTCGAAATCGAATATGTGATCGTTGGCCCGCGGTTTTGTGTCGAACTTGAACTGATAACTCAAGCCCGAACAGCCGCCGCCCAATACCCCAAGGCGCAAGCCGCCGGTCACGCCCTGTTTCTCAAACGCCTGGCGAATTTTTCCAATCGCTTTCGGCGTCACGTCGATGGCTGGTGCTGCTTCCGTGGTCGGCATTAATGACTCGCTGTTTCCGCCGGCGCCGGCGCGCCCTGCTTTGTCTTGTAGTCGTTGATAGCCGCTTTGATCGCGTCTTCGGCAAGTACCGAACAATGGATCTTCACCGGCGGCAACGCAAGTTCGTTCACAATGTCGGTGTTCTTGATCTCCAACGCCTCGTCCACCGATTTGCCCTTCAACCACTCCGTGGCCAGCGACGAACTCGCAATCGCGCTGCCGCAGCCGAAGGTCTTGAACTTGGCGTCTTCAATAATCCCCGTCGCCGCATTCACCTGTATCTGGAGTTTCATCACATCGCCGCATTCCGGCGCTCCCACCATCCCGGTCCCGACATCGCTGCGGGCTTTGTCCATCGACCCGACATTCCGCGGGTTATTGTAGTGGTCGACAACTTTATCTGAGTAAGCCATGATTATTTTCCTCTAGACTAGTGGGCGGTCCATTGGACCTTGCTGAGATCGACGCCGTCTTTGAACATCTCCCACAGCGGGGATAATTCGCGTAACTTATTCACCACGTCGATCATCTTCTGCGCGACGTAGTCCACTTCCGCTTCTGTGTTAAACCGGCCAAGCCCAAACCGGATCGACGTGTGCGCCAAGTCGTCCCCGAGGCCAAGCGCCTTCAGTACATAGCTCGGCTCCAGCGTCGCCGACGTGCACGCCGAACCCGAACTTACGGCGATATCATTGATCCCCATCAGCAGGCTCTCGCCTTCCACGTACGCAAAGCTCATGTTCAGGTTGTTCGGCAGCCTATGTTCCATGGTTCCATTGATGTAGACCTCTTCCAGGTTCGCCTCCAGCGTCGCCCGCAGCTTATCCCGCAGCGCCCGCAGTCGCGCCGATTCTTCCGGCATCTCCCGCTGCGCGATTTCGCACGCCGCGCCCAAGCCAACGATCCCCGGAACGTTCAACGTGCCGCTTCGCATGCCCCGCTCGTGCCCGCCTCCGTCCATCTGCGCCGTCAGTTGAACCCGCGGGTTCTTCCGCCGTACGTACAGCGCGCCAACGCCCTTCGGTCCATACAGCTTATGCCCCGTGATCGACAGCAGGTCAATCCCGTCCTCGGCCACATTCACCGGTATCTTTCCGCATGCTTGCACCGCGTCGGAATGGAACAAAACGCCCCGTTCCTTGGCGATCTTGCCAATTTCCTTCACCGGCTGGATCACGCCGATCTCGTTATTGGCGTACATGATGCTAATCAAAATCGTCTTGTCCGTGATCGCGTCACGCAGCATGTCCAGGTCGATCAACCCATCGCCTTTCAGCGGCAAATAGGTAATGCGGCAGCCCTTCTTTTCCAGGTGCTTGCACGTATCCAGCACCGCTTTGTGCTCGGTCGCCGCCGTGATGATGTGGTTACCTTTTTCGGCATACATCTCGGCGACGCCCTTAATCGCCAGATTGTTCGATTCCGTCGCGCCCGACGTGAACACGATCTCTTTCGAATTCGCGCCAATCAGTGCGGCGATCTGTTTCCGCCCCTTTTCCACGGCGTCTTCCGCCGCCCAGCCATAGGCGTGGTTCCGGCTCGCGGCATTCCCGAAATGCTCGGTGAAATACGGCAGCATCGCCTCCAACACCCGCGGGTCTACCGGTGTCGTGGCGTGATTGTCGAAATAAATCGGCTTAGACATGAACTCCTCTTATGGGGCTAATACGGTCAGATTGGACTCAATGGACATTGTGCTCAGCGTCGCCGCCGCCATACCGTTGGCCCGGTGTTCCGGTTCCTCCGCCAAATCGGCCATCGTCAGATTCGCCAACAGTTGCAGAATACCGTCGTGGACCCGACGTAACGGATGGCGGATATTGCATCGGTCCTGATGTTCGCAATCTTCCCCGCTCTCCGTGAAGCAGGCGGTTAGAAATATCGGTCCATCAATTGCGCGCACAACATCCAGCGCCGAAATCATATGGGGATCTCCGGCCAGCCGGTACCCCCCGTTGGTTCCGTGTTCGGAGGCCAAAAAACCCCCGCGGGCCAGCTTCTGCAACACCTTTGACAGCACCGGCACGGGTACCCCGTAGCGGTCTGCGATTTCCTTCGCACTGGCAGAGCGAGGGCGTACCACGGTCAAATGTTTGAGCGCGATTAATCCGTAATCTGCTTTTTTCGTGAGTTTAAGCATTTGCGATGGTTCAGCCGTTCCGTGTGGAATTGAGACTGAATAGGTCCTAAATGAATAGTACCTTACCAAAACCTCGCTCGCAAGCGGCGTTTTTGAAACCTGAGCCCTTTATCTTGAATGAGTTAAACTACGACTGAAAGAGTCGGAGTTCCTAAGCGTGTAGATGGGGCAAATCCGCAGCCGGATTCAAAAAACTGCTCTCATCCTCTCCCTTTTCTCCGCCGATAGACTCGCTGGAGGCAGGGACCGGTTCGGAGATCTACGCTATTATGGGGAAAGGCTTATTTATCATTCACTTCGGGAAAAAAGGGTCTGACCATGGGAAATGGGCGAAGGAGTCGCGGCTAGTGAAATCAGGTTTCACGGAAAGAATTTTGATCGGGGTGTGGCGCTCCCGGCGTACATGCCGGCACTAGACCTATGATCCGCGTCTTCCGAGTCTTTATTCCGACAAGCGTTCTTGCGCTATTGCTTTCCGAAATTGCATTGCTCTACTTGTGCTTCGTACTCGCGCAAGTCTCTGTCACGGAAGTTGACGCCGAATTCGTTCTCCTCTACGACGGCGGCCTGGCCCGCATCTCCATCGCCGTCTTTAGTATTCTACTCGCCCTCTATTTTCAGGACTTGTACACCGAACTCCGCATTCGCAGCCGTATTTACCTTTGGCAACAGTTCTCCATGGCCGTCGGTTTGGCATTCCTTGTCCAGGGTATGTCCACCTACGTCAATCCCACGCTCACGCTCTCCCGCTGGGTCATGATCTATGCGTCGGGATTGATTTTGGTAGTCCTCCCTGCCTGGCGTATCCTGTTCTGCCGCCTCGTGCTCACTTCCATGAACGCGCCGGCGCTGCTGCTGCTTGGCACCTCCCCGGTTCTGGCTGAAATCAGCGCCCGCCTGTTGGAACGGATAGAAATGGGCTACCGCGTCGTCGGCTATCTCGACGATCGAACCGACATGAGCGAACCCGCCGCGATGGGCGCCACGCCTCTGCTCGGCACGCTCGCCGATCTCCGGGAGGTTGTTGAAAAGGTGAAGCCGGAGCGGATCGTCGTTGGCATGTCGGAGCGGCGCGCGCGCCTGCCCGTTTACGATCTCTTGGATCTCCGCCTCTCCGGCATCCACGTGGAGGAGGCCGCCGCGCTTTACGAAAGCTGCTTCGGCCGCGTCTCCACCCGCAACCTGCGCCCCAGCCAACTCGTCTTTTCCAGTGAACTCGGCCCCAGCCGAAATAGCGTCGCCACCCAACAGGTCTATTCCTTTATCGTCGCCCTGCTTGGCGCCATCGTCACGCTGCCGCTTATGCTTGCCGCCGCGCTTGCCGTCAAGCTGACTTCCAAAGGGCCCGTGCTCTACCGCCAGACGCGCGTCGGCCTGAATGGAAAGCTGATCTCGGTTCTCAAGTTCCGCTCCATGTTTGTCGACGCCGAAGCCGCCACCGGCGCCGTCTGGGCGTCGAAGAACGACCCCCGCATCACCCTCATTGGAAAATACCTCCGCACCTTCCGCATCGATGAACTTCCGCAATTCTGGAACGTCCTTCGCGGCGATATGAGCTTCGTCGGCCCCCGCCCGGAGCGCCCGGAATTCGTCCAGGCGCTATCGGAAAAAATCCCCTTCTACCGCCAGCGCCACTGCGTAAAGCCAGGGTTGACCGGCTGGGCCCAGATCAACCACAAATACGGCGACACCATCGAAGACACCATCACCAAGCTTGAGTACGATCTCTACTACATCAAGCACATCTCGTTTTCGCTCGACATGTACATCGTCCTCAACACCTTGAAGACGGTGCTACTGGGCCGCGGCGCCCAGTAGCCCACTCTTACATGTACAGTCCGCCATTCACGTCCAGCACGTGCCCGGTTATGTAGCTTGCCCCGTCGGATGCCAGGAACTTCACCGCCTCCGCTACGTCTTCCGATACCCCGAATCGCCCCAGCGGTATGTTCGCCAGCATCTTCTGCTTGATGTCCTCGCTCAATACGCTCGTCATATCCGTCGAAATGAACCCCGGCGCCACTGCGTTCACAGTGATGCTCCGGCTGGAAAGCTCCCGCGCCAGCGATTTGGTCAATCCAATCAGCCCCGCCTTGGCGGCAACATAGTTCGCCTGTCCGGCGTTGCCCATCTGCCCCACCACCGAAGCAATGTTGATGATCCGCCCCCAGCGCTCCTTCATCATTCCCTGCATCACCGCCTGCGCGGCATAAAACGATCCACTCAAATTGGTGTCAATCACCGATTCCCAATCCTCGGTCTTCATCCGCAGCGCCAACCCATCCTTGGTGATGCCGGCGTTGTTCACGAGAATATGAATAGGCCCGAAATCTTTTGCCGCCTGCCCAATCGCTTGCACAATCGATTCTTTAGAGGACAAATCAATGGCCACAGCCATCGCCTCATGTCCCTCGGCGCGTATGCCGGCGGCGACTTCTTCACAACGGTCAAGAGTCCTGGCGGCCACAACCACGCGAGCCCCGGAGGCGGCCAGCGCCTGGGCGCAGGCCTTGCCGATTCCCCGGCTGGCGCCAGTAACGAAAGCGGTACGAACTATCATGGAATTATCATATGGCATATAGTGATTTGCGCGATTTCATCGCTGCACTCGAAAAAGCGGGAGAACTGAAGCGGATCCCTTTCGAAGTTGATCCCGTCCTCGAGATCACCGAGTTCGCTGACCGATCGGTGAAACAAAACGGCCCGGCCCTGCTGTTCGAAAAACCAAAGGGCTACAACATGCCGGTCTTAATCAACGCCTTCGCCAGCCAGCGGCGCATGGAAATCGCCTTGCAGGTGGACCGGTTCCAGGAGATTGCCGACCGTATCTCCGACTACCTGCAAATGCAGATGCCCCAAGGCCTCATGGGAAAACTTTCCATGCTGCCAAAACTCGCCGAAATGGGCTCCTTCTTCGCCAAAAAGGTTTCCAGCGGCCCGTGCAAAGAAGTGATCCTGAAGGAGGGCTTCAACCTCAAGGAGATCCCTGTTCTTACCTGCTGGCCCCAGGATGGCGGACCCTTCATCACCCTCCCCATGGTCTTCACCAAAAATCCGGAAACCGGCAAGCGCAACTGCGGCATGTACCGCATGCAGGTCTATGACGAACGCACCACCGGTATGCACTGGCAGACCCACAAACAGGGCGCCGAACACTACCGCCGCCGCTTTAAGGCCGGCGAAAAACGCATGGATCTCGCCGTCGCCATCGGTGCCGACCCCGCGGTCATGTATTCGGCCATCCTCCCTCTCCCGCCCGATCTCGACGAAATGATGATCGCCGGCTTCTTGCGCAAAAAGCCTGTCGAAATGGTACAGTGCGAAACCGTCGATGTGGACGTGCCCGCCAACGCCGAACTCGTCCTCGAAGGCTACGTCGAACTCGGCGAAATGCGCACCGAAGGCCCGTTCGGAGATCACACCGGTTACTACTCACTCGAAGACGAATACCCGGTCTTTCATGTCACGTGTGTAACGCGCCGCAAAAATCCCATCTACGCCACTACTATTGTCGGCCCCCCGCCCATGGAAGACTACTTCATGGGCAAGGCCATTGAGCGCATGTTCCTCCCGCTCATGCGCATGCAGATTCCCGAAATTCGCGATATGTGCATGCCCGCCGAAGGCATCTTCCACAATCTGATGCTTGTGTCCATTCGTAAGAGCTACCCCATGCAGGCCCGTAAAGTTATGCACGCCGTCTGGGGCCTCGGCCAGGCCATGTTCACCAAATGCATCGTGGTCGTCGATGAAGACGTCGACGTCCAGAACTACAGCGAAGTCGCCTGGAAGGCTCTGAACAATATTGATCCCCAGCGCGACATCGAGTTCGTCACCGGCCCCATCGATTCGCTCGATCACTCCAGCCGCATGGCCAACTGGGGCTCGAAGTTCGGTATCGACGCGACCAAGAAGTGGAAGGAAGAAGGCTTCACCCGCCCCTGGCCGGACGTTATCACCATGCCCGCCAACATCAAGTCCCGCGTCGACGAGCTCTGGAAGAAAGCGGGTCTGTAAGTGTTCAAGGCCAACGCGGCGGAAACGTTGGCGCTCGCGGCTGGCGGCCTGTGGTTCGCCGCCGCGCTGCATCGCCGCGTTGGCCTGTTGGATAGGTGGAACATCCCCCGGCCCGTCACCGGCGGACTGCTGCTTGCAGCGTTGGTGGCCGCCGCCCGCGCCGCTGGCTTCGAAGCCGAGTTCGATACGGTTCTCCGCGACTTGCTGACCCTCGTCTTCTTCACCACCATCGGCCTGCGCGCCAGCATGGGACTGCTCCGCCGCGATGGCGGCACGGTGCTCGTCTGCCTTGCCCTTGCCGTGGCCGGAGCGGAGGTGCAGAACGGCGTCGGCATCCTCGGCGCCAAACTCCTCGGGCTGAACCCGCTACTCGGCATCGTTGCCGGGTCCACAACGCTCGCCGGCGGCCCGGCCACCGCCCTGGCCTTCGGCAAAACGTTTGAAGAGATGGGCGTCGCCGACGCGCAAACGGTGGGCGTGGCGTCAGCTGTTTTCGGCATCCTCGCCGCCGGGCTGCTGGGCGGTGCCGTTGGCGGTTGGCTCATCCGCCGGCACGGTCTGGTGGCCGTGCGCGCAGCCGCCGTACAGGGCGGGGAAGCGCAGCGTGGGGAGTGGCTGTTCACCCTCGCCGCCGTCGCGGTCGCCATGGGGGCCGGTAGCCTGTTGAGCCGGGCTATCGCCAGCGCCGGCGTCACGCTCCCCGGCTACATCGGGTCCATGATCGTTGCCGCCGCCATCCGCTGGCGTGACGATAGCGGGCCCAGAAGTCTGGACGAAAACATCCTCGACCGCGTCGGCAGCCTCAGCCTCGGCCTCTTCATCGTCATGGCGCTGTTGACGCTAAAGCTGTGGGTCCTGGCGGCGCTCGCCCTCCCGCTCCTATTGATCCTCTCGGCCCAAGTCGTGGTGACAACGCTCTTCGCCGTCTTCGTCGCCTTCCGCTGGCTCGGCCGGGATTATGAAGGCGCCGTCGCCACCGCCGGCTGGACCGGTTTCATGCTCGGCACCACGGCCAACGCGGTGGCCTGCATGGACGTGCTGGAGGCGCACCACGGCGCCGCCCCGCGCGCCCGCCTGGCCGTGCCCGTCGTCGGCGCGTTCCTGATTGACTTCACAAATTCCTTCGTCATCTTGAGCGGGGCTGACTTCGTGCGCCGCTTTTTGTTATGATGGAAAAGTTCCGGTTGGGTGCCTATAGCTCAGTTGGTAGAGCGCCGGATTGTGGTTCCGGATGTCACGGGTTCAAGCCCCGTTAGGCACCCCAAAAAAATTCTAACGGCGATTTTGCAGGAATGCCATCGCTGATCCCGGTTTCGCAATAGCCCTTGATACCTCCGCCGACCTTATTCATCTCGTATTCGTGGGACTCGCCCGAACATGAAGCGTGGGTTGAAGTATTCGCGGCTAAACTGAGGGCACAGCGCATAGATGCAAAACTCGACAAATGGGAAGTCGAGCCCGGTGAGCACCTCACTCGATTTATGGAGCAGGGAGTTGCAGAGAGCTCCTTCGTTTTTAGCATTTGCACCCCGAATTATAAGGCTAAGTTCGACGGTCGGTTTGGCGGCACCGGTTATGAGGCGCAGTTGATTACTGGTGAGGCGCTAAATAGGCAGTTGGCGGGGAAGTTCGTTCCTGTTTTGCGATCTGGCGTCAAGGAGAGTTCGATTCCGAATTTCTACGCGGGCGCTCTTTTTATTGACCTGCGGTCCGACTCCCCGACGGAGTTTGAGAAGATTCTGGGGAAGGTCAAGGGTACCTTAAAGAAAGCGCCCGTCCTCGGCTCAGAAGCTCCGTTTCAACCGGAGCGGCCGTTAACCTCTCCGGGCATTGAATTTTCGAGCGCAGGACCATTGCGAGTAGAGTTATACCTGATCACTTCAGGTCTTGCAGTACGGGTTCACAATGAAGATATAAGGCCTCATTCGAACTGCGAGGTTATCGTTGCCGGGGTAAACCGATTCTCAGAGAAGGTCGGGGCTTTCACTGAGAATCCAATGGAACCATTTAGGATTCTCCGCGAAAAATCGATCAAGGGGGACGGGCAGAGCGCCGGTTATCTTTTCGGTACTCTGGGTCCGGAGGCATTGAGCTTGACCTCCTGCGGCCGCGAAAGGAATCGAACGACCGGTTTCCCTGAAATCAATAAGGCTGGCGTCTGGAAGCTAGATCTCCGGGTAAATAGCTCAGAGATTTCCGAGGTCGCGCAGGAGTTCTTTGTAGCGTGGGAGCCGGGACAGGCGCCAATGCTCCTTCCCGCACCGACCGAATCCCGAAGTGTCCTTTCGAGTCATGATGACGCAAGAACGGAGACTGCTGGAACGGGCGGCGGATTCACCAGCGTCCCTGCCTGGCGGAAACAGCTTGTATCCAGCGTCCGGATCCGCCTCCGACCTATTTTTCCTCAGATTTACGAATCTGATGAGTTGATCGTTCGTGACGTTACGGATGAATGGCTCTCGATAGAAAAGCCCGGGTCTGGCCAGGGCTTACTGTTGCCATGCTCTCGAGTCCTTGGTGTCGTCCGGATGTCCGATGGAGACCCTTACGTGGTCGATTTGAATGGGCGGATGCAGTTGATCACTTCTACAAGGAGCTGGCGATTCTTCTTGGAGCGCCCAGACACTCCAGATGAAAGGCGATTCGGCCTGTGCAAGGTGAGCTCGCTTAAGGACCCGAAAGCCATAGCGATCATTGATAAACTGACGTCGTTCGGAATTGAGTCCCGTTTTACTTCACTCCGCAACATCGGAGACCGGACCGCGCATGGCTGGCAAATTGTCTATGACGAAGATGGACGCTATTTTCGGGTTAGTGGCGGCGGCGGGGATGATCTCGTCCTAATGGCGTGTTTTGCAGAATAGCCGATGTGCTTTAAACGTTAGGTTAGACCCCAAGCTCATCCGGAGACTCCTTATGCAAAGTGCATTTGCCCAGGCACGCCGCCGCATCAAATTGGTGCATAATGGTGGCATGAGAGCCGCCCAGCCCAAAAATGTTCGTCAGAGTGTAAGCCTGCCCGCGAAAGTCGCGTCTCAGGTCCGCGCGATGGCCAAGTCGAGAAGGCTCAGTGCGACTCGTATGCTTGTCGAGCTAATTGAAAACGGCATTGAGGCGGACAAGCGAAAGCAGCAGGAGTTTTTCGATCTCGCCGAGCGCTTCCGCAGTGAGAGCGATCCCGACGCCGCCAAGCGCCTGGGCGATCAACTGGGCCGCATGGTCTTTGGCAGTTAGTGCCCAAAATCGAGCATTGGGAAAACTTTCCGGAGGGCGTCCGGCAGCACTTGATTGACCGCATGAGGGACCGTGCAATAACCATCGCCGACTTGAACCTCCTTCGGCTCTGGGTCGAAACCAAGCCTGAGGTCCCGGAGGGAGACTGGTACAAAGACTTCGGGTCCTTCAAGATATGCGGCCGCGGCAGTTTAGCCAAGACGTTCCTGCTCCGCGGCCAAGTCGCAAGAGGTGAGAAGGTCTCGTAGCCGAAGTGTGACGACGATGCGCCCCGCTATTCTGGCGCCGCCGCCACCCAGGTTCGACGAATCGCCCGAACGGCGCCGTCGAGAGGACACTCGGTAACCCCCAAAGGCTTAATCCCCGCAAAATTTGCGGTGAATAACCGGTCCATTCTCCGCACGGAGCTAATCCCACCAGGCGCCGACCTCAAACCACTAGAAGCGCCCTTCTACCGCCCACTCTCCCGGCAATAAGGCACCGCCCCATAAGCCGGACAAGTCGTCAACGCCGTCCACCCCGGATGGCTCGCCGCCCACTCCCTCCGCTCCACCAGCGCGTCAAGCTTCTTCCGCGCCACCTGGTGCCCGCCACCCGCCGCCTTGCGGAACCACTCCTCCGCCGCCGTCAAATCCTTCGCCACACCTTTGCCCTTCTGATACGCCACGCCCACGTGATACTGCGCATCGCTAACTGCCGCCAACCGAATCGGGGACTGGCCCGGCAACAGAAACAACCCGCAACAAGCAATCAGAACAAAGGCCTTCATGCCGCAAGTCTACACCCTACTCCTTCCTCACCCGCCGCGCAAACTGGTCCTCATACAACGACGCTGGCACCAGCGAATCACCCTTCCCCACACCCTCCACAAAGTCCTCCGGCCCCGTGTCAACGCTGCTCGCCACCGGCGTCGCATACCGGAACGCGAACGGCGCCGTCCGCACTGCGTTCGCCGGCCCCCGCGTCCCAATCACATACCCCCAGCCCAACTGCTGCGACGACACAACATGCGGCCGGTTATTCATATACCGAAGCCCATGCGTATTCCAAATCACCGTTTGCGTCGTCGTAACTCCGTGATAATCCGGCGTGCCATACGGCCGCACCGAAGCCTCAATAAAATCACCGTCCAAAGTCGTGTTGTCGAACAGATTCGCCATCGACAAATGCATATGGAAATCCGATGGCAGCGACGGATCATTGGACCGGCAACGCAGAATCACATTGCCCGAAGCCGTCATCGATTTAAAGTCATAGGCGTGCCGCTGGCGGTTGGCCACCAGGTTCCGCAGCAGATTCTCATTCCCCCGCAGCGTGAACCCGTAACCGTTGCCGCCGCCACCACGATACTGCGGATTCTCGAACGTTGAGTCTTCAACGGTCATCCCCCGCGTCTGGTTCAACAGGACTCCGTTCGACACCAGATGACTCCCACTCTCGTTCTCTTCCGGGCGGAACGTCGCCAGCCGCCGCGCCCAGCCGTAAACAGCCTGATGGAAACCAATCGCATGGGCGCCGTGCACTTCGTAGGCACCGGTTCCGCGGACCGTATAGTCCTCCTCCCGGAACCCGGGCAGCCGGCTTTCGCTATTGCCGATCGAAAAATCCTCCAGCCCTACGCCCTCAATGTGGGCCCTCGTCTTGTAGATCCGCGCGTTATCTCGCAGCCGAAGCGGATAGCGGGTTGGCGCGTCAATGATGATCTCCTGCTCGCCGTGGTCCACC
>JAEUQC010000146.1 GCA_016789905.1 Bryobacterales bacterium | reverse complement strand
GCGTCACCCCGCGCATGTTGCTCGCTCACACCTCCAGCCTCCTGAACTTCGCCTTCCTCGAACCCGACCAAAAAATGCACCTCCACGCCGAGCCCGGCGCCGCCTACAGCTACTCCGGCGAAGGCCTCAATCTGCTGCAATTCCTGATTGAGCAGAAACAAGGCCGCCCACTTGCCGAACTGATGCAGGAAAAGGTGTTCGCTCCCCTCGGCATGAAAAACACGGGAATGATCTACCGCCAGCAGTTCGCCGATAACGTCGCCGGCCGCTACGCCGCCAACGGCAAATTCATCGCCAAAACGCAGCGTTTCCCCGCCCGCGCCGCCGGCAGCATGACCACCACCGTTGATGATCTCGCCAAATACGCCGAATGGCTCTTAAAAAGCCCCGTCCGCAAAACCGTCACCAAGCCGCAAATCAGAATTCGTTCCGTCCACCAGTTCCCGCGGCCCGGCGACCTGCCCGCCGGCGACGAAGCAAAGCGCGTTGGCCTCGCCTACGGCCTCGGCTGGGGCCTGCTCACCAAAACCCGTTTCGGCCCGGCGTTTTTCAAAGAAGGCCACGGCGATGGCGCCCAGAACTACATGATCTGCTTCCCGCGCCGCGGGGCCTGCATGATTCTGCTCACCAACAGCGACAACGGGGAGCGGGCCTTCCGCCCGCTCCTCGAAAAAATCCTCGGCAACACCGTCACGCCCTGGGAATGGGAAGGCTACTTCTTCGCCAAGTAGTTCCGCCAGCCGCCCAACGCCGTGATCTCCTTCGCGCCCTGCAACCCCGCCGGTTCACACAGAAAACCCGTCGCCGTGGTGCCGTCGTCCAGCGTCACCGAACCCAGCCCCAACGGCGGCGGAATCAGCGTCAGGAAGCTGCCCAGGTGCCGCGTCGGCATACCCCATACTTCCACTGCAATGCCCGGCCCGCTGAAGCCCGGCTCCCGCACCAGCCCCGGCTTCGGCGGCGTGGTATTCGCCAACGCATACAGCCGGTATTCGCTCGCCGTCTTGCAGGTCTTCAACAGCCGCGCGCCGCGCTCGGTCAACTGCTTGTTCAACGGCTGCCCGCTCAAATGCGCGCCCACAACGGTCACCCGCGTCTCCTCCAGCCGCGCCGCCAGGTCCAGCAGCGCCCAGTCGCTATTGGCCCGTCCAATCAGGCTTACCCCAAACGGCAAACCATTCGGCCGGAACCCCGCCGGAATCGCCAGCGCCGCCAAGTCCAGCAGGTTCACGAAATTCGTGTAATAACCAAGGTTCGTGTTCAGCTTCACAGGCTCGGCTTCCACCTCGCTGATCTTATATGTCGTGCCCGTCGTCGGCAGCAGCAACACATCCACCGCGGCCCATGTATCTAACGTCCGCGCCTTCAGCTCTTCCAGCTTGTACATCGCCCGAAACGTATCGGCCGCCGTATAGTTCTTCCCGCCTAAAATGATGTTCTTCACCACCGGATGCGCATCATCCGGATGCCCCTCCAAGAAACCGCCCACCGCCACATACCGCTCCCCCACCCACGGCCCGCTATAGAGCAACTGCGCCGCTTCGCGGAACGGTGCGTAGTCGAACTCCACCGCCACCCCGCCTGCCATCGTCAACTTTTCAACAGCGCCGGCAAACAACGCCGCCGCCTCGTTATCGCCAAAAAACTCGAGCTGCTCGGCCCTTGGAACACCAAAGCGAAACGAACCATTGGCAAACGCCGGCACGGCCTCCCGCGCCCTGGCGACAGCAAACACGCGCTGCGCCGTCCGCACGTCCCGCGTAAAAATCGAAACGCAATCCAGGCTCGCGCACGCCGGCACCACGCCCGCCGTCGACAGCACGCCCTTCGTCGGCTTCAAGCCGTAAATGTTGTTAAACGCCGCCGGCACCCGGCCCGATCCAGCCGTATCCGTCCCCAGCGAAAAATCCACCTGTCCGCTCGCCACCGCCACCGCCGAACCACTGCTCGACCCGCCCGAAATATACGCCGCATCGAACACACTCGCGCAAGCCCCATACGGCGACCGCACGCCCACCAGCCCCGTCGCGAACTGGTCCAGATTCGTCTTGCCAACAGCCTTCGCCCCGGCCTCCTCGAACATCGTTACCACCGGCGCCGACACCGCCGGCGTGTACGCAAACGCCGGGCAGCCCGCCGTCGTCGGCACGCCGCCGTAGTCGATGTTGTCCTTGATCGCGAAGGTCAATCCCCGCAGCGGCCCCTCCGCCGGCGCCTTCTCCGGAATCGCCGCAATCCACACCGGCCCCGTCATCGGATCACCGCCAGCACCTGCCCCGGCTGCACAATCGCTCCCGGCGCGCACCGCATCTCCAGTATGTCGCCCGCCGAAGGCGCGTTGATCGCCAACTCCATTTTCATCGCCTCCAGTACAATCAACCGCTCCCCGGCCTTCACGTGTTTGCCCGCCTCTCCCGGCACCGCCCACACGCTCGCCGCAATCGGCGAACGCACCGCCGTCGCTCCCTCCGGCAGCGCGTCCTCCAACGGCGGCGGCATATCGTCCAACGCCGGCGCGACATACTCGCCCCACCGGTCTCTCTCTTCGCGGAACGCCTTGTCCCGCTTCGTCTGGAACGCGGTCGCCTCTTTCTCAATCGATCGCAAAAACGCCTGATGCTCCGCCAAACTGAACTCGCCCGCTTCAATCCGCGGCGTGAAGTTCGGGTCTGCCCGCAGCTCCAGCAGCTCCTGCGCGCTCACCGGATAGAACTGCAAACGGTCGAAGAAATCCAGCAGCCACGGCTTCGGCTGCCGGTGCGTCTTCCACATCTGCGTCGTCCGCCCCACAAACTGGTACCCGCCCGGCCCCTCCATGCCATACACGCATAGATACGCCCCGCCAATGCCCACCGAGTTCTCCGCTGTCCACGTCCGCGCCGGATTGTACTTCGTGGTCACCAGCCGGTGCCGCGGATCAATCGGCGTCGCCACCGGCGCGCCCAAGTAGACGTCCCCAAGCGCCAGCGTCAGCCAACTGGCCTCAAACACCGTCCGAAACACATCGTCCACACTTTCCAGGCCATTAATCCGCCGGATGAACTCAATGTTCCACGGGCACCACGGCGCATCCGCCCGCACGCCCTGCATGTACTTTTCAATCGCCAGCCGCGTCGCCGGGTCGTCCCACGAAAGCGGCAGATACACCTTCCTCGATGGCACCGTCCGCAGCGGGTGCGCCTGCGCCTCGTCGATCCGCGCGAACAGCTCCTCCCGGCTAATCTTGCCGCTGTCGAAATGAATCTGTAGCGAGCGAATACCCGGCGTCAAGTCAATAATCCCAGCCGTCCCCTCCAACTGCCGCCGCACCGAATGCGCCGCGAATGACAGCTCGAAGTCCAGTTGATTCGCCCCAAATTCCACCAGCAGATTCTGGTCGCCATCGGCGCGAATCACCACGCCCGGCGCCTCGCCCCGCAGCACTGCCGGCTCATTGTTCACGCGCACAAACCGCACCGTGTCGCCGGCCTTCAGTTGGCCCATCTTCCACAGCTCGGCCTTCACAATCGTCGCCGGGCACACAAACCCGCCGCAGCTCGGTCCATCCGGCCCTAGAATAATCGGCATATCGCCGGTGAAGTCTATCGTGCCCACCGCGTACGCGTTGTCGTGAATGTTCGATGGATGCAGCCCCGCCTCGCCCCCGTCCTTCCGCGCCCACTGCGGTTTCGGCCCCAGCAGCCGTATGCCCGTGCGGTCGCTGTTGTAATGCACGCGCCACTCCTGCGCGAAGAACATATCGATGTCGTCGTTCGTGAAGAAATCCGGCGCCCCATGCGGCCCATACGTCACGCCAATCTCCCACGCATTCCCATACACGGGCGGCTCCGCGCACGGCTTCGGTTCACCAGCGGCCGTCGCCCCAAACCGCAGCAAATCCCCCGCTCGCAAATGCCGCCCGCCGAACTTGCCCAGAATAAACGTGGACCGGCTGCCCAGATATTCGGGCACGTCCAAACCGCCCCGAACAGCCAAATAGCCCCGCGCCCCCGCCCCGTTCACCGGCGTGAACCGAATCGTCTCCCCGGCCTTCACGAATAGCGGCTCCCACCGCGGCACGCCCATATCCGCGCCCGTCGCCGCAATCACCGCGTCGTGATGAAACAGCAATGTGGGCCCAATCAGCGACATCTCCAGCCCCGCCGCGTTCGCCGCGTTACCCACAATCTCATTCGCCATCCGGAACGCCAAATCGTCAATCGGCCCCGATGGCGGCACGCCGATGTGCCAGTACCCCATTCGCCCCGGATAATCTTGCACCGTCGTCTGCGTGCCCGGTTCCAACACCTCAATCGCCCGCGTTTTGTAGTCAAACCCGCGCAGCATCGATGTCGGAAACGCTCCCGCCGCGAACGCCTCGCTCCCGCACACCGCGCGCAGGTAATCGACGTTCGTCTCCGTGCCCGCAATCACCGTCGCGTCCAACGCCGCGCGTAGCTTCGCCACCGCCTCCGCCCGCGAATCCCCCCGCACAATAATCTTCGCCAGCAGCGGATCGTAGAATGTCGACACCTCCGTCCCGCTCTCCACCCACGTCTCCACCCGCGCCTCTTTCGGAAACGCCACGTGGCTCAACACCCCCGCGCACGGCCGGAAATCGTGCAACGGCGATTCGGCATACACCCGCACCTGGATCGACGCGCCGCACGGGCGTACCTCCCGCACCGGATCCTCCCCCGCCGCCAGCCGCACCATCCACTCCACCAAATCCACGCCCGTCACTTCTTCCGTCACGCCGTGTTCCACCTGCAGCCGCGTGTTCACTTCCAGAAAGTAAAACTCGCCCCGCGTCTCGTCGTAAATAAACTCCACAGTCCCGGCATTGCGATACGACACCAACTCGCCCAGCCGCACCGCCGCTGTCATCAGGCTCTCCCGCGCCGTATGCGAAATCCCCGGCGCTGGCGTCTCTTCCACCACCTTCTGGTTCCTTCTCTGCGCCGAACAGTCGCGCTCCCCCAGCGCCACCACGCGCCCCTTCCCATCGCCAAAAATCTGCACCTCAATATGCCGCGCCTTCTCCACGAACCGCTCGGCGTAAATCCCCGTCTGCTTGAAGTTCGTCTGGCTCAAATGCTGAATCGCCGCAAACGCCTCCTCCAGCTCCGCTCGCGATTGGCAGATCCGCATCCCAATCCCGCCGCCCCCCGCCGTCGATTTCAACATCAACGGAAAGCCAACCACTGCCGCATCCTTGGCCTGTTCCAACAGCCCCGTCCCCGGCAACATCGCCACCCCAGCCTTCGAAGCCAACTCCCGCGCCCGGTGCTTCAACCCAAAGTCCCGCATCTGCGCCG
>JAEUQC010000056.1 GCA_016789905.1 Bryobacterales bacterium | reverse complement strand
GGCGGGGAGGACATAACTCAAAGTTATCGGGCGACAGCGAACACCGCCGCGCCTCGCGGGGACCGGTCCTGGTTTTGGACCGGCGGTGCGGATAACTTTCGTTATGTCCTCCCGCCACTCCCCGCGCTGCCTCTCCGGGTCCGCCTTCCACCCTGCCGGAGGCAAATCAAATTCCTTACGTGATTTCCTCCGGTCACCCGTACTGCTCCTCCCGGCGGGCGGCGTGCCGGGCCGCCGCTTTTGCGGCCCATCCGCACGACGCCCGCCGGACCGGAATGCCGACGAAGGGTCGGCGGCGTTAACGGTAGCCCTCTTTGCGGTCCTTGACCGTGTGGATACGGAGTGTTTCGGGATGCTCCTCGGTGTAGCGGACGCGGTAGTCGCCTACGCGGAGACGCATTTCGCCATCCTTGCCCTGCAGCATCTTGACCCGGCCGGCCCCGGTTTCAGCCAGGCGGTGTATCGCCGTCAGAATGTTCATGGCGATGTGCTGGGGGATGGCGCGGATGTCGGCCTTGGCCTGGTCTGAGATGATGATCCGCTTCAAGAGACCGGATCTCGATCTTCGTCTATCCGGTGATTGCGGATCTGGTCCATGGTGAAGCCGAGGCCGGCCACGATTTCCTCAAAGGGAATGCCGGCGTTGTGTTTGAACCACTCCTTGGAGCGGGCTACGGCTTCCTCTTCCTCCTCACTGATCTCTTCGTCTTCCACGGGCGTGATAGCCAGGGAGCGGCCCACGGGATCGAGGAGCAGAAACTCCAGGAACCGCACGGCGGCGGTCATTTGATCGGGAGGAACACGGTCGAGCAGGGCATGGGCGTGCTGTTTATCGATGGTCATCGTATGGTCTCCCGGCGTTTCATCGAAACGCTTTGCAGCATGAGATCCAGGCTCTTGAGAACAGTCGTCTGGACATGGGCCGGCAGGGCTTCGATGCGTTCGAGACGCTGCAGGACGCGGCGGCTGGGCTTGCGAGCAGGCTTGGGGCCGCTAGCCGGCTGGAGCAGGTCATCGGTGGATACATCGAGGGCGGTGGCGAAGCGGAGAATCATGTCGGCATTGAGACGCAGCTTGCCGCGCTCGTAGTCGGAAACGAGGGTTTGAACGAGCCCGGTTTTCTCGGCGAGCTCGACCTGGGTGAAGCCGCGTTCGCGGCGGAGGCGGGCGAGACGTTGGCCTGGCGTTTCGTCGCTGAGGGGCAGCGGCGTGAGCGCCAGTTTGGAGGGCTTCGGCATGACGGAAGCCAGTGTCGCATGGGGTAGGGAGAGTAGCGGCTCCATATACGGTATGGTACCGTATTCTGTAATCGAGTGGCATACCGTCATCGAGGACTTGACAGGTTTTGCGAAGGAGGCCGTTTTCATGGCGAGAATTCCGGATGAGGAGATCGAGCGGCTAAAGAAAGAAATTCCGCTGGAGCGGCTGGCCGAGGCGCGGGGGGTGGTGCTGACGCGCCATGGGGCGGACTTGATCGGGCTGTGTCCGTTTCATGATGACCGGGAGCCGAGTTTGGTGATTACGCCGGCGAAGAATCTTTGGCATTGTTTGGGGGCTTGCCAGACGGGCGGATCGGCGGTCGATTGGACGATGCGGGCGCATGGGGTTAGTTTTCGCCATGCGGTTGAGTTACTGAAAGCCGAACCGTTGTTGGTGGTGGCGGGGAACACGAAGGTTTCGCGGGTGCGGAAGCTGGAGGCTCCGGTGGATACTTCCGTCGATGATGCACGGGTGTTGGAGCAGGTGGTTTCGTACTATCACGAGACGTTGAAGACGTCGCCGGAGGCGCTGGAGTATTTGTCGAAGCGGGGGTTGCATTCGGAAGAAGCGATTGGTAAGTTTCGTTTGGGGTTTGCCAACCGGACGTTGGGGCTGCGGCTGCCGTCGTCGGACCGGGTGGCGGGGGCGTCGATGCGGGGACGGTTGCAGGCGCTGGGCGTGCTGCGCGATTCGGGGCATGAGCATTTCAATGGGTCCTTAGTCATTCCTGTCTTTAGCCGCTCGGGGGAGGTTGTGGGGATGTATGGGCGGAAGATTACCGATGGGCTGCGGGCGGGGACGCCGCTCCATATGTATCTGCCGGGGCCGCATCGGGGTGTGTGGAATGAGGAGGCACTCGAGGGTTCTTCCGAGATCATTTTGTGCGAGTCGTTGATCGATGCGTTGACGTTCTGGTGCGCCGGGTTTCGTCATGTCACGGCGGCGTATGGGGTGAATGGGTTTACTCCGGATCACTGGGCGGCCTTTAAGAAATACGGGACGCGGCGGGTGCTGATTGCCTATGACCGTGATGAGGCCGGCGACAAAGCGGCCGAGACGTTGGGCGCGGAGCTGGCGGCGGCGGGGATCGCGTGCGCGCGGGTGCTGTTTCCGCGGGGGATGGACGCCAATGAGTATGCGCTGAAGGTGGCGCCGGCGGCGAAGGGGTTGCAGGTTCTGCTGAACCGGGCGGAGTGGAGTGCGGGGGCGGCTAAAGAAGAAGAGGCGCCCGTTCCTTCTTTAGCTGCTGTTGCTTGCGAGGTGAAGGGCGAGGAGGTTGTCATTTCGATGGAAGACCGGCGGTACCGGGTGCGGGGCTTGGAGAAGAACGCCTCGTTTGAAACGTTGAAGGTGAACGTGCTGGCTTCGCGCGGCGAGGGGTTTCATGTGGACACGCTGGATCTGTACGCGGCGCGGCAGCGGGCGGCGTTTATCAAGCTCGCCGGCGTGGAGATGGGGGTGAAGGAAGAGCTGGTCAAGCGCGACCTGGGGCGGGTGCTGCTGAAGCTGGAGGAGGTTCGCGAGGAGCGTTTGGCGAAGGCGGCGGAATCGAAGCCGGCAGCGGTTTCGATGAGCGAGGCGGAGCGCCAGGGGGCGCTCGATTTGCTGCGCGATCCGCGGTTGATGGAACGCATTCTCGAAGATTTCGCGGCTTGCGGGGTGGTGGGCGAGGAGACCAATAAGCTGGTGGGGTATGTGGCGGCGGTGTCGCGGCATTTGGAGACGCCTCTGGCGGTGCTGGTGCAATCGAGCTCGGCGGCGGGCAAGAGCTCGTTGATGGATTCGATTCTGGCGTTTGTGCCCGAAGAGCAGCGCGTGGAGTATTCGGCGATGACGGGGCAGTCGCTGTTCTATATGGGGGAGACGGATCTGAAGAACAAGGTGTTGGCGATTGCCGAGGAGGAGGGCGTTTCGCGGGCGGCGTATGCGCTGAAACTGCTGCAGAGCGAGGGGGCGTTGACGATGGCTTCGACGGGGAAAGACGGCGCGACGGGGCGGCTGGTGACGCGGCAGTATCGCGTGGAAGGGCCGGTGATGATTTTCCTGACGACGACGGCGATTCATTTGGATGAGGAGTTGCTGAACCGTTGTTTGGTTTTGACTGTCGATGAAGACCGGGAGCAGACGCGGGCCATTCACCGGTTGCAGCGGGAGCGCCAGACGCTGGACGGGATGCTATTGCGGCGGCGGCGCGATGAGCTTGTTAAGCTGCATCGCAATGCGCAGCGGCTGCTGCGGCCGTTGTTTGTCGTGAATCCGTTTGCGCCTTCGTTGACGTTTCTCGACGCGCGGACACGGACGCGGCGGGATCATATGAAATACCTGACTTTGATTCGCGCGGTGACGCTGCTGCATCAGTATCAGCGGCCGGTTTGCGAGGCCGATGGGTTTTCCTATATTGAGGTTTCGGCTTCCGATATCGCGATCGCGAACCGATTGGCGCATGAGGTTTTGGGCCGTTCTTTAGACGAGCTGCCGCCGCAGACGCGGCGGCTGTTGCTGTTGTTGGATGAGATGGCTCCGGTTGCCGACCGCTGCGATTTTCGTTTTAGCCGCAAGGAGGTTCGTGTGTTCACCGGCTGGGGCGATACGCAGTTGCGGGTGCATTTGCGGCGGCTGGAGGAACTGGAGTTTATCGTGGCGCATCGGGGCGGGCGGGGGCAGAGCTTTGTGTATGAGCTGGTGTTCGAGCGAGGGGAGATGGAGCGGGCGCCGGTATTGGCGGGGTTGGCCGATGTGGAGGAGTTCGCGGGGGGATCGCGGGGTGGTCGCGGGCCGGTAGCGGGGGGTGCGCGGGATCAGTTCCAGCCAATGAATACGGGGGTTCCGGTGGGTTTGAATGGGGTTGCTTCGGAATCGCTGTTCCTGGGCGGAGAGTAAATCATGGCCCGGCCGCGTCGTAAGTCCAGGGCGGTTATTGTGGTTCGGCCGGGGCCGATGGGGGTGTTGCTGGAAGAGCATCTGCTGTGGATGGAGACGCAGAACTTTTCGGCCGATACGGTGGTCACGCGGCGCCAGGCCATTGGGTACTTCATTGACTGGGCCGTAGAGCGCGGGATCGAAGAGCCGCGCGAGGTGACGCGGCCGGTGCTGGAGCGTTATCAGCGCTGGATGTATCTGCACCGCAAATCCAATGGAGAGCCGCTGACGTTTCGTACGCAGAATAGCCGTTTGCGGGCGCTGCGGGGCTATTTCCGGTGGCTGGCGCGGCAGAACTATATTCTGCATAATCCGGCTTCGGAATTGATTCTGCCGCGGCTGGAGAACCGGTTGCCGAAGTATGTTCTTTCCGCCGCCGAGGCCGAGCGGGTGCTGGCCGGGGCGCTGTGTTTGCGGGATCGGGCGATGCTGGAGCTGTTCTATGCCACCGGGATGCGGAGGATGGAAGTGGCGTCGTTGAAGCTCTACGATGTGGATTTTGATCGGGGCACGGTGATGGTGCGGATGGGCAAGGGCAAGAAGGACCGGCATTTGCCGGTGGCTTCGCGGTGCCTGGATTGGATCGCTAAGTTTGTTCGCGAGGAGCGGGCTTCCTACCTTGTTGTTGCCGACGATGGGACGGTGTTTTTGAATGATCTGGGTGAGCCGTTTCCGCGGCACCAGGTCACGGCTCTTGTCCGGCGGTATGTGCGGGATTCCGGGATTGGGAAGACGGGCGGGTGCCATCTGTTCCGGCATACGGTGGCGACATTGATGCTTGAGAACGGGGCCGATGTGCGGGTGATTCAGGAACTGCTGGGGCATGCCAAGCTGTCGACCACCGAGCTGTATACGCGGGTCTCGATTAACCTGCTGAAGCAGGTCTATCAGGCGACCCATCCG
>JAEUQC010000041.1 GCA_016789905.1 Bryobacterales bacterium | reverse complement strand
CGGGTATCGCCCGCAGTTCTACTTCCGGACGACGGACGTGACGGGTGTGGCGCACTTGCCCGCCGGGACCGAAATGGTGATGCCGGGCGACAACGTGCAGATGGAAATCGAACTGATCACCCCGGTGGCCATGGACAAGGGACTGCGCTTCGCGATTCGCGAAGGCGGCCGCACGGTTGGCGCCGGCACGGTGGCGGAAATCGTTTCCTAACTGGTAGAGTATTAAGAGGGGCGTTTAACGACGCCCCTTTTGCTTGTATCCGCATTTTTTGAGAAGAATTTAAGGTACCCCCCAAATGCCCCGCGAAATCATCACGCTGCAGTGTACGGAAACGAAGTTGAAGCTGTACACGACGACGAAGAACAAGAAAAAGACCACCGAGCGCATCGAGTTGATGAAGTACAACCCGAAACTGCGCAAGCACACGCTGCACCGCGAAGTGAAGTAGCCATCTGCCAGCGCTGCCGATTTTGGAACGGTAGCGATATGCTGTACACTGTATAGAGCCTAGCTTCCGTTGTTGGCCGCAACCGGTGAGGTTGCGAGAGATGCGGAAGTACTGCCGGTACAGGGGCGTAGGTTAATGGTAGACCAGCGGTCTCCAAAACCGCCTGTGGGGGTTCGACTCCCTCCGCCCCTGCCATTCTCCGCAAACTTCCGATACGATCCGCGTTGGGCGGAGAAGGAAGGGCGGGGCAGGCCTGGAAGCTGAACAAGATTGAATTGAATTGAGCGAAACACCATGGAGAGCAAGAGCGTAGCAATCGAGTCGAGTCCGCAAGGCGGTGGCATCGCCACGTGGCCGGCGGCCATCAAAAACTATTTTGAAGAGTTGAAGATGGAGATGCGGCGCGTTACTTGGCCGAACGAGAAGCAGGTGAAGGCGACGACGCTGGTGGTGATCGCTTCGGTGTTCGCGTTTGCCGCCTACTTCTTTGTGGTCGATTTCATCATCGGTCGCGGAATAACCCAGATATTCAAGGTTTTGGCGAAGTAACGATCGCCGCAACCGGAGAGCCAGAAGCCATCGCAATGTCGGAACAGGAATTCGAAGAACAACCGGAAGGGCAGCAGGCTGGGGCGGCGGGCGCTGGCGCGGCCGGGGAAGGCCCGGCGGACCCGGCGACGACGAAGCATTGGTACATCATTCATTCCTACTCCGGGTTTGAAAACAAGGTCTCCGAATCGTTGCGCAGCCGGGCGGAAGCCTTCGGGTTCTCGCAGCGAATCGGGCAGATTCTGATCCCGACCGAGGAAGTGTTCGAACTGCGGAACGGGAAAAAAGTCACCAGCAAACGGATGCTGTATCCGGGGTATGTGCTGGTGGAAATGGAAATGGACGATGAGCTGTGGCACGCGGTGAAAGAGACTCCGCGGGTGACGGGCTTTGTGGGCGGCGGCAATCATCCGGTGCCGTTGACGGCCGACGAAGTGAACTCGATTCTGTACCGCCAGGCGAATGCGGGCGACCGTCCGAAACCGAAGCTCACGTTTGAGAAGAACGAAACGGTACGCATTACCGATGGCCCGTTCACGAACTTCTCCGGCAAGGTGGAAGAGATCAACAGCGACAAGAATACGCTGCGGGTACTGGTAACGATTTTTGGCCGGTCCACTCCGGTTGAGCTCGACTTTGAGCAAGTGGAAAAGATTCAATAAGGCAGCAGGCGAAACGAAATGGCAAAGAAAGTAACAGGTCAGGTAAAGTTGCAGATTCCGGCCGGCAAGGCGACCCCCGCGCCGCCGGTGGGCACGGCGCTCGGTCCGCAGGGCGTCAACATCATGGAATTCTGTAAGCAGTTCAACGCCAAGACGGGCACAAAAGAAAATGAAGGGCTGATCATTCCGGTCGTCATCACGATCTACTCCGATCGCTCGTTCACGTTTATCACCAAGACCCCGCCGGTGGCGATTCTGGTCAAGAAAGCCATTAAGCTGGAGCGCGGTTCCCCGACGCCGAACAAGGCGAAGGTGGGCAAGATCAGTGAAGCGCAGATTGCTGAAATCGCCAAGCTGAAGATGCCGGATTTGAATAGCTTCACGATTGAATCGGCCATTGCACAGGTGAAGGGCGCGTGCCGTTCGATGGGTGTGGACGTTATTAAGTAGTTTTTTGTTTTGGAATTTGGGTTTGCCGCCGGAGGGCTCAATTGAGCTTTCCGGCGTTTGTGTTTTTTGGGGGGCGGGGTGGGGCGGGGGGGGGCGTGAAAGGATGCCGGCCTTTTGCCAGTACGCAGTCCGGCAGGCGGCTCAGTAATTGGTGATAAGATCTGAGGGGATTTCATTCAACCCAACTCCAATGAGCGAACTTCAGACCGGTGTGTTGCAGGAGCTGTATCAACTTTTCTTAGATCCAGAAAGCCGGCAGAACCTGGCGTTGCTTGTGGCGGAGTTCCTGCGAGTGGACGGCGTTATTCCGTTCGTCGGCGCCGGGTTGAGTATGCCACTTGGATTTCCAGGGTGGTCTGAGTTTCTGCGGAGTCAGGCAACGTTACGCGGGCAAGAAGAAGAGATAGAAGCCCTGATCCAAGCGGGCCGCTTTGAAGAGGCGGCAGGGAGGCTGAGCCGCAAGTTGGGTATGACAGCGTTTGAAGATGCCCTGGCGGATAGCTTCGGAGAAGACCGGCTGCCGGAGGTACTTAGCGGTGCGACGGCGAGGAGTCTGCTTCTGTTGCCGCGGATCACAGCGGGTCCGGTGATTACGACGAACTTTGATCGAGCCATTGAACGCGCATTCGAGCAGCAGGGACGCCGGTTTTCAGAGCGCGTGTGGGGGTCGGCCATCGGAGATGTTGTAAATGGAGTAGCGAACACGCTGCGTCCCGCACTGATCAAGATACACGGGGATGTAGTGGGGCGGGAGGATCGAGTTCTCACGATTTCGGAATACGAGAAACACTACGGAAAGAATAAGATCGATTTCAAGAAGAAGATTCCGGCAGCGCTGTTACGGTTATTTCAAACCAAACCGGTGTTATTTCTCGGGTGCAGTCTAAAGGCGGACCGCACCTTGCACGTTGTGCAACACGCAGCCAGGAATTCGAACCGGTTTCACTATGCATTGGTCGAAGAGCCCGCGGATGGGACCGAGTTGGCGGCGCGAAAGCAGTTTCTATCAGACCAAGGGATCCGGGCGATTTGGTATCCGGTGTCCCGGCACGAACTGGTATCGGATGCACTGGATTCTCTGGCGAGGCTGAGGACTGCGTCGAGCAACGGCCGTCTAGGCGACCAGGGAAGCGAGGGAGCTGGCGACCCGGTGTCGAACTCCGACGCAATGTTCAGCGGAGTTACTCAGGCGATGAGTGCGAATCATCTGGAGCCGCCATGCGGGACAGCGGCGCACGATGGGGCAACGGATGCCCCGGATGCCGACGTTTGGGGGAAGCGGGCCTGGAGTTGGCATGTTCATCGTGATTTCAAAGAAGATCTTCTGTACGTATTAATTCGCATTCGACCGTATCAGCGGGAGAGAGCCAAGCTGGACCTTATGCGGTTTCGGGAAGTGAAGGGGCTTGGGGAGTTCCGCGTTTACGAGCTATTCGGACCGTATGATCTTTTGCTGCGAGCATGGGTGCCTTCGCAAATGACTACGGAGATACTTGCGGAACTTAAGCCGTCGATCACAAACTGTAGCGCGGTGTTTCCATTTGATGGAGACGAGGTACTTTACCGCTGGCATGATAATCCATCGGAGAGCGCGATTTCGGCGCGGCTAAAGCGGGAGCTGACGCGACGATCCGTGCAGGCGGTCCAGGACGGGGAGCACCCGGACCTGCTGCAGCGGTTGGAGCGGTGTGGCCTTGTTGTTGACCGGACGGCTGAGCACAGCGAGGACCGGATCAACTTCTTTGTATCCGTGAACTTTATCCAGCCGATAGACGCGGTAGCCCAGGCATTCATAAAAGAGAAAGTCCGCACTCATCTTCAGAACCATCCGCGGCTACAAAACGTTTCGATCGACTACGGGCACGGATTCGCTCAAATAATGATCAAAGCCGAGTGTCAAGACTACTACGTGATTGCCGACGTGCCGAACTGGCTGTCTGAGACCTTTGAGGACAAAGGAGTTGTACCTGAGACCTATTTGGTAAAGTCACGCGTGGAAGTATTTGCCGATGATAGGATTGGCGCCGCTACGTTCGCGGCATATGAGGGGAGAGACCGCTTTCTGCAGGCGCTACTGCCGAGTTTTTATCCCGACGACGGGAGTTCGAACCGCGTTGACGTAAAGAAGTGGGTGAAGCAGCATGAGGCGGCGCTGGCTTCGTTGGACGAGTCTGGGAAGGCGATGATTGGCGCTTTCCTGACATCCGTAATCGACGGTGAGCTATTGCTGGCGGGAATCGAGTTGATGCGATGGTTTGTGGTGCGGGAGAATTTTCTGCGTCAGACGCATGGAGAGTTCGCTGGGCGGCGCGGAAAGATCGTGAGAGAGATGTATGGCGCGGCGAAGATCGATCAGCGGCGGTTGGACGGGAAAGGGACCCTGACATTGGTGGATATTCTACAAGTGCTGTCCCATACCGTGCGCGGCTCGGATGACGAGAGAGCAGTCGGCAGCGATTGGACGGGGGTGTCGATCGCGAGGAACGCCGGCGGACATGGAAAAGAAGAAGATCTTCAGGATTGGCAGGGCTTGTTGGGAAAGCTGGTGAACGAGTGGCCGCGGCTAACCTATTTGGTGAATTTGGTCGAAAAGGAAACTAAGCGGACGTTTCGAGAGATTCATGCGCCGAAACTGTCGAGCAGTTCATGAAAAAGCGGTTGACAATTTTGAGGGCAGTATGCGATGATGAGGTGCCAATGAAGCGGTATTTGTCTTCAGGATCAACAACATACAAGAATGACAGCCATGTGCCGGTTCCGTCGCTTGCTGAACCGAACCCGACAGAGACCTCCAAGGAAGCGCTCATCAAGAGCTTGATGGAGGATAGCTGGCACCGGGACTGGATCATATCCAACTCGAACCGGCAACGAAGTCAGAAGTCAGACCCTTCTGGTAAGGGATGACTCCTCTCCGGCTGTGCTTGGAATAAGCGATTCCCGTGAGATGCTAGCGGGTGAAGCACTGGATGGTGTGGTGTGGCTTTTCGGGTTACTGGTGCCGAGGTAACGCCGATGGGGATGGCGTGAGCTTTGTGCCCACGGGTGGAAGCGGTATGCGAAATCCGCGCTCAGGTCGCTGCGGGTAAAGCGGGAGGGGCGTGTCAGCTTGCCGGTCCCGCGGAGGTGGGATTCGATGCGATGGACGCCCGAGTCCCTTGCAGCGGTTGCCCGCCGGATGTCACGCTATTGGGTAGCGCGATGTGGAGGCTCATTCTTTGCTGCTGGTGCGCGATACCTCTGGCGGCCGCCGATCCGGCCGGCAGGCCTGTGCCAGGAACTCCATTCTTTCGATACACGGCCGACGGCGGGCGGCTGACGTTTTACCTGTCCGCACATGCAGGTGGCCCGGCGCGCCCAATCGTGTTGTTTGTACAAGGCACCGGTTGTGATTCCCCGTTCATTCTGGAAAATGGGCGCATCCTTAGCGGCGTGCAGTCTACGCTGCACGAGGTCAGTGCCGGATCAGCCCGCATTATGGTCGTCGAAAAGCCGGGCGTTCAATACCTCGATAATCCGGCGCAACCGGCTGACGCCAAGCATTGCCGGCCAGAATTTGTGCAGCGATACTCGCTTGAGAGCTGGTCCAAAACGTTGGTACGCGCGCTGGAAGTCGCACGCACTATAGACGGTGTTGACCGGACACGGACCTTGGTGATTGGCCATTCCGAAGGAGCGATTGTGGGACTACGGGTCTCAAACCAGGCTCGGGGCATAACGCACGTGGCGGCGCTCTCCGGAGGCGGGCCGAGCTATCTGTTCCACATGAGTGAGTTCTTTCGAAAGAAGGGCCTTGATCCAGAGAAAGAACTCTACCCTTGTTGGGCCGATGTTCTTGGCGACCCCGCAAGCACGACGCGATTCTGCTGGGGCCAGACTTTTCGCCAATGGTCGAGTTTTATGAAAACCTCGGTTGTCGCGGAGGCGCTTCGTTCGAGAAGTGCACTGTACTTCGGCCACGGAACCCGGGATGCCCAGAACCCGATAAGTGCGTTTGATGTTTTGCGGTCGGAACTTGCCGCACGCGGGCGGAAGGCGGTGCTCGATCGGGTGGAAGCGGGCGATCATGGCTTTGACCTGCCCGGCCAAGAGCCGCCCGCCGGATTTGTCGCGGTGTTCGGGCGCATTTTGGCATGGTTCCGCGCGTGATTGAACGGCCACTCCTGGTTCAGAACCCGGAATAATTGATAGAACTTCTCTTCGACCGCTTGACCCAAGGGATTTCAGGCGCCCGGTGCGGCGCACCACCGAAGCCGGGCTGGGCGGCAAGGAACCCAGGATCGCCGCGATCGCGATGGCGCATGCGACGTTACGTTGTGCCGTCCGATACGGTGGCTGGGATTCAACGGGCCGGCAGGCGGGCGATCCAATCGTTGCGCGGACCATGCTGTAATGGGATTAGTTCGATGGCGAAAGCGGAGTTTCCAGGCGATGAAGTGGTGCTGGCGGGGGTGGGGCGAGCGTTGTGGGAAAAGCTGGTGGCGGCGTTGGCGGCGGAATGCGGGGCGGGGGAGTATGAGTGGAAAAAGTACGCGAAGAAGGCGCCGTGGTCGCTGCGGGTGAAGCGGGAGGGGCGGGTGATCGTGTATTTGCTGCCGGGGGAGGGGGAGTTTACGGCGTCGTTCGCGCTGGGCGGGCGGGCGCTGGAACTAGCGCGGGAGGCGGGGCTGGGGGCGCTGTTGGAAGGGGCGAAAAAGTACGCCGAGGGGACGGCCGTGCGGGTCCTGGTACGGAATGAGGAGGATATGTCGGCAGTGGTAGGGCTAGCGCGGGTGAAGATTGCTGGGTAGCTTTGCATTTCAATGGCCATCTCTGCTATTCTGACAAAAGCGTTTCCTCCCGAAACGCGTACCTTGGGAGGTGTCCGGAAGTTTCGAGACGCCGTTAGGACCAATCAAAACTATGGCAAGAAAATCAGGCAAGAAGTATAACGCCGCCTTGAAGCTCGTGGAAAACAAGCTGTACCACGTCACCGAGGCGGTTGCTCTCATACAGAAGATCAAATTCACCAAATTCGACGAGACGCTGGAAGTGCATATGCGTCTGGGCGTCGATCCGAAGCACGCCGACCAGATGGTCCGCGGCACGGTTGTTTTGCCGAACGGCTTGGGCAAGACGAAAACGGTATTGGTGATCGCCAGCGGCGATAAGATCCAGGAAGCGCTGGACGCGGGCGCGGATTTCGCCGGCGGCGAAGAGATGGTAACGAAGATTCAGTCGGAAAACTGGCTGGACTACGATGCCGTGATCGCCACACCGGACATGATGCGTTCGGTGGGTAAACTCGGCAAGGTGCTGGGCCCGCGGGGCCTGATGCCGAATCCGAAAACGGGCACGGTGACGAACGACGTGAAAACGGCGATTAACGAAACCAAGGCCGGTAAGGTGGAATTTCGCGTCGATAAGACGGGCGTGATTCACGCGCCGCTGGGCAAGCTGAGCTTCGACTCGAACAAGCTGGTGGAAAACGCGGCGTCGCTGATTGGCGCGGTGTTGAAAGCCAAGCCGGCGGCGGCGAAGGGCAAGTATGTGAAGAGCGCGACCCTGTGCTCGACGATGAGCCCGGGAGTGCCGCTTGATACCACCGAAATGAACGCCGCGAAAGTGGCGGTCTAGCCCGCAGAAGGTACACGGAGACACGCAATGAAGAAGCGTTCGGATAAAGAAAAAGATCTCGCGTTCCTGCGCGGCGAGTTCGAAGAAGTGAATAACATCTTCCTGGCGGGCTTCGCCAAGATGACGGTGAGCCAGGACTTCCAGCTACGGAAGACGGTGAAAGAAGCGGGCGGCGAATACAAGGTTGTGAAGAACAATCTGGCGCAGATCGCGAGCGAAGGGCTGAGCTCGGCGCCGTTGTTCGACAAAGTGGCCGGGATGACGTCGATTGCGTATACGAAGGGCGATGTCGTGGCGTTGGCCAAGGCGCTGGCCGGGTATGCGAAAACGAACCCGGTATTTGTGTTCAAGGCCGGATTGGTTGAGGGTCGGGTGGTTGATGTGAAATCGATCAACGACCTGGCGACGCTGCCGTCGAAGGAAGAGATATACGCCAAGTTGCTGTGGTGCATCCAAGCGCCGGCGCAGCAGTTGGTGACAGCAATGAACGGCGTGGGCCGGAATCTGGCCGTAGTCGTCGATCAAGGCGTGAAAGAGAACAAGTTCCAGGGTTAATTCCCCCGAATTGACCCCATTGCAAGAGTTTCGCTTCCCGTTTTGAAGTATTTGCGGGAAGCCCGTCTAGGGCAGAAGTACGAAGCGATCAAAAGTTTACGAATCAGGAGTTACCACCATCATGGCCGACATCAACGCAATTGCTGAACAGATTCAAGGGCTGACGCTGCTCGAAGCGTCGCAGCTCGTCAAGCTGCTGGAAGAAAAGCTGGGCGTATCCGCCGCGGCTGCCGCCGTAGCGGCTGCACCGGCGGCCGGCGCCGCGGCTGCACCCGCCGCCGAAGAGAAGACCGAATTCACGGTTGTTCTCACGGGTGCGGGCGCGAATAAGATTAACGTCATCAAGGTTGTGCGCGAAATCACGAGCCTGGGGCTGAAAGAAGCCAAGGATCTGGTGGACGGCGCGCCGAAGGTCGTTAAGGAAGGCATTTCGAAGGACGAAGCGGCCGCCATGCAGAAGAAGTTCGTTGACGCGGGCGCAACTGTCGAAGTGAAGTAGTCTTGCAGTTGGGCAAGCGAAGCTCCATTTCTTATTAGAGCCGGGCTGCCCGCGGTGATGCCGTGGGCAGCCTTGTTCTGTTTATCCCTAACGGTACCCCCGTTTGACGAGGCCAATATTCGTTTGTTACGATTGGGATTATCCGGAGTCGGACCGGAAACCTGCCCAGTGACCCGTCTTAACCAGTTTCCTCGTGTCAGAAAACGCCTGGCGCATGGGGAGGGATCTCCCTGCCTGTGCGCGCAAATGCATGATAGGCGTCCCACTTCCTCATCCGACGACTCTACCCAAATCCGTCCAATGCATCGGATATTCCGTGTCTTCTTCGCTGTGACGTCTCCTCTGCCGGTTAGTGTGTCCACGGCTTTGGTTCCGAACGGCTGATGCTGCCACCGCCATCATTCTCCAGGGGTTTCCATCGCGATCCCACCCCAGATCGCCGCCTAACCCCAAGGCCCCTGCCTTGGCCGCCCTTACAACCCGCGGTTCCCGCCGCGGGCGTTGTCCAACCTAGGAGTGGAACATGAGCAACGCTGCCAACAGTTCGATTCGCGAACGCTTGGATTTCTCAAAAATCAAGACTTCCGTCCCAATCCCCAACCTCATTGAAGTACAGAAGCAGAGCTATGAACGGTTTCTGCAGATGGATATGCTGCCGCAGGAACGCGACGACGCGGGTTTGCAATCCGTCTTTACGAGCGTCTTTCCGATCACCGATTTCCGGGGACTGGCGCAATTGGATTTTGTCGACTATTCGATCGGCTACTGGGAATGCAAATGCGGCAACCTGAAGGGTTTGCACAACCTGCGTTCGACCTGCCGCCATTGCGGCGCGATGATCAAGACCGATCCGTTTCACCCCGGCGACATCTTGTGCGGCAAGTGCGGCACGTTCAATAAGAACGTCGTGACGTTCTGCAACCGTTGCGGCGACCCGGTGGGCCTGCAATTGAAGTACGACGTGCCGGAGTGCGAAGAGCGGGGCATGACCTACGCGGCGCCGCTAAAGGTGACGATCCGGCTGACGGTTTACGACAAAGACCCGGACACGGGAGCCAAGACTGTACGCGACATTAAAGAACAGGAAGTGTTCTTCGGCGAAGTGCCGCTGATGACGCAGAACGGCACGTTCATCATCAACGGGACCGAGCGCGTGATTGTGAGCCAGTTGCACCGTTCGCCGGGCGTGTTCTTTGAAAAAGTGGCGGCGCAGGGCTACTTCCTGGGCAAGATCATTCCGTACCGCGGATCGTGGGTTGAGTTCGAATACGACTCGAAGAACCTGCTGTATGTGCGTATCGACCGCAAGCGCAAGTTCTATGGGACCGTATTCCTGCGCGCGATGGGGCTGAAGAGCGATGAGCAGATTCTGCGGACGTTCTACACCGACACGCTGACGCGGATTTCGTTGACCAAAGACAACAAGATCATCTGGAACGTGGCGCCGCAGGGTGGCGCGGGCCGGGGCGCGCTGCGCGACATGAAGCTGACCCACGCCATTCAAGCCAAGGGCGGGGATGTGGTGGTGGCGAGCGGCAAGAAGGTGACTTCGCGGCTGCTGAACGAAATCTACAAGCACAAAGTGGAACGCTTCGAGATTTCGGCCAACGACCTGGAAGGCGCGGCGGCGATCGCGGACGTGATCGATATGGAGACGGGCGAAATTCTGCTCGAAGCCAATCGGGAAGTGACGCCGGCGGCTCTGGGCAAGTTCTTCGACGCGGGCATCGAGAACGTCGATGTGTTCTTCCCGGACCGCGACGAAGCCGGGAACGTGCTATCGAAGACGCTGGACAAAGACAGCGTGAAGACGCAGGACGAGGCGTTGCTGGAAATCTACCGCAAGCTGCGGCCGGGCGACCCGCCGACGCGCGACACGGCGACGCAGTTGTTCCAGGGCATGTTCTTCGACGCCCGGAAGTACGATTTCTCGCGCGTTGGGCGCATGAAGTTCAACATCAAGCTGTACGAGAAGGCCGACGCGACGCCGCTCGACAAGCGGACGCTGGACGAGAAGGACTTCGTCGATACGATTCTGTATCTGTTCCGGCTGCGGCGTGGTATTGGCGCGGTGGACGACATCGATCACCTGGGCAACCGCCGCGTACGCGCGGTGGGCGAGTTGCTGGAAAACCAGTTCCGGATCGGGCTGGTCCGGATGGAACGGGCGATCAAGGAAAAGATGTCGGTGAGCCAGGAGATTTCGACGGCGATGCCGCACGACCTGGTGAACGCCAAGCCGGTGATGGCGGCGATCCGCGAATTCTTCGGGTCATCGCAGTTGTCGCAGTTCATGGACCAGACGAACCCGCTGTCGGAAATTACGCACAAGCGGCGCCTGTCGGCGCTTGGACCGGGCGGACTTTCGCGAGAACGCGCGGGCTTTGAGGTTCGCGACGTTCACACGACGCACTACGGCCGCATTTGCCCGATTGAAACGCCGGAAGGTCCGAACATCGGTCTGATTTCGTCGCTGTCGTGTTTTGCACGGATCAACGAGTTCGGCTTCATTGAGAGCCCGTACCGCCGTGTGGTGGATGGCGTGGTGATTGATGAAGTGCGGATTTTGAACCCGGGCGGCACGGACTACAAAGTGGGCCAGGTGATTCTACGCGAGGTGTATGAGAAGGCCGTGAAGGCGCTGCCGGCGGGCAAGGCGCCGGCCGAAATCGAAGCGCATAGCGATTACCTGTCGGCATGGGAAGAAGACAAGTACGTTGTGGCGCAGGCCAACATCATCCTGGATGAGAAGGGCTTTATCGTCGATGATCTGGTGAACGCGCGGCAGGCGGGGAACTTCTCGCTAACGCAGCGGAGCGAGATTCAGTACATGGACGTGAGTCCGAAGCAGCTTGTGTCGGTGGCCGCGTCGCTGATTCCGTTCCTGGAAAACGACGACGCCAACCGCGCGCTGATGGGATCGAACATGCAACGGCAGGCCGTGCCGCTGTTGCGGGCCGAGGCTCCATATGTGGGCACGGGCATGGAAAAGGTGACGGCGCGTGATTCGGGCGCGGTGGTCATCTGCAAACGCGCGGGCGTGGTGGACTCGGTTGACTCCGAGCGCATCATTGTTCGCGTGGATGGCTCGGGCGCGCATGAAGGGCAGATGTCGCGCGAAGTGGGCGCGGATATCTACACGCTGACGAAGTTCAAACGGTCGAACCAGAACACCTGTATCACGCAAAAGCCGATCGTGAAGGTTGGCCAGCGCGTGAAGAAGGGCGCGGTGCTGGCCGATGGGCCTTGCACGGACCAGGGCGAACTGGCGCTGGGACGCAACGTGCTGGTGGCGTTCATGCCGTGGCGCGGATATAACTTCGAAGACGCGATCATCATCAGCGAAAAGCTGGTGAAGGAAGACTACTACACGTCGGTCCACATCGAAGAGTTCGAAGTGGAAGCGCGCGACACGAAGCTGGGGCCGGAAGAAATCACGCGGGACATTCCGAACGTTCCGGAAGGGGCGCTGCGGAACCTGGATGAATCGGGCGTCATTCGCATTGGCGCGACGGTGAAGCCGGGCGACATTCTGATCGGCAAAGTGACGCCGAAGGGCGAAACGCAGTTGACGCCGGAAGAGAAGTTGCTGCGGGCGATCTTCGGCGAAAAGGCCGGGGATGTGAAAGATGCCAGCTTCTACTGCCCGCCGGGCATTGAAGGCGTGGTGGTGGATTGTAAGATCTTCTCCCGCAAAGGCACCGAGCTCGACGAACGCAGCAAGCAGATTCTGGAAGAGAACATCGCGCGGCTGCATCGGAACCTGGATGACGAAAAGCGCATTCTGGGTGACGAGCGCGCCAAGCGGCTATCGAAGCTGCTGGACGGCCAGATGGTGTTGGCCGATCTGCACGACGAAAAGACCAATAAGAAGCTGGTGGCGAAAGACACCACGCTGACCCGCGACATTCTGGAAAAGATGCGCTCGCGCGACCTGAAGCGTATGCGCTTGAAGGATCGCGACCCGCATTTGAACGAGCTGATCGACGAAATCGAGGAGATGACCTCGCGCCAGATCGCCGTTCTTGAAAAGATCACCGAAGAAAAGATCGCCAAGCTCAAGAAGGGTGATGAACTGCCCCCCGGCGTCATCAAGACCGTGAAGTGCTACGTGGCGATGAAGCGCAAGCTGTCGGTGGGCGACAAGATGGCCGGCCGTCACGGAAACAAGGGTGTCATCTCGCGGATTGTTCCGGAAGAAGACCTGCCGTACCTGCCCGATGGGCAGCCGGTGGAGATCATTCTGAATCCGCTGGGTGTGCCGAGCCGTATGAACGTCGGACAGATTCTGGAAACGCACCTGGGCTGGGCCGGCATGAAGCTGGGCCGGCACTTTGCGACACCGGTATTTGACGGCGCGCACGAAGCCGATATCAAGAACCAGTTGGCCGAGGCCGGCCTGCCGAACTCCGGCAAGGTTGCGCTGCTGGATGGTATGACGGGGAATAAGTTCGAACAGCCGGTGACGGTGGGCTGCATCTACATGCTGAAGCTGAGCCACCTGGTTGACGACAAGATCCACGCGCGCTCCATTGGACCGTACTCCTTGATTACCCAGCAGCCGCTGGGCGGCAAGGCGCAGTTCGGTGGACAGCGCTTCGGCGAAATGGAAGTGTGGGCGCTGGAAGCCTATGGCGCCGCATACACCCTGCAGGAACTGCTGACCGCCAAGTCCGATGACGTGTACGGCCGCGCGAAAATTTACGAGGCCATCGTCAAGGGCGAGGCCGCCGCTGAACCGGGCGTGCCGGAATCGTTTAATGTGTTGATCCGTGAGTTGCAGGCGCTGTGTCTGGACGTGGAACTGCTGAAATCGCAAGAGCTTCCCGTGCCTGAGACCGCTGCCGCCGCTGACTAATTCTGATAAGGAGAATATCGCCAATGTACCGCTCTTCCCCCTACGAACGCGCGAATCTGATTGCGGATTTCGATTCGATCCGCATTAGTCTGGCCTCTCCGAATAAGATCAGAAACTGGTCTCACGGAGAAGTCACCAAACCCGAAACCATTAACTACCGCACCTTCAAGCCGGAGCGTGACGGGCTGTTCTGTGCCCGTATCTTTGGCCCGATCGCTGACTGGGAGTGCCTATGCGGCAAGTATAAGCGCATGAAGCACCGCGGCGTGATCTGCGATAAGTGCGGAGTGGAAGTTACTTTGTCCCGTGTGCGGCGGGAACGGCTGGGGCATATTGAACTGGCCAGCCCGTGCTCGCATGTGTGGTTCTTCAAGGGCCTGCCGTCGCGCATTGGTTACCTGCTCGACATCACGCTGCGGGAACTGGAACGGGTGCTCTATTTTGAAGCCTTTGTGATCGTCGATGCCGGCGATGTGGAAGGCATTAAAGCGGGCGACGTCATCACGGATGAACGCAAGCGGCAGTTGGACCAGGAGGCGCATGGCCGGTTTGTGGCCATGATGGGCGCCGAGGGCATCAAAGAACTGCTGAAGAAAGTGGAATGCGAAAAGCTCTCGCTGGAGATCCGCGAGAAGATGAAGACGGAAGTGAGCCAGCAGAAGAAGCTGAAGTTCGCCAAGCGTCTTCGGGTGGTGGAGAGCTTCCGCAAGTCGGCCAATAATCCGGAGTGGATGATTCTGGATGTGATTCCGGTGATTCCGCCGGAGTTGCGGCCGCTGGTTCCGCTGGACGGAGGACGGTTTGCAACCTCCGACTTGAACGACCTGTATCGCCGCGTAATCAACCGCAACAACCGGTTGAAGAAGCTGATGGAACTGCACGCGCCCGACGTTATTGTCCGCAATGAAAAGCGCATGTTGCAGGAAGCCGTGGACGCCCTGTTCGACAACGGCCGCCGTGGCCGTGTGTTGCGCGGGGCGAATAACCGTCCGCTCAAGTCGCTCTCCGATGCGCTAAAGGGCAAACAAGGCCGATTCCGGCAGAACCTGCTGGGCAAGCGCGTTGACTACTCGGGCCGTTCGGTTATTGTGGTGGGTCCGGAACTGAAGCTGCACCAGTGCGGACTGCCCAAGAAGATGGCGCTGGAACTGTTCAAGCCGTTCATCTATCACCGGCTGGAACAGCGTGGGCACTGCACTACCATTAAGCAGGCCAAGGAACTGGTGGAACAGCAGGACCCAGTGGTTTGGGACATCCTGGAAGAAGTGATTCGCGATCATCCGATCCTGCTGAATCGCGCACCGACCTTGCACCGTTTGGGCATTCAGGCCTTTGAGCCGGTGCTGGTGGAAGGCAAGGCGATCAAGCTGCATCCGCTGGTTTGTACCGCGTTCAACGCCGACTTTGACGGTGACCAGATGGCGGTTCACATTCCGCTGTCGCCGGAATCGCAGATTGAAGCGTCGACGCTGATGCTGGCGTCGAACAACATCCTGTCGCCGGCGCACGGTTCGCCCATCGCGATCCCGTCGCAGGACATGGTGCTGGGGTTGTACTACCTCACCAAATCCCGCGTTGGCTCCAAGGGCGAAGGCAAGAAGTTCGCCTCGATGGATGACGTGCTGATTGCGCTGGAAATGGGCGAAGTGGAGACACTGACGCCGATCAAGTTGCGCTACACGGGCCGGGTGCTGGACCTGACAACGTCGAAAGACGGGCAGAACCTGATGCACTCTGAAGCCGTTGAGTACAACAAGCAGGACATGGACACGACGGTTGGCCGCGTGATCCTGAACGACGTGCTGCCCGACGATATGCCGTTCGTGAACGGCCTGTTGAAGAAGAAGGGTCTAACGCAACTGGTGCAGTACTGCTACCTGAAGTTCGGGTTGCAGACGACGGTGAAGATGCTGGACGACATCAAGGCGCTGGGCTTCATGTACGCCACGCGCGCGGGTATCTCGATCGGCATCGACGACATGGTTGTGCCCGAGCAGAAGGCGCAGATGGTGAAGGACGCCGAGAAGGCTGTTATCGAAGTCCAGAGCCAGTATCAATCGGGCGCGATTACCCAAGGCGAACGTTATAACAAGATCATCGAAATCTGGACGCGTGTTACTGAAGAAGTGTCCGACAAGATGTTCAAGAAGATGGAAGAGGACGACCGCACGGGCCGGTACCTCAACCCGATTTACATCATGGCCGACTCCGGCGCGCGCGGTTCGAAACAACAGATCCGCCAGTTGTCCGGTATGCGCGGATTGATGGCCAAGCCGTCGGGCGAGATTATTGAAACCCCGATTACGGCGAACTTCCGCGAAGGCCTAAACGTGTTGCAGTACTTCATTTCGACGCACGGCGCCCGCAAGGGGTTGGCCGATACGGCGTTGAAGACGGCGGATTCGGGTTACCTGACCCGCCGGTTGGTGGACGTGGCGCAGGACGTGATCATCAGTGAACACGACTGCGGCACGAGCGAAGGCATCTACGTGGAGCCGATTGTGGAAGCCGGCGAAGTGATTGAGCCGCTGCGCGACCGGATTGTGGGCCGCGTGGTGCTGGAGAACCAGTTGGACTTCGAGGGGCTGCGGATTGTGGGCGTGAACCAGCTCATCACCGAAGACCTGGCGACGGCGATTCAGGCGGCCGGTATTGAGCGGGTGAAGATCCGTTCGGTGCTGACGTGCGAGAGCCGGCGCGGCGTTTGCCAACTCTGCTACGGACGCAATCTGGCGACGGGCCGGATGGTGGAACGCGGCGAGGCGGTGGGCGTGATTGCGGCGCAATCGATTGGTGAGCCGGGAACGCAGTTGACGATGCGTACGTTCCACATTGGCGGCGCGGCGACGCGCGCGTCGGAACAGAACACGCAGGAGTCCAAGGGCGCCGGGTTCGTCAAGCACATTGGGATTCATACCGTGAAGAACGCGGCGGGCGAGAACATCGTCATGAACCGCAACGGTATTATCGCGATTGTCGATGAGAAGAGCCGTGAGAAGGAACGCTACCAGGTTGTCTACGGCGCGAAGGTGAAGTACCTGGACGGCCAGGCGATCGGGGCCGGCGACGTGATGGTGGAATGGGATCCGTACTCGTTCTCGATTCTGACGGAAATCAGCGGTAAGGTTCACTTCAAAGATATCGACGAAGGGATCACGGTGCAGGAGCAGGTGGACGAAGTGTCCGGCCTGTCGCAGTTGGTGATTGTGGATTCGCTGGACGGCAAGAAGGTGCCGACGATTATCATCCGGCCGGAAGGCGGAACCAAGCACGACGAGAAGCGGTATCTGTTGCCGACGCACGCGCATATCATGGTGCGCGACGGCGATGTGGTACACGCGGCGGACGTGGTGGCGAAGATTCCGCGCGCGACTTCGAAGACGAAAGATATTACGGGCGGTCTGCCGCGCGTGGTGGAATTGTTCGAAGCGCGCAAGCCGCGTGATCCAGCCCAGATTGCGGAAATCAATGGCGTGGTGCGGTTCGGCGAAATCACCAAGACGAGCCGGAAGATCTACGTGACCGGTGACGACGGGCAGGAGCGTGAATACGCGATCCCGCGCGGCGCCCACATCAATGTGCAGGAAGGCGAACGTGTAGAGGCGGGCGACCAGTTGATGGACGGCCCGATTGATCCGCACGACATTCTGAAAGTTCGGGGCGAGAAGGAGTTGCAGAAGTATCTCGTCAACGAAGTGCAGGAAGTGTACCGGCTGCAGGGTGTGAACATTAACGACAAACACCTGGAGGTCATTGTGCGGCAGATGCTGCGGTGGCTGAAGGTGGAGGACATCGGGGACACCGACTTCCTGCCGGAAGAGGTGGTGGACCGCTTCAAGTTCAAGGAAGAGAACGAAAAGGCCAACGACAAGGGCGGGCGGCGTTCGCATGCGCGGCCGATCCTGTTGGGAATCACGAAGGCATCGCTTTCGACCGATTCGTTCATTTCCGCGGCGAGCTTCCAGGAGACGACGCGCGTGCTGACCGAAGCGGCGATCAACTCCAAGCGGGACGGACTGCGCGGCTTGAAGGAAAACGTCATCATGGGCCGTCTGATACCGGCGGGCACGGGCATGGATTACTACCGTGGCGTTCGGATCGCGGGCGAAGGGGTTCCGGAAGAGGAGCCACAGCCCGAAGTGGAGATTTCGTTCAACGACTCCATGTCGGATTACGAAGACACGGCGCGGACGTTCTACGCGGGCGGGCTTTCGGAAACCGAAGGGGCGCCGGACGAGACGATCGTCGAGTAGTTTCACAAATAGAAGTAAAGGAAAAGGCCGGCGGATGCGCCGGCCTTTTCCTTTGCGGTGTACACTGGGCGACGTGCAGCCTTCCACCCTTGCTCGCGACGCGCGTGTGTATGACTTGGCGCAGCCCTACTATGTGGGGATGCCGCATCATCCGTCGCATCCGCCGTATCTGTATTCGATGACCAAGAAGCACGGCGATATGCACTCGCCGGCGGGGAATAGTTCGGCGGCGGATGCGATCGCACTGGGGAGCCATGTGGGGACGCATATCGATGGTTTTGGCCATTTTTCGTGCGGCGGGAAGTTGCATGGGGGACATGTGGCGGCGGACGTGCAAAGCTACGGCGGAGGGCTGACGGTACATACGGCCGAGGAGATTGCGCCGATTGTGCGGCGGGGCGTATTGCTCGACGCAGCAAAGGATGGCGTTCTTAGGGAAGACGCCGTGTTGACGGGGGATGCGCTGCAGGTGATCGCGGCGGAGCAGGGAACCGCCATTGAGGCCGGTGATGTGGTGCTGATTCGCACGGGATGGGCCCAGTATTGGGAGGACGCGACGCGGTACATCAACGCCGTGCGGGGAACGCCGGCCGGACCGGGGCCGGACCTGAGCGGGGCGAAGTGGCTGAGCGCGCAAGGGGTGTTCGCGGCCGGGTCGGACACGGTGGCGTTTGAACGGGTTCCGGCGCACGACATGCCGGTCCACATCCACCTGTTATTTGAAAAGGGGATTCACATTATAGAGGCGCTAGATTTGGAGGGGCTGGCGCGGGATAGGGTGTATGAGTTTCTGTTTGTGGGCGCGCCGTTGAAGTTGCGAGGCGGTACGGGCGCGCCGCTGCGCCCGCTGGCGCTGGCATAGAATAGAAGCTCGCATGGGAAACGGAATCACTGGGAAGACGGCGGTTGTGACGGGTGCGTCACGGGGAATTGGAGCGGCGACGTGCCGGATGCTGGCGCGGGAGGGGGCGGCGCACATTGTGGCGCATTACCACTCGTATCGCGAGGGCGCCGAAGAACTGGCAAAAGAACTGGAAGCGATGGGCGCCAAGGTCACCCTGATTGGCGCCGATTTGGGTTCGCAGGAAGGCATCGCCGGGTTCATTCTGGCGCTGCACGACAAGGCTGCCGGGGCGCAGATCCTGATCAATAACGCCGGGCATTTGGTGAAACGGGCGAAGATGGCCGAGTTCACCAGCGATTTGTGGGACGAGGTAATGAACCTGAACGCGAAGAGCGTCTATTTCGTTTCGCAGGCGGTGGCGCCGGGGATGGCGGCGGCCGGGGGCGGGGTGATCATCAACCTGAGCTCGATTGCGGCGCGCAATGGCGGCGGGCCAGGGGCGACGATTTACGCGGCATCGAAAGCGGCGGTGGCGTGCATAACGAAGGGCATGGCGAAGGAGTTGGCGCCGCAAGGGATACGAGTGAACGCGGTGAGCCCAGGGACGGTGGACAACTACTTCCATGAGAAGTATTCGTCTCGCCAGATGCTGGACAGCGTGGTAGCGCAGACGCCGGCGGGGAAGCTGGGGACGAACGAAGAGATCGCCGATACGATTCAGTTTTTGCTGTCCGATGGCGGCGCCTACATCATTGGACAGACGATTGAGATCAACGGCGGAATGTACATGGTGTAGGGAAAAGGCGCGTTTGAGGGGAGGAGGGGCTAAGGCGAAATGGCAGGACTCCCCTGTGGGAACCGACGATTGATTGAGGTGTTCGGCTGATAGTACGAGAGTTCTGGTACTAGTACAGTTAGCTCATACAACAACTCCAAGAGGTGTTCTATGAGACTGAATCGATCCAGGGAACGCGGGTATGTACTCATTTCGGTGGCGACGGCTGCCGTCGTGCTAATGGGCGCGGTAGGAATGGCGGTGGACCTCGGACGCATGTACATTGCCAAGGGGGAAGCGCAGACGTTTGCCGATTCGGCGGCGCTGGGGGCGGTATTGGAACTCGACGGCACGTCGGAAGGGCTTGACCGGGCGCGGACGGCGGTGACGAACAACCTCAACCGGAACGGGTTCAGCCGGAATACGTTCACGGGGACGGTGGTGACGTTCGCCACGTCGTCTGCCGGGCCGTGGGAGGCGACGCCGGGGAACGCAACCGGGTTCGGATTCGCGCGGGTGCAGGCGACGGCGCCGGTACCGATCTACTTCATGGCGGTGGGTTCTGGGAAAACGAGCACGAATGTGGTGGCGAGCGCGATCGCGGGGCAGGTGCCGAAGACGGGCTTCAGCCAGGGGCTGTTTCCGTTTTCTCCGTACGCGCATGACCCGGCAGCGGCGCCGGATTTCGGGTTGCGCGTGGGGAGGTTGTATACACTGCGATGGCCTTCAAACCCGAAGATAAACGGGGGCGGCGCGAATGTGTGCACGGGGGATCGCACGAATCAGATGCTGAACGTGGCGCAAGCGGCGGGCGGATCTGAACGCGGCTACATAGAAGACACAAGCGCGCAGATGATTCGGGCGACGATAGTGGACGACTACATGTCGATATTCCGCGGCGTTGGAGATCTGGTGGACATGACCGGCGGGGCGAAGCAGAGCCAACTGGACAGCCTGTATACGCGGATTGGGCAGGACACGGACACGACATCGGCCGATTACAGCCACTATCAGGGAAACGGGCGGCGGATTATCGCGGCGCCGATCAACGACGGCGGGACGCCGCTGGGAGTGAATAACCGAATTGTCGGAATTGGAGCGTTCCTGCTGGTTCCGACGGCGGAATACGGGAATGGCGGTAACCAGGCGTGGTGCGCGGAGTATATCGGGTGCTGGCTGCAGGGGAGCTCGCACAAATGCGCGGTGGGCGGTAGTGCGAACGCCGGTGGCGCGTATGTGGCGAGGTTAATCGTATGATACGGGCGGTCACGCGGGAGCGGCGGAAACGGCAGAGCGGGAATTCGCTGATCGAGTTTGCCATCGCCTTCGGATTCCTGTTTCCAGTGCTGGCCGGCACCTTTCAGTTCGGATACGCGTTTTTTCTGTACAACGAGTTGCAGAACGCGGTCCGCGCGGGCGCCCGGTATGCCTCGATGAAAACGTACGATTCCGCCACGGCGACGCCATCCAGCGCGTTTACGGCTTCGGTGCGAAATGCGGTGGTTTACGGAAACCCGGCGGGGGGAGACGTTCCCGTAGTCCCGTCGCTGACGGCGGAGAACGTCGCCGTGACGGTGAGTTGGACCAACGGGGTTCCGGGAGTAATGACGGTATCGATTCAGAACTACACGATGAATGCGTTTCTGAAGACATTTACAATCAGCCGGCCGTCGGCCAGTTTCAATTATGTGGGGGTATATGCGCCATAACATTTCAGCCAATCGGCGGCGGAAGCAAAAGGGCAGCGCGATGGTGGAAGGGGCGTTGACGCTGGTGGCGTTTGTGTCGCTATTCCTTGGAGCGATTGATATTGCCCAGATCCTGTTTATCCATCAATCGATTGTGGAGCGGGTACGGTACGCCGCGCGGGTATCGGCGGTGAACTGCTGCAATGAGGACACGGTGAAGAATCTGGTGGTGTATGGGAACGCGACGCAGCCGGACGGCGCGAGCGGGTACTGGGGCATGACGACGGCGAATGTGACGGTGACGTTCGCGGGCCAGAATACGCCGGACCAGCGGGTATCGATCCGTGTGGCGGGGTTGCCATACCGGGCGCATACGCCGATGATGGCGGGGACGTTTAATAACATCCCGGTGAACGTGACCATTCCGCTGGAACTGCCGTAAACGCCTTTCGCGCGGGAATTGCCTGCGGTACACTGACAGGATAAGGAGTTTTTTCATTGGCAAACGAAGTGGCAGTTCCGGGCGATCTTTATAAAGCGGACTACATTGGCAGCGGCACGTTTATCATCAAGAAGCCGAAGCGCAGCGCGAAGAAGCGGCGGCAATCGAAGTTGCGGGGCCCCAAGCCCGGTATGCGGAAGTAGTTTTCACTCCATTTCGCGTCTCCTCCCGTGAAAATCAAAGAGCTTAGACTGCACCCGATCGCGGTGGCGGATGGCCCATTGCGGTCATCCTATGGATTGCACGCTCCGTATGCGCTGCGCACGATAGTCGAAGTGGTGACCACCGATGGCATCACAGGAATCAGCGAGACGTATGGCGGCGACGGGCCGGTGGCGGCGCTGGAAAGCGTGCGCGCACGGGTGGAGGGGATGGACCCGTTTCAATTGATGGGGTTCCGGCAGTACATAGAATCCCAGGCGTCGCTGGCGGCGAAAGAGGCCGAAGGCGGGCGATCGCAGACGTGGCTGGTGCCGGGCGAAAATCCGCTGGACACGCACTCACGGACGTTCGCGGCGATTGAAGTGGCGTGTTTGGACGCGATTGGCAAGGCGCTGGGGCGGCCGCTGTGCGACCTTGTGGGCGGCAAGTGCCGGGATCGCGTACCTTTTTCGGCATACCTGTTTTACAAGCACGCCGGCGGCGGGGGCATGGGCGCGGATGAGCGGGAGGACGAGTACGGCGAGATATTGACGCCGGAAGCAGTGGTGCGCTCCTGCAAGCAGATGATGGCGAAGTACGGGTTTGAGGAGATCAAGTTGAAGGGCGGCGTGCTGCCGCCGGACGAGGAGATCGCCGCGATTCGGGCGCTGCGGGCCGAGTTTGGGCCGAAGCATCCGCTGCGGATTGACCCGAACTGCGCGTGGAGTGTAGATACGTCGGTGCATGTGGGCATGTCGCTGCGGGAAGAGTTGACGGGCGGCGGCTACCTGGAAGACCCTTGCGCGACGATTGAAGGCATGGCGGAAGTGCGGCGGCGGCTGTTGGCCGAGGGCATCGATACGCCGCTCGCGTCCAATGTGGCGACGACGTGTTTCGCGCATGTACCGGTTGCCAAGCAGACCGACGGCGTGCAGGTGATTCTGTCCGACCCGCACTATTGGGGCGGGATACGGGCGCAGCAGAAGCTGTCGGATTTATGCGAGGTATTGGGCCTGGGCATGTCGATGCATTCGAACAATCACCTGGGCGTTAGCATGATGACGATGGCGCACGCGGCGGCGGTTTGCCCGGCGCTGACCTATGCCTGCGACACGCACTATCCGTGGCAAACCGAAGTGGACGAAGTGATTGTGGGCGGGCGGGTGCAGTTTGAGAAGGGCTGTGTGGTGATCCCCGACAAGCCCGGGCTGGGTGTGGAACTGGACCACGATCAAGTGGCGCGCGGCGAGGAACGCTATAGAAACCTGCCGTTCCGCAAGCGCGACGATGAGGCCGAGATGCGGAAGCATGTCGACCCGAACTGGAAACGTATACTCCCCCGTTGGTAAAGGATATATATGCTCGATCCGAAGAAGGCATTTCATGGTGTGTTCGGTTTTCCGGTCACGCCGTTTCAACAGGACCTGTCGCTTGACCTGGCGGGGCTGGAAAAGAATTGCGACTGGATGGCCGGATTCCCGTTTTGCTCGCAGGTGATCGCGGGCGGGACGGGCGAAGTGTATTCGATGACGCCGGAAGAGTCGATTGAGTGCGTGCGGGTGGCGGTGAAAGCCATCAACGGGCGCATGCCGGTGGTGGCTGGGGTGGCCTACAACACGGCGATGGCGTGCGAGATGGCGCGGGGGATGGAGAAGGCCGGGGCGGAAGCGCTGCTGGTGATGCCGCCGTACTACATCAACGCTCCGGAAGAGGGGCTGATTCAGTACTTTGAAGCGATCGGGAAGAGCTGCGGGTTGCCGTTGTCGTTCTACACGCGGGACTGGGCGGCGTTTTCGCCGGCGCAAGTGCAGCGGCTGCTGGACCGGGTGCCGTCGTTGAAGATGTGGAAAGACGGCCAGGGCGACATGCGGAAGTACCAGCGGATTATCTGCGAAGTGGGCGACCGGATTGCGTGGGTAGGCGGCATTGGCGACGACTGCGCGCCGGGCTACTTCGCGGTGGGCTGCCAGGCCTATACTTCAAGCATTTCGAACATTGCGCCGAAGCTGTCGCTGAAGATCGCCGAGCTAGGGCTGAAGGGCGACTACGCGGGGCTGGCCGAGTTGATGAAGAAATACGTCCACCCGCTATACGCGCTGCGCGACCGGTGCAAGGGTTATGAAGTGTCGATGATGAAATCGGCGATGGAGATTCTGGGCCACGCGGCGGGTCCGGTGCGTCCGCCGCTGGTGAACATCAAAGATTCCGAGCTGGCTGAGCTGCGGAAACTGATGGAAGTGTACGGCGATATGATCTAGTGCCGCGCCGCGCGTTGCTACAATACAAAGTTACCGCGTGAGTCTCAGTACCGACAGCGTCGTTGCCATATATCCCGGTTCGTTTGATCCGTTGACGAACGGGCATCTGGATTTGATTCACCGGGGACGGGGCCTGGTAGGAAAGCTGATTGTTTCGGTATTGAACAACGAGGCGAAGCAGCCGTTGTTCAATGTGGAAGAGCGGATGGACATGCTGCGCGAAGCAGTGGCGGGCATGGAGAATGTGGAGATCGACACGTTTGACGGGTTGCTGGCCGAGTATGCGGCCAGCCGGGGCGCGAGCGTGATATTGCGGGGGATCCGGGCGATCTCCGATTATGAGTATGAGCTGCAGATGGCGCTGATGAACCGGCGGCTGCGGCCCGATATTGAAACGATGTTTCTGCTGGCCGGGGAAGGGAATTCGTTCCTGAGTTCACGGCTGGTGAAAGAAGTGGCCCGCCTAGGCGGGAATGTCTCCGGGCTGGTGCCGGCGGCGGTGGAGCGGCGCCTGGCGGCGCGTTTCCCGATGCCCGGGCCCGGAAAGTAAGGTGTAATGAAAGGATGAGTTCTTCTGTGCCAGTTGCCCAGCTCACTGTAGCCGAACGGATGTCGACGATCAGCGTATCGTCGACGATGAAAGTTGCCGCGGACGCGGACAAGATGCGCCGTGAAGGAATCGACGTGGTCGATTTCGGCGCGGGGGAACCGGACTTCCCGACGCCGGATAACATCAAGCAGGCGGCGTTTGACGCGATCAACAACAACTTCACCAAGTACACGCCGGCCGGCGGAACGCAGGAACTGAAGGCGGCCATCTGCGCGCGGCACAAGGCCGACTACGGCACCGACTACACGCCGGCGGAAACGGTGATCAGCGTGGGCGGCAAGCACGTGATCTTCAACGCCATGCAGGCCTGCATTAATCCTGGCGATGAAGTGATCATTCCGGTGCCTTATTGGGTGACTTACAAAGACGTTGTGAACTTCGCCTACGGCAAATGCGTGTTTGTGGAGACGGACGAAACCGACGGGTTCAACCTGACGGCGGAGATGATTGAGAAGGCGATAACGCCGAAGACAAAGATGGTGATTATCAATTCGCCATCGAACCCTTCGGGCGCGGTGCTGCCGAACGAAGAGTTCATCAAGATTTTCCAGCTCACCTCGTCGCGCGGCATTTGGCTGCTGACGGATGAGTGCTACTGCCGGTTCCTGTATGACAGCGAGCCGTTTTCGATTGCGGCGCAGCCGGGGGCGAAGGATACGGTGATTGTGGCCGGGTCGCTATCGAAGACTTACGCGATGACGGGATGGCGCATTGGGTTTGCGCTGTGCCCGGCGCCGGTGGCGAACGCGATGATGAAGCTGCAGAGCCATTCGACATCGAACCCGACCTCGATTGCGCAGAAGGCGGCGGTGGAGGCGGTGAAAGGCCCGCAGGAAGGCGTGGCGGTGATGCTGGCCGAATACCGCAAGCGGCGCGACTACGTGATTGAACGGGTGCGCCAGATTCCTGGGGTGACGCTGCAGGTGCCGCAAGGGGCGTTCTATGTGTATCCGGACATCAGCGTGACCTTTGGAAAGGGCGGCATCAACAACACGATGCAGTTCTGCGAGAAGCTGCTGGCCGAGGCGCATGTGGCGGTGGTGCCCGGGGAAGCGTTCGGCACGGACAAGCATATCCGTATCAGCTACGCGACATCGATGCACGAACTGGAGCGTGGACTGGACCGGCTGCACAAGTTCATTACCGGACTGGCATGAAACCAATCCGCCTGGAGCCGCGATTTGTAGAACGGGTATGGGGGACCACAGAGCTGGCGCCGTGGTTTCCCAACGCGGAAAAGAAGACCGGTGAGGTGTGGTTCACCTCGGACGATAACCAGACATCGGAAGGGGTGCCGCTGCGGGCGCTGATGGAACGGGACGGGGCGCGGCTGTTGGGCAGCGCGGTGCGACCGGCCTACGGCGGGCGGTTTCCGATCCTGGTGAAGTTCCTGCTGACGCAGGAAAAGCTGAGCGTGCAGGTACACCCGGACGACGCCTACGGGGAGGAGCACGAAGGCTCGCCGGGGAAGACGGAGATGTGGTACGTGCTACGGGCCGATGAAGGAGCGACGATCGCGGCCGGATTCCGGCGGACGCTGCGGCCGGAGCAGCTGCGGCAGGCGGTGTTTGAAGGCACGGTGGAGAAAGAGTTGGAATGGTGGCCGGCGACGGCGGGGGATACGTACTTCGTGCCGGCGCGGACGGTACACGCGGTGGGCGCGGGATTGGTGATTTGCGAAATACAGCAGAACTCCGACATCACCTACCGGCTGTGGGACTACGGCCGGCCGCGGGAGCTGCATGTGGAAAGCTCGATGGAGGTGGCCGACCTGGGGCCGCATCCGGGACCGGTTACGCCGGTTCCGTTCGGCGGGGGCGAGTTGCTGGCGAGTTGCCCGTATTTTACGACGGAGCGAATGGAGTTGAACGAACCGGTGGAGTGGAGTTCGGACGCGGAGCGGTTTCACCTGCTGGTGGCGACGCGCGGCAGCGGCGAATTGACGGCCGGCGGAGAGAGCTGGCGGATGCGGCAGGGGGAATGCTGGCTGATTCCGGCGCAGTGCGGGAGATACGGGATTGACGGCGCGGACCTGGAAATTTTGCGTGTGTATGTACCGGCATAGGGTAAAATCATAGTTGCTCTGGCGCGGCCGGCAGTTGGGTGCATGCGCTTCTATTTCGTCATTTTCACGCTTGTGACCGCGGCGCTGGGGTTAGCCTCCTGTTCCGACGGGCCTGAACCTGCGTCCGCGATTGGCGAGGCGTACGCGGGCCCGATGACGCTGAATATCCGGCAGGAGTTGAGCCTGAAATCGCCTGTGGTGGCGACGGTGAAGCATGGGGAGCAGTTGGAGGTACTGTCCGTACGGCGGCGGTTTATGCGTGTGCGGGCGGCGTCCGGCGCGGAAGGCTGGTGCGACAGCGAGAAGCTGTTGACGACCGAACAGATGGCGCGGCTGCGGGCGGTGGCGGAGGTGGCGGCGAAGCTGCCGGTGCAGGCCGAGGCGACGGTATTCGACGCGCGGAACGTACACACGGAGCCGCACCGGCAGGCGCCGAGTTTCCTGATGCTGAAGGAAGAAGAACGCTTTCACGTTTTGGGGCACAAGCTGGTGGAGCGGGGGCCGTACGAATCGGAAGTGACGAAGAAGATTGAGAAGGCAAGCGCGCCGGCGCCGCGCAAGAAGTCCGCGCGTTCAGCGAAGAGCAAAGACCGCCGGCGGAAAGACGAGGACGTGGAACTGCCGCCGATGCCGCCGGGGCCGCCGCTGCCGTCCAATTGGAGACAGATATCGTTCCGGGAACCGCTTCCGGATGAGCCGCCACCGCCGCCGAAGAAGGAAGAGCGATCCGCCTTTTCGATGCTGATGCGGCCACCAAGCGCGCCGCCAAAGCACGAAGACTGGAGCCTGATCCGAGTGCAGGACGGGCGGGCCGGGTGGATACTGACGCGCACGATGACGATGACGATTCCGGACGATGTGGCGCGGTACGCCGAGGGGCACCGGATTACATCGTGGTTCGACCTTGGGGACGCGCACGACGGCGAGACGGTGAAGAAACACTATTTGTGGACGACCATAACCAAGGGCGGGGAGCCGTATGAGTTTGATGGCTTCCGGATATTCGTCTACAACACGAAGAAGCACCGGTATGAGAGCGGCTACCGGGCCAAAGACGTTCGCGGCTATTTCCCGAGCGCGCTGCATCCGGTGGAGGTGACCGAAGGCAAACGGACACGCACGGTGCAGGGATTTTCGCTGGTGCTGGAAGAGGGCGGCGCGCTGGTGCGGAAGACGTTTTCGTTTGAGGGTTACCGCGTGCGGCTGTTGACCACGACGCCCTGGCAGAAGCTGGAAGATCCGCTGGACCTGAAGGCGCTGGCGATTACGCAGCCGGCCAACGCGGCGCCGGCCGTGCCACAGGGCCTGTGGGAGCGGGTGAAGAAGAAACTGCCGTGGGCGAAAAAGTCGTAGCGCAAAATTTGGGACAATCCAATCAATATGCGCAGACGGGCGTTTTTGACGGCGGCGGCGGGTTCCCTGATTCCGGCGGTGAATGGGGCTACAAAAATGGTGAAACCGAAGGCGTTGAAGAAGGGCGACACGGTGGGATTCGTGACGCCATCGACGTATGTATCGTCGCCTGACGAAATCGCGACGGCGGTGCGGACGGCGGAGTATTTCGGGCTGCGAGTGAAGATGGGCGCGAATGTGCGGAAACGGGCGGGCTACCTGGGCGGGAGCATTGCCGAACGGGCGGCGGACGTGAACGCGATGTTCGCCGACGCGGAGGTGAAGGCGATCTTCGCGGTGCGGGGCGGCTACGGAAGCGCGCAGATACTGCCGGCGCTTGACTATGAACTTATCGCGCGCCATCCAAAGATATTCCAGGGCTACAGCGACATAACGGCGATGCATCTGGCGATTCATCAGAAGACGGGGCTGGTGACGTTCCACGGGCCGGTGATGCTTTCCGGCTTCACGAACTACACGATTGAACATTTCCGGCGGGCGTTGTTTGAAACAAAACCATTAGGCGCCGTAACGAACCCAGCGGAGAGCAACCCATTGCGGCCGAACCATACGCTGCGCACGGTGCGCGGCGGGAAGGGGCGCGGGCCGATAGTGGCGGGGAACCTGACGCTGATTTCGAGTACGATGGGGACGCCATACGAGATAGACACGCGAGGCAAGATTGTGTGCATTGAAGACGTGGGCGAGGAGCCGTATTCGATGGACCGGATGCTGACACAGCTACGGCTGGCGGGGAAGTTGGAGGCGGCGGCGGGAATCGTGATTGGGGAGTGTTCGCGCTGCACGCCGCGGGAATTCCGGCCGGGATTTGATTCCAACTTTTCGCTGGGAGAAGTGGTGGACGACATACTGGGCGGGCTGCGGATACCGGTGCTGGCGGGGTTGACGTTTGGCCATACGGCGGACCAGTTGACGCTGCCGCTGGGGTGCACGGCGATGCTGGACGCTGACAAAGGCACGCTGACGATAGAAGAAGCCGGCGTGGAGGCATAGGGCGATGGCACAACGCTGGGACGCGATCATCGTTGGCGGCGGGCACAACGGGCTGGCGGCGGCGTTCTATTTGGCGCGCGCGGGCCGGAAGGTGCTGGTGCTGGAACGGCGGGAACTGGTGGGCGGCTGCGCGGTGACGGAGGCGATTTGGCCCGGGTACCGTGTATCGACGGCAAGCTATCTGGTGAGCCTGATGCAGCAGAAGATCGTCGACGATATGGACCTGTCGCGGCATGGGTATCGAGTGGACCCGAAAGACCCGGCGTTCTTTTCGCCATTTCCCGACGGGCGCTATTTTTTCACGTGGCAGGACGGGGGAAAAACGCTGGCGGAGGTGGCGAAGTTTTCCAAGCGAGACGCGGCGCGGATGCCGGAGTTTGACGAACAACTGGAGCGGCTGGCGAAGCTGGTGGAATCTCTGCTGCTGGTTACGCCGCCGCCGTTTCCGCCGAAGGGGATCGGGGAAATAATTGAGTATCTGAAGCTGGCGGGGCGGGTGCGCGGGCTATCTGCCAAGGACATGGTGGCGCTGGTGAAGGTGTTCACGATGAGCGCGGCGGACTATTTGGACGAGTGGTTTGAATCGCCGGAGGTGAAGGTGACGCTAGCGACCGATGGGGTGATTGGGGCCAACGGCGGGCCGCGCTCGCCTGGCACGGCGTATATTCTGCTGCATCATTGCATGGGGGGCGTTGGGGGAAAGCGCGGGCTGTGGGGCTTCGTGCGCGGGGGGATGGGTGCGGTATCGGAAGCGATGGCGAGCGCGGCGAAGGCGGCGGGGGCGGAGATCCGGCTTGGGGCGCATGTGGCGCGAATCGACGTGAAAGGGAACCGCGCGGTGAGTGTGACGCTGAAGAATGGCGATACGTTTGAGGCCAAGCAGATCGCGTCGAATCTGGACCCGAAGCGCACGTATCTAAAGCTGCTGGAGCCGGACACGCTGCCGGCGGAGTTTGCGGACACGATGCGGCACTTCCGCTGCGAGGGCATAAGCGCGAAGATCAACCTTGGCGTGAAGGCCCTGCCGAATTTTCGCGCGCTGCCGGGGGCCGCGGCGCCGCATCATAAGGCGACGATGCACATCTGCCCATCGATGGACTATGTGGAAAAGGCGTGGGACGACGCCAAATACGGACGTCCGAGCGAACGGCCGATGCTGGAGATGACGTGCCCGACGCTGTACGATGCGACACTCGCGCCGCCGAACCGCCACATAATCGGCATCTTCCTGCAGTATGCGCCGTACACGCTGCGCAATGGCAATTGGGACGACCTGCGGGAGCCGTTTTTCAAGCGTGTGCTGAAGATCATTGACGAGTACGCGCCGGGATTTTCGAGCGGCATTGAACATGCGGAACTGCTGACACCGGTGGACCTGGAGAAGCGATATTCGATTACAGGCGGCAACATTTTCCATGGCGAGATGGCGCTGGACCAGATGTTCTCGCTGCGGCCGGCGGCGCGGTACGCCAACTACAAAACGCCGGTGGAGAACCTGTATTTATGCGGGTCCGGAGCGCATCCGGGCGGGGGCGTGATGGGGGCGCCGGGGCACAACGCGGCGATGGCGATGTTGAAGGGTTAGTTGCGGCGCCCGCGAATCCAAAGCACTTCGAAATCGGGTTTGCCGCCGATGGAAACACTGCTGGAGGATGAGCCCGATGGGCCGGGCGTACGCGACGGGCCGGGGCCTGGGCGCGCGGCCTCTTTTTCAAGCGGAGTGTTATCGGTGGTGGTTTGGCGCGTGACCCGTGAGCCCTTCTGCGCGGGGCGGAACTCGATTTTTTCAATCTGTTCCTTAGGGATGGCTACCTGTTCAGTCTTGGTGGCGATGATGAGCCGTTCGTCGTTGGCTTCGTCGAGTTTGGCGAGAATGGGCGCGCGGGAGCCGGTTTTGGTGATACGCAACTCCGCGCCGGAGGCGAGCGCTTTCACCTTGCTCCAGCCATCTTCGGCGGCGAAGGCCGCGGGGATGAGGGCGAATAGCAACAAACGAAGCCACATATAGCCGAGAGTGTACCAGAAACGGGCAGCGGCTAGCGGCGCGAAAAGCGGATGCCGCGGGCGCGGCCGACGCTGACTTCAAGCCCGGCGGGTTTGGGCTGGATTTCGAAATCGCCGGCGCGGTAGCGGCCGCCGCCGGCCGGTTCGACGGCGAGTTCGGGCCCGTCGGTTTGGAGCCACAACTTGCCGGCGCGTTCGGTGAATTGCCAGACGCTGAAGAGTTCCTCGCTCCAATAGCTGCCAGCCAAGCGTGCCATTTCGCCGGCCTTCCACGCGACGGCGGCCGGTTTCCTGGGCCCGGCCGGTTCCTTGGATTCCAGGGGTTGGCCGGTAAAGATGGAGGCGACCGATTCGGCCAGGCGGGCGACGGGAGCACCGCCAACATTGCACAAGCAGACGACGGTCAACCCGCTTTTGGGGACGCGCAGGAAATAGGTGCTGTAGCCGACGGCGCCGCCGCTGTGGCTATAGGTGCCGTCCTTTTCGATGATGCCGAGGGCGTAGCCGCCGGGCGTGCGGCGGCCATCGGCGAGTTTCCCGGGCGTCTGCAAGGCCGAGAGCAGAGCGGCGCCGATGACTGGTTTTTCAAAATTTCGCGCCCAGCGGAGCATGTCCTCAATGTTCGAATACATGCCTCCGCTGCCGATGAGATCGAAGCCGACATCGGCGGTTTTCCATCCGCTGTCGCGGAGATGGTAGCCGTGGGCGCGATCAGGAACAGGCTCGCCGTGATCGGATTGGAAGCGGGACGCGCTCATTTCCAGAGGTTGAAAGATGCGGGTGTTGACGAAGGCATCGAGCGGCTTGCCGGTGGCGCGACGCAGCGCGATGGAGGCTAGGAGATAGCCGCTGTTGCTGTAGTTGTAATCGGAGCCGACGGGGAAGTTCAATGCCTGTTGGCGGGCAATGAGGCTGAGCGTGGCGCCCTCTTTCAGCACACTTTCGTTGCTGAAGCCGCGCAGGGACCAGAGGGCGAGATAGTCGCGGAGGCCAGAAGTGTGATCGAGCATTCGGCGGATGGGGATGGCATCAGCGTAAGCGGGCAACTCCGGAATCCACTTGCGGATGCCGTCGTCGAGGCGGAGCTTGCCGTCGGCTTCGGCCAGCAGCAGGGCCATGGAGGTGAACTGCTTGGACACCGAAGCCATGTAGAAACGCGTGCGCGGGGTGAGCGGCAGGCGGTGCTCCAAATCGGCCAAGCCATAGCCTTTGGCGAGGATGGTTTCGCCAGCGCGCAGAACGCCGAGGGCGCAGCCTGGCGAATCAGCCTTGGCGTAGCGTTCGAAGACCGCGTCAACGCGCTGCTCTTCCGGAGAGGCCGCCCAGATGGCGATGCCCGAAAGGAGGATGGACAAAAACCGGCGCATGGACGATTGTAGATTTTTTTTGCGAGGCGTGTCGAAAAGTCGCATAGCCGTTCGTTGACGGTGTAGAAAAGGAGTTATCCCTATGAATGAGTATCTACTGATTCTGCATGACCCGGCCGACAGCGCCTTCAGCGAAATGAGCGCGGAGGAGATGCAAGGCATCATCGCGCGCTACGGCCAGTGGGCGGGCGAGATGGCGAGCCGAGGCAAGATGCGCGGCGGCAACAAACTGGAGGATGGAACGGCGCGGCACTTGACCGGAAAGGCGGGAGCGGCGACGGTGTTGGACGGCCCGTTTCCAGAGACCAAAGAGGTGGTGGGCGGCTATTTCCTGATAGCGGCAGAGAGCTACGAGGAAGCGGTGGAACTGGCGTCCAGTTGTCCGCACCTGGACTTTGGGCGAATTGAAGTACGGCGCATTGAACCGACGGAGTGAGCGCGGTTAACCCACTGGTGGATCACCTCTTCCGGCACGAGGCGGGCCGCATAACAGCGGCCCTCACGCGTGCGCTGGGGGCACGGCACCTGGAGCTGGCCGAAGAGGCCACGCAGGAGGCGCTGACGCGCGCGCTGCAGACATGGCCGTTTCGGGGCGTTCCCGCCGAGCCAGCGGCGTGGCTGCACACGGCGGCGCGGAACTACGCGCGGGACCAACTGCGGCGGCGCGCCAACTGGCAAAGCAAAGAGCCGGCGGTGCAACAGTTCCTGGAATCGCGCGGGGCGGGCGGCGCGGCGGAGGCGGAGATGGACGATACGCTGGCGATGATGCTGCTCTGCTGCCATCCGGCGATTAGCGCGGAGAGCCGTGTGGCGCTGACGCTGAAGACGGTTTCCGGGTTTTCAACGCGCGAAATCGCATCGGCGTTTTTGACGACGGAGACGGCGATTGCGCAACGGATCGTGCGCGCGAAGCGAACGATTGGCGAGGCGGGGCTGGAGATGGAGTTGCCCGAGGGCGTGGAACTGCCCGGACGGCTGGATACGGTTTGCGATGCGCTCTATCTGCTTTTCAATGAAGGGTACTTTGCTTCCCACGGTGCCACGGCGTTGCGGCGGGAACTGTGCGAAGAGGCGATCCGGCTGCTAGGGTGCATCGCCGAGGCCGGATACGCGACGCCGGCGCGTTGGGCACTGGCGGCGCTGTTTCATTTGCACTTGGCGCGGTTTGAGACAAGAGTAGGCGACGACGGGCGGCTGGTGGCGTTTGAAGAGATGCGGGCTGTGCACGACCCGGCGCACATGCGGCTGGCCGACGAGGCGTTGCGGGAGGCGATGCGCGCCGCGCGGCTGAGCGTGTGGCATGTGGAAGCGGCGATCGCGGCGGCGCATTGCGCGGCGCAGCGCGATTGGCCGCACATTACCAAGCTCTACGACGCATTGCTGGAGATGAAGCCGTCCCCGATTGTGCGGCTGAACCGGGCGGTGGCGGTATTCCGCGCTGGGCGGCGTGAAGAGGCGTTCGGGGAATTGGCGGCACTGGAAAAAGAAGAAGGCCTGCGCGGCTATTCTCTTCTCCCAGCCACGCAGGCCCGCCTCCATGAGGAGGCTGGAAATTCAGGTGAGGCCAAGCGCCACTACCAGCGGGCGCTGGCGTGCGCGATGAGCGCTCCGGCGCGCGAATTCCTGGAGCGGCGCTTGGCGGAAGCGGGGAATTAGGCGGCCGGATTCCGCTTCTTTCCGCGCTTTCCTTTTGCGCCGTCGAAGTGCTTGGCGAGCTTCGCGCGGTCATCCTCTTTCAGGTTCGGGCTGCGGGCGATGGACGCCAAGTCCTGCATGGCCTGACGAGTGACCTGCCTGTCGGCCGTCTTGCCGCTTTTGCGCGCGGCACGCTGGTCGTCGAGGGCTTTGAAGGCGGCCTCATATTTTTGTTTCTCTTCGGCGGTGAGGCTGCCGTTGTTGACGGCGGCGGTAAGGTCCTGCCGGAAAGCCTTCAGATTGTCGATACGCGCGCGCTGTGCAAACACGGGCGCGGCGAGAAGGGTTAGTACCAGAATCCAAGTTCGCATGACTGCTAGAACACCAGGGCGGGGAATTGGTTTCGCGGGGTTTACCAGATAAAATCCTTGGCTTCGCCGCGGCGGGCGTGGCTATCGAGGATATGGACGACGCGGAGTTTCTTGAGTTTTTCTGAACTGAGCGCGCCGATGGGCAGGTAGATAATGGACCGGTTCAACCGGGCGGCCATGCTGCGAAACACACTGCGCGGGGGCTTTTTGGCGACGTAGACAATGTGCTTTTCGACGGAATAATCGAGGGCGGCCATGAGGAGCGTTTCGGGCTTGGTTTCGGCGAAGGCGTAGTCCGGATCGGACCAGACATACGACATTCGGCGCGGGGGGAGCGTCATCAAAAAACCGCCGTATTCGGCGCGCCCGATGCCGGGGCCGACGACATGGGCCGAAGGGTCGGTGGCGTAGAAGGCCATGTCGCTTTCGTTCTGATGTTCGCCCTGCCAGGTGGCCAGATAGGTGTAGCGGTCCTCGCGATCATCATCATCGAAAATGACCACGAGCGCGCCCACGGCGCCGGCGATTTTGTTCGCCTCCCGAACGAAGATCTTACCTTGATACCAATTTCTGAGGGTCTCGCGCAGGTCGATGCCATCGAGCAGCGAGGTGGTGAACGGCTGCACGCGAAGACGCTCTTCGCTGAGCAGACTATGCGCTTTTTGCTTCAGGAAGCGGCCATAGTTTTCGATGTGAATGTCTTCCGGGGGATAGCTGCAGATGGAGTCGCCGTCCAACTCGTGTTTCCATTCGCCCTTGGTTTTTTCTTTTTTTCGCGCTTTCAGGCCGGGGGGCATTCGCCGTTGTTTGGGCCGGGGAAGACGGCGGCGGAGGCGGATGCGGCGCGTGTCCATCCACACCCAGTCGCCGGAGATTTTGACGGTCTGCATGTCGGGCGCGATTTGCTGATGCGGGTAGCGGTTGGCGAGTTCCCAGACTTCCCAGCCGAAGTTGTCGTCGACGATACCGCGCGCGGCGACGGTGAGATCAAACAAGCCAGCCACCAAATCCCCTTGGATGCGGGCGAGGTTGCGCGTGTACCTGGCGAGCAGGCGGCGCTGCCAGTGGCTGATGGTATCGCCGGTGTTTTTGTTGTAGAGCGCTTCGGCTTCGCGAAGGAGGTCCAGATTGGCCCGCTGGCGATCAGTGAGAATATCCTCTGCCGGATCGATGCGCCACTGCTCGTAGCGGCATTGCAGATAGGGCGTCTCACTGCAGATTTCCGCCAGGCATTCGGGATCGGGATTGACGACTTGGACGAGGCTGGCACTGAGTTTGTAGCGCGTTTCGTCCTGGGGGAGTTGCATGGCGTCGAGCACCGGGTGGAGCATATTGAGCGACAGCACGACGAGGGTGGAGGCGAAGGGATCGGCCCCTTGCAGGCGCCAGGCCATCGCGGCGGCGTGACGATCCAGATCGGGATTGCGGGGCTGCGCCTGGAGGCGATAGGCGTCGCAGTAGGCTTGAACGCCTAAGCGGCGGACGGCATAGGTGTCTGGGTAGGCGCCGGCGACGTGAGGCCGGTCTCCGAGGCTGGGTTCGATGAAGACGACCTGAGCGCCGATTTCGCGGGCGGTGCGCACGGCCTCGATGAAGGGGTCGCACGGCTCGACGGGGACGTAGAGCATGGAGTACGTGACGGCGTCCTCATCGTCGCTTTCGGGCAGGCCGGATTCCGGGTTTTGCGGATACATGAGGGCCGACATTTGCGGGAGGCGTTCGACGGCGCGGATTAAGGCAGGCCCGCATTCGGAAGGCAGTTCGATGGCGACGACTTTGGGCCGTTCTTCGAGCAGAGCCAGGCGGACGGCGATGGCGAACTCCATGCGGCCCGGGACAACCGGGAAGTAGCGCCACGGACCGCGCCGGAGGCTCGCCGGATCGTCTGGCGTGCCAATCACGGGTTAACCTCGCCGCGGTGCGTACCGCATGGCTTCTTCCCCGATGGTTTCCAGGATGGACACGCGCAGGGCTTCAGCGCGCTGAACGCGATCCTTGGCGATGTGCTGGAGCTTCAAGGCGAATCGGGTGATGTTGATGCCGTCGCGCGCGGAGTAGCGTTCGTCGGCGGCGTGGGCGTGCTGCAGAAACTCGGTGACATACTCCAGAATTTCGTCGTCGGCGAAGGGAAGGTTTTCCTTTAGAATCGCCAGTTCCTCGTCGTAGCCGGGGAAGTCGATGAGTATCTGCGGCTGCAGGCGCGAGTGGATGTACTCGGGCAGATCGAAGGTGGAACTGTCGTCGTTCATCGTGGAAACGAGGCGGAACATGGGGCTGGCCTTCACCTTGATACCGGCGACAATGCTTTCGATATAGCGGCGATTATCGAGCAGCGGGGCGAGCGAGGCCCAGCTTTTTTCGCTCATCCGGTTGCCTTCGTCGAGGATGACGATGCCGCCGCGAATCATGGCGGTGACCAGCGGCGAGGCAACGTATTTCAGCATTCCCTCGCCCTCGATGACGGGAGTGATGAGAAGGTCCTCCGGCCGGGTATCGCTGGTGGCCTGCATGATGTAGACCTCGCGGCCGAGCCGTTGGGCGGCGGCGTAGGCGAGGGTTGTTTTCCCGACGCCGGGCTTGCCGACCAGGCGCGGGTTCATGGGCAGGTCACGATCGTCAATCACCAGCCAGGCGGCGAGCAACTGCCGCATTACATCGTCCTGACCCACCCACTGGACCTTCAGCTCATCGGGATGAGCCAAGTGCAGCAACACGCCATCAATCTCAACGACCATAGCTGCCATTTTCCCGCAAAACCGTTCGGGCGCGACGGCTTTTTTCAGCGGTGTGGGCGGCTATGCCAAAACGCCGGGCAGCGGCCCAGTGGAATCAGCGAAGCGTTCCACGGGCGTTCCAAACGCGTCGAGCATGGAAACATAGAGATTCGAGAGCGGCGTGTCCTTCTCATACGAAAGGTGCTGCCCGGAAGCCAGGCGGCCGCCCGCCTTGCCGGCGAGGACCAGGGGCAGATTGTGCGGGTCGTGCTTGTTGCCGTCGCGAATGCCGGCGCCAAACAGGACCATCGAATTATCGAGCACGTTCGAATCGCCTTCTTTCATATCACGCAGTTTGCGCAACAGATAGGCGTACTGTTCGATGTGCCACCTGTTGATCAACTGGTATTGGCGCAGGTTGTCGGGCTTGTTTTCGTGGTGGGAAAGCGAATGGTGCGCGCCGGTGACGCCATCGACGAACGAGAAGTTCTGGTTGCTGACTTCGTTGCCGAACAGGAACGTCGCCACGCGGGTGGAATCGGTTTGGAAGGCGAGGGCGACGATATCGAACATGAGGCGGACGTGGTCGGCGTAGTCTTTGGGATTGGCGGCGGGCTTGGCGGCGGGGTCGAGAGTGGCGCGCGGCTTCCACTTGGAACGTTCGGGGCTGGCGGCGCGCTCCAGGCGATCCTCCAAGGAGCGGACGACGGAGAGGTATTCATCGAGGCGCTGGCGGTCTCCGCCGCCGAGTTTTTGGCGCAATTGGCGGGCATCGGTGAGGACGCGGTCCAGCAGGAGTAACTCGTCTTTGGCGCCTTCGGCCTGTCCGCTGGTGGCGCGGAATAGCCGCTCAAAGGCCAACTGGGGATTCAATTCGCGGGCCAGGGGCTGCGTGGGCCCGGCCCAGGCGATGTGGGAGCCATAGACGCGCGTGTAGCCGACGTTCTTGTCGACACCGGTGGTGACCGGGGCGATGCCCAGTTCCATGGACGCGATGGGCGTTTGGCGGCCGGATTTTTGCACGGCGAGCTGGTCCATCGACACGCCGTTACAACTTACGTCTACGCCGAGGGTTTTGGTGACGGTGGTGCAGGTGAGCCAGCCGGAGATCTTCACGTAATGGCCGTCGCCGCCGACGCTGCCGGGGTTCCACAAGTTGGTGAGGACGAGGAGTTGATCCTGCAAATCGGCGAGCGGGGACAGCGTGGGGGATAGTTTGAAATCGCGCTTATCGCCTTCGGGCGTCCACAGATCCGGATGGACGCCGTTGGGCATGTACATGGCGGCCATGCGGACGGGCGGCTTCGTATCGCCTTTAGGGGCGGCCATCGCCTCCAGCCAGGGCAGACCGATGGCGGCGCCGGCGCCGCGCAGCAAGGTCCGTCGATTCAGTTGGAATGAGCGCATCGCATCTCCTCAGTTCGCTTTCGCGGCAGGCGGAATAACGGGAATATTGACGGACGTTCCCGGCTGATAGCGGAACGGAACGCTCCGCACAATTTCCAGTATAAGGCTGTGGGCGCTGTAGTTTTCTTTCTTCACGGTGTCCACAATGCGGTCCACGGAACAATGATCTTCGAGAGTCAATCCCCTGCCGAGCGAATAGCCGAGGAGTTTCACGGTGAGGTTTCGGACGAGCAGGTCCTTCTTTTCCAGGAGGATCTTCTTCATTTCCGAAGGGCCGTCGAAGGTAGTGCCATCGGGCAGGACGCCTTTGGAATCGATCGCTTTGCCGCCATCCTCGGTGCGCCACAAGCCGAGCACGTCATAGTTTTCGAGCCCGAAGCCTAAGGGGTCGATGCGGTTGTGGCAAACGCCGCAGGCCGGATTCAGGCGGTGTCGCTCCAAACGTTCGCGGAGGGTTTGGGGGGCGGTGCCGACTTTGTCTTCCAACGGGGGGACGCCGGCCGGGGGCGGCGGGGCGGGCGTGCCCAGCATGGCGTCCAGGATCCACTTGCCGCGGAGGACGGGGCTGGTGCGGTTCGGATAGGAGGAGACGGCGAGAACGGCGGCCATGCCAAGGACGCCGCCGCGATGGGAGCCCTCCGGCAGATCGACAACGACCGGCTGCTGGCGCAAGGGCTTTTCGGGCTTAATGCCGTAGTGCCGGGCCAGTTTGTTGCTCATGATGGTGAACTTGGAATCGATCAGATTGAGCAAGGAGAGGTTTGCGGTCAGCAACTCCTGGAAGAAGAGAATCGGCTCATAGCGGATGGCCGATTGAATCTCCTGATCGTAATAGGCGGGGAAGAGTTTGGCGTCCGGCTTGATGTCGCGGCCCAACTCGCGGGTGTTGAGCCACTGTTCGACAAACTGTTCGGCGAACTCGCGGGTGCGGGCGTCCTTGAGCATACGAACGGTTTGTGCGGTGAGGACAGTGTCGTCATGCAGTTTGCCCTCGGCGGCGAGTTTGAAAAGCTCTTCGTCCGGCATGGTGCCCCAGAGGAAGTAGGAGAGCCGGGTGGCAAGCGCATAATCGTCGAGCGGGCGCGGGCCTGCGCCTGCGTTCTGATCCTCAAGCCGGAAGAGGAACTGCGGCGAAATGAGCACGCCCTGCAAGGCGTGGAGGATGGATGGCTCATAACTCTTGTTGCGCTTGTAGGCATTCAAGAAAAGGGTGTTGTATTTTTCGATTTCCTCCGGCTGGGCGGGGCGGCGGAAGGCCCTGGGCAGGAAGGCCTCCAGGACTTTTCGGCCGGCCTGTTCGGCGGTGAATTTGTCGCCTGGTTCGGCAATGAGAAACCTGGCGCGCGAGCGGGGATCTTTGGAGCCGTATTCGAGCGCTTCGCGCGCGGCGGCGAGGTATTTTTCCGCGTGCATGGGAGACAAGAATAGTGTTTCGGCGGCGTTATCGAAGCCTTCGCCGCCGGCGCCATCTGCGGGGAGGCCACGGCCGGCGTTGATGTGAATGTTCAGCAGGTCTCGAACGGTGGAGGAGTATTCGGCGCGGTTGAGGCGGCGCAGCAGCGCGGGGCGCGGCGAGATGCCGTCGGCACAAGCTGCCGTCTTCATGGTTCCTTCCACGTATTCAACAAATGCTTCGCGCTTTTCGAGCGGCGGGGCGGGGGCGCCCTTCGGCGGCATTTCGTTGTCGCGGACACGGGTCAGCATGCGGGACCACTTGCGTGGATCCTCCATCATGGTCTGGAGCGTATTCAGTTTCGCCGTGTTGAAGCCGGCCGATGGCATGGCGCCCTGATGGCAGGTGACGCAATAGCTTTTGAGGAACGCCTGGGCCTGGGCGAAGGAATAGTCCTTTGCCGGCGCCGCCAAGGCGAATGACGCAGCCGCGAGGAGGGACAAAAAACGCATTTTAATGGAAAGCATATCAGGATACGATGGCGAAGTGAGGATCATCGAAATCGAGGCAGGGGGAGGGCGTCAGCGCGTGGCCACGTTCCTTTCCGACGACGAGATGAGGCAGCTGGAGGGGCTGCCGGGGGAGGCGATTATCGGAGCGTTTGCAGAGGACGGTTCGCTGCGGATTAACGCGACTTTTCGGGAGTTTTTGCACGAGACGATTGGGCGGGCGGCGCCGTTGGACCCGGCGATGCGGACGGCGGCGGCGGAGCAAGGGAATGGGCGGATTGTCTATATCGACGACCGGCTGCCGGAAGGGACGGCGCCGGTTCCGGAGGAAGACGTACTGGGCTGGTTTCTGGTTCGCGACGGCGGCATTGTGGCGGGGTCCTACGTTGCCAATCCGGAGCACAAGATAGAAGGGGAGAATGGCATGACGGCGGCGCTGCGGGCGATGCGCGGTGCGATGGCGGCAGCGTTGCTGACGCGTTAGATTTCCGCCATGCCATCGAGGCTGCGCCACAGATACCAGCTTGCCACCGAGGCATAGGGTCGCCACGGTTCGGCGATGCGTTCCATTTGGGCGGGCGTTGGCGGGGCGGGGAGTTCGTAGGCCTTCCACATGGCGTTGCGGACGCCGAGGTCGCCGGTGGGCAGTATGTCGTGCCGCCGGAGGGCAAACATGAGAAACATTTGCGCGGTCCACACGCCGATGCCTTTTACCTGGGTTAGTTCGGCGATGATTTCGGTGTCGGTCAAACCGGGGAGGCGGGCAAAGTGAATGGCGCGGGAGCGGGTTTTCTCACTGAGATTCATCAGGTAGCCGGCCTTCTGCCGGGAAATGCCGCACGGGCGCAGGCCCTCTTCGCCGAGTTCCAGAATGCGGTTGGGAATAAGCCGGCCGCCGCGGCCGGCGGCGGCGGTGAGGCGCGCGAGCATTGTGGCCGCGGCGGCGCCGCTCACCTGTTGGTAGACAATGGAGCGAGCGAGCGTTGTAAAGTCCGGCTCCCGGTATACGATCTTGTAAGGGCCGACGGAGTGGATGATGCGCGCCATCACCGGGTCGGCGTTTTTCAAATGGGAAATCGCTTTTCTCATGGAACGTGAATGTGGAAAGGGCCATCTATGAGGATAGTGAATCGCAGAAACGTATTTTCGACGCTTTGCGGGGGCGCGCTGGCGGCGTACGCGCAGAAGCCCAAGGCGGCGCCCGATCCGCAAGACGACATTCCGACGATCAAAGTGGATGTGGACCTGGTGAATGTCATGTTCTCCGTACGCAACCGGAACAACGCGCTGGTGCCGACGCTGACCAAGGATGACATAACGGTGTATGAAGACGGAAAGGCGCAAGCGACGAAATATTTTACGCGCGAGACGAATCTGCCGTTGACGCTGGGGCTGCTGGTGGATGTGAGCGGAAGCCAGGAGACGCTGATTCCGCAGGAAAAGCACGCGGCGGGCCAGTTCTTCGATCAGGTGCTGAAGGCCAAGGATATGGCGTTCCTAATCAGCTTTGGAGCGGACGCGGAGCTGCTGCAGGATTCGACCAGTTCGACGCGGCTATTGAAGCGCGGATTGGAAGGGCTGCGGCTTTCGGCCGGTGTGGGCGGGTTGCATCCGGGGCCGGTGCCCACGGCATCGAAGCCGAAGGGGACGATTCTCTACGACGCGGTGTACCTGGCGGCGAACGAGAAGTTGAAGAACGAGGTTGGGCGTAAGGCGATCGTGCTGATTACCGACGGGATGGACTACGGATCGAGCTACAAGCTGCGGGATGCCATTGAAATGGCCCACAAGGCCGACACGATGATCTACAGCATTTACTATGTGGATCCGCGCGCGTATTATGGCCGGGGCTTTGGCGGGGCGAGCGATGGCGATTTGAAAAAAATGTCGGAAGAGACGGGCGGGCGGCTATTCCACGTGGGCCGGAGCAACTCGCTGGAAGAGATCTTCCGCCAGATTCAAGAAGAGATGCGGAGCCAGTACGCGCTGGCATATTCGCCGACGAACGCTAACCGGGATGGCGGATTCCGGAAGCTGGAAATCCGCCCGAACGACAAGACACTGAAAGTGCAAGCGCGCAAAGGCTACTACGCCGGCAAGTAGGCTGAGCGCTCGTTGAGGTAGGTAGCCAGGGCATCGGCCAGCGGAGGCATGGGTGAGACGCCCGTCTCTGCCAGGCGAGTGTTGGCGAGGGCAGAATATTTAGGGCGGCGGGCGGCGGTTCGATACTCGCGTTCATTGGTGGGATGCAGTTCCGGCTGAAGGCCAGCGACTTCAAAGATCTTTCGTGCGTACGCGAACCAGCTAATGGCCTCGCCACCGCCAATGTGGAAAACACCGCGATGGGGCGTCTCGATGAGGTCCACCGTGCGGGAGGCCAGCGCGGGGGCGTAGGTAGGCGAGGCCACGTGATCCTCCACGACGCGAATCGGCTTGCCGGCTTTGGCCAAGCGCAACATGAGCTCGACGAAGTTCCCTCGCGCGGTTTTCAATCCTCCTGGGCCGAAGACGCCGGAGGTTCTAATAATCAGTGGGTTTTCCAGATAGGCTTGCGCGTATAACTCGCCGGCCAGTTTGGATACCGCGTAGGCTCCGAGCGGGCGTGGCACATCCGTTTCGACATACGGACGGCCTAACTTGCCATCGAAAACATAGTCAGTGGAGAAGTGGACTAAGAGCGTGTCCAACTGTCTGCACGCCAGAGCGAGGTTGCGGACGCCGAGGGCATTGGCGGCGTAAGCGGCTTGCGGTTCCTGCTCGGCGACATCTACCTGGTTATACGCGGCAGCGTTTACAACGGCCGAAGGATCCAGCGGGCCGAGTGTTTGTTCCAAAAGGGGGAGGTTCGTAATGTCGACTGATGCACGATTGAAGGGGTGTACCCGGTAGCCGCGATTTTCGAGCACGCGCACGAGTTCAACGCCAAGCTGCCCAGCCGCACCGAACACGACAACATTTTTCAGCATTCAGTCGAAGAATAACATGCCTATCGCGAGCGCTCGAATTCCGGCGCCGGTTGCGGGGCCAGAGCCTGAATCAAATGTTGCAAACTGCTCAATCCGCTGAGGCATTCTTTGGTAACAACGCCCAAATGATAACCTTCGCCGGCTGGAGCGGGGGCACAGTAACAGATTTCACCCAGGAACATGGCGTCGCCCATCTCCACCTTGACGGCCTGCCCGGCGTCCATGGCCTCCTGCGAGCAGAGGCGCATACCGCGCTGACCGGCATCGATTACCTGTACGGGAAAGGCGACACCGTTGCCGCTGGGGGAAACGCCGAGCCGCTGCACCAATGCGTCCGCCTTCAGCGCTGTTCGTGGAGTTGTTCGCTTTTCGATGTTTTGCACGATTCTTGCTGCCTCATCCTGCTCATCGGTTGTTAGAAGGAATCTTTGAGGTGCATGTCGCTCTTTAGGAATCCATCGATTTTGGCCACGAGGGCTTCATGGGTTCGGCCCTCAGCGGCGGAGAACAAGACCCATGTTGAACTCACCGGCACACGGATCTCCCGGCCGTGGTGTTCCAGCGTCAATTCCAACTTTGCCGACGCGAAACGCGACAGATCCGCCCGCACAGAATCCTGCGTTTGCGTACGTTCCACCAGCGCCAGGAAGGAGTTGGCGCTCCACCGGAAGAGTTGGTCCTTTGCGTGGAGATGCCGTTTCAGATGGTCGGCGAAGAAAGTGACGACCATGTCGGTGGACTTCGTCCCGAAGCGGCTGTTGACGAGGCCGAGGCGATCGACTGGCAATACGGCAGCGTAGAAGTTCTTTTTTGCGCGCGACTGTACCAGCGCGTCTTCGGCGTCGGCCCGGCCCGGGAGGCTGGTGAGCGCGTCCGGCATTAGTGGCTCTTTGGCCGCGGCGGCTTCCTCTTCGGACGCCTCCGCGATTCTCCGCCGTGTGTCGCTCATGCCGCGCTGCAGGGAGTGAATGGTTTCAGCATTCCGCTCCCGCTGGCGAAAAGACTCCTCCCTGACCATGGCGAGACAATCGGCCAGTTCCATCTTCAGCTTCGGAAGATCGGACGCATACGAGAGAGTTTCGATTCGCTTCTCCACCTTCCCGAGGTTGGCGACCGCGGACAGGCTTCCCGCCGAAATGCTGCTGACCGTTGAGGTGAGCATGGAAAGCATTTTGGCCAACTCCCCACTTTGAACGTCCAGAAAGCGGTTCGTATGTGCGCAGTAGTCTTCAAAAACGAGAGCCGCCTCGCCGGAAATCTCAGCAACGTCGGCCGGCGTAATCGGTTCCGTTAACCGCTTTTCCAAAGTCAGTACCGCGCCCTGGTAGCGCTGTACGGCCGAAGCGTCGCTGCGAACGACGTGGAGCCGCATGGACCGCAATAGCAATTGGGAAAGGTTGACCAGAGCGTCCGTCAACTCCGTTGACGACCCGTCCATGTGCCGTTTTAACGATAGAAACATCTGCTCTCCACCCCTTCCATATCGGAGGGAGAGGGCGGAATCTGAGTGAAACCTACTTTGCCGTGGTTAACAGAGCGTACAGGCCGGCGCCGGCGATGGCAGGGATCAAAAACGCCACCAGCGCCCTGGCCCAGCGGTTTGCTAGCCAGGCCGGCAATAACGCACGGACCACGGGAGCGGGCCGGGTTCGCAACTGGCGCCGCACCGATCCCTGGGCGCCACGCAGCGCCGATGGCTCGCCGCGAAGCAGTTTCAATATCTCATCGCGGCCCTTCTGATCCGCGATGAGGATGGTGGCGGCCATGGAGGAGTTCAAAGTTCGCTGCATGTCGCGCCGAAGATCGGGAGACATTTCGGCGCGGGACTTGTAAACACGCGTCGTGCCGTCGGTCGCTATGAGAATCGTGGATGTCCGAAAAGTCTGAATTTCCAAGCCGCACCTGCTACGTATTCACTGTTGCCGGGGCTACAGGGCCGCGCTCCGGAGACCGGACGCCCGCCTGCTCCAGAATAACCTGAATGAAGCCGAGGGCCGCCTTCGATAACGCCTTATCTTTCCTGTAAATTAACCCCAGCCGCCGATCCAGCGGCTCTGGCGCCAACGGCACCGAGCGCAGACGGCCTTCCCTGATCTCATCGGCACAGTTGGAGACGGCCACGAATGCGATTCCCAATCCCGCCATCACGAAGCGCTTCATCATTTCGGTGGAATCCAACTCCATGGAAATGTTCAGGTTGTCCTCGCTCGGCTCCATCCATGCATTGAGGCGGGCTCGTGTGGTGCCGGCTCTGGGCAGAAGCAGCGGATGGGAGACGATATCCTCACAGGCAATGGAGCGGGCACCGGCCAGCGGATGATTCGGCGGCATAATGCACCGGATCTCATCGCTATGGATCAAGACTACCTGGAGCTTCTTTTCCTGGATGGGCAACTGGCAGATTCCGAAATCCGCTAAATTGTCGATAACGGCTTCCACTACGCGGGCGCCGAATGACCGGTCCACCTGCAACTGGACGTTGGGAAACATCTCTTTGTAGCGAGAGAACACCTCCGGCAATACGTAAATACAGGTTGCTTCGTTTGCGGCGATGACCAGTTCGCCACGTGGGACCTTTTCCAGTTCATTGATCGTGTCCTGCGCCTGGCGGCGCAGATTCAGGATCTGTTCGGCGTATTCTGCGAAGATCTTGCCGGCCATGGTGAGCGAGATCCGCGTGCCCAACCGTTCAAAAAGTGTAGTGTTCAACTCCTGTTCCAATTGCCGCACCTGGGCGGAAATGGCGGGCTGAGTCCGGAAACAGGTTTGCGCCGCCTTGGAAAAACTTTTCAGACGGACGATTTCCAGGAACGTGTGGAGTTGGTCCAAATCCATGGCGAATAAGAGCCGAAAGGAGAATCAACTCGAATTGTAACCTAACGGGCAGCCGCCAGTCACCGTTTCCGCCGATAGGGCAATCCAGTTATCCTAACGAAATGAGGCTGGGTATCGATTTCGGCACAACCCGCATAGTGGTGGCCGCTTCGGACCGCGGGAATTATCCAATCGTTTCCTTTGAAGCCCCGGAGGGGGAGGTCCATGACTGGTATCCTCCATTGTCTGGGGTGGCGGCCGGCCGGCGCATCTATGGCTGGGAGGCGTGGGCGGCCCAATCGGGTTCCGATTCGACGGTGGTCCGGAGCCTGAAACGGTTCCTTTCCGGGTCCGGGCCGCAAACGCCGGTTGACATCGCGGGGGAGACGGCGCCGTTGGCGCAAATTCTTGGTGAGTTGGCGGCAGCCCTTCTCGTTGCGCTGCGCGAGCGTTCGAATCTGACAATTCTCGCCGGAGAAAAGCTGGAAGTGATGTTAGGGGTACCGGCGAGCGCCAACTCCAATCAGCGGTTTCTCACTGTGGAGGCGTTCCGGAGCGCCGGTTTCGACGTGATTGGCCTGTTAAACGAGCCGTCGGCGGCCTCGCTTGAATATGGCCATTCTCACCGGGAGAAGGCGACCCAGAAGGACACGATCCTCGTTTACGACCTGGGCGGAGGCACCTTTGACGCTTCGCTGGTGGAACTCGATCAACGCTCCCACGCGGTGCTGGCGAGCGAAGGGATCGGCACGCTTGGCGGGGACGATTTTGATCAGATTCTGGCTGAGATGGCGCTGGAGGCGTCGTCGCTCGACGCTGGGGGCCTTTCGCAATCCCAGTGGTTCCGGCTGGTGGATGAGGCGCGACGGAAGAAAGAATCGTTGCACCCGAACTCGCGCCGCCTGACCATTGAGCTCGAACTTCTGAACCCGGCGTTTACGCCGGTTCAGGTTTCTGTCGCCGAGTTTTACAGACGCGCGGAGCCGTTGATTGCCGAGACGCTCCACGCGGTGGATGACTTATGCGCCCGCACGCAAAGTCTGGAGGCCATCTACGTTACCGGAGGCGGCAGTGAACTCCCGCTGGTAACCCGGTTGCTTCGCGAACGATACAAGTCTAAAGTGAGGCGGTCTCCTTACACGCGGGCGGCGACCGCGATCGGTCTAGCCATCTGTGCCGATAAAAGCGCCGACTACGTGCTTCGCGACCACTTCACGCGGTATTTCGGGGTGTGGCGAGAGGCCGACGGCGGGGCGCGGATCCGATTCGATCCGCTGTTCGCCAAAGGCGCGGCGCTACCGGGCGAAGGGGAGCCGCCGCTGTTGCAGGAACGCGAATATCTGGCCGTACACAACATCGGCCACTTTCGCTATTTGGAATGCAGCCGTCTTTCCGAGGACGGCCAACCGGCGGGCGATATTACGGTCTGGGACGAGATCTGTTTTCCGTTCGACGCAACGCTTGCCGGCGATGCTGATATTGAATCGATTCCTGTCCACCACGTTTCGCAGCCGCAACGGATTGGAGAGTCCTACCGTTGCGGGACCGGGGGCGAACTTCAGGTTACAATCGCCAATCTGGACGCGGCTTATACGCGGACGTTCCGGCTGGGCCGGTGGGGCGCAAAGTCTACGCCCATTGTTCCTGGAAAATTGCGAAAAACTCCCGTTCGACGTAAGAAAACCTAATGCTTAAGCCCTCAATCAACTGGCTCCTGATTTTCGTTCCCATATCGGCATGGCTGCACTATGCCGTGCCGGATTCCCACACGCAGACGTTTCTCTGCGCCTGTCTGGCGATACTGCCTCTGGCCGGCTGGCTAGGGAAGGGCACCGAGAACCTTGCCCATCATACGGGGGAGGCCGTTGGCGGGTTACTGAACGCTACGTTCGGCAACGCCGCCGAGTTGATCATCGCCATCGCGGCGATGCGCAATGGACTTTACGATGTAGTGAAGGCGTCGCTCACCGGATCCATTATTGGCAATGTGCTGCTAGTGGCCGGGCTGTCGATGCTGCTAGGCGGGTTCAAATACAAGACGCAGACCTTTAACCGGATGGCGGCGCAGAACCAGGCGACGATGCTGCTGCTGGCCGCTGTGTCGCTGATTCTGCCGGCGGCGTTCCACTACCTGGCAGGGCCGGCCGGCGCGGCGCGGGAAGGCGACCTGAGCATGGAGATTTCCATTATCCTGCTCGTTGTTTATGTCCTTAGCCTTGTCTTTACGCTGGTGACCCACAAACAGCTTTTTGGAGGAGAAGGGGGAGAGGCGCACGGCGGCGAAGCGCAGCCGTGGAGCGTCGGAAAGTCGGTGACGGTGCTGGCCGGATCTACGGCGCTGATCGCCTGGGTTAGCGAAATTCTGGTGGGCAGTGTGGAACACGCAGCGCACAGTTTTGGGATGACCAGCATCTTCGTGGGTGTGATTGTGGTGGCGATCATCGGCAACGCGGCGGAGCATTCGACAGCAATTCTTGTCGCCCGGAAGAACCGCATGGATCTGGCGCTGGGAATCGCGGTGGGTTCCAGCATACAGATTGCCTTATTCGTGGCGCCGGTACTGGTGCTGCTGAGCTACTTCATTGCGCCTGCTCCGATGAACCTGGTCTTTACGCCTGCTGAAGTGATCGCCGTCACGCTGAGTGTGCTGATTTGCGCCCAGGTGGCCAACGACGGGGAATCCAACTGGATGGAGGGCGTTCAAATGCTTGCCGTTTACGCGATCCTCGGCGTGGTCTTTTACTTTCTTCCCGAACTGCACGGGAAGTAGCGAACGCGCGCGAAAATCCATTGACACGTAGTACCCCTTGTGTTCTAATCGGGGGGCACTTTATTCTTATTTCGCTTCGGAGATACTCCGGGGCCATTTACCAGTTAGACGCGGCCAGCAAGCCGCGCTAGGAGCCTTATGCAGAAGGCAATCATCTACTTCCTATACAAAGCAGGTTCGAATTTTCGCTTTCGGCTGCTGCTGTTAGCGGCGCTTGGCATAGCGTTTCTGCTGTTGCGCTCCTCCACGCTGATGGACCGCGCCTACTACAAGATATCCGCCACGCCGGAAGACCGTGGCGCCGCCATTGTCACCGCGGACATCTTCGGTGATAGGTTCACGCAGGTGAAGTACCTGAACCAGAACTGGACGGCCGCCGATAGTCTCTGGTTCTATAACACTACGCAGGGCTCTGACCTGCTTCCCTACGATTTCTTTCTGCATCTGGAACAGCCTAAATCGGCGGGGCTGTTCCGCTCGGCTGAGAACATGAACCGGTACCGCTACCTGCCACAGACCGCCACCAGCGATAATCCCGACGCGCTGCCGGTGGGTATGGTGGCCGACGAATACCAGGGCAAGAAGTACATGGGATTCACCTGTGCCGCCTGCCACACGTCGCAGATCAACTATAACGGCACGGCGGTGCGGATTGACGGCGGACCCGGAGCGGCCGATATGGACGCGTTCATGAATGACCTGGCGGCGGCCCTGGCAGCAACGCGGGACGAACCCGCGAAGCGCGAGAGATTCTTTGCCGCCGTGCGCAAGGGGGGCGCTTATTCGAACGATAAGGCAATTGCGGACGATCTACAGATATACGCATTGCGGATGGAAGCTTACAACTTTTTCAATGACAGTAAGTCGCCATACGGCTACGCCCGCCTTGACGCGTTTGGCCGTATCTACAATCGCGTTCTAGAGCATGTCCTGAGCCCGGAAGCGCTCCGCGAAGTTCTGGTGGACGCACTGCCGCCGGCGGAGACAACGGCGCTATTGGCGAAACTGGCGCCGGTACTCACCTCAGAGAATCGCGACCATTTGATGGAGCGGCTGGTGGCGCAACTCGACGTTCCGCAACGGCGCGTACTGCGTGACAAGGTGTTCAACTCCCCCGATGCGCCGGTGAGCTACCCATTTCTGTGGGATATTCCCCGCCATGATTACGTGCAGTGGAACGGCATTGGCGCCAATGCGGGAGTGGGCCCCATTGGCCGGAACGCGGGTGAGGTGATTGGGGTTTTTGGCACGCTGGATTGGGCGCAGAAGAAGGGATGGACGATTTCCTCAGTGATTGGCGGCCAGGGATTTGGCGACACCCACGTGAGCTTCCAGTCCTCGGTTGACGTTCATAATCTGCGTAAGCTGGAGGACCGTCTCTGGTCGCTGCAATCGCCGGCGTGGGACGACGCCGTTGCTAAAGCCGGGCTTCCCGCGATTGATAAATCGCGCGCCGGACGCGGGGAACGGCTGTTCGCCAAGTATTGCGCCGAATGCCATGCGGAAATAGACCGGGCGAGCGATGATCGCCGTGTTGTGGCGCATATGGACAAAGTGGCGGAGGTAAAGACGGACCCCAAGATGGCGGATAACTCCGTTGACTACACGGGCTATTCGGGCATCTTCCGCAACATGTATTCCAAGAACAGCGTTGGCGCGATTCTGCTGAATACCAAAGCACCGGTGGCGGCGATATTGACGAACGCGACGCAAAATGTGGTGGCAACGCCAGACCCGGACAAGTGGTTTTTCACGCGCGCGGCCGATTGGTTTATCGACCTCTACGATGAGTACACGCAGAACAAGATCAAGCCGTCGGTAAAATCCGGCAAGTACACGCCGGATTCGACGGCTGCACCCTATGAATCGCTGCGCGCCTACAAGGGACGTTCGCTAAACGGCATCTGGGCCACCGCGCCTTATTTGCATAACGGTTCGGTGCCGACACTTTACGACCTGCTGCTTCCGGCGGCAGAGCGGCCCGAGGTATTCATGGTGGGTTCTCGCGAACTGGACGCGAAGAAGGTGGGCTTCAAACACGGCGAAAGAGAGTACGACGGGTTCCTGTTTGACACCGCGAAGCCCAGCAATAGCAACGCCGGCCACGAATACGGCGCGGCGGAGATGTCGGAAGCGGACCGTTGGGACCTCGTCGAATACCTGAAAACACTCTGAGACAAGGAAACCGCCATGGGTCCCGCACCGGCCGCCTATCTGCCACGAATAGACCGTGAACCCGCCGAATCGAAATTGGCACTCGTCCGGCGACTGATGGAGACTGATCCGCTCGGCTTTTTTAAAGAGCTGCGGGCGGAACGGCCGATACTGGTTCTGCCGGAATGCACTCTCGTTTCGCTCTACGACGATGTGATCGAAATGCTCAACATGCCGAAGATCTTCACGGTAAAGCTGTACGAGGCGAAGATGGCGAACGGCTACCTGATGATGCACGATGATGATGCGCTGCACTACAGGGAGAAGTCGATCATGCAGGGCTTGTTGAATCGCGACGATCTGCCGGAAGTGCGCCGCATGGTGCGGGACATCAGCCGGGACCTGCTGGAGGGCGCGGGCGGCGGCATTGACGCCGTTTCCGGTTACTGCCGCCTGGTTCCGGCGACCATTGTCCGCGACTATTTCGGCCTGATTGGGATGCATCGCAAGGACCTGATGGAATGGTCCTATTGGGCCCAGGTGGATACGTTCTACAACCAGCCGTTCGACATCGCCACCGCCGAAGAACGGGAGCGGATTCAGGCGAGCCACGACGCCTCCGGGGAAAAGCTCGGGAAGTACATCGCGGCGCTTGTTCTGACACGTTCCATCGCACTGAAGTTTGAGCGGCTCTGGGCGCCGTTGCAACGGCTTGCCGCGATGTTTCGCAAAGGGAAACGGCCGCTACGGGATGATATCGTCTCCCGGATGCTGCGAACCAAGTTTCCGGCCGAAGTGGATTTTGACATTAAACGGGCGGGCGTGAACGCTGGAGGGTTACTGATCGGCACCATCGAAACCACCGCCCAGGCGAGTGTGCAAACCATTCAGTATTTGCTTCAGCACGCCGACCTGTTCGACCAGGCTCGTAATACGGCACGGGAGGACGACCCCTCGCAGTTCGATTCGATCGTCTGGGAAGCGCTCCGGTTTGTTCCCATTTCGCCATATATGTTCCGGCAGACTGCCTGCGGCTATACGTTGGCCAAGGGGACACCTCACGAAACGCACATTCCTGGAGGGACCAACGTACTGGCGCTAACCCAATCGGCGATGTTTGACCCGAAGGCGTTCGAGAACCCCGAGGCCTTCCGGCCGAATAGAAACTGGTATCACTACTTCACGTTTGGCTATGGCGCCCATGAGTGCCTTGGCAAGTATGTGGGCATGGTGATGATTCCGGAGATTGTGCGGCAGATCCTGTTGATGCCCGGGCTGGAGGCGGCGGCTGGCATCGAATACGATGGCCACATGCCGAAATCCTACCCGCTTACCTGGCGGGTGTGAGACTTTACAAAACGCTTACCTTTTGCTGAGAAGTCTTTTGCTGCCTGGTTTCATGCTGTCCGTAGGTAAACCATGAAACCTCAACTCCTTCTGCCCATGCTTTTCGTCGCCGGCGCCATGGGCGCTTCGGCTCTTTCTTGCGGTACTGTCGCCTCGCCGGGCGCTTGCGTGCTCAACGCCGGCGGCCAGGTTCAGTACACGTTTTCCAATTTCGCCCTTGCCGCCAACTCGGCGACCGGGACACAACTGGTGACGGGCGCCGATATTGCGTTGAATCTGACTGCAGGCCCAGGGCTTGGCGCCGTTCTCAGTATGACCAAGATCGCTACGGCCGCCAATCCCAACGTGGTCTTTCTGGCGAATGCAGGGAACACGAACAGTTTCAGCTTCACTTACAACGTCGCCATCGCGCCGTTGACGCCCGGTAGTGTGCAGTTCATCGATCCCGCAGAAGTAATGCTGAATACAAGCAGTTTTTCCGGAAATGGGAACGCGGCCGTGCAGTTTGTGATTCCCGGCGCGCCCGTCTGTCTAGCGTTTTCCACGTCCACGGCGGACTCCTGCAATCTGCCGGCCGGAGTTACCACCAGTCTCCCGGGTCTCGGCAACATCGTGTCCATTAGCGGCAATGCTGGCAACGCCAGCATCGGGACGTTTTCCAATCGTTTGAATGCGTCCTATTCGGCGGCGCCCACCGGTGTGCCTGAACCGGCAACCTACGCGCTGTTCGCCGCCGGGCTTGCCGTTATTTACCGGCTGCGGCGCCGCTAATTAGCGGTGTGGGGGAAAGTCGCGCCGCCATGGCCCCATTGGCGGCGATTGCGCGCTGAGAGGGGGCCATGATCATCACAGACGTAGCTCCTCTCCCCTTGCAGTGCTCGATTGCCCGAACCAGCGCGGATTTGGAAGCGGTTTTCCGGCTTCGATACCTTTGCTATCACCGGCGAGGCGCGATTGAAGCTCGCACGGACAGCCGCTTCCGCGACGCGCTGGACGACGCTCCGAATCAGTTCAGTTTTCTGGTGAGGGATACGGAGGCCGAGCCGCTGGCCACGGTGCGAATCTCGGTGGTTCGACCGGACCTGGGCTGGACCATTTCCCCTGCCGAAAAAGTTTTCGGCGATCACCCGGCGTTCCAGTCGATGGCGCGAAGCACCTTTGTTGAGGCAAGCCGGCTCTGTTTCGCGCAGACAGCGCGGCGAGACGCCTTTTACGGACTACTGGGAAATATGGCGGCACTTGGGGAGCACTACGGCGTGGAGTGGCTGACGGCGTGCCCGCGGGTGGAACATTCCGAGATTTACCAGCGCTTGTATGGATTCCGGCCGATGGCCGCGCCGCGTAAGTACATGGGCGTGAATTTTGAGACGGAACTTTTGGGCATTCGGCTGGAGGAGATTCGCGAAAAAGCGGAGCGGGTGAGTTGGATGCGGCGATCCTGGAGCGCGGCACGGGCCCAGTTCGCGTAGGGGGAAGGAAAGCGGAAGATGGGGGGATGGCATCCCAAAGTTCCAGTACGATCTTCTTATTGCAATACGAAAAAGGTACTGCTAGTTCTAGGAGTATCGTATGATCCCCCAAAAATTGTTGCCTCCGGCGCTACGATCGGCACCGGTGGAGGAGCAGTTGTCCTATTTGCTCCAACGGCGACGAACGATAGAGCGATTGCTTAAATCATTAGAAGCGTATTCGGAGACACGTGAAGGGCCCCAACGCGAGGAGCGCGGGGCCCGCCAATCGATTGAGGCGGCGTGATAAATGAAGGAATAGTCATTCTTGGCCCTCCAGCAAATCTGCTGTAACCTGGAGAGAGTGGTAAAGCGCCTATTGTTTTGTACGGTCTGCGGGATGCAGCTTCAAGGCCAGCCAGGAACTGCCTGGCAGAGCCACGCGGATTAGGTGGCGTGCCAAGATGCTGGTTGACTTTGAGCTTATCCTGAGGGCCAAACAGGGCGATGATCAGGCATTCAACCAGATTGTACAGGCGTACCGGCGAAGAATTCTGGGTACGATCTCACGTCTTATTGGACGGCCTGAAGACGTGGAGGACGTAGGCCAGGAAGTGTTTGTCCGCCTCTATTATTCGTTGGACCAACTACGGGAACCGGACGTTTTCGAGCCGTGGCTGTACCGATTGACGGTGAACGCGGCATACGACTATTTGCGGCGGCAGCGGCGGCGACCGGAAGCGCGCATGAGCGACCTAAGCGAGCAGCAGGTTATGATGGCCGATGCCGACGCGGGAACAATCGCTGAACGGGAACAGGTGCGCCAGGGCAAAGTCCGCGATTTTGTGAATTCGCTGCTGGGCGCTGTTAGCGAGGAAGACCGCGTGTTGCTGACGTTGAAGGAAGTGGAAGGATTGTCGTTGAAGCAGTTGGAAACGGTGTACAAAGTGAACGAGAATGCGCTGAAAGTGCGGCTGTTTCGAGCGCGCCAGCGCGTGTTGAAAGCATTTGCGAAGAGCGAGGAATCTGCCGATAAGGCGGATGCAGCCTCTAGGCCTTCAAAAAACGAGTAGAATCGTGGGAGACCGTATGTCAGTTGGAAAAAATCATGAGCAGCGTCTGGATCAGTTGTTTTCCGACTACCGTGCCGCGTGCCCGGATCCGGAAGCCGGTGCCAACTTCATGCCGACTATGTGGCAGCGCATTGAAGCCCGGCGAAGTCCGGTGCTCCAATGGGTAACGCTGAGCCGCCGGGCGTTGGTTGGGGCGTTGGCCCTGTGCCTTGTGCTCGGATTCGTGATGGGTACGGCGCTTTCGTCTTCGCAGTTCTATCAATCCACATATATCGAAGCGCTAGACGATAACGAGGTCCCCGAGGACTTGGCGGCGATGCATCCAGTATCCATGGAAACCGGCGGAGCTCCTAAATGAAGCGCAGCAATTTCACGATCGCGCTTTACCTGTTGTTTGTGTTTGCCGGGGGCGCGGCCGTCGGCGCATTCGGTCACCGTTTGTATACGGTGAAGGCGGTGAGCGCGACATCGAACCGAAAGACGCCAGACGAGTACCGGCGCGACTACATGGCGGAAATGAAGCAGCGGCTGAGCCTGAGCGACGCGCAGGCGGTGGACGTGGAAAAGGTGCTGGACGCCACGCGTGACCGTTACCGCGAGTTCCGCGAACGTACCAAGCCGGAGATGGAAAAGATTCAGACGGACCAGACGACGAGCATTCGCGGCATTTTGAGCGAGCAGCAGATGCGTGAATACGACAAGATGCGAGCGGAGCGCGAACAGAAGCGCAAGCAAGGATTCAAAGGCGGCATGTAGGGCCGTTTGTTGTGCGCCGAGCGAAAACGTAAAAAAGCCCCGCTGGAAGGCGGGGCTTTTTTGATGGGGATTCGGAAAGACGAAACTAGTTGGAGGTGGCCGTTTCGCGGGCGGCCTTGATGGCGGCCGATTTCTGAAGCTTCTTTTGGAACCGGTCGACGCGGCCTTCGGTGTCGATCAGCTTCTGCTTGCCGGTGAAAAACGGATGGCAGGCGGAGCAGATTTCCAGGCGGATGTCCCCTTTGTGTGAGGAACGGGTTTCAAACTGGCTTCCGCAGGCGCAAATGACCTTAACGGGATTGTATGCGGGGTGAATTCCGGCTTTCATGACTTTCCAGATTCCAGAGTAGCACAGAAACAGCACGCCCGCCGCAGGGACCAACCTGCGGCGGGCGAATGCCGTCAACAAGGCTTTGTTTCGAGCGCAGGGAGGCACCGGTCCACGGGAACGGCGGCCTCGCCACTGATCGAAGCCTGAACGATTAAGAGGTCCGACTCAACTGTCGGCAACCTCCCTGCGCCCAGATAAACTTCCTATTTCCATATGACTGGACCACCTCCTTCCTCAGTGATAAGGCCATACTAGGGCGGAGTGGATTTCTTGTCAATAGTTTTTCTACGCACCCCCCACATGTAGTTGGGTGAAGGGGGGAATCCGTTAGATTTTGCTGCCGGGTTTCGACAATCGGGGGTTGTATGGAAGTGCCGATGCGGGAAACGGGGTGGATCTCGGCGGAGGAACCGCGCGATAATCTAGGAATGCCGGTAATAGCGCAGGGACTACCGGTTTCCGCCAGCGGGCGGCGACCCACGTTGCAAGCAGCCGCCGGAAGAAGGGCACTGGGAGGATTCTTTCTCTCCGGTGTTCTGTTCTCGTTTCTGGGCGCGGTACTCCCGGCATGGGGATACCATCTTCATTCGGACCACGCCACAGTCGGGCTGTACTTTCTTTTTCTGACGTTTGGGATTTATGTTGGCGCGCAGGCCTGTCACTGGCTTGTGGCTCGGACCGGATTACGTGCGTTGCTTGCGGTGGCAAGCGGCGTCGCGTCGGCGGGGTTGTTGACGCTGGCCTATCTGTCCACCGCACCGCAGCCGCCCTCGCCGCGTATGTTCGCCTTGTTTGTGGTCGGCTGCGCGGCAGCGATGGTGAATACCGCAATTTTCCACGCCATCTCGCCGCTCTATCAGCATGACCCATCGGCGACGATCAATCTTTCCGGCGGGCTGTTTGGGCTCGGCTGTTTGGCCACCGCGCTGCTAACGGCGGGCGCATTTGACTTTTACACCGTTCCCAGCATGTTCATACTGTTGGCGGTGATCCCCTTTTATTTCGCGATCGGGTTCGCGGTGGGCGGCCCGATCGCCTATACGCCTCATGCATTCCCTTCGTTCCAGAAGGCGCTGGCCGATTTCAAGTCGCCGGGCGCAATTCTCTTTGCGTTGCTGCTTTTCTTTCAGTTTGGAAACGAATGGGCGATTGCTGGGTGGCTGCCGTTGTTCCTGATCCAGCAACTGGGGATGAGCCCCACGAGCGGAATCATGCTGCTAGCGCTGTACTGGACAGCACTGCTGGCCGGACGGATTGCGGCGCAGGCGCTGTTGCACCGGGTGCGACATTCGCGGATGCTGATGGCGAGCGTGCTGGCGGCGCTGCTGGGTTGCGTGCTGCTGAGCATGACGGAGAAGATGGGCGGCGCGGTGGCGGGCATTATCCTGATCGGGGGCAGTTTTTCGTCCATCTACCCGCTTACTGTCGAGTCCATCGAACACCGGTTTCCTTACTACCATCCCGGATTTTTTGGAGGCATTTTTTCCCTTGGGCTGCTGGGCGGATTGTTGACGCCGGGGGTGCTGGGATTCGTGGCGCAGCAGTGGGGCGTGGGCAAGGTGATGCTGATACCGGCGCTGGGATCGGTTATGGTTTGCCTGCTGGTGCTGCTGATTTGGCTGGAGGGACGGTTAACGCGCGGAGAGGCAAAGCAGTGATGGCGCCGGCGCCGTTGTAGAGCAGTTCGATGGACTTGAGCTTGGCGAGATTGCCCTGGTAAGGAAAGTAGAGCAGGCCCGCGGAAGGGCCGTTGACCGGACCATCGGCCCAGGCCAAACGGGCGACCCAATCCCAGGCGGCCATCTCCGGAGCGGTCTCCACTTTGACAGGTGTGCCCGGAGGCGGCTGGGGCACGCGGCGGTCGCCTGGGAAACGCGCGGTGCCCGAGTCCCGGCCCAGAATAACCGTGGCGTCGCCGGCACTTCCGGCGGCCGTGATTTGGCGCTGGTTCTCCCAATTCGCATACTTAAGAGACGCGGCCACCATTCCGGGCGTCTGCGCCAGGAGCGGGGATTTGCCATTCAGTTTCAGCGAGAAATGGCCGGTATTGAATTCGTGAGAGCGGGTGAAAAGCGCCACTTCGACCACGACATAGTGCTTTAATACGAAAGCCGCGTTTGGGGCGGGCACGGTGCGGCCCTGGAATTCGGCGGCCAGCGTAAGGCTGGGGCCGATGACCGCATGGGCTTTGTATTCCGCCGCCGAGGCGCGGGCGGGCATGATCTCCTGCCCTGGCAGAAGGGGTGTGACGAGCGCCGCAAGAAGGAGGAAGCGCATGGCCACAGTATACTTGGCTATGCGGCGTGGAATCCTTGTCATAGCACTCCTGTGCGCTTTGCCGGCCAGCGGGGCGCCGAAGAAGAAAAAGCAGCGTCCGTTGGCGGAGCGCGTGGAGCGCATCATAGCGGAAACGCCGGCGCTGCAACGGGCGCACGTGGGAGTGCGTGTGGTGGATCTGTCGGGCAAAGTCTACTTTGAGCGCAACGCCCAAAGCTGGTTTGTGCCTGCGTCCAACACAAAGCTGTATTCGACGGCGCTGGCGCTGACGCGGCTTGGCGCCGACTACCGGATGACCACGCGCGTGACCGCGGCGGCCGCGCCGGAGGGCGGCGTGATACGAGGCGACGTGCGCCTGGTGGGGGGCGGAGATCCGTCGCTATCCGGACGCGTCTATCCTTACGACAAAGAGAAAGAATGGAACGATATAGCGCCGGGAATTGAGGACCTTGCCGACCAATTGGCGCGCCGGGGCGTTACCCGGATCGAGGGGGCCGTGGCGGGGGACGACACGGCCTATGTACACGAGCCGTTTCCGGACGGGTGGAGCATAGACGATCCGTTGTATGAGTACGGCGCTCCGGTGTCGGCGTTAACGCTGCAGGATAATTCGATCCGGCTGGAGGTTCGGCCGGGAGAGACGGCAGGAGAGGCGGCCGAGGCTTATTTGAGCGCCGATGTCGGGCAATTGGTGCTGGTTCCGGAGGTGATGACGGTGGCGGCCGGGGAGCGCGGACGCATCCGCCTGGAGCGACCGGCGAATACCAACGAATTGCGGGTGTATGGGACGATCGCCGCCGGGGCAAAGCCGTATTCGGCGTTGCTTGCGATTCCGGAGCCGGCGCTGTACGCGGCGCAGGTGTTTCGGGAGGCGCTCATCCGGCGCGGCATTGCTGTACGAGACCCGGCCGTGGCGCGGCACCGCGTTGGGGCGGCCGACCCGGGCCCGGACTATGCCGAAGTGCTGGCTGAGCGGAAATCGCGCCCGCTGGCGGAGTTAGTACAGGTGGTGAACAAAGTAAGTCAGAACTTACATGCGGAGTTACTGTTGCGGGAAGCGGGGCGGCAAGGGAAGGCGTTCGGAAGCGTGGAGGCGGGCCTGGCGTCGCTGCGTGAATTTCTTACCGGGAGCGTTGGACTGCGGAAGGAAGACGTGAATTTTGAAGACGGCTCCGGCTTGTCGCGGCTGACGCTATTGACGCCGGAGGCGACGACGAAACTGCTGGTTTTCATGGCCGGATCCGCGGCGAAAGAGGCCTGGGTGGCATCGCTGCCGGTGGGCGGGGAGGACGGCACGATAGGACGGCGGTTCACCGGGCCGGAAAAGGGGCAGGTGCGAGCCAAAACCGGGACGTTGTCGCACGTCAGCGCGCTGGGCGGCTATTTGGACCATCCGAAACGTGGGCGCATGGCGTTTACCGTGTTGCTGAATAACTACAACACGGCCTCCGCCGAGGCGAGGCAGGGGATTGATAAACTGGTGGGAACGCTACTGGAGTAAAAGAGAATGCCGATTTACGAGTATCGATGTGAAGGATGCGGAAACCAGTTTGAAAAGCTGGTGCGGGCGAGTTCGCCGGCGGTGGCCTGTCCGGATTGCGGCGGGGAAAAACTGGAGCAGCAGTATTCCACGTTCGCGGCGCAGATGGGAACGGGCGGAGCAAGAGCCGCCGGGCCGTGCGGCGCGCCGATGCCGGCGGGCGGCTGCGGCAGCGGAATGTGCGGAACGCCCGGGATGTGCGGCAAAAACTGATTTCGCCGTTTCTTCCCTTTTTTTCTTGACCTTCGCTATTCGTTCGCCCATACTGTTTGTGATATGGCTCTGACAAGACGGCAAAAAGAGGTATTGGAGTTTCTGCACGCGTTTATCCAGGAACATCACTACTCGCCATCCTATGAAGAGATCGCCGAAGGGTTATCACTGAACTCGCTGGCGACGATCCACAAACATATCTCGTCGCTGGAGTCGAAAGGGTATCTGCGGCGGGCGTTTAACCAGAGCCGATCCCTGGAAATCGCGCCGCGGTACGCGGCAGAGGTGGAGAAGCGCCGGGCGGTGGAAACGGGGCTGGCGGTGCCGCTTTTGGGTAAGATTGCCGCGGGCGCGCCCGTGGAAGCGGTGGCAACGCCGGAGACGCTGCAATTCCAGGACTTCGCCGGGGATTCGAGCACGTACGCGCTTCAAGTTCGCGGAGAGTCAATGATCGACGACCATATCTGCAACGGGGATTTCGTTCTGATTCAGAAAGCCGATTCCGTGCGGGACGGCGAGATTGTGGTGGCACTGGTGGACGGCATGGAAACGACGCTGAAGCGCTTCTACCGGGAGCCGAACGGGCAGGTGCGTTTGCAGCCGGCCAACTCGACGATGGACCCGATTTTCGTTCCAGCGGCCAGCCTGCAGGTGCAGGGTAAGTTGATCGCGGTGCTGCGGAAGTATTGAGCGGTTCCAAAAGCAAAGGGCGCGCCAGGCGGCGCGCCCTTTGCTTTTGGTGATGCCGGATCTGCCTAGCCGAGACGATTGAAGATCGACTTTGCGGCCTTGATGGAATTGTTGACGTTTTCGATGTTCTTGACGCCTTCGGTGGACAACCAGTCTTCGAGCGCTTTGACGCCCTGCTTGCCGTACACTGGAATGCCTTCTTTCCAGGTGGCGCGGCCGCAGAGGACGCCGCTGAAGTCGGTGCCGGCTTCGGCGGCCATGGCGAGGCTCTCGTTGAACTCGGCGTTGGAAACACCGGCGCTCAAATAGATGAACGGCTTGCTGGTGACGTCGGCGGCCTGGCGGTAGAGCGCCATCGCTTCGGCCTTGGTCTGAGCGATCTCACCCTTGAAGACCGAACTGCCTTCAACGAAGTTGGCGTTGACGGGAACTTCCACCTTCAGCACGTCCACTTTGTACTGGGGCTTGGTGAACTCGGTCATGGAGCCGATGACAACCTGCGGCTTCAATTTGGCGTATTCGAGGCCTTTTTCGTCGCCGCCTTTGTGGTCGTAGCCGACGAATTCGAGGAAGAAGGGGATCTCGTTGTCTTCGCACTCGCTGCCGATGCGTTCAATGAAGGCATGCTTGATGTCATTGATCGAGGGATCTTCAAACGGAGTGTAGTAGATGAGGATCTTGACGGCGTCGCCGCCGAGGTCCTTAATGCGTTTTGCCGAGAGGTGGGGCAACAGATCCGGCAAGCGGCCGGGCTGGGTGTTGTCGTAGCCGGTCTCTTCGTAGGCGAGCAGCAGGCCGGCGTTCTTGGAACGGACGGCGGCGGCGGGAAGGCCATATTCCGGGTCGAGGAGGATGGCGCTGGCGTGAGGGGTGAGGACCTTCGATACGGCGATCTTGAACTCCTCCATCATCTCCTGTGTGACTTCCTTGGGAGCGATGCCTTTTGCGGCGGCGATGGACTTCTGGAGACTGCCACGCTGGTCCATTGCGGCGGCGGCGATAACGCCACGGCTATCGGAGAGAGCTACAAGATGCTTACGTTTACCTTCTGAAATACTCATGATGACGAAAACAACTCCTTGATTCTAGTGTAAACCCGCTTGCCACCGGTTGGCACGCCGATGATAGGCACGGGCGCGCTCCACATCGCGTAATATCTGGGTCCGCAGGGCTTCGGGGGAGTCAAACTTGCGCTCATCGCGGACGCGGTGGAGCAGTTGGACTTCAATGGCGGCGGGGGGTGGAACGGGGAAGGGATCGATGACGAAGGTTTCGATGGTGAGACGGTCGCCGTGGAAGGTTGGCCGTTGTCCGATGTTGGTGATGGAGGCCCAGGAGCGATTGGCCGGGCGATCCCAGGTGCGGGAGATGTAGACGCCATTGGGAGGAAGGACCTCCGTGGGCGGGTCGATGTTCAGTGTCGGCACAGTCTGCCTGGAACCAATGCCATGGCCGGGAACGACGGGACCGGCGAGGGAGTATGGCCTACCGAGAAGCCGCTGCGCCATGGCCATTCTGCCGGCAAAGACGGCTTCGCGAACAAGGGTGGAAGATATGACTCCATAGCGGGACCGGATGGCGGGTTCGATATGTGTGGAAAAGCCGAGTTGCAGGCCGAGTTCGGCAAGCAGATGCATGTCGCCGGCGTGTTTGTAGCCGAAGCGGAAGTTGTCGCCGACAACGATGGCCCGGGTTTGGAGCGTGGCCACGAGGATATCCTTTACGAACGATTCAGGCGAAACATGAGCCAGTTCGGGCGTGAAGGGAAGGATGAGGACCCTTTCGATGCCGCAAGAAGCCATAACCTGGCAACGCTGGTCGAACGTGGTGATCCGTTTAGGTGCGCGGTCCGGAGCGACAACGTATGCCGGATGGGGGTTAAAGGAAAGCGCGGCCGGGGTCCAGTTCCTGGATCGCGCCAGGAGAGCGACTTCGCGGAATAAGGCCTGATGTGCCAGATGCGTGCCATCGAAGTTGCCGATGGTGAGGGCGCACGGGCCGAATTGGCCGCGGGCGTCAGCGAGGGAGTGGTAGATCCGCATGGCTGGGTCAGGCATCCACCGTGACGGTGAGCCCGTCATAGGCCAGGCGGACGTTTGCGGGGAGCATGCTTTCGGCGCGCTGGTGACCGAGGTCGTGGCAGATGTGTGTGAAATACGTCATGCGGGGCTGCAGCGCCTGGACGATGGCCAGCGACTGGGAGACGGTGGAGTGCGTGGGGTGTGGTTTGTAACGAAGCGCGTCGAGAAAAAGGGTATCGAGACCCTGCAAGAGCGGCATGGACTGTTCGGGGATGCGATTATGATCGGTAAGGTAGGCTAACCGGCCGATGCGGAACCCGAAAACGGGCATGGAACCGTGGAGAAGTGGGATGGGAGTGATGAGTTCGTCGTAGAGCACGAAGGGAGTTTCGTCGATGGAATGGGTGGTAAGTTTTGGGCGGCTGGATTCATTGGCGCCTTCGGAAAAGACGTACTGGAAGACTCGTTTCACCACGTCGAGTGTGGGGCCGGAGCCGTAAACTGGTATGGAACCCGCCTGGCGGAAATTGAAGGGGCGAACGTCGTCGAGCCCTAAGATGTGGTCGGCGTGCCCGTGGGTTAGGAGGATGGCGTCGATTTTTGGGATGCGGACGCGGAGCGCCTGGTAGCGGAAGTCCGGGGTAGTATCGATGACGATATCGCGGTTGTTATAACGAATCCAGACCGAAGGGCGGAGGCGGTTGTCGCGGGGGTCGGCGGAGGTGCAAACGTCGCAATCGCAACCGATGGATGGGACGCCGACGGAGGTGCCGGAGCCGAGGACAGTGAGGGTGATGAGGCTCACTTGAGTTCCTTGGTTGGGGGCATCCATTCAGTTTAGCGAAAGTCCGGATTGTGATCGGCGATTTGGGGCGCCTGCCTAACGCTTTTCCAGGTGCGCGAGCGGATTATCGAAGGGAAAGCCGAACAGGCGCGGGTTTTCCCCGATTACGGCCGCCGAGAAGATGTAATAGACATAATCGTAGGTTTCATTGGGCCATTTGTCGCGATATTTGGCTTGTAACTGCCAGAAGTTACGTTCCTTCGGGTTGGCGGGCATGGTTTGGAGCAGTTTGATGATGCGGTGCTCGCCCCAGTTATAAGACGCCATGACGAGCAGGCCGGAGGCTTGGGCGTCGGTGGAATAAATATCCTTGATGTAGCGCGAAGCGGCGACAGTGGCCTTCTCCCAGTTGTGCCGGTCATCGCCAGGGTCGGGGCGCGGAAATTCGAACAGCGGACCGGTTTTCAGGCCGTAGCGTTCGCCTGTTTCAGCGATGAACTGCCACATGCCCTTGGCGTGCCCCTTGTAAGTCATGGGGCCGCTGATGAACGGGTCGAAGTTACTTTCCTGCATGGCCAAGTAGAAGAACTGGGGCGGGAGACCGCGGTCGAGGAATTCCTTGGCTATTTTGACGTGGTAGCCGTTGGCCACGGCCCGGTCGACGGCGGTTTTGTAGCGGGAAGAGGATTTCCACATGCCAATGTAGCGCTGGACCTCGGAGATAAATTCCGGCGGGGCCGTCAATTCACACTCACCGAACACGCGGGCCATTCGCAGGATAAGCCGCTCCTCTTCGCTTAGCTGGCGGTCATAAATCTTGAGCCCCGAGAGGAAGTTGTTGTACTGATTTTCCATCGCCATGCGGCGCTCGCGGAACTTACGAATCTGTTCGGCGCCCTGCGGCCCGCCCGATTCGGCCACCAACCGCTCCACGTTGGCGATGTCGACGTCGAGTGCCTTCATGGAATAGAAAAGTTCCTGGGCCATTGCCGTCTGCTTGCGCACTTGTTGATCCCGGAACCATGCGAACCCTCCGACCCCGCACAGCAGCAGCACCAGTCCGGCCACCACCCAGCCATATTTGCGCTTCTGCTTCTTCTGAACCTTCGTGAACGCTTTGCGGATCATCATGGTCCGCTCGCCCGCCGGTTGATCGGTGTTTCCAGTGAGGTACTTTTCGGTGTAACTGGCGATCATGCGGGTCTCGCCGCCGACCGGCTGCTGCTGCGGTTGCGCGGGAACCTGCACTGGCGCTTGCGGCGCGGCGGCCGGCACTTCGGCCTGCATCATGACCCACGGGCCTTCCACTCCCAGGCGGAAAGAGACGGCCTGGCTAATCGCGAGCGTCTGTACCTTCTGGCCGTCCACCCAGATGCCATTCGCGCTATTCATGTCCTGCACCCACCACTGGCCGTTGGCAAAGGCCACCGTTGCATGTTGGCGGCTTACGTGGGGGTCCTCAATGCACAGCTCACATTCGGCGACGCGGCCAATGCGAAACGTCTGTGTGAAGCGATAGTCGCGCGCTTCCGTGCTGGCTGTGCCGACGCGGACGCGGATCGCCGGGATGGGTGAGGAAGGGAAGTAGCCGGACACAGGTGTCTAAAGTGGTAGGCGCGGCAGGGATCGAACCTGCGACCCTCAGCTTAGAAGGCTGATGCTCTATCCAACTGAGCTACGCGCCCGTGCAATTGCAAGTTTATCATCCCACGGCCGGCGTTCAGGTTTAGCCGCTTCAATGGGTCATGGAGTAAACAACGTAGTTGATGCCGATCCGGTAGGCCAACGAGGCAAAGGCCTCCGGGTACTCCGGATCGTCGGCCCACTCCCAGGCATCGCCCAGGTCCATGTTGTGGCAAATCCCCACCTGCACGCGGCCCTTGTCGTCCAGGATCGCCCGCCAGCGGGGTTCAATTCCGTCGCGCTCATAGGTTCGGCCGGAATAGATGAATCGCTGGCCCGGCACCTGAAACTTCTTGTCCAAGTTGTAGAGGACATGAAAAATCGGCTCACCGTCCGGCAGGTCGATCACCACGCGATCTGGAAAGATCTTCTGGAGCCCGTCCATAAAAACGTCCCATTCCTGGGAGCCGTGAAAATCGTCCACCATCAAAAAGCCGCCGCGGTCGAGGTAGTCGCGCAAGCGCTTCGCCTGGGGTTCACTCAAGTTCCAATGTCCCACTTCGACGGCGTAGAGCCAGGGCCACTCGTACATTTCGTCGCTGTCCACGTCGATGATCTCTTCCACACTGCGCGCGTTGACGCGTGTAAGGCGCCGCACGCCTTGCGTGAAGACGCGCTCGGCTTTGTTGGAATCCGTCCCCCAGGAACCGCGGCGCCAACCGCCGGCGGAGCGGTAGCGCAGGCGGGCGAAGGCCCATTCACCGGGCACGTCGGCGTCATCGGGGTCGGCTGCGGGGTTCTGCATCTCCCGCTCGTACATATACGAGGACCGGCGGCTCTGGAACGCCCACGCCGCGCCCCCCACAATGAGGAGGGCCGCCAACGCCGCCGCTATACGCGCCGAGGTCATGGGGAAACGCTATCACTTCGCGGCTGCCCCGCGCTACTCCGGTGTTTCGGCGGCTTCCTTTTGTGATAGGCTCTGCGCCATGGGCGCATGGGACCCAACCGCATTCGGGAACGACGATGCCGCCGAGTGGGCGTTTGAGTTGAGAGAGACGGACAACCCGGCAGGGTTCATTTCGGCCGCGTTTGATCGCGCTCGCGCGAACGAATACCTGGAGTCGGCCGACGGCGCTGTGATTGTTGCCGCCGCGGCGCTGGTGGCGACGGCGTGCGACCGAACGGCGAGGCTCCTTCCGTCTGAACTTGCCGATTGGCTCCGCGGGCGGGAAACGCAGATCAAGCCGCTCGCCTCCGCAGCATCGGATGCGCTCGCCAAAATCAATGGGGAGGCGTCAGAGTTGCACGAGGCGTGGGTTGATTCTGATGCGTTTCCGGAGTGGGCCGGGTTGCTGGAATCGATCGCGGATTCGCTACGGGTTTAGAGGATTCTCCGGCCAGGCGTGGCGCGGGTAGCGGCGACCCAGTTCCTTGCGCAATTGGGGATAGAGACGGTCCCAGAAGCCGGCCAGGTCCTGCGTCATTTGTACAGGGCGCTGGTTTGGCGCCAGCAGGTGAACCACTACGTTTACCCGGCCGCCAGCGACGCGGGGCGTCTCCTTCATGCCAAAAAAATCCTGGAGACGGGAGGCAACCGAGGGAGGCTGGCCGTCCACATACTGCACTTTCGTGTGGCGTCCGGCGGGCAGTTGAATTCTGGCCGGCGCCAGCCGATCGACTAACTCCCGCTGGCCCGGCGGCAGTCCGTCGAGTAACACCCGCTGCAGTCCGCCATCGCCCAGCAGGGCTCGCAAGTCGGCGAATGACTTACAGCCATAGCAGGCCGAGGCGAGTGCGTGGCCGAGGGCCGTCCCATCAGGCGCCGTGGGGCCGCCGTGTGCGGCGGCGAAGCGCCAACGGGCCAACAAATTCTCCAATTCGCCGGCGCCGGCGAAGCGCGGGAGGCCGGCCTCCATGGCCTTTTCCGCCAGCAGCCGGGCCGCCTGTTCCATGTCCACCGCGCCGCTGCGCGATTCATCGATGACGAATCCATCGAAGGTGAGGGCACTGACGCTTTCCACGCGTTCCGCGGCGCGATTCCACTCCACACCGTCGCGGGAGTCCATTCGATCCGGGAACAGATCGAGCAGCCAGTTTGCGTCCGCCCTGCTTGCAAGCCGGATCAGCGGCTGGCCCTTATCCTTGCGATGTTCGATGTCCAAGGCGACCAATAGAGACGCGTCCCGCACGCCGGAAGAATCGGCCAATTGGGCCGCGCCGCCGCCGGCCAACAGGATTTCCCCGTTCGGTTTCTTGCGGCCGAGCCGGTCTGAGAACGCGGCGACCACCGCCATCATTAGAGCCGTCTCCGGCGCATCGCGCCGTCCCGGTTTCAGCCGGCCGGCGCGGCGAATCTGCTCCACCATTCTGGAAGTATTCGGTTGCCAGCGCTGCTCCAGCAGGAGGAATAAATCGGATTCGACATGGTGGCGCGGCGCGCCTTCCAGACGTTCGCCGGCACTCAACACCGCGGCGGCGCGGGCACCATCGTCCGCGGCTCCGTGCGCTTCCGCCTCCAGTACCAAACGCGCCAGCCGGGGGTGCAAGGGAAGCTGCGTCATCCGCCTGCCTAGTGGGGTTAACGCGCCTTCCCGCACCGCCGCCAATCGATGCAACAGCTCTTCCGCGGCGTCCTTCGCCGCCGGCGGGGGAGGCGTGAGCCAAGGGAGACGATTGGCGTCCGTGATGCCGCAGCCGTGTAAGTCGAGCAGTAACTGGGTTAACTCCCTGCGCTCTATTTCCGGCGGGTCCTGCTCCGGGCGGCGTACAAACTCCTCTTGGGTGTAGAGCCGGATTACGCGGCCCGGCGCCGTGCGGCCGGCGCGGCCGGCGCGCTGTTTCGCCGACGCCTGACTGATGCGGGCTACTTGCAATGCGGGAATTCCGGTCCAAGGAGAGTCTATCGCTACGCGTGCCAGCCCGCTATCCACCACCGCCGTTACCCCCTCAATCGTGATGGAGCTTTCCGCGACGTTGGTGGAGAGAATCACTTTGGGACGGGTAGCCGGGGCAAGTGCGCGGTCCTGTTCCTCCGGTGAAAGATCTCCGTGTAGTTGGGTCACAATGAGGTTCTGCGCCGAGGCAAGGCGCTCCAACGCGCGCCCGGCGCGCCGCATTTCAAACGCGCCCGGCAGGAAGACGAGCACGTCGCCAGTAAGGCCTTGGCGCACCAATCGTTCCACGCCGTTGACCACTCGTTCCTCCAGCGCTGCGCCGGTTTCGGGCGTCCACTCGACGGTGACGGGGAACAGCCTGCCTTCGCTGCGAAGAATCGGCGCGTTGCCCATGTGAGCCGCGATGGGCGCGGCATTGAGCGTTGCCGACATCACGACTAGCTTCAGATCGGGCCGGCGGGTTCGTTGCAGTTCGAGTAATAGGGCGAGCGCGAGATCACCGTCCAGGTGCCGTTCGTGGAACTCGTCCAGCACTACCACGCCCGCCGCCGCGAGCCGCGGGTCAGAAAGCACTCGGCGGGTGAGGACGCCTTCGGTAAGGAAGCGCAACCGGGTGTTGGGCCCGCTCACCTCTTCGAAACGAACCTGAAACCCGACGGTTTCGGCGAGCCGTTCGCCCATTTCCTCGGCTACGCGGCGCGCCGCCAAACGCGCCGCCAAACGCCGTGGTTCCAGCACCCAAACCTCTTTGGTTGTTTGGTCGAGCAGTGCCGGCGGCACGCGGGTCGTTTTCCCGGCACCGGGTGGCGCCTCTAATACGACGCAGGTATGTTTTTGCAGGGACGCGCGCAAGTTGCCCAAAAGCGCGTCGACGGGAAGGGAAATCACCTCTTTCAAGGTAAACTACAACGTATGTCGTCTTCATTCGCCCCGTTAGCGCCGCCAAAGCGATTGCTTTTCGGCCCCGGCCCGTCCTTAGTCGCTCCCCGCGTCTATGAAGCAATGGGCAAGCCGGTTGTCGGCCATCTCGACCCCTTTTTCTTCCAGGTCAACGAGGAGATCCGCGCAGGTCTCCAGGCCGCCTATGGCACGGCAAACGCCTTCACGATGGCCATCTCCGGCACCGGAAGCGCGGGCATGGAAGCGGCCATCAGCAATTTCGTGGAACCTGGCACCAAGTTTGTGGTCTTCGCGAACGGATTTTTTTGTGACCGCATGAGCGAGATGGGCCGCCGGCAGGGAGCCACGGTCATTCGCTACGAGGCGCCGTGGGGCCAGTCGTTCGACGAAGCCGCCGCTGCCGAGTTTATCCGCAAAGAACAGCCGCAGGCCGTCGCTTTCGTTCACGGCGAAACTTCCACTGGCGTCGCGACGTCCGGAGAGGCGATTTGCGCCGCGGCGCACGCGGCCGGCGCGTTGACGATCGCCGATTGCGTCACGTCCTTGGGAACGATGCCAATCAACCTTGACGCCACCGGAATTGATGTGGCCTATAGTTGCACCCAGAAAGGGCTATCCTGCCCGCCCGGCCTGTCGCCGATTTCCTGTTCGCCGCTGGCCATGGAGCGGTTGAAGGCGCGAACGAGCGTGAACCACTCGTGGTATCTGGATCTGAAACTGCTGGCGGAATACTACGAGGGCGCGCACCGTTATCATCACACAGCGCCGATTTCCATGTTCTACGCACTGCGCGAAGGGCTGGCGCTGGTGCTGGAAGAGGGTGTGGAGGCGCGCTACGCCAGGCATAAGGCAAACCATGAGAAGCTGGTGGCTGGGCTGGAGTCGTTGGGCATGGAGATGCTGGTGCAACCGGGCATCCGCATGTGGGCGCTGCACACGCCGAAGGTTCCAGCGGGTGTAAACGATCTCGATGTGCGCAAGAAACTGATGGAACGCCACGGAATTGAGATTCAGGGCGGCTTCGGCCCTCTGGCCGGGCAGGTGTTCCGTATTGGCTTGATGGGAGAAGGATCCACGGCGTCGAACGTCGATATGCTGCTGGGTGCGCTGCGCGAGGCGATGGCGTAGTGGGTTACCCCCTGGGCGGGGCCTTAGGCTCCGCTTAGGGGAATTTGCCTAGTGTACGGGCCATCGATTCCGCCGATGATTGTGAATATGGCCCTGGAATCTGTCGACCTGCTCAGCCTGTTGAACCGAGCCCGCAAATCGACCCACGAACCCGAGGATCACGGTTCCGTTGCTTTGGAAGAGAGGGCTCCTTCACTGGACGCACCGGCAGAATCGCCACGGGCCGCCGGTTCGCCCCCTCCTGTTGCCAAGATACAGGAAGAGGAAGAGGAACTCGCTGATCTGCGTGCCGAACTATTTGGCGACGAAGTGCTGATCCAACGCATCCTGGGGCTTTTGTATCGCTGCAAGAAGCGCAATCCGAGCGGCGGATTTCTTTCCATTCTGGACATGGAAAAGATGCTGAACATCGAACGGGAAGGCGCGGCGTTCGTCATGTCGTACATGAAGACGCAGAAGATCATCGAGATGGACGACAAGAGCCGCATGGCGATCACCGTTCCAGGGATTGTGTATCTGCGAAGCGCTGTTGGGCTGGGCACCGGTGCCGGCCGGACAGAGAACGCGGACCTCCACGAGTAGCTTCGGACATCACTTGCACCCTTTTTCGCGGAAATTGAAAGTCGCGGAAAAAGCGTTCACATTATTTTAATAAATATATTTCGTTTATTTTCAATTATTTGGAAATTTAGATAGCGGAAGTGCTTGGCGGGCGGCTGCTACAGTGAGGGTGTCGAGGTTAGCCGCGCCCGGCGGCCCCCGGCAGGAGGTGACGCGAGATGTTAGAGACAGTGGAAGGAAAGAAGAAGAGAGACGCTAAGTCCGTTGCTAGAAAGAGCAAGCGGACGAGTGTCGACTTGAACACGACACGTCTGAAAAAAATGATTGCGAAGCAGATGGACAACCTGGAAAATGAGGAAAATTCCAGCAAGACTTCTGTAGGAGAACTCCTGAAATTGCTACAGGTTTACAAAGACCTGACAGCGGAACAAGTGAAGGAGGTAGAAGTTCGATGGGTAGATCGGCTCCGCGCGGACGACGAGTCCGGAACATAGAGTACGACGCTCTACCGTCCCAATCGCAATTCCACCGGCTGGCGAGCCGGTTTAAGGGCTTCTCCGGGCCGGTCGGGTCCGGGAAAAGTCAGGCTCTTTGTCAGGAAGCCATCCGTTTGAGCTACATGAATCCCGGCCGGCTTGGCCTGTTGGGCGCGCCGACGTTCCCGATGTTGCGGGACGCGACGCAGGCGGCGTTGTTCGAAATTCTGGACCGGTGCAAGATTCCGTTCGAGTTCAACAAGGCAGAGAATTTCATTGTTTTCACTGAAGTCGGTTCCAAAGTGCTGTTCCGGTCGCTCGATGACTATGAGCGGCTGCGGGGCACGAATCTGGCCTGGTTCGGCATCGATGAGCTGACGTATTGCCAGGAGGAAGCGTGGCTGCGGCTGGAGGCGCGTTTGCGCGACCCACGGGCGAAGATGCTATGCGGCTATGCGGTTTGGACCCCGAAAGGGTTCGACTGGGTGTACCGGCGGTTCGTCGCCGAACCAGTGGATGGCTATGGAGTTGTGCTGGCAAAGGCAAACGAAAACCGCCACCTGCTGGAGCAGATTCCGGATTTCTACGAACGGTTGAAGCGGAGCTACGACGAACGCTTTTACCAGCAGGAAGTGTTGGGGCAGTATCTGAACGTGACGGCCGGCCGCGCCTACGACGCGTTTGACCGGCTGGAGAACGTGAGGGAGCAGGAGTATGACCCGCGGCAGCCGCTGTTATGGGCGCTGGATTTCAATGTGAATCCGATGTCGTCGGTGATTGCGCAGATGGACGGAGACCGGATCCGGGTGCTGGACGAAATCGTCCTGAACCGGGTGACAACGGAGGAAGCCTGCATGGAGTTCGTGCGACGGTATCCGAACGCGCAGCGGATCATCATTTACGGGGATGCCTCCGGCAGCCGGATGCAGACCACCGGGAGCAGTGACTACTCGATGATGCGGCGGTTTTTCAACCAGAATTGCATGAACAACGTTGAGTATCGCGTGCCCAAGACTAATCCGGCGGTGCGTGACCGGCTGGACATAATGAACGGATCGCTGCGGAACGCCAGCGGCGAGCGGCGCTTGCTCATCGATCCGCGTTGCAAAGAATTGATCGTTGACCTGGAGCAGGTGGTACTACTTGAAGGCACGATGATTATCGATAAAACCAAAGACCCCCGGCGGACGCACCTTTCCGACGCGTTGGGCTATCTGGTGTGGCAGGAACAGCGGTACCGGCAGCCGATCGGCTACCAGAACCGGCCATTGTTCTAAGCAGTATTTGAATTTTCCGGGCGACGGACTGGCACAGGCCGCCGGTACCGCGAGCACTCCAACCGGGGGCGCTGGCGGTATACGGCGGCCTTGCTTTTTCGGCGCCACGCGAGGAAGGACGTGGAGCAAGAACGTGATCGAAATCAACACGGAACATCACGAATACAAAGCGCGCCATGCGCTGTGGAAACAGTATCGCGACCTCTACACGGGTGGCGCGCAGTTCAAGGCCCAGGCTGGTGAGTATCTGGTGCAGCGCAACCGGGAGCCGGTTGGTGTGTACCAGGAGCGGCTAAACCGGGCGTTTTATGAGAACTATATCGGCTCGATTGTCGATTGGTACGCGGCCACGCTGTTCCGCCGGGAACCGGTGATCAGCGTGGACGGCGATAACGAAATAGGCCGGAAGTTCTTCAACTCGTTTGTGGAGGACTGCGACCGGAAAGGCTCGAAGATAAGCGACTTTTTCCGCCGTCAGATTCTAGAGGCGCTGATTTGCGGTTCGAGCTACACACTGGTCGACTTTCCGCTACAGCACCAGAAGCTGCAGAATCGAGCGGAAGAAGAGGCCGTCGGGGCGGCGAATGCCTACCTGGTGAGTTATGCTCCGGACGAGCTCATCAACTGGTCGACGAACGAGCGAGGGGAATTCGACTGGGTAGTGATCCGCACATCCCAGATGCGGCGGCAACGGCTGGAAGACGCCGAACCGATGCTTGAGACCAACTGGCACTACTACGACCGGGAGAAGTTCAGGAGTTACCGGCAGATCAGCAAGCCCGGTATGTTTGGGACGGGCAGCGACGCAAGACCGATTGAACTGGTGGCTGAAGGGCTGCACGGTTTGGCGCGGCAGAAGCGGGTTCCGCTGTTCGAACTGAAGTTATCCGACGGGATGTGGCTGATGAACAAGGCCGCGTCGCTTCAGTTGGAACACTTCAACAAGTCGAACGCGCTGGGCTGGGCGCTGACGATGGGCCTGTTTGCGACGCCGGTGATCTACTCCGACAAGAGCTGGAACCAGATCATCGGAGAGAGCTACTACATTCAGATGGGGCCGGAAGACAAGTTCGGCTGGGCGGAGCCGGAAGGTCACGTTTACGAAATCGCGTCCAAGAACCTGGACCGGCTGAAGGAGGAGATCTACCGTGTCTGTTATCTGCTGGCGCAGGCCGGACAGACCTCGGCCGACGGACGCACAATCTCAGGACTGAGCAAGCAACGCGATTTTGCCATTACGCAGGAAGTGCTGCGCAGCTTTGGCGACACGGTGAAGGACGCCATGCAGCGGGTGCTGCGAGCGGTGGAACAGGCGCGGGAGGACGATTTGTCCATCGGTGTATCCGGCCTGGACGAGTTCGACATCGGCGACTTCTCCGCGGAGATCGACGATGCCCGAAGACTGCTGGAATTGGGAGTCGGGTCGCCGACGCTCCGCCGGCAGATCTACAAGAAGCTGGCTTTCAAGTATCTGTGCGACGAGCGGCAGGATTTGAAAGACACGATCGCGCGGGAAATCGATGAATGGATGACCCGCGAGAAACGGTAAGGAGAACTAGACATGGAAGAAAACGTAAAAAACGAGGCGCCGAAATCGCCCGACATCCGGGCCCTGATCCAGGACGCGATTCGCGAGTTCGTGAACCAGGAGACGGCAAAGAGTGAGCCGGCCTACAAGGCGGAACTCGAAGATGAACGGCGCCGGCGCGAAACGCTCGAACGCCGCATGAATGAATTGGTGGAGGAGAACCGACGAAGCCGGCTGATCGCCGAAGAGGCGGAACGCAACACGGCGATCCGATCGGAACTGCAGCGGCTCGGCGTGAACAAGGTAGACCTGGCCTATAAGGCGGTCAAAGACGACATCCAGCGGACCGGTGACGGCCGTCTGGTGGCCAATACGGGGCAAGGCGAAATGGGGTTGAAGGAATACCTCACCCACTTCGTTGGGGAAAACCCGGAACTGCTGCCCGCCAGGGTGACGGGTGGATCCGGCGCGAGCGGAAATCACCGCGCCGGAGGTTTCAGTTCCTCCTTCGATCTGGACAAGATCCGTCCGGGAATGTCGAAGGAAGAGATGGAGCGGGCCCGTCAGGAAATCGCCCGGGTGGCGTCGCAGTTGACGACGCACCTCTAACAGAAGTTTGGCGAGGAGCGGAGACCGCGACTCGCACACGATCTTGCCGGTGGGCGTGAGCCCCCGGCAACCTACGCAAGCTGGCGCCAAGCGCCGGCTTGGGTTAACTAAGACTACAACCGGCCTGGAGAAAATCCGGGCCGAATCTTTTTATTGGGAGAGCAGAATGCCTGCAATTACCTCTTCGAACGTCGCCAATGCGATTGTGAAACTCGTGGCCGCCGATGCGCTGCCCGCCTTGATGGGCAACCTGGTGATGGGTAACCTGGTGAACCGGAGCTTCGAGCCGACGTTGGCCCAGGCCGGAGATACGGTCAATGTGCCGATTCCGCCGACATTGACGGCGAACAATATCGCCCAGGGCGGCTCCGTGACCACCCAGAATCCCAGCCTTGGGAATGGGCAGATCGTATTGAACACCCACGCTGAAGCCACGTTCCAGATTCCGGACGTGACCAAGGTTTTGGCGGTGCCCGATCTTCTCCAGCTTTACATGGAGCCGGCCGTGATTGCGATCGCCGAGAAGATTGAGACCGACCTGATGAACCTGTACGCGCAGTTCACCGCCAACCCGGCGGTGGGGACGGGCGGATCGCCGATCACTGAATCGGCGATTGACCAGGCGGAGACGGCGTTGTTCAACGCGAAGGTTCCGGCCAGCGCGCAGAAGTACCTGATTGTCGACGGCTCGACCTATTCGCAACTCCGCCAGATTCCGCGCTTCAGCGAATACGCCACGGCCGGCGAAGCGGGTGTTCGCGCAATGATCGATGGCAGCGTCGGGAAGCTGAAGGACTTCTTCGTTTTCCGTTCGCAGTTCATTTCCAAGACCGGCAGCGGCCCGGTGACGACCAACAATCTGGCGTTCGCCAAGGACGGAATCGGCCTGGTGATGCGCCGCCTGCCGCAACCCTTGCCGGGCACGGGCGCGGTGGCCGAATACGCCGAACTGGGCAACTTCGGCATGCGAGTGGTGATGAGCTACCAGCCCAACACGCTTGCGCAGCAGTTCACCGTGGACGTGCTGTACGGCGTCGCGGTTCTGCGCAACACGCATGGTGTTCAGGTTCGCAGCTAACCGCTGGGGACCGTCGCCGTTCAAGACAGGAGGAGGCGCTTCAAGCGCCTCCTCCTCTTTCATGAGAGGAATCCTATGAACCTGAAAGATTACTACCGCGAGATTGCGGAGCAAGAAGCCGCGATCGAAGAATCCTTCGTTCTGACCGTCAGCCTGGAGACGCCCAATGGCGGACGGGCGGGCGTCTTTTCGGAAGTAAGCCGGGCGACAGCCGCCAAGCTGGTGGTGGACAAACTGGCGCGGCTGGCGACACCGGAAGAAGTGAAAAAGCTTCGCGAGGAGCGCGAGGAGCAGCAACGCCAGCGGGACATCGCGGCGCTGCAGGAACGCGTGCGAATGACGCGGCTGGCAGAAGACGAGTTGCGGTCGTTGAAGAAGGCGATGCAACCCTCCCGGAAGGGTGAATAAGGAGACGGATATGGCGCTCTTTGTGGATGGCAATCCTTCTCAAATCACCGACCTGGCAAACTACGAAAGCGCGATCGTGGAAGTGGCCGCCACCGAGGGCATCGACTTGACGGCGAAGGCGACGGTGGCGGCGCTGGAAATCGGGCTGGAACTGCAGCGGCTGATGGCGCAGACGCCCGGCGGCCAGCAATACACCTTAGGACACGTGGCCCTGACCAGTGGATTAAAACAGTGGCACACGCTACTGGCGCTGGCGGCCACCTACCGCGACGCGCATTTCCAGCAACTCAACGACCGGCACAAACACAAGTGGAAAGAGTACGAGCGGCTGGCGCGGGCGGCGGGGCAAATGCTGTTTGAAACCGGAGTGGGGCTGGTATTCAATCCTCTGGCCAAACCGGTGCAACCGTTGTTGGGTCAACTAGCGGGAGCGCACCCGGCACGCACGTTCTATGTCCGTGTGGAATGGGTGGACGCACACGGTGTGGCCAGTTCCCCGAGCGAAACGGCGGGCATCACGACGATGGAAGGCACGGCGCTGACCGTCCGCGCGATTGGCGCGCCGCCGAACGCTCGCGGATGGAATCTGTATGCCGGACTGCTGGACGATCAGATGCAGCGTCAGAACAACGCTCCTTTGGAACTCGGCGCGACATGGACCATGCCTTCCACCGGGCTGGCGGCGGGCACTTCTCCGGGCACCGGGCAGACGGCGGAACATTACCTGCGGCACGTACCTGTGCTGCACCGGGGGTAACTCTATGGCACAGATCGGGACAATCGCCGTACAAAAAGCAGCGGGCCTGCTGCGGGCACCGGCCGGGCTGCAGGCAGGCTTGGCGAACATCGCGCAGAAGAACCAAGTGGTGTTGCCACTCATCGAACTGGCGCAGATCATCGCGCAGAACGTGCCCGCCGAAGTGATCGAGAAGAGCGCCGGAACCAAGTATCCGGCATTTCATATCTATTGCGAGAAGCTGCAGAACACGCTGCGCGAGAAGTTCCGGCAGTTTTCCGGCACGGCAACGTTGAGTGTGGATGTGCGGGTGACGCATGACCGGCTGGAGGGGCTGGACCAGAAACTGCAGTGGTATGTCGACGCATTGACCGAAGTGCTGGACGGCAACCGCGGTGACTGGGACAGCGGCCTCTTCTACACCGGGGGCTACACCGTAACCTACCAACCCGTCAAGCATGGGGGAAAGAACTTCCTTCAGACCGCTAAGGTGAGCTTCGACGTTCAGGTGAGCGTATAGGCGGGCGCGCGAGGCGTCCGTAAAAATTCAGCAGGAAGGCTAAGACATGGCTTGTTACATTTCTTCCAATCAGAACCGCTTCTACGCGACGCTGGAGTCGAGCTTCGGCGCCGTTGTTGAGGCAACGGCGGAGAATCGCATTCCAGCGATCCGCCTTGGCATACAACATGAAACCGTGCAGGGCCCGCGCCGCGACAAGACGGGCACGCGAACGCGCGCGGGGATACCATCCGGAGCGCGCACGCGCACCCGATACCAGTTGGGGACCTATATGACCAACTGGAGCAATATCAACGCCGAGCCGTCCTACGGTCCGCTCATCCGCGGGGCGCTGGGCGCCGCGCCGTTGTTGGATGGGGGGCAGAGCGTTGCCTCCGCCGGCAGCAACAACCAATTGACGTTTGGCGCGGCCCATGGGCTGGCGGCGGGCCAGGCGGTGAGCTTTGGGGGGGAGATCCGGTTTGTCGCCGCGGTGGTGAACGCCAATACGGTGGAGCTGAACGCGCCGTTTACGCTGACGCCATCGGGCGGATCGCCGCTGAATCCTACCTTGACTTACGGGCCAGCGACGAGCCTGCCGAGCGTCAGCATTTTTGACTATTGGAGCCCGGCCACGGCGGTGCAGCGCGCACTAACCGGGGCTGGCGTGGACCGAATGAAGATCAAGGTGAACGCCGACTACCACGAGTTTGAGTTCGCCGGCGAGGCGAAGGACCTGCTTGACAGCGCGACGTTTTCCTCCGGGCTCGCCGGCTTGAGTTCGTTTCCGGTGGAACCGGCGGTCGGCGGCGTTGACTACAACATTATCCCCGGCCATATTGGCCAGGTATGGATTGGAACTTCGCCGACGCAGTTTTTCACGTTGACCGAGGCGGAGATTGAGATCGCCAACAACGTGGACATGCGAAAACGCGAGTTCGGCTACGCCGGGCCCACGTGTATCGCGGCGGGGGAACGGGAAGTGGGGATCAAATTCCGGATCTATGAGAAGGACGATGCGGCGACCCTCGGGCTCTACCAAGCCGCGAAGAACCGCACACCGATTTCGATCATGATCCAGCTTGGGCAGAGCGCCGGGCAGTTGTGCGGCATCTACCTGCCCGCGGTGGTGCCGGAAGTGCCCGAATTCGATGATCGCCAGCCGAGGCTGGAGTGGAACTTCACGCTGAGCGCAGCACAGGGTTCCGCGGATGACGAAATACAGATCGCCTTTGCATAAGCCATGACCTACGATAGCTTCATCACAGTGGAATCGCGCGCCTGTTACGGCGTGCGATTTCGGGTGCGACGTCTGTCGCTGGCCCGCCGAATGGAACTGGTTCGACTGATCCGGGAGACCGGGGAGACGCTGGCTTTTCACATGGCCGGCGATAGCGTAATAGACGCCGCGCATGCCGCCGAAATCCGCGCGCGCATGGATGCGCTCTATATTCGCTGGGGCCTGGAGGAGATTAGCGGCATCACCATCGACGGCGAGCCGATATCGCTGGATAACTTACTGGAGCGCTGGCCCGACGCGCTGGCCCGGGAAATCGTCGACAGCATCAAGGGCGAACTGTTCCTTGACGAGGACGAACGAAAAAACTAATAGTCGCCTTCCAATTTCAATTCGCGAACCAGGCCGCGTGGAAGTGCGACGAATGCCGACAGAACGGCCTGGAGAAGCAAAGACGCTGCGGCTATCTGCCGGCCATTGAGCGGGGTGAGGAGAAGCCGGTATGGGCCCGCGGTCAAGTGCTGCTGACGGAGTGTCCGCAATCGTTCATTCGGCCGGAAAGCCTGACGTTGCTGGAAGAGCATCACCTATGGCGAATGGGCGGAAGCGGGGATTTGCGGCAGTACCCGGCAAAGAGCGTGGAAGCGTTCACGGTGTTGGAGAGCGAGCTACTGCGGGAGAAAAACCATGGCTAATGATGAACTGATCGCGTTGTTAAATAATTTGCAGGGGCAAAAGGGAGCGCGCGCGTTGAGCCCCGGGCTGCTGGCCCAACTGCCATCGCTGTTCGCGGCTCCGGAAACGGCTGGAAGCGGCCCGGGGGCTTCGCGCGGGGCGAATGTGGCCGCTTCGGCACTGCGAACCGTTGGGGGCGGATTGACGCTGTTGCCGGTGGTCAGCGGTTTGTTGAAGTTGTTCGGCGTTGGGAGAGGGAAAGACGAGCCGGCGCCGCTGGAGAAGTTTGCGATGCCGGCTTCGATTCGAGCCGAGGCGGGGCTGAGTCAATCCGGCGAGACGTTTCTGATTGACCGCGGTGTGGGCGACCGAATCCGGCAATTGCCGCCGCCAGCGCAGACCGGCCCGGCAACGGGAGGCGCGCCCGTGAGCGGAAAGGTTGGGACGAACACCGCCATCACGGTGAACGTACAGGCGATGGACAGCCAGTCTTTCCTGGACCGGCGCGAGGATATTGCGCGCGCGGTGCGAGAGGCGATGTTGCAATCGCACAGCTTGAACGATGTGGTGAGCGAACTCTAGGAGCAAGACGATGGACGAGTTTCCACGACTGAAGACGGGCGCCGTGGCCCAATACCCGGCACAGCGAACAACGCGTTTTTCGACGCAGGTAATGCGATTCGTCGATGGGAGTGAACAACGGTTCCGGGAGTTCGGCGGACCGCTGCGGCGATGGATTGTGCAACTCACAATGCTCGATGAGGAGGAGATGGACGCGATGGAGGCGTTCTTCCTCGCCGAGCAAGGCGGCTACGGCACGTTCACGTTTGTGGACCCTTGGGACGAGACCGAGTACACCGGATGCAGTCTGGAAAACCCGGACGTCTATTTTGATTTCACAGGATTTCACGATGGCCGCACGCGCCTGGTGGTGCGGCAGAACAGGTAACTCATGCGCTACTTTCCACAACTCGAAACCTTTACGGCGGGGCAATACCCGCTCCGCCGGGAACGGCGGGAGCGGCTGGTCAAGCACGAATCATTGGACGGACGGCTGCGAACCTACTACGACGGCAGTGCCGCACGTGTGGGTTGGGTGTTGCAATATGAGGGGCTGACAACCGGGGAAAGGGGCGCGATCGACGCGCTCTTCGCCGAGTGCGAAGGGCGATTGCAGGACTTCGTCTTTCTGGACCCGGCGGCGAATCTGCTCAAGTGGAGCGAGGACTTCAGCGAGGGAATCTGGACCGCCGATCCGATGCTGGCGCAGGTTTCCGGCGCGGCGGACCCGTGGGGGATGACGAGAGGAACAACTGTGTCCAACGCGGGCGCTGCGATGCAGGGATTCGCCCAAACTATCAATGCTCCGGGAACGTTGCAGTACTGTCTGAGCGCCTATGTAACCGGCAGCGGACAGCAGTTTCGCCTCCGCATCGATTCGGGCGGAGTGGTGACGGAGCGAGCGTTTATCGCCGATGCGGATTGGAAGCGCTATTCGGTAAACGCGCGTCCTGGAAGCAACGCCGAATCAGTGACATTCAGTCTGCTGCTGGAGCCAGGGCAGTCTGTGACGGTGACCGGAATGCAAGCGGACGCCCAGTTGGCGCCGGGCGGATACCGGCGGACAAACTCGCGGTGTGGATTGTATCCGAATGCCCGGTTTGCCGATGACGAACTGGCCTGGATTCAACAGGCACCGAACAATAACGCGGCCGAGATACGCATCGAAAGCCGCCCCTACTAATTGAACGCGGAGAGCAGGATCCCATGTCAACGATTTTCGAAATCAAGGAACAGGAAGTTCTCGAAACCCCGATTTTGCTATTCGATTGCGAGCTACGCAATGGACAGCACGAATACTGGGCGACGCACCAGGTGTCGTTTAACGGGAACCTGTATTTGCCAACGCTTATTGATCATAGTCAGTTCGATCTTCGCGCGCAGTCCGAGGACGGCATTGACGCAACAGCGAAAATATCGCTGACGCTTGCCAACACCGATTCCCGGTATTCGCAGGTCGAGCGTTCAATCGGCTGGAAAGGCGCAAAGCTGACCGTGCGCTTTCTGTTCTTCGATATGAAGAACGATGCTCCGGCGTCGGAGGACGCGGTGCTGTTTCGTGGCATCGCGAATGCGCCGGAAAGTATGCGTGAATCCGCGATGCGGCTCTCTTTCAACAACCGGCTGAATTTTCAGCGCTTGCTGTTGCCGGAGATCCGCATCCAGAAGCGATGTCCGTGGATGTTTCCCGCAGATGCGCCGCAGCGGCAGGAAGGGATGGACGGCGGCGCCAGGGGCGCATACTCGCCGTTTTTCCGCTGCGGGTATTCAGCGGGCGAAACCGGCGGGGTGGGGAACCTGAACGGCTCGACCCCTTACACTTCTTGCGACTACACGCGAGCCGCGTGCGAGCAGCGCGGGATGTTCAGGACCGACAGCGCCAACAACATCACCCGCCGCTTTGGCGGGGTGGAATTCGTGCCGTCTAGCGTGCTGGTGCGGGGCTATGGCGAAAAGAGTTCGCATTTGAGCGGCCCGATCGACAACGAGGCCAAGTACAACGACGTGGTGCCGTTGATCTATGGCACCGCGTGGGTGCAGCCGCCGGTAACCCTTGCGCGCAACGATGGCAACCTGACACGGATGGAAGTGCTGTTGGGCGCCGGCGAGATGCAAGGGGTAATGAAGATTGTCGTCAACGACATTGAGATTCCGCAGGGTTCGGCCGGGCGCGACATGACGTCCACTGGATGGTACAACGTGGTGAGCCTGGGCAATCGCACCGGAGATTTCAACCTGGACTTCCGGGATAGCTCCGGCAATCCGGTTGGCGATCCCTATGGGAGCATGGCTGTTGTATCTGTCGTGGTTCCAAACCGGATTCACGACGGACGTTCGCTGCCGCGGGTGAAGGCATTGGTGGATGGTATGAAGCTGCCCACCTACGATACAGGGGAGAACTTCACCGGGAATGTGTTCACGAATAACCCGGCGTGGGTGTTGCTGGATGTGCTGCGCCGCAGCGGATGGGCAGAAGGGGAACTGGATCTGGCGAGCTTTGCTGAGACCGCGCTGTACTGCGACGATCCGATTCAGACACTCGATCTGCATGGCAACTCGATTACGGTGCCACGGTTCCAGTGCAACTTGGCTCTGCGCCGGCGCCGGAGCGCTGCCGATGTTTTGCGGGGGATACGGAACAGCGCGGGGCTTCTGCTGAGTTTCGGAAATGGCGGTAAACTCCAGTGCCGGTTCGAATCGACCGTGGCCGTACAGCACGCGCAAAAGCCTGCGGGAAGCAATGCCACTGAGGTGCTGCTGAACGGATGGCCGGCCTACGAGTTCGGGGACGGCTCGACACCGGCCGGTGGGCTCTTGCGGAGCGAGAGCGGGGAGCCGAAAATCCGGTTCTACAGCCGCAGTTCCGCCGACGCGCCCAATCGTTTCAGCGTGGAGTTTCAGGACGCTTTCAATGAGTACCAGCAAGACAGCGTCTCTCTGGTGGATGTGGACGATGTGCTGGCGAGCGGCCAGGAGACCAGTGCCGCGCTGCCGGCGCTTGGTTTGGCGAATTTCGACCAGGCGACGCGGATGGTAAAGCTGCAACTGCTCAAATCGGTACGCGGGAACATGTACGTTGAGTTTGAGACGAGCGTGCGCGGATTTGGCTTGCGGCCAGGCGATTTGATCACGCTGACTTACACCAAAGAGGGATTCCTGCGGCAGCCCTTCCGCGTGCTGCGACTGGCGCCGGGGCTGAACCACCGGACAACGGTGATCACAGCGCAGATTCACGATGACGACTGGTACGTGCAGACGGCCGGGAACGGCGCTGAATCCAGCGGCCGGCAGCCGAAGTATGAACTGGGGCTGCCGCGACCGCTGGGCGGGTCGGTGATCGACGAGGACGGGATTCCGCAGTTCGGCATCACGGAGAGCTATGACGACGCGACGGACGGTTCGGCGCAGACACGGTTGACGGTAGAATTCACCGCGCCGGCGAAGCCATCGGCAAGCCGCGCGGGGAGCCCGCTCGTTGGATTTTCCGCGCTTTCCCAAGGGACAGGCGGGACGCTGGCTGGGGATCAGATTCTTTACTATGCGTTGACGGCGCTGGATGGCGATGGCGCCGAAAGTGGATTGTCATTCATAGTGCGGGCAGTGATCCCGCCGGGTACCAACACGAACGTGGTGACGCTGCAAAGCATGAGCTTTAGCAGCGAGTCACAAGCGTTTCATGTGTATCGGGGTTCGAGCCCGCAGCAGCTTCACCGGGTGGCGAACGACGTGCCGCTGGCGGCAAGCTACACGGATACGGGTGCCGCGGAGGGAATTGTTGGGCCGCCGGACGAGAATTACTCTCACGCCAATTTCCACTGGCGGTGGGAATTGCAGGGCCCCCATGGGGCCAACCAGGCGACGTGGAATACCGTAGGCAATACAGAACTCACGATGCTGGGGAACGAGTACCGCGGACAAGTGGTGCGGATTGTCTCAGGAAAGGGCGAGGGCCAGGAGAGGCGCATCTACGGAAACACGCCGACGCTGTTGACGCTGGAAGACAAGTGGGCAGTGATACCGGATGCTACCAGCAAGTTTGTGGTGGCCGAACCGAGTTGGAGCTTTGGCGCGACATCGGCTACGAGTCCGGTGACGTTCCTGGTTCCCAACCGCGAGGGGTATACGCTGCATGTTTCGGGACGATCGGCGAACGCAAACGATAAAGAGTGTCCGTTTGAACTGTGCCCGCTGACGCGATGGCGTATAGTCGGTGCCGCCGGTATGCTGCTGGACCTCGATGTTCCGCCGCAACCGGTGTTCTCCATGCAGGTGAAGGGCGACGGGACCATTGACCTTTTGGGCGTCGGTTTTCCCACGTTCGACAACACGCGAAGCATTGCTGCGGGCACATTGACACTGCGGTATTGGGACGAACTGACGAGCCCGTCGGGCCTACGTTCCACGGTCGCGGTGGACGACGTGGAGACAGCGATCACAATTAGCGCGGCGAGTGTTGTGGCCGGGCAGTATCTGCAGATCGGAGAGGAGATTCTGCACGTGGACGCTGTGGCGCCGGGCGGGACGACGCTTCAGGTGACGCGCGGTTCCCATGGGTCTCCAGCGATTGGGCATGGGGCCGATGAGATCGTCTATGCGTTGCAGGAGCGAACGGAAATAGTGCCATTCAGCCGCGACTTCTTCGGGTCGCCGGCAAGCGGCAGCTACAACTATACGGTGAATCTGACGAACGCCCGGGTGGCGGCCGCGGATTTCTTCGTCACCAATCAACGGGGCGACAGCCCGGTGGACCGGCGGCATTTTACGGCGACCACGGAACTGGGGTTGCGTACGATGCGCGGCGGACAACTGAACTTGCAGGTGGAGGGGCCATTGTCGATTGAAGACGACGCGACGCCTCCCTTAGTGATTGAAGACTTCATGGCGATGCAGGACATTTACGCCGTGGTGCTGGAAGCTCCCACGGAGATACCGGTGGAACTGCGGCTGCGCCAGGACGCCGATGTGATTTGCACGCTGACAATTCCTGTCAACGGGACGATTTCCAACGTCGTTGACGGTTTCGGGCTGGCGCCGCTGCGCGGCGGCTCGCTGCTGCAACTGGACATTGTGTCGGTGGGCCAGACGGCCACCAGCACGCCAGGAGCTGACTTGACTGTAACTGTTCGACTCTGACCCATATGCCAGAAACTCTAGAAAAACTGCGACCCGACCGCGACTTGCAGGTCTACTTCGAAAGGCCGTCGGCGATTGCCGCGATGAGTGGCGCCACGCCCGCTGGTTTTACCGCCAGCGGGACGTGGCGTCAACAGTTCGATTGGTGCGTTATCGAATGGAACCGCGAGAACGTATTCGAGCATCCGCGTTTTCGTAACCTGCCGGACGGCGACCTAAGTGGCCTGACGTTGACCTATGAGGAAACACGCGACAACTGCATTCCATTGGACTCGGACCTGTATCCGACGGTGGATTGGCCTTATCTCCGCGTGTGGGCGGATGACAATGGTGTGGAGACGTTCTACCAGGTGAAGCTAAAGGACTACGCGACACCGATTGAGGGGACCTACGTATGTGCAACCGCGACGTTCGAACTGAAGGGCACAATCACCGCAGGGGACATTATTGGGCTGGCGTGGATGAGCGAAAACCACAAGTACGATGTGGTGGCCGGGGATACTCTAACAACAGTCGCTGACGCAATTGCCACCGCTATCAACACTCATTCGACAACCGTTCACGCGGCCAGCGCGGGCGCGGTAATCACACTCACCTACATTGGCGACGGCCAGACGCTGGCGAATTCGACGACCGGCGCCAATGGCAACGTGGTTGGGGCGTACGGAACCGTCGCTGGCACGACAGAGTACTGGGAGCCGGCGTCGGCCACCTTCAGCGGCGGCGCTTCACCGACGAAATGGCGCGTGGTGCTGCCGATGGGTGCGTTGACGGACCGGCTGAACCGGACTGTTCCCACACAGAAGGTACGCAAAATGCGGTGGACGTACGCGGCGGCGATGCAGACGGGCGCTTACGAACGCAGCGAGTTCGCGGCGGTGATAAGCAACTGGTCCGTCACCGGCGCCAACCGCGGCTACCGCGTGGCCGGGCCGGGCAGCCGGCGGCTGGAGGACAACCATCGAAGCGTCAGCTATTACGGCAACGCCTGGGTGAAGACGAAGGGGAATTTTTCAGGCGGCACCATTCGCTATACCGGCGCATACGGCGACAGCGTAACGATTCCATACCGCTGTCCGCAGACGCATGAGCTGTATCTGGGCACGCGGCTTTTGACAGCCGGCGCCGATATCGCATTGCGCGTGGACAATGAGACTCCACGCGTACTTTCCTTACGGGCCAACGGCGAGGATGCGCTGATGCGGGTGCCCTTGGGCCAATACGGACCGGGCGAGCATTCAGTGCTGATCTCGCACAACGGGCCCGGCGGTAACGCGTTCTATTTCGATTTTCTGGAAGTGGCCATTCCAGCGAGCACGGTGGAGAACCAGCCTGTCGATGAGACGGTGACACTGGCCACCGACTGGGATACGGATCACTCCCTGGCGATCCCTGCGGAGCGCACCGCGTGGCTGATTCATTCGCTGGGTTTCCGTGGACGGGTGAATCATTACGTCGGCGCGTTGTGGTTTTACGAGCTCTATCGAAAGGGACACCAGTACGCCTCAGCGACGATTGACTTTATTGGAACGCCGGTGGTGAACGAGTATACCGACATTACGATTGGACGTGTGGGCGAACCGGCGTCGGAACTAATGGTCCGCCACTTGAACCTATATGGCGATACGGCGGAGACGATCGCCAAGGCGTTCGAGCTGGAGTTCAACCGTGGCTACACCGCAATTCGTGCCGAAGCTTCGGGAACGCGGCTGACCATTTATGCAAGGGCAATGGGCAATGCCGGCGAACTGGTGAGCCTGGAAGTCTCGCCGGCAAGCGGCGGGTTTTCGCTAACGAAATCCGCGGCAAACCTGACCGGCGGGGAGGACGGCAACTGGTATACCGATACAACGGCCGATCCACGGATCAACCGGGCCTGCAGGGACTGGTCGCGCGGTTTTTACGTTGCCTGCAAGGACTACGGCCTTGATATGACCGCCGCCTTCTCACTCGAACTGCAGCATGGCGACCCGTCGCCGGAGGCGGGTATCGGACAGCGCTACTCCACTGGAGAAGCCTGTTTGCTGAACACACCCGCGTTGCAGACGAACTTCTCGCCCGTCAGCCGGGCCTACTGGGAAAAAGTCCACCTGGAGATGGCCGACATTCTGGCGACGGCCGGATACGTGCCCTATATGCAGTTCGGCGAAGTCCAATGGTGGTACTTCCCGAACATGGGGCCGTTCGATCCGCAGATTAGTCTGCCCTACTATGACCAGTACACGAAGGACCAGTTCGAGGCGACGTACGGTTTTCCGATCCGGTATATCGGTAATCGGGATGTGGACCCGGCAGACTTCCCGGAGGAGGCGGAGTTCCTGCCATCGCTCATCGGAACCTTTACCGACCAGATTCGTGCCTACGTTTTGAACGCGCATCCGAATTGCCGTTTCGAGGTGTTGTATCCCACCGATGTGAACGATACGCCGTGGGGGCATCTGGTGAACTATCCAAACGCGGCCTGGACGCCGGCGAAGCTCAACAACCTGAAGACGGAAAGCTTCAGCTTCACCTTCGCAAGAGACCTGAACAAATCCAAGTACTCAATCGGGTTTGCCCAATCCAAGGGGTTCGCCCGCACGGGGCGGAGCTTCCTGGTGGGGCCGGGTGATTCGTCCACGAACTGGCAAAAAGAGGCATGGCTGGCCAAGAAGCAGAACCTGGAATCGATCGTGCTGTTCGCGCTCGATCAGTTCTGCTTGATCGGCTATCCGGTTCCATTCTGGAAGCGGCAAAAGCGGAGCCGGCAACTCTAATCCGGTCATTAGTCGATTTAATGGCGGAAGGGAGTTGCATTTAGTTCGCTTTTAACTTAACCTCAAAAGGTGAGCTTCGAACGCACCTCAACATTGTCCCAGGCGAAAGGCCGGGGAGTTGTGCGCGAGCTCGTAGTCACCGGCATTATTCCCATCGTAGTAGTAGCCATTATCGGGGTCACCGTAACGGAACCCGCCTGAGTGGCACCTGACGATTCGAAATCGAGGCCACCGGCGGGGGAAACCCAGCCGGTGGCCTTTTTGACGTTTAGGAAGAAAGACCGGTAGGCGAAACAGGGAGTGAAAACATGTCTCAACTGATGAGTGGCGCAAAAATTCTGCTCGAATGTCTGGCGCGCGAGGGCGTGGACACGATCTTTGGCTATCCCGGCGGCGTAACGCTGCCGCTGTACGATGCGATGTACGATAACCCGATACGTCACATTCTGGTACGGCATGAACAGAACGCGGCGTTCGCGGCGCAGGGGTATTCTCGCTCCACTGGCAAAGTGGGCGTATGCTGTGCGACATCGGGGCCGGGGGCGACGAACCTGGTGACGGGGCTCGTCGACGCGATGATGGACTCGATTCCCGTGGTGGCGTTGACGGGGCAGGTGACGGCGAAGCTGATCGGCAGCGATGCGTTCCAGGAAGCGGACACGTTTGGCATCACTCGATCAGCGACGAAGCACAATTACCTGGTGAAGAACGTCAACGAGTTGCCCCAGATCATCCACGAGGCGTTCTACATTGCCGCAAGCGGCCGCCCGGGCCCGGTGCTGGTGGACATCACCAAGGACGTGTTTCAGGGCAATGCGCACTATGCGCCGGTCACCTCCATTCACCTGCCCGGCTACAAAGTCTATACCGAAGGGCATACGGGGCAGATCCGGCGCGCGGCGCAGATGATGCTGGAAGCCGAGCGGCCCATGATTTATGCCGGCGGCGGTATTGTACTGTCGAATTCAAGTGCAGAGTTGCGCGAACTGGTGGAATTGGTGGACGCGCCGACCGTGTGTACGTTGATGGGCTTGGGTGCGTTGAGTTCAGAACACCCGAACTTCATCAGCATGCCGGGCATGCATGGCAGCTATGCCGCCAACATGGGCATGTACAACACGGATCTGATTATTGCGCTGGGCGTGCGTTTTGACGACCGCGTGACGGGCCGATTGAACGCCTTTGCGCCGCACGCGCGGATTATCCACGTGGACATTGATCCGGCGGAGATCAGCAAGATCCGCAACGCGGACCTGCCGATTGTCGGCGACTTGAAGCGTGTGCTGCCGAAGATCAACGAAGTGCTGCGTGAGTTGAAGCCCGAGGCGGGCGAGCGGCCCGGCCTGAAGGCGTGGTGGAAGCAGATGCGAGAGTGGAAATCGGCGCACCCGTTGGAAACATCGGTTTCAGACACCGAGATCAAGCCGCAACACCTGATGCGGGAGATTGACCGGTTGACGAAGGGCAAGGCGATTGTTTGCAGCGACGTGGGCCAGCACCAGATGTGGGCCGCGCAACTGATTCGTTTCAATGAGCCTCGGCTGTGGATCAATTCGGGCGGACTGGGTTCAATGGGTTTTGGCCTGCCGAGCGCGCTGGGCGCGCAGGTGGCGAATCCGGATCAACTTGTGGTGGCAATTTGCGGCGACGGCGGCTTCCAAATGTCGATTCCTGAGCTGGCGACGCTATTCAATTTCGGTTTACCGGTAAAGGTGATCGTAATGAACAATGGCTACCTGGGCATGGTGCGCCAGTGGCAGGAGTTGTTCTACGCCAACCGGCTGTCGCAAGTGACGCTGGATGGTTTCCCTGATCCGGTGCAGTTGGCCGGGGCGTATGGCTTCAAGGGCCGGACGGTGGAGAAGCCGTCGGAACTGGCGGAGGCGCTGGAAACGGCATTCGCCGATCCGGGGCCGTACCTGTTGAACGTGCGCGTGACGCCAACGGAAAACGTCTTCCCGATGGTGCCCGCCGGCGGCGCAATCAACGAAATGGTGCTGACGCCGCCGCAACCGGCCGAGGCACGGAAGTAGAAACGAGGAATTCCCCATGTTGCAGATCATCACACTTTTGGTGGAAAACAAGACGGGCGCGCTGATGCGCGTAACGGGCCTGTTGACCGCGCGCGGCTACAACATCGACAGCTTGACCGTAGCGCGAACGCTGGACCCCGAGCTATCGCGGATGACGATCGCGGTGGCGATTGAACCGCACCAGCGGCGCCAGTTGATCAAGCACATGAACAAGCTGATCAACGTGCTGCAGGCGACGGATCTGACCGATTCGCCGGCCGTAATTCGCGAGTTGGTGCTGATGCGCGTGCGTGCGCCGCAGGAATCGCGCACCGCCATCCTGAAGGAAGCCGAGATTTTCGGCGCGCGGGTTGTGGATTCGACGTTGGAAGGTTTCGCGCTGGAAGCCACGGGCGACATTGAGAAGCTCGATGAGTTTATCGATATTATGCGCAGCTATGGCGAGATTGAAGTGACTCGCGGCGGCGCTGTGGCAGTTTCACTGGAGTCCAAGAAGCTCCGTCTTTCTCCTCCCGTGCCCCGAGGCGCGGAGGAAGGAAAGACGGAAGAGAAAAACGGAGTCATTTAATGTTGAATCGTTACTACGAAAAAGACGGCGACCCGAGCCTGCTGAAGGGCCGCGTATTCGCCATCATTGGCTATGGCAGCCAGGGCCACGCGCATGCGCTGAATCTGCGGGATTCGGGCGCCGATGTGATTGTCGGCCTGTACCCCGGGTCCAAGAGCTGGGCGAAGGCGGAAGCCGCCAGCCTGCGCGTGATGACCACGGCGGAGGCCACCAAGGCCGCCGACACGATCATGGTGCTGGTAAGCGACCACATCCAGCCGGACCTGTATGAGAAAGAGATCGCTCCCAATCTCTCGGCTGGCAAGACGCTGATGTTCGCGCACGGGTTTTCGATCCACTTTGGTTATGTGAAGCCCCCGGCCGATGTCGATGTCAGCCTGATCGCGCCGAAATCTCCCGGCCATCGCGTTCGCGAGTTATTTGTCGAAAACGTTGGTGTTCCCGGCCTGGTGGCTGTGCAGCAGAATCCTTCGGGCAAGGCGCTGCAAAACGCGCTCGCGTATGCGCTGGGCATTGGCTGCCTGCGCGCGGGCGTGATTGAAACCTCGTTCAAGGAAGAGGCAGAAACGGATCTCTTCGGCGAACAGACGGTGCTTTGCGGCGGCACGAGCGAACTGATCAAGGCTGGTTTCGAGACGCTCGTGGAAGCCGGTTATGCGCCGGAAATGGCGTACTTCGAGTGCCTGCACGAACTGAAGCTGATTGTCGACCTGATCTACGAGGGCGGCTTGAACTACATGCGCTACTCGGTTTCCGATACGGCTGAATATGGCGACTACGTCACCGGGCCCCGCCTGATCAACCCGGAAACCAAAGCCGAGATGAAGCGCGTGCTGAAAGAGATTCAGGAAGGCAAGTTTGCCGAAAACTGGATGAACGAGAATCGCACTGGCCGGCATAAGTTCCTGGCGATGCGTGAAGCCAACCAGACTCACCAGATCGAGACGGTGGGGAAAGAACTCCGGGCCATGATGCCCTTCCTGAAGAAAAAGAAGGAAGCCGGCGTACCGGAAGCTTAAGCAAGCACCGGGCCAGCTTCCGCGAAAAGGAGCCAATATCAAATGCGCATCTATACCTTCGACACGACTCTCCGCGACGGCACGCAAGGCGAAGCCGTTTCCTTCTCTGTCGAGGACAAGCTGATTATTAGTCAGAAACTGGATGAGCTTGGTATTGACTACATTGAGGGCGGCTGGCCCGGATCGAATCCGAAGGACAAGGAGTTTTTCGCGCGGGCCAAGGACGAACTGCGGCTGAAGCATGCCAAGTTGACAGCGTTCGGGTCCACCCATTTCGCGCGGAATACGGTGGAAACGGATCCGAACGTGCGGGAGTTACTGGGCGCGGAAACGCCGGTAATCAGCATCTTCGGCAAAACATGGGACTTCCATGTCACGCGCGCTTTGGGCATTACGCTCGAAGAAAATTTGAAGATTATTGGAAACACCGTCAGGTACTTGAAGCAGCACGGGCGCGAAGTTGTCTACGACGCCGAGCACTTCTTCGACGGCTATGCGGCAAACCCTGAATATGCGTTGCTAACGCTGCAGGCGGCGCAGGAGGCCGGGGCCGATGTGCTGTGTTTATGCGATACCAACGGCGGCGTGATCACGTCGAAGGTGCGCGAGGCTGTGGAAGTGGTGCGGGCGCGTTTTGGCGGCGTCATTGGCATTCATCCGCATAACGATTCCGACGTTGCCGTGGCAAACGCGCTGGCGGCGATTGAGGCCGGCGCGACGCATGTGCAAGGCTGCATGAACGGGTATGGGGAGCGTTGTGGCAATGCGAATCTGGCATCGGTGATCGCTAATCTGGAGCTCAAGCTGGGGCACGAGACCATCGGCCGCGAAAAGCTGGAGGGGCTCACTTCGGTGGCGCGGTTCATCGCCGAGTTGGCGAACCTGCAAATTCCTAATGGCCAGCCCTATGTTGGGCAAAGCGCGTTCGCGCACAAGGGCGGCGTACACGTAAGCGCGGTGATGAAGGATTCGGCCACTTATGAGCATGTGCGGCCGGAAACTGTGGGCAACCGGCAGCGCGTGCTGGTCAGCGATCTGTCCGGGCGCAGCAACATCTTCTACAAACTCAAAGAGCATGGCCTGGAAGAGAAGTTGAGCGAGGATGCGCGGAAGTCGTTGCTTGAAAAGATCAAACAGATGGAGTTCGAGGGCTACGAACTGGAAGCGGCCGAAGGCACGTTCGAATTGATGGTGCGCGAGGCGTTGAATCCGGGGAAGAACTTCTTCCAACTCGTGAGTTTTGACGTTTCGACAAAGATGGGCCGGAGCGGCGGCTCGCTCACCGTGGCCACGCTTTCCCTGCAGGCGGCCGATGGGCTGCACACGGAAACCGCCGTGGGCAACGGTCCGGTAAACGCCCTCGATCTTTGCCTGCGCGAGTGCCTGGTGGGCAACTTCCCGGCCATCAAGAATGTGAAGTTGACCGACTACAAGGTGCGCGTGATCGATTCCAAGAAGGGCACGGCGGCGAAGGTTCGCGTGCTGATCGAGTGGAGCGACCAGAAGCGTTCCTGGGCGACGGTGGGCGTCTCGGACAACGTAATAGAAGCCAGTTGGAAGGCGTTGGTGGACGCGATCCGCTTGGAACTGATGCGGCTGTCCGATACCGACGACGCGATTGAAAAGGCCGTGGAAGACTACTGCTGGGGCGTTTAGAGCGTCTGGCCGTCCGCGCCCAACAGGATGCGCCGGATAAGCTTGATGGGAATTGCCCCTTGCTTCACGAAATCGGAATGAAAGCGGGCCAGGCTGAACTCCTGGCCCTTTTGCTGTTTGTAGTCCTCGCGTAGTTTATATACCTGCAGCTTGCCGAGCGTGTAGTAAAGATAGGTGGGGTTGTAGGCGCCGCGCCGGGCCTCTTCGTAGGCATTGGCGGGTTCCTGGAATCCTCTATCCACGAACAGCTTGGCCGCCTCTTCCACGGTCATTCCCTGGGTATGCATCTTAATGCCCGCAACGTAACGGCAGTCGCGCAATAGAGCTTCGGAGAGCTGGGCCAGCTTCAGTTTCGCATCACCGTTGGCGAAGCCTTCTTCGAGCATCATCTGCTCCGTGTAGTGTGCCCAGCCTTCCGCGTTACTGGAACAGGCGTAGAGTTTGCGCGTCTTGGTCGGGAATTGATTGGCGAATAGAAACTGCGTGAAGTGGCCGGGGAACACCTCATGAATGGTGATGATGTCCATCACCGGCCGGTTGTAGAGCCGCAGGTGTTCCTCCTTGTGTTTTGCGGTCCAATCCCTTTCCGGCGGCGTAACGTAATAGAACGCCTCGGTGGCCGTGTTCTCATAGGCGCCGGGCGTGTCCATGGATGCGAAGCTGCCGGAACGCGCATAGGGCGGCGTCTCCACAACCTTCGGGAGCCGGTCATTCGGGAGTTCCATGATCATCCGATCGCGCAGGAACTGCCGGATTCGCGTGAGCGTCTGGCGTGTGGCTGGAATCAGTTCGGCCTCCGCCGGATGGTCGTTTGCTATCGCCGCCATCACCTGGGCCGGCGTCTTTTTTGGGTCGATCTGACGGGCCGTTTCCAGGAAGGCCCGATAGTCCTTTTCGAGGTTCGCCTCGCCGATGGCGAGCAGCCGGTCCAGCGGTGTTTCCACCATTTCTTCGTACTTCAACTTACTCGCGAAAAGCGATGCGCCGATGGCGTAGCTGCCTTTCGAACGCGTCAGCAGGTCCGCCTTTAACCACTTCTCAGCGTCTTCCATCGCGCCAATCGCTTCGCGGTTGGCCTTCCCAAACCATTCCAACAGCGCCTTGTCGCCGCCAGCGGCATCGGCGGCCCACGCGGCGACGGTCTCCTTATAAAACTCAATAGAACCGGAGGCCATGCGGATCGCCAGGTCCGTAAACTCTTTGGGCGGATTCTCTACATTCGCCTTCATGGCGGCGATCATTTTCGGAATCTCTTGCAGGCGGCTGGTGAGGAGTTCGAAGCGCTTCCTCTTCGGCGCGAAGTCGCGTTTCATCAACGCATCAATCGCGTTTCCGGGCGTGCCAACATACATCATGGGGTTGCGTTTCCAGCTCTTAATATCCTGGGCATCTAGGATCTCGGATCGGATGGCGGCTCGTATGATCTCGCCGTCGATCATTTCGTCTGGCGCGAGTCCGGTCATTTTTTGCAGGCGAGCAAGAAGCGATACGATTTCGACCTGTCGCCGCCGGATGGCCGCGGCCGAGTAGTCTTCCAACATGCCGTCGTAGTCATGCACGCCGGCGCCAGTGGCCATGGATGGATTGGCGATGAACCATTTGCGCCAGAACTCCTCTTCAAAATCACGAAACCGTGTGTCCTGTCCGCAGGAGCCTGCGAAGACGAGCAGAGGTAATAGCGGAACCACGCGGCGCATTTCAACAGGATCGCACTTGCTAAAACTCGATGGCGAGACCGGCCGAAGGCAAAATGGGGAACATGCGATCGAACCCGAGCCGGGCGACCCCGGTACGCGCGTCCACGGAGCGCAAATCGTCGAACCTGCTATTGCGCCGGTTATAGAGATTTACCGCTTCGGCATAAAGCGTCATCTGCCAGCCCTTGCGGATGTAGGTTTTGTTGGCGCGAATGTCGAGCCGGTGGTAGGCCGGGATGCGCAGATCGTTGCGCGCGGCCGACAGACGATACTGCGCATCGCCGCCCGCGAAGAAGCCGCGAATGGGGAATCCGGAACCGTAGCTCCAACGTGCGCTGAGGTTGATAGTGGGCCGCAGGCGATAGCTGGTGAATACGTTGACGGCGTGCTTCTGCTGATAGTCAGGTGCGAAAGCGAGGTTCAGGACACCATCCCGCAAGCGCGCGGCGGTATAGGCGTAGGAGACCCATCCGGTGACGCCATTCGCTGAGCGGCGCTGCAGGAAAACCTGCGCACCGCGAGCATATCCGCGCTGGCTATTGGCCCACGGCGCCAGCGTGTTGCCGGCATAGATGCGCCCCTGCGTGATGCGGGGCTCGAACAATGGGCGGAACAGCAGATCGCGATCCACGCGCTGCCACAGTTCGGCGCGAAAACGGGTACGTTCATCAAGCCGCTGCTCCACCGACGCCTGCACGTGTTGCGCCCGTTCCGGCAGCAGGAAGCGAACGCCGGAGCGTGCGAACAATTGACTGATTTCAGGAAACTGGGCGGCGGCGCCGAAGCCAAGGTTGAGCCGCGTACGCGGCGTGAGTGCCAAACCAACGGCGGCGTGGGGCGATAGCGTGGTGCGTGCCACGGCGTCATGCCGGTCGGCCCGCCCTCCTGCTCGAAGAACCACACGGCCGGTCCAGATGCGCAGCTCCTGTCCCGCGTGAACGCCTGCGCGGAAGGCGTTGGCGTTGTAGCCATCAATCCGCGTTGCTGTTGTTTGCACCCGGTTCAGGAACCCCTCATCGTGGATGCGCCGCAGATTGGCGCCGAACAAAATCGTGGCGTGCTCTCCCTGCTGCCACGTGTTGTCGCTGTTCCAAACCCACTCCCGGTACCGGCCGCCGGAAAGCGGGTTGGCCTGGCGATTGCCGTTATCGAAACCCTCCCGCATCCACGCCAGGTTGTTCTGCAGCAGCCAGCGCGCGTTCGGCGTCCAGCGCGAACCGGCATTGGCGAGCGTGACCCGATAGTCCGTCTTGAAAATGCTGTTGAGCCCCAGCGTATTTTCGGCGCCTTCGCGATTGAGACCGGACTGGCCGTGAACCAGGTTAAGCGAGACGCGATGTGCGGGTGTGACATCGTAGCTCAGCCGGCCCTGCATGTCCCAGAAGCCGAAGGCCAGCGTCGGGTCGTCGGCGGTGGATTGGATCAAATACTGCAGGTAACTCTTGCGCAGGCTGACCAGCCAACTGCCACGGCCATTCTGCAACGGCCCCTCCAGCGACGCGTTGGCGTTGGACGCGCTGGCCGACCCGCGTATGAAGCGGCGGCGCCGGTCTCCATCGCGGTAGCGCATGTCGAGCGCGCCGGCCGTTCGGTCGGCGAACGGCAACGGAATGGGCCCGGCGTGCAGTTCCACTTGCTCCAGCATGTCGCTGCTCAACATGGTGAGCGAGCCCGCGCCCGCCTCGCCCTGCACGGTGTGAAACGGCGAGTGCAGCACGACGCCGTCCAAATACACTCCCAGCCGCTGGAACCCGGCGGCCCGCAGCGAAATCTGCGCGGTGAAATCGTCGTTCGACGTGACGCCTGGCAATCCTTGCACGGCGCGCAGCGGATCGTCGGCCAGCACGCTGGCCAGGTTGCGCAATTCACCCCCAGCCAGGTTGACGCTGGGCGTCGTCTGCGGCGCGTACGGGCCCGCGGCAACGTCTATCGATTCCGTGCGCCGCAGCGTGTCCGGCACCAGCCGAACTTCCAACTCCGCCGTCTCCGGCAGTCGCTCCAACACGAAGGGCCGGTAGCCAACGCAGGTCACTTGAAGCGGCCCGCCGGCTACGTCGAGCTTAAAACGGCCATCGGGAGCAGTGGCCGCGGCGGCACCCGCTTTCACCAGCGCACGATGGATCGGTTCGCCCGTGGCGGCGTCGATCACGCGGCCGCGAATGGTCGCCGCGGGCAGGGAACTGCTCAACAGCAGGGCGAGAAAAGCTATTCGAGTAACCAGCGGACGATCCCCTCGTTCATTTCATCAAAGGCGCGATAGCGGTACAACGGGCCCTGTACCGCGACGATATTGTTGTTCCAGTCGTTCGGCTGCATCCAGGTCACCTGGCGGCCGGCCGCGAGATCAGCCAAATCCCACCGCGTGTAGAACCCGGGCATCACCGCGTCGTGCAGACCCAGGTGACGTGGCGATTCGAACACCGGCGCGAAACTATGCGGCGCGCGTTCCAGCCATAGGCGGTTCAGTTGCGGCTCCAGCCGCGAGGCCACCAACAGTGCCACTGCGTGTACGCCATCGGCAACACCCCGAATTGAGCCGGCCGTCCCCAGCGCGCGGGCGGCGGTGGCAATATCGATCGCGCGCATGGCGGGCAAGTTTCGCCCCGTAAGCCAGGCGCGCGTGGCGGCCTCCCAATCGCCGTGCTCTATATAGCGCGTCGGCGCCGGCAGGGCGCGGGGCATGACGGCGAACACGTGCGCGCCGGCTTTGGCTATCTCAATAGCGCGCGCCGAAAGCTTCGCGGTGCGTTCAACATGCACCACGCCCGGCAACGCGGCCGCGTTGTCCGGCCGCACCATCCAGCCTTCCACCGTCACGCCAGGCTCTGTTTCCAGCTTCACTTTCCGAATCACCAGCCCGCCCGATTTTTCTTCGCTCTCCACCACCGGCGTCGCCGTCCCCGGCCGCACCACGGCCAACCGCCGGACATATTCGTCGAGCGTGCCCTCCACGGGCCGGGCGTTGCGCTGTTCCCGCAGGATCTCAATCAAATCCCGGGAATCGGCGGCCAACTGGCCCTTCGAAGTGACCAGCAGATCCTCGTTCGTGAACATCTTCACCGGCCGTTCCTTCCAGTTTGGATTGCCGTTGTTCAGCCACCGGTTAAACCACTCATAAACACGCTCTCGAATCTCAATGGGCGTTCCATGCCCGCCCGGTCCCACCACCCATTTGACGCGGTCCTGCGCCCCGAGAATCTCATAGAAATTGCGTGCCTCTTCATACAGCGGCTGCGCGCCCGCGGGCGTGAAGAAGTCCTCCTTCGTGGACCCGATGAACCAGGGCTTCGGCGCGAAAAGCTCAACATAATCTGTCTGGTCGAGCCCTTTGGCCAGGAACCCGGGTGGGCTCTGCTCGGAATCGCCGATTGGCCCCGGAAACAGCACCTCAAACGACTGCATATAGCACAGCGGGGCGGCAACCTTCACCCGCGGGTCAAGCGCGGAAATGTATGTGGCCTGCGTACCGCCACCGGAGCAACCGGTGCAGCCGATCCGCTCCGCATCCACTTCCGGCCGCGAAGTCAGGTAGTCGAGCGCGCGCATGCCGTCCCAAACAAAATAGGCTGAAAGTGTTTGATTGATAAGAAACGCCGCCGTGCCCGCATTCCAATGTTGCGGCACGCCAGGAGTGACCAGGGAGACGCCGGCGCGCGACCAGTAACCCTGGAATCGCTCGCCCTGGCCCATCGGGTCGAACGCCAGCACCACAAACCCTTGCATAGCAAGGTTCGCGGCCATTCGCTGCGCCGCGGGCTTGCCCTCGTTCCAATGGCCGATGGCGTAGAGCACAGCGGGGTGCTTGCCGGAACTCTTCGGCAGGTAGAGGTTCCCAGTAACCCAGTATTTGGGCAGACTCTCAAACATCACCTTTTCGATGGAGTATGAACCGGCATCAAGCGTGCCGGTAGTGCGTGCGTTTAGCGGGCCGCGGTAGCTGGGCAGGCCACCGTAAACCTCCAGTATCTTCGCCCGCACGGTGCGCTGATGTGCCTCTGCGTCGGCGCGCGATCTGATTTGACGGATCGCGGCTTTCCGCGTTGCCAGTTGGCTTTGCGCCACGCGATTGATCCACTCGTTGTATGGCTGCGCATGTATGCAGAGCGCAATCAGCGCGAAGGCGGCAAGGAGTCGCATCTCCGGATTTTATCGAGAATTCGCGCGCGTTAGTCTAGTTGGATGGATTCTCCGCAAAACCCGCTGGACGCGTTGCGCCGCGTGAAGATTGATTCGCGAGTGGTGGAGGACTTTCGTCCGGTCGCCGAGAGCCTGGAGTGGCGGCTATCGGAGGCCCATTGGAAGGTGTCCGGAACGCAAGGATTCATTGAAGACTCGGTGCCATACGCTTCAACTTCCGGAGGCGCGCTGGCCCAGGCCGCGGCGGAAGTGTTGCTGGCAAACTGTCATGAACATCCGCCGGACGGCCCGGTTGTGGTCTTGGAACTCTGCGCCGGCACGGGCCTGTTTGCGCGCGCCTTCGTCGACGCCTTTCGGGGCCTATGCCAGCACGCCGGGGCCGAATTTCACCAGCAGTTGGTTTACTATGTGACCGACGGGTCCCCGGCGACCCTCGCGCAATGGAAGGACCTGGGGCTGTTTGCGGATTCCGCCATCGTCGCCGGTTCGGGTGACGCCCGCCGGCCCCGCCGTTGGGAAACGGACAATGGACCAGTGGAACTCGCCGGTATCCGCGCCGTTTTCTGCAACTATGGCTTTGATTCATTGCCCGCCGCCATCGTTCGCCGTGGCGCCGCCGGGCCGGAGGAACTCTGCGTTCGCACCGTTCTTTCCGCTGATCTGGAGCGTGTGCGCCAAGCCGGTTCCCCGGCGTTGGAAGAGCTTCGCACAATGGCGGCGGCAACGGACCTTGTCCTTCGCAGCGTGCAATCCGCGTTGGAACCGGAAGTGGCGTTCCTCCCCTGCCGGCACCCTTATCGATTCCTGGACGAAGCGCTGGAACGCTACGGCGGCGCGCCGCGCCTGATCCTGAATTATGGTGCCATGGAGTCGATCTCCGAACTTGCCTCCATGCTCGTCTCCGCCGGATTCATCCTGTTCAGCGACTACGGCGTGGTGGACGTTAACGCGCCGCTTTCGCACACTACGCCGCAGCAATTCGGGGTCACTACGGCGGTTGGTCTCCACTTTCCCATACTGGCCGATTTTGCCCGCGCCATTGGCGCGGAACTCGTTGACCCCAACACCTCACCGCCGTCAAAGCTGCACTCCCGATTGCTATTGCTTCAGGAAAGCGCGGCAACCCGGGCTCGCTTTTTGCGACTGTTTCACTCCGCAGAGTGGCGCGCCGCCCGCGACCGGGCCCAGGCGCAGGCGCGCTCCGGCGCGCTATCGGAGGCGCAGGCGACCTACGAAGCGGTCCTGGCTGCCTACCCAAACGATTGGTCGATTCTGGGAGAGGTGGCGGAGTTCGTCATCCGGCGAGCTAACGATTATGGCGCGGGTCTGGTACTTGCGCAATCGGCGCTGGCTCTGAACCCCTGGTTCTCCACGTGGCTATGGAACGTCTACGGAGATGCACACTACGGTCTGCAACAGTACCACGAGGCCGTCAGCGCCTACCGTGTTGCCGAGAGTCTGGCGCCGAACGATGTCCGAACGCAGGTGAATCTCAGCTACGCCCATTCGGCTTTAGAGGATTACGAAACCGCGCTGCTCGCCATCGCGAAGGGTTTCGCCCACGACAACGGCGGCGAATACCACGAACGGTTGCAGGAAAAGCAGCAGCAAATTCTCGGCGCGCTGCGCGGCCGCCGCGCAGAAGCCGAAAAGGCGGGCGAACGCCGCCGGCAACGTCTGCAAGCCGGCTAGGGCAGGAACGTCGCCAGCAGGTCTGTCACTTCGTAGATGGCCCGGTTGTGAATGGCCCTGGCGTTCCGTTGCAGTTCCGCTAATCGACCGGGGGCGAGCAGCGTTTCCAGCGCCGGCACAAGCTGTTTGAAGGAGCCGAGCGACATTCCAACGTTTTGCTCCACCACCCAGTCGGCGTTGAATCGCTCCTGCGGCAGCGTCCACGCGTTTTTCTCCACAATCACCGGCAGGCCCATGTGGATGGCCTCGCTGATGGAGCCCGGGCCGGGCTTCCCGATAAAAAAATCCGCCAATTGCATATACCGCGGAACGTCTCGCGTAAACCCTTCGACGAACTTCAGAATCCGTGTGCGACGCCCCGTAAGGTTCGCCCTCAACTTTTCGTTCTTGCCGCAAATCAAAATCAACTGCATATCCAGGCCGGATTCATCCACCAGCCGCAGAATGGTTTCCATCTTTCGCGAGCCCATGCCGCCGAACAGCACCAGCCCCGTTGGCCGCCCCGGCTCCAACCCGAGCTTGACGCGCTCCGCCGTCACATCCACCGGCGTTACTTCGTAAAACTTCGGGTTCAAAATCATTCCGCTCACTCGATGGGCGGAACTCTCCGGGCTTATCTCGCGTACCTGTTGACAGGCGCGCTCCGTGCCGCAGAGGAAGATCTGTTTTTGTCGTTCAATCCAGAAGTTCGGCGGGTAATCGGCCATGTCCGTCAGCACGGTGACGAACGGGATGCGCGGATCCACTTTTTGCAGCGCCTGCCACATGGACCGGTCGAAATTCGGGACCAGGGAAACCACCATATCCGGCCGGTTGGCCGTCCAGTAGCGCGTCAAAACCCGTACCTGCGCCGAGTGATAGAGCCGGATGATCCCGTGCATCAGCGGCAAAAGTTCTGTGGAACCAAGCGTCCAGCCGTTTTCAAGGATACGATTATAGATGTCCTCCATGCGGAGCCCGGTGAGTTTGCGGAAGATGTCGAGTTCATCGAGCACGTCCTGCAAATCCACCAGACGCACATCCCAGGGGCGCTCCTGCTGGCTGATGACGGCCTCCAGCGCCACGGCCGCGGCGCGGTGCCCGCCTCCGGCGTCAAAGAAAATGAAATCGACGGCTGGTTTTTTTGCCACGAGGTAGTCTACTCGTCATTGTACCGGGCCTCACCCACAAACAAATTGATTCATGAATGTTTTTTGCGTTATTCAACCGGTTGTCATCCGCCGCGCGTACAAGTAAGTCATGCGAACTAGCCGATTGTTGACGGACAACCTGCTGGGCTTCATCGCCGCCCGCGACCTGCGCGTCATGCGCCGCTGCAACAATTGGATGGCCCCGCGGTGGATTCGCCTGTGGATGATTTGCGCCACCCGCGGCGGCGATGGCTGGCTTTGGTATGCCGTGCTGCTTGGCGTATTGCTGTTCGGCGGCACGGAGCGATTCCACGCCGCCGGAGCTTCGGCGGCCTCGGCCGCCATCGGAATCTGGGTGTTCCTGGTGCTGAAAAAGGCCGCCAACCGTCCCCGTCCGTGCGCCATTGCTCCGCACGCCTGGGCAACGCTGCTCCCGCCGGATCAGTTCTCGTTCCCCAGCGGGCACACGATGACGGCCTTCGCCGTGGCGACACCGCTCCTCTATTACTACCCCGACCTTTCGCTTGGGCTACTGTTCTGTGCCGTCAGCGTCGCGGTCTCGCGGATTCTGCTCGGGATGCACTTTTTGAGCGATGTGGTCGCCGGCGCCGTGCTCGGCGCCGTCCTGGGCTGCGTGGCCGTCGCCGCTATTTGAGTTCCACCAGCACCCAGTCGCTCGCCTGAGCGATGCCGTTCTTAACCGGTCCTGTGCCCGGCGGGTTCCAGCTTGTTTCTCCATCGCTCAGCCGCACCGCCACCACTGGCGCCGGCGAGAAGGGGCGCAGTTCCTCCCCGGCCCGCAGCGTTGTCCGCAGAATCCGCACCTGTGCATTTTCCATATCCAAGCGAAATCTCTCGCCGGGCCGCGCAAGCCTCGCCGGCCCCTCGCGCGGCGGCGCGTCGTTGAGTTCGATTTCGACAATCCGAATGGCCGTGCCGCCCGTATTTTCACTTGTGTGCAGGCCCACCCGCGGGTCCCAGCGCACTTCGCCGGCGCGGAACGGAATGTCTTTGGCTATCCCGGTTTCCTTGTTGTCGATCCGCAGCGTGCCCTTGTCCAGATGGATCATCACCCGGTTAATTTTATGAACGTGTGGCCGGCTCAACTGCCCCGGAAGGTTCGCGGCCTTCACCACGCGCACCCAGCCGTTCTCAATTACCACCGGGTTCTGCGCGGCGCACACAGCCGCCGCCAGCACCGCACAATAGAGCATTCGCATCCCGACAGTCTAACGCAGCCACCACGCCCCAATGGCGAGCGTGCCCAGCGTCAACGGCAGCCCGACGCCCGAGTATTCCCAGAAGGAGATGACGGCATGCCTCCGTGCCTGTTCCACCACGATCAGGTTCGCCACCGAACCCCAAGAGCGTCAAATTCCCCGGCCAGCGTCGGACAGGCTAACTTAGCCACCACGCCCCAAAGGCGAGCGTGGCCAGCGTCAACGGCAGCCCGACGCGCGTGTACTCCCAAAACGAGATAACGGTGTGCTTCCTCGCCTGCTCCACCACAATCAGATTCGCCACGGACCCTAGTAGCGTTAGGTTCCCGGCCAGCGTCGATGACATGGCCAACGTCAGCCACCCGGCCGTCGCGTCCGGCAACCGCTGCACCACGGGTTTCAAAACCATCACCGCCGGGACGTTTGAAATCAGGTTCGAAAGCACCGCGGAAACCAGACTCAACACGGCGATGTTCCGCAGCCGCAACGAATTCGCGAGGTTCAGAAACTGCTCGTCCAAAGAAGTCTTTTCCACCGCCGCCAGCACCACGAAGAGCCCCGAAAACATCACCAGCAGAGACCAGTCGATCTGCTCGTAAATTTTTTCCGGATGAATGCGCCGCGTGATCAACAACAGCGCGCCCGCCACCATCGCCGCCTTCGCCACCGGCACGCCGGCGAAAAAAGCGGCGAATAGCAGAACCGACGCCGTCAACGACTTCACCAGCAGCATCCGGTCCAGTTCCACCGGCCGCGGTGGTACCTCTAGCCTCCCCGTCCGCCGGAACTCCGCCCGGTAGATGAGGAGAATGAGCAACACAGCCAGTACACAGCCGGCCAGCGCGATTGGCGCCAGCCGTAGAAAAAAGTACGCGTATGGCAGGCCGGAGTAGCTGCCGATCATCATGTTCTGCGGGTTCCCGGTAATGGTAGCGACGCTGCCGATGTTGGACGCCACCGCCACGCCAATCAGATAGGGCAGGGGATTGCGGCGGAGCGTCACGGCCACCTCCACCACCAGCGGTGTCATCACCAGGCACATCGTGTCATTGACGAACATCGCGCTCAGCACCGCCGTCGCGCCGACAATGGCCCCCAGCAGCGTGGCCGGGTGGTGCGCGCGGCGCACTATGGCCTGCCCGGCAAGCGTGAAGAATCCGCTAAGCCGCAAGTTGGCGACCACGATCATCATGCCGAACAGCAGCAGAATCGTATCGTGGTGAATGGCGTTCCACGCTTCGTCGATCGTCATCGTCCCGATCGCCAGCATCAGCCCGGCGCCGATGACCGATGCTCCTGTCCGGTCAATTCGCAGCCCTGGCAGCCGGCCAACTCCGAGGACGAAAAACGTCAGGGCAAAAACCAGAATCGTCTCAAGTTGTTTCGATTGTTCCGTACTTTACAGTCTGCCACATAGAAAACGGGGCCATCGCTGGCCCCGTTTTCGGCGTTGGTTGTTGGTTGGAAGCCAGTGCGGCTTAGGAACCCTGGCTGGCGGCGCTGCCCATGGAGCTGGCGATCTTCGAGAAGATCTGGCTGATGTTGGTGGAAACGCCGGGCATAATCGCGCCCGCGGCGACGGCAACGAAGCCGGCCATCAGTGCGTATTCGATAAGGTCTTGGCCCTTGGTATTCTTGACGATCGAAAGCGACCAGAAAAGATTCTTGATACGGTTCATGTTTTGTAATTCCTCTCCCTGCAGCCTGGTTTTCTTGGCTGCTGAGATGATGATACCGTCCGCATTTCGTCTGACATATTGGCGGAACGCCCTATTCCGGAGGTGATTATTCCTCAGCGTTTCCGCCCCCCGATCCATCGAAAGTACCAGCCTTCCGCCTCATTTCGCGCCTTCGAACGCCTGGTCCACCCACGCGCATACGGCCTGGCGATCCGCATCGGTGAGTTTGGCTTCCGGGTGCAGCCAATCGTAGCCGGCCAACGGCATTTCACCGCTCTTCACACTCTCGCAAATATCCTCTAACGTATTCCAATCAGTGAAGTTAGTATCGCCAGGCTTCAGCCACTCGGAAAAATTCACGTGTTTGCGTCCATCCTCTACGTGCCGCCGCACGGGCCAGGAAACGGGCGCCACGTTCGCATACCACGGCCAACGGGTTTCGTTCGAGTGACAGTCCGCGCACGCGCGCTCCAGGATCCCGGCTACCCCCGCCGGCGGTTTCATGACGGCTTGCAGCGTCCGAGCCGGGTCCACCGGCGGGTTCGTCTTCGCCGGGGCGGGTAGAAATTGGATCACGATCGCCAGGATCGGAATGGCCAGCAATAATTTCTTTTTCATGGGGGAAAACGAAAAGGGCAGGCCGCGAGGCCTGCCCTTTCAGTGTAAATCCAGCGCGGTCTAGAAGAAGTACTTCAGACCAAACTGAATGTTGCGCGGAGCCTGCACCTGGCCGCCCACGACGCCGAACGTCGCCGGGTTGCCAACGTTGGCGCCCGGGGGCGCCCAGCTCACGTTGTTGAAGGCATTGAAGAGCTCCATGCGGAAGTCGATGTAGTTCGACTCGGTCACATTGAAGCGCTTCCCGATCGACATGTCGGAGCTGAAGAAGCCGGGGCCGCGTTCGGTTCCGATGCCGGAGTTGCCGAAGAAGCCCTGGCCGGGCTGACCGTAGGCGCAGGTGCCGTTGTCGACGCCAGCGGCGCAGAAGAACGCACCGCGTGCAGCCGAGTCCGTCGGCAGTCCGAACCAGTTGTCCACGTTGCGCGCCGACTCATTGATCGTCAACGGACGGTACGCATTCGCCCGAACGTTGCCGCGAACGGCCTGGCCGGTAAGGTCATTGGCGCGAACGGTGATCGGCACGCCGGTGCGGGCGGCCACAGAGTAGTTCAAGTTCCAGCCGCCAAGGACAGCGTCCGCCACGGCGTTCATGCCGCCGCCGAACTTCTTGCCTTTGCCCACCGGGACAAACCAACTGCCGGCCACCGTCAGGTTGCTGCGGATATCGAAAAACGCGGGACCGCGGTTGGACCGGCGATCATACGCATTCTGCCAATAAGCGCCTTCACCCTGGGTGTTGCCGGAGCCGTAATAGCCCAGGTTGTCGGTGAGGGTTTTGCCAAACGTGTAGGACGCCAGGAAGTCAAACCCGGAGGCGAACTTGCGCCGGCCCACCACCTGCAGCGAGTGATAATCCATCGTCGCCGAAGATTCGGTACGCGCGATGTTGCCCAAGTTCGGCAGCCTGTTGATCAGCGGACGGCGCAGGTTGATGTTCGTCCAGGTGGCGAACGGACCGGTTCCGGCCACGGGTTGATTGGCTTCGACGGGCGCCACCAGGTGGGTGCCCTTCTGGCCGACATAGCCAGCCTGCAGGGATGTGGCGTTATCGAACTGATACTCCATGGTGAAGTTGATCTGGCTGGTCGTTTGCGGACGCAGGTTCAGATCCCAGGCGCGTCCCTGCAACTGCGGCGTGGTGCCGGCAGCCGCCGGGCGAGGCATGTCGAGCGTCACATTAGCCGTCACAACGTCGGAGAAACCGGTCCGAATTGTGCCAGGCGTGCGCGGGTCATAGGTGAAGTCCGTTTCCACGAAGAAGGGCGGATTCAGCGGCAGGCGCAGGTTGGCGCCGGTGCCTTCCATGAAGCTCTGATAGGCGTAGCCGCCGCGGACCACCAGTTTGTTGTTGAACTGGTTCGGCGTCCAGGCGAAGCCGATGCGGGGCATGTACTGCTTCTTGTAGCCGCGATACAGCGCGTTCCCGTACTCGCCGCCGGGGCGAACGAGCGTGCCGGCAAAGGTGTCAACGTTGATCTGACGGTTGTCCTTTTCATAGATCGGCTGCATGTATTCCCAACGCATGCCGATGTTCAGCGTGAACGTCTGGGAAACCTTGTAGTCGTCCTGGAAGAACAGCGCTGTTCTCCAGAAGCGGTGACCCCAGGGGTCCGTCAGCGCGCCGCGGCCTTTGCCGTTCAGGGAGTCGGTCAGGAAGTCGGCGAAGTCCAGGCCCGTGTAGGTGCCGTTATAGCGGAACAGGCCCAACACGCCGTTGTTGCCGGCGTAATAACGGTCCTGGTTGTACTTCATCAACTGCGTACCCATCTTCAGAAGGTGCTTGCCCTTCTGCCAGGTCAGGTTGTCGTAAATGATGAACTTCTTGTCCACTGTGTTCGACAAGCTGGCGCCGGCGCCAATTCCGGTCAGTCCGCTGCCGAGGCCGACGGAACTCAATCCGGGAATCGGCTGTCCGCCGGGGATGCCAAACTTCTGGTTACCATCGGCGCCCAGTTGGCCGCTCCAGTCGATGGTCACGTCGTCAATCTGGATGCGCGAGAACGAGAAGCGGGCTTCGTTCACGATCGAAGGCGAAATGGTGCGGTTCCAGTTGGCCACCCACGACGATGTCGGGCCTTCCTGGCCGCTGGTCATGCTGGTGGGGAGCACCGCGCGGCTGCCAACGGATTCATAACGGCCCACCGACCAGCGCGCCATCAAGGCGTCTTTATCGGAGGGGCGGTAATCCACTTTGGCGTCTGCCTGATGATTGTTCAGCTTCGACGCTGTGCCGCCGGCGTAGTTGCCGGCGATGCCCAGCGGGCCCGTGCCGGTCTGCGTCGGCAGCGGATACAGCGACGGGTTGGAGAACAGGAATCTCGCCACCGGATTGAACCGGGAGACGGGAATCTGCTTGCCGGCGAACGGTTGCCCGTTGGTGGGGTCCGTAATCGTCGTATTCGGGAACTGGCTCAGGTCGCCATTGCGCCAAGCCTGCGGCGCCAAACTGGCCGAAGCGGGCCCGTCATTGCGCTGCATCGTCCCTTCATAGTCCACGAAGAAGAACATCTTGTTCCGCTTAATTGGCCCGCCCAGCGTGCCGCCGAAGATGTTCCGCTTGAAACCCGTGCGCGTTGCGGTGTTCGCGTTCCGGTTCCGGAAGAACCCATTCGCGTTCAATACATTGTTCTGCAGGAACTCAAACACGTTCCCGTGGAACTTGTTCGTCCCGCTCTTGATAGACATCATCACGGTCGCGCCGCCGGAGTTGCCGTAATCGGCCGCCGCGTTGCCCGTCAGCACTTTCACTTCTTCCAGTGCGTCCACGTTCGGCGAATAGCCCACGCGGTTGTCAATCGAGTCGTTCACGTCCACGCCGTCCAACATGAAGTTGTTCGTCTGTTCCCGGTTCCCGTTCACATACGGACGAGCGCCAAATCGGCTGCTCATCGCGTCCGGATTCGGCGACACCGCGCCCGGAACCAACAGCGTCAACGATACGAAATTGCGGCCCTTCAGCGGCAGTTCCGTCAACTGCTTCGACCCAAGCGATTCACCCGTCTGCGTCGATTCGGTCTGCAACACCGGCGCCGCCGCGGTGATTTCCACCGATTGCGTCGTCTCGCCGACTTCCAGCTTGAAGTCCACGCGCGCCGTCTGGTTCACCTGCAGCGCGTACGGCCCCGCTGTGGCTTTTTTGAACCCCTTCACTTCCGCCGCAAGATTGTAGCTGCCGACGGGCAGGAAGAGCAGATTGAAGACTCCCGCGTCGTTGCTGGACGCGGTATAGGTCACGTTGGTGCCGGCATTGGTGGCCGTCACTTTGGCGTTCGGGACTACAGCGCCGGATTGGTCGGTCAGCGTTCCAGTGAACGCGCCGGTAATGGTTTGCGCGGAGGCCGAGGCGGCCAACATCGCGCTGATTAGGGTAATAAGTTTCAGTTTTCTCATAGGGTAAGAGACACCTGTGCACTCTTATTCTATGTCCGGGGGGGTATGCACTGCAAGCTGTATCTAGTTGATTTTAAGGGAGTTAATATACAGCTTTTGGAACTCAAATCTATGAAAAAACGGAACTGTAACAAACAAAAGGAGATGCGCGTGTCCAATTTACAGCAACGCTGTATCGATCGGTTCGCTCACCGTCGTTTCCGCTTCCCGCTCGCCGCCCGGCTTGCCTGCAAGCCACTCCCGCAGCGCCTCGCGCGACCCCCCAAAGTAGTCGCGCGTCAACTCTCCCACCGCAATCTCCCGCAACTCGGCCGGGTCCTCGGCCGGCACATACACATAGCTTCGCCGCACCTTCCGCCGCGCCAGCCGGCCCCGCTTCACCAGCCGTTCCAATAGCGTCATCACCGTCGTGTACGCCATCGGCTTGCGTGGCGCCAGCGCCGCCGCCACATCCCGCACCGTGCCTTCCCCCAGCGTCCACAGCACGCCCAAACACTCCATTTCCAGCGGCGGTGGTAGCGGAGACTGCCCGGTGCGCCTCGCCATAGCTTTACTTCTCGTCGCCCAGCGCCGAAATCAACTTATCGCCGAAAAGCGATCCCGTCGTCGGCGTCGCCGGCTTGCCACTCTTCTGCAGCGGCAGCGCCACCGGTTTCGGGGCGGGCGGCGCCACCTGTTCTTCCGCCAGGAACCGGTCTTTCTTCAGCAGCGATCGCTCAATCGACGGCGCGTACCCCGTAAAATTCCCCTCCAGCATCGCGTCCCGCTGCACGATCGTCCGCACCGTCTCCATCTTCGAGTCCAGGTTGTCCAAATGGTGCAGCAGCATCGCCTCCAGGAAGCACGGCACCTTCGGCGAGCCATACTCCAACTCCCCATGATGGCTGGCAATCAAATGTTCCACCAGCAGCCGCAGTTTCGGCGGGAACCCCGGCACCTGCCGCGCCTTCTCATCCACCATTCGCAGCGCAATCAGAATGTGGCCAATCAACTGCCCCTCATCGGAATATCCGAAACCACGGTCGTAAGTCAGTTCGTAGATCTTCCCGATATCATGCAGCACCACGCCCGTCACCAGCAGATCTTCATCCACTTCCGCATAGTGCCGCGCCGTGAACCGCGCCAGCGCCAGCAGCGACAGCACATGCTCAATCAACCCGCCAATCCAGGCATGGTGAATCGACTTGGCCGCGGGCGCCGTCTTATACCGTCGCGCAATGTCGGCATCGGCGAAAAACGCTTCCAACAGCGCCTTCAAATGCGGATTCCGCATCGTTTCGATGTAGCCCATTAACTCAGCAAACATCTCATCCCGGTCGCGCTTCGACGCCGGGAAGTAATCGGCGGGTTCTATCTCCCGCTCATCGGCCCGTTGCAGCCGGTCCACCCGCAGTTGCAACTTATTCTGATATACCGTTGCCTGGCCGCGTATCTTTACATAGTCATTGCGTTCAAAGGTGTCGACGATGTCGGCCACACCGTCCCACATCTTTGCGTCTATGTCGCCCGTCTTGTCGCCTAACACCAGCGATAGATACGGTTCACCCGTCTTTTTCTGACGGACATCCTTGTTCAAAACCAGGAAAGTCGTCTGGACCTGCTGGTTGGGTTCGAGTTCGTTTGCGAATAATTTCATCCGATGGGATCGGATTTAAGCGTAGCAGGACCGGCAGCCGCTGGGAAGCCTATGATTTGGAGGTCGACACATTCCCCGTCGACGTTCCCGGCACCGGCACAAACAATAACCGCTTCCGCCGCTTCTGGCTCGCCACCTCGGCCCGCGTCACCGTCTCCGGCTTCAGTTGCGCCGGGTCGCTCCACTTGGTCGATTTTCCCGCCGCCGCCGCCGTGTCCACATACCCTTCCCGGATCTCCAAAAACGCCTCGCTCCGCAGGCGCGTCAGGTAGTCGCGCACCGCCGGCTGCATCCGCGGTTCGAACAGCTTGTTCATCACTTCGCCTTCCACTTCCTCAAACTGCGCCAGGCCAGCCTCGTGATGCTCTTCCACCTTCAAAATGAGCCAGCCGTTCGGAAACGCGATCGGGTCCAGCACTTCGTTCCGCTTCGCCGCCCACACCTTGTCTTCAATCTCTTTCCGCAACTCGCCCTTCTTCGACGGCGGCAGTTCGCCCTCGTTCTTTGCCGATTCGGAATCCGAATTGTCCCGCGCCAGTTCGTTGAACTTCTCGCCTTTCCGCGCCCGCGCCACCAGGTCCTTGGCCTTCTTCTCCACCGCCGCCTTCTCGGCCTCGGCCTTTCCTTCCACGTTCAGGAAGATCTCGCGCATGAACACGCGCTCCTCGCGTTGGAACTCGTTTTTGTGTTCGTCGTAGTACTTGCGCACATCCGCTTTCGGAATCACAATCTTCGAGCTCACCTCCTGCCCGATCACCCGCCGCGTCAACATGCTGTTCTTGATTTCCAGCCGGTAGTCTTCATACGGCATCCCGGTGTTCTCGCGAATATAGGCCTGGAACTTGTCGGTATCGGTGATCTTTGATCGCCGCTGCAGGTCCAGAATGTACTTCGTCACTTCCGTGTCCAGGTTGATGCTCAGGTCGCGACCCTTCTGCACCAGCAGCATTGTGTCGATCTTCTCGCGCAGAAAATCCTTTTCCCGCTCCTGCAGCGCCGTCGTGATCTCCGCCGCGCTCGCCCCGCGCTGCTTCATGTCGTCGGCCATGTTCTTCTTCATTCGTTCCAGCTCGGAACGGGTGATAATCTCCCCGTTCACCTTGGCCACAATCTGCTCCACCACAATCGGCTGAGCAAACGTCACCAGGGAACCGGCGGCAACACACAGCAAAAGGACGCGATTCGACATATCTCCTCCTATAGTACCGCTTGCAAGCCCCTCGCCAAAACCGCGAATCAAAGGGTTACAGGTGTTCCATCCGTGTCCACCGCTTCACGCTGTGTCCCGTTCGCCCCAACCGGCGCCGGGTCCAGCCGCCGCAAACACTCCTGCAGGTGCCGCAGCATCGCCTCCGGCTTGGTCACCGGCCACGCATCGGCCGGCAGCCGCAGCACCCCCGCCGGCGTAAACTGGCACCCCTTCGTCCCCGCCACCAGGGCCATCAGGTTCTCCGGGCTGATCCGCGCCTCCGGATGAATCTTCATGTTGAAGTACCCCTGCCGCCGGTCGATCGATTCAATTCCCAGCCGTTGCGCAATCGCCCGCAGCAGGCTGAACTCCGCCAACTGCCGCACCATATCCGGCACCGGCCCGTACCGGTCCGCCATCTCCTCCAGCACCCGCGCCTGCTCAGAAACGTTTTCCACACTCGCCAGCTTCTTGTACGTCCGCAGCCGCTGCATCTCCTCGCCGATATAGGTATTCGGAATCCGCAGGTCCAGCCCCAGCGATATCGTCGAATGAATCTCCGGCGGCACGTCCTCCCCCTTCAACTCCCGCACCATATCGTCCAGCAGCTTCAAATACGTGTCGAAACCCACGGATTCGATATGTCCGTGCTGCTCCCCGCCCAACAAATTCCCGCACCCGCGCAGCTCCAAATCCAGCGCCGCGATCTTGAATCCCGCCCCCAAGTCGCTAAACTCGCGCAATGCCGCCAGCCGCTTCCGCGCCACTTCCGATAGCTCCGCATTCGGAGGCACCAGCAAATACGCATACGCCCGCCGGTTCGAACGTCCCACGCGCCCCCGCAACTGGTACAGCTCCGACAATCCATGCCGCTCGGCATTCTCGATAATGATGGTGTTCGCCAGCGGAATGTCCAGCCCGTTCTCCACAATCGTCGTGCACACAAACACGTCGTACTCATGCTTCATGAAGCCCAGCAGCACCCGTTCCAACTCGGCCTCCGGCATCTGCCCGTGCCCCACGCCCACTTTTACATTCGGCATCGTCTCCTGCAGCCACATCGCCCGCTGGTAGATCGTGTCCACGCGGTTATGCACAAAGTACACCTGCCCCCCGCGCATCACCTCGGTGTCAATCGCCGCCCGCACCAGGTCTTCGTTGAAGTGCGCCACCGTGGTCTGCACCGCCAGCCGGTCCTTGGGCGGCGTCTCGATCACCGACATATCCCGCAGCCCCAGCATCGACATGTGCAGCGTCCGCGGAATCGGCGTGGCGCTCATGGTCAGCACATCGATGTTCGCCCGGATCTCCTTCAGCCGTTCCTTGTGCCGCACGCCGAACCGCTGCTCCTCGTCTACGATCAGCAACCCCAAATCGGAGTACTGTACGTCTTTGGAAAGGATCCGGTGCGTCCCAATGACGATGTCCACCTTCCCCAGTTTCAACTCCTCCAGCACCGCCTTGGTCTCCGCCGCCGTGCGGAACCGGCTCAGCATCTCCACCCGCACCGGAAAGCTCGCAAACCGCCGCTTGAACGATTCGTAGTGCTGGAAACAGAGCACCGTCGTCGGCGTCAACACCGCCACCTGTTTCCCATCGCCCAGCGCCTTGAACGCCGCCCGCATCGCCACTTCCGTCTTGCCGAAACCCACATCGCCGCACAGCAGCCGGTCCATCGGCTGCGGCCGCTCCAGGTCGCGCTTAATCTCCGCCACCGCCTGCAACTGGTCCTTCGTTGCCCCGTATTCAAAGGCGTCTTCAAACTCGCGCTGCCAGTTGGAATCGGGCGAATAGGCGAATCCCTCCGACATCTTCCGCGCCGCGTAGAGCTTTAAAAGCTCCTCCGCCATGTCGCGCATCTTCGCCTTCACGCGCGTCTTCGTCTTCGTCCACGTGACGCCGCCCAGCTTGTCCACCGCCGGCTTCTGTTCCCCCGCGCCCCGGTACTTCTGCACCAGGTCCAGCCGCGTCATCGGCACATACAGCCGCGATTCGCCGGCGTATTCCAACAACAGGAAATCGCCCTTCTCCCCGTCCCCCTGCGCCAGTTCTTTAATGCCCAGAAACTTGCCCACGCCATGCGTCACGTGGACAATGTAGTCGCCCGGCTTCAGGTCGGCGATGTCGGCCGCGAACGCCGCCGCCGCGCCGTGGTTGATCGCCGGCGACACCTGCAAGTCCGAGGGATCAAACAGATCCTCACTGCCAATAACCGTAACCCGCGCGTCCAGAAACGTCGTGCCCCGCCGTATCTGCCCGCGCGCCAGCATCGTGTTCGCGCTCGATCCAAACAGCCGCGCCCGTTCCGCCAAATATGGCGACGGATGGTCCCCCGGGTCCAGCGCCAACTGGAACGGCACCCGGTACTCGTGCAGAATATCGGCCAGCCGCTCGACTTCGCCCACCGCCGGCGCGAAGTACACCACGCGATGGCCCTTTTCCACTAGGTTGCGTGTCTCGCCCACCGCCGCTTGCAGGTCGCCGTGGAAGGCAATCGATGGCCGCGTCGGCACATACACCGCCGGCCCCGCCCCTGTTTCGCCAATCAGTTCCAACTGCCGCAGCGCCACCGTCGCCCGGCCTTCCGTCATCCGCGCCCACTCTTCCACCGTGCAATAAACGGCCCCGTTCGGCACCGTCTCTTCCCGCACGTTCTCGTTCAGCCGTTTCCAAAACCGCTCGGCCGCCCCGCGTATCTGCTCAGGCTCATCCAGCAGTACCAGCGCGTCCAACTGCAAGTCGAAAAGGTTCGTCGTCCGCGCGTCCTGCAACACGCGCAGAAACTCCCACCCCGGCACCGGATTCGCCGGCACCGCATGTTCAGCCAGCGGCAGAATCGTGGCCGAAGTGACTTTCAAAACGGAGCGCTGCGTCTGCACATCGAACCGCCGCATCTCCTCAATCGTGTCGCCGAAAAGCTCAATGCGGATCGGCTTCTCGCTCTCCGCCGGAAAGATGTCGATGATGCCGCCGCGCACCGA
>JAEUQC010000102.1 GCA_016789905.1 Bryobacterales bacterium | reverse complement strand
GCTGGCGCGGAGGAGGACTTCTTGGACCAGGAGGTTCTCTTCGTGCGTCACGCGGAGTTGGACTTCGCCGCGGATGGCGGCGGCGAGTTCGATGAAGTCGTCTACGTAGCGTTTGTAGGCTGGCATGGCAATCTGTTGCCGTCCGGCTTGATAGGGCCCGGCGGGCCTGGCGAGGTCAATGGTGACCGCGGGCGGCTCGATGGGGTTGACGATGATGACGCCGTTGGACCCGTGGACCTCGAAGGCGCGGTAGCGGCCGGAGTTGGGCTGCATGTTGGAGCCGTGGAGGATGGCCATGGCGCTGTCGAACTCAAGAACAGCGGCGGTGTTGTCGTTCAGTGTGTCGTTGAACTTGCCGTGCTTGTTTAGGAACGGCGTGACTCTTTTGGGGCGGCCGAGTAGGCGGACGACCGGGTCGACAATGTGGCCGCCGAGTTCGAACATGTTGCCTCCTTTAAACTCGGCCCACTCGGGGCGGCGATCGGCGTCGAGGAGATTTCCGATGCAGGCGCGGACGAGATACACCTGGCCGAGCCAGCCCTGTTTTGCGGCATCGAGAGCGAGATTGATACCGGGGTGATAGCGCCACATGTAGCCCACCTGCAGGAGGCGATTCTTCTGTTTCGCCAGGGCAACGATTTTCTGGAAGTCCCGCAAGTTGTCAGCGGGGGCCTTTTCTAGGTGGAGGTGTTTGCCAGCTTCGAGGACGGCGAAGCCGTCGCGAGCGTGGTCGCGAACGGCGGATTCGACAGCGATCACCTGAATGCCGGGATGGGTCAATAGAGCTTGGCGCGTGAGGACGGGTACGTCCTTACGATTGGGCGGGGCCTCGGTGACCCCGATGAGTTGGAAGGCCGGATTGGCAAGGACTGTATCGACTTTGGCGGGGCCGTGGGAATGGGATGTGCCGAGGAAGCCGATGCCGATGGAGGGCTTGGCGGCGAGCGACAGTAGTAGGGAGCGGCGCGAGAGCATGTTCTGGGCGAAGCGTATCAAATTTCGAGTCGGTGAGTGGCCTGATTTGCATGTCAACCCTGGCGGAAAACCAAGGAGTGGAATGTTTTCGTAGAGTTCTCGCGGGTAAAAGTGTCTTCCTTGCGGAATCTTTTGGGAGTGCTTCGTCCTGGATGGACAGTTGCGTCAGTGTTTACTCGGTGCTGGTTTGGAAAAGCAGCGCAGAGGTGGGCATCTCAATCCTTTCATATCGGCGCTGAGGGCATGAAATTTGAGGGTACTGCCCGGCGGTCGGCCGTCGGCACTTCTGGATGCGCATTTACCTTCGATAGAACCCTTATAGAAGTCTGAAGGGCGATTCGGCTGTCACCGAATCGCCAATAACTTCATAAAAACTGGAGCCACCCGCCAGGATCGAACCGGCGACCTGCAGATTACGAAGCCAGGCTTGTCAAGTCTCTGGCGTAATTTCTTTTCTCAGTTTTCTCTTGATTCGATGAGGGTTACGGGCGCTGTGAGCACGCGGGCGTACGAGGGCGGATTGATGAGATTTCGGCCAGGTTGCTGACAAAACTGCTGACAAAAATTCAGCCGGCGAGTCGGCCAACTATAGGCTGAGCTACATCTACTAAGAAAACCGCATGGGTTGGCCGCTCGCCGTTGTTTTCGTCTTCGTGACCGCTGGGAACCTGGCGATTGTCTACCGCTGGTTTGTGCTCAAGCGGCACGGCTCGCTGGTCCCGTTGATCGGAGGCGCGGCAGGCGCTACCGCCTGCTTCCTGCTGCCGGCCGACTCGCTGCGCTATTGGTGGTTCGTTCCCTTGCTGGTCGATCCGGGAGCCGTACCTCTGATAATCATCACGGCCACCTTCGTAGCCGGCCAACTCTTCAAGCGGCTTACGAATGGCGATTGACGCGAATGGACGCAAGAATCTCATCGAACGTCAGGTCACGCAGCCGCTTCTCCCGGTCGCGCGTGTAATCACCACCACCGGATCGGCTAAGGCGCAGGAACCGCGCCAGCCCGTCCGCGCCAAGTTCGCGTTGCAGCACCTCTAGCGCGTGCCGATAGTATTCTTCGTCCGTCATTGTTCCCGCTCCGCAGCCTTCGCCAAGTACAATTCCACTCGATCCGTCGTCCAGGTTGCCACGCCACAGCCGAAGAAGTCGGTAGCTTCAGTCCAGATCGGGCAGCCGAGCGCGAGGGCCGCGGCAAGGACAGGCCAGTCGTCCTCGTCACGCTTTTCGATGCGCTCGCAGGCGACAGCTTCAAAAGAGGCGTAGGTCTCCGCTTCGACGGTTTGGACCAACCCCATCAGTAGAGCGAGCGTCTCCATAGCCGGAGCCAACGGAATCTTCCGAACTGCCAGGATTCTCGGCAGATGCTCATGGGCTTCCTGGAACGCCACATCGGGAGCCATGAATTCGACTTGCCCGGCGTATTTGCGCAACAAGCCCAGCACACGCGAACCCAGCACCGCGCGAATGAGAATATTCGCATCGCGCACCAGCATCGCTAGCCTTTCCGCGTCCGCCGCTCGCGTCGGGCCTTCTTGAAGTCTGCGACGATTTCGTCTTCCGAAGTCCCTGCCGCCGCGATCAGTTCCTGCATTCGCTCACCGGCCACACGCAGGGCTTCCAGATCAGCCTGACTCGGCTTGGGCTTGGTGGGGACGTAGATCCCAATGGTCGAGCCGTGACGCGTGATTGCCAAAGGCGTCTTCGACTCCAGGTAGTCCGCCAGATTCTCCCGAAGCTCCCGAATTCCGACTTTAGTGGTCTGCATAGCGCAACTCGATTGCGTACACAATGATAACACATCACAGCTAGCCTACCGGCCACTTCCAGGTTCCCCGGGCGTCCGCTGTCGAAAATGGCCCGCCATAGGTGTATTCGTCACACTCAGGAAATGCATTCTTGAAGTCTCTGACCAGCCAATCGCCCGCCAGCGTTACCGAAGACTCGTGGGACGCGTAGACAAGCCAGTCACACCTTGAAGAGAAGTGTCCTTCCGGCAAGCCTGCGTGACGAAGAGCGGGCGCTATAGCTAGGTTCAAATAGTCGCTGGGAGGCGACTGGAGATGAACCGAAGAGAAAGTAACCGGGTAGCGGCGCCCATCGTGGAATTGCAGCGCGAATTGGAG
>JAEUQC010000133.1 GCA_016789905.1 Bryobacterales bacterium | reverse complement strand
GTTCGCTGACGCCCGATAACTTTGAGTTGAGTGTCATCGCCCGTCAGTGGCTGTCCAGAGGCCGCGACATCCGTTTGGTCTACCCCCTGTGATCCCCCTCAAGGGGGATTGCTGGATGCCGCGCTTCGCGGGGTAAGGTGTGCGCCGTTCCCACCCATTCCCCCATCCCAACATCTCCCGCCCGTCCTCGCCGTCAAGGGTCCGCGCTCTACAAGCGCCGCTGCGCGCCCTTGACCGCTCCGGGCCATCGGGAGAAAGACCCACTATGGGGAATGGATAGCTCTGCATCGGCGCTGAGCTAGTCCGAACCAAGTCCCGTGGAATTCCCCCCCCCTACTCGGGAAGACGCTCTAACTGTGACGCTGGAATCTCCTTTGTGTCGCCGTCCGAGAACTCGACCAAGACCAAATACTCTCCAATTTCGGCGCTATATTCATCTGCGACCGACTGAGTCTCGACGAGCCGAAATCCACAAACGCTCGCAAGTAGCTTGGCTTCGTTGGCCTTCACTCGAACTGTGCTGCCCCATTCAAAGGGAAATTCCATCATCGATTCACTGGTAACCATGGTGTGCCATCCGGATTCGTCACGCCTGGGACGTGCGCGTGTGGTCGCTGGGCTCTTGGGTCCGGATGAGTGTTTGGTTTGTGAGGTCCATCCAGCCGCATCCCAGTCGGCTTTCCTTGTGCATCTCTAACCTGAAGGAATCTGCCGTCGGGGGAACCCGTCAGACTCTCTCCTGGCTTCAGCGGGATTGCATTTCCCTTAGCGTCGACCATCACTTTGGCGGGGACATCAGCCGTATTGGGGTTGCCTCGAACTTTAGGAGCTGAAAGCAGTTTCGGGGCGCTACCCTCGGCCGCTACGGTTCCGGCTTCTACCCTCGCCGTTGTCCCGGCCACACCGGACAATCTCGCCGCCCCCAACTCAACTAGAGGCGAGACGAGCATCGTGACATTTGCGGCATCCATCCCCGCACGCTGGTCGTAATTCGCCCCCTCAAGTCGAGGAGCATCAGGGATGCTGAAGCCGGTCAGCGCGTTGATACCCCTGTTTATGAGCGTCGCCGTGTTGCTCGGAATATTGGCAACAGCCTTCGCCGCTCCAAACAGATACTGAAAGCAGTCGGCCCCGGAGTACAAACAGTGCCCGGTCGGGTCGGTATAGCGAAGTGGATTATTTCTGACGTAGCTGTAAAGATTCCAGCTCTGCGGATCACTAGGATGCTGATCCGCAAACGGAGCATCCGCGCTCGTAAATCTCCCCGCCACCCCCGAAAAATACCGCGCCCCAAAGTAATCCAACCCAGTCTCGGCATCCCGTTCTTTGCCGGTAAACTGGCCGCTTCGACGGACTGATCTCAGAACTACTAGCTGCTCGCGGGAACTAGTCGCCACGGTCCAGCAAGTGGCGCGGATTGCAAGCACGCAAACGTTCCGTGAGTATGCGTCGTAGGTTGTCGTAACAACAGGACTGTGGCTGTTCGTCACATCGAAGCCGCAGCTCAGCGACTTTGCCGCCGGTAGGCGAGGCGGGCGAACCGGAAAATGGGCACGCGCCTGCAACGCGAGAGCGGTCATCAATATCAGCCAATGCGCAATGCGAACTAAGCTCGCCTGTTGCATTGCGCGCCTACCTACCCGTCATAAGAACCGAACCGGAAATCTGTGGCGTAAACTCCTCAAGGGTGGCCAGAAGCGCATCGCATCGCTCCAACGTTGTAGCCACCTCAATCGCACAAGGGTACTCGGGTGTTGCGTAGAACACCAAACACTGGTTTGGCCTGCCAGACACTGGGCTGAACTCGATTGCAGCAGCCGAATCGAAAGGGCCTTGCACAGTCAGGCCCCGGCTTCGATCCTCCGGATCAAAGAAGTACCGAACGGACCTTTGTCCTAGCCAGAGTCCCGCTTTTCCGGTCTCCTTCCAGCTTGCCAATAAATCCTCCACTTCCCAACCTGGTTTACCCTCAGGCCCGGTCCACCGCTGGGCTGGATCAATATCTGTTGCGGTCAACAAAAACGCTTCAGTCCGATCCGGAAGATCAGAAGCAGCGCCGTTGAGGCGCACTGTGGCATCGCTGGATGAAAGTACGACATCCAAGTAGAAACCTCGAACATCTCCCATCGGCATGCCTATCACCGACCGAAGCTCGGCGCGGCTTAGGAAATCGGCAAGATTTCTGGCTTTCATTGTGTTGCGCCTCATGGTTGCTTGCGTTTATCGGGATCATTGAAATGCACGGTCTCGTGCTTGGGCCTATTTGCTGACTTCGGAACGTCGACACGAGCGGTGCCGTCCGGGTTAAGGCGGAGTCGCGTTCCGTCGGCGGCTACTCGATGCCCGCTCTTTGGATCAACTACAGTCTTCTGTCCTTTGGTCAGTTCTCCGAACTTGTCAGTGGCAGCCTTGTGCCCGCCTGCCAGATCCGTGTTGGTCCTTCCTTTGGCTTCTCTCGGGTTGCTGCCAACCAGTGGTTCACTGGAACCACTGCTGCCAGGCGCATCATCCGACGCCTGCATGAGATTGGCGGTCGCCGTGGCGGTCGTTAGTGCGCCATGGCTCGCGATTGCGATCCCACCGGCGATAGCAGGTGCACCAACGAAACACCCAACTCCGGTTGCACAGGCGCCACCACCTCCCCCAGCCACGCCCCCACCGAATGCCATTTCGATACCGCCGCCGACAATCGAAATCGCGTCTCCGACTCGCTGACCCAGACGTTCGTGGGGATGCGTCGCCTGGGCTCGTCCGATACCACCGACAGCATTTGTCGACGTGGCGTTGAACATTCCGTACAGGAACTCCTTCGCCCCGCGCCCGTCATCGTCAATGTATCGAAGCGGGTTGTTGCGAGTGTATACGTAAAGATTCCAGCTTTGCGGATCTTCAACGAACTGATCTGCGAACGGAGCATCCGCACTCGTAAATCTCCCCGCCACCCCCGAAAAATACCGCGCCCCAAAGTAATCGAGCCGCGTTTCGGCATCCCGTTCCTTGCCGGTACTACGGGATCTTCCGCCAAAATCGCACAAGCATCCGGCCATCCCCGGCGCCATCAATGGCTTGGCAGCGACCGCACCCCGACGCGCGTCAAGTGCAAAGCGCGCCACCTCCAGACGCGTTTTTTGGTTTAGCTGCGCATGCGCTCGCGGCGCGCTCGCGAAGGCGGACAAACAAAAAGCGGCTATAGAGAAAACAGGCGTTATCAACTTACTCGCCATGATCAAGAACTCTAGCGTATCGGCCATCAGCTTCGATGTGCGCAACCAGATCCGTAAGCCCTAAATGATACTCAGGAAGGAGATCCTTCTTGGCTCCCAGCGCCGTCAATGCCCCTGACGGCAATGTGCCTTCTAAGATTCCTTTGGCCGCAGTATACACCATTCGAGCGAGCCGCGACCCTAGTTCATGCCCATAATTATCAATTACCATATACCCAATAATGCCGACAGCATTGAGCACATCGTTGGCCTCGTTTTCATTTGGGTAGTGCTCGGAGACGTCCGTGAGCAACTGCTCGAAAATCCAGTTGCGGGTCAGCCAACTATGCTCTTCACCGATTCGAATCCCTGATGCCATGGTCATTATCTCAGTATGAAAACCCGCGACCCGTCGGCTTCCCCTAGACCGCCGACAAATGTATCAAGCTCGGATCGCTGAGTTTTCGTCAGGTTCCGATAATCCAGAACTACATAGTCATGTTTCTTGAGATGATCGGAAACCTGACCAAACACGTTTTTCCAGTCTCGACCATAAACCTTGCCCATACCAGCGCTTGTCAACATGAAGTCAAAGGTCTTGCCGCTGTACTTCCCCGAAGCCGCCACAAAATCTGCTTGTGCTGTTCCGGTCTGTTCGATGAGATTGGCTCCTATCTTCTTCGCAAAGTACTCACCAGCTTCGGCTTCATGCTTCCTAAGCTGAGACAGTGGCGCAAGCGTGACGCCTGGAGGACCCATCGCCTCAGCAATAGCCGCGGTCGCGTTTTGCACTTTGTCGGGGTTGCTCAGCCCCCATCCCAGGAGACTGGTCAGCGCCGCACGTCCAAAAGCGAGCGCCTCGGGAGCGGCAAAAGCAAGCGCCCCGATCGCCGCACCTACTCCCCGCGCTTGCTGATTCGCCAGCATCTGCTGTTGGCTCATCTTGCCAGCAACATATGCCCGCATCTCCCTGTCCATGATCACCTCTGCACGTTCACGGCCATCCGGGTCTACATAACGGAACGGATTGTTCGTGACGTAGGCATACCGATTCCAAGTCTGCGGGTCATCGACCTTGCCGCTTTCTAGGGAAGGATCCGGGCTAGTAAACCGCCCCATGGCCCCCGAGAAATACCGAGCCCCAAAATAATCGAGCCCCGTCCCCTCATCCCTCGCCTGCCCCGTAAACTTCACCCGCGTCCGCGCATCCACCCCAAACCCCAACGCCCCCGCCCGCCACGCCGTATCCACCACACTCAACTCCATCCCAAACGGCCAATAATCCATCCTCCGCACCGCCCCATCCCCGCCCACCACCGTCCGCGTCGACCCCAAATGGTCCACCCCCACAAACTCCCGCCCGCTCACCGTCACCGTCCCCCCATACTCCACCGCCAATTTCCCAAACGCGTCATACACGAACGTCACCCCGCCCGCCAACACCCGTTTCCC
>JAEUQC010000093.1 GCA_016789905.1 Bryobacterales bacterium | reverse complement strand
AGGTCTCCCTGATAGACATCGCGCCAACCGGCCTCGAAAGGCGATCCAGTGTCCCAGCCGTTAAACCGGCCACCAGAAACTTGTTTGAACTTGTAGAGGGTTTTGTTTTGCGACTCTCAGGTCGCCTTCCCGCTTTCGCGGCGTTGTCCAGGTCCTCTTTCTTACCCGGCAACCGTTTTCTGAGCTTGCTACTCGAACCGTTTGAATCGGCTCGAATCAGCCTCTCCTCAGCTCGTCGCGTCATGTACCGCAGCGCAACTCTCTCAGAATAGCATGTATGAGGATTTTGTCAAAGGGTTTGTGAATATTTCTGCTCTCTATCGTTCATCCAGACGTCCAATTCGCGGTATCACGATTAGAATCAACAAGAAAGCCAAAACGTGGAAGGACCCCGCCATCGCAAAAACGGGTCCATAGCCGAAGCCGTTATCCAACAGGTACCCCACAACGAGCCCGAAAAGGACCCCACCCATAGCGCCGCCAAACCCAACCATACCGGCCACAGAGCCGACATCGCCGCTACGCACCAGGTCCGTTGGCAGGATCATCACCAGCGTTGACCAGGCTTGCTGGCCGAGAAAGGCAATGCTAAAAATTGCAATCGCCATCTCTACCGGCGCCCGGTCGACGATAAGGATGACTGGCATCACAGCTGCGCTACAACCCAGGGCTATCTTCCGGGCCGCGTTCACGGAGAATCCCTTGTGGAGGAGCCAACTCGACAGCCACCCGCCCGCTAAACTCCCCAGGCCCGCCGCCGCGTAAGGTATCCACGCAAAATATCCGACCTTTTTCGTATCGAAGCCGCGCACATCATACAGATACTTTGGCAGCCAGAATAGATAGAAGTACCAGGCGGCATCGCTCAAGAACTTTGCTCCAACAATACTCCATATTTCCTTATGGCCCAATAGCGGCAGCCAGTTGCCGCTTTCCAGCGACTTATTCCGGCTGGCCTCTCCCGTCACCCGCAGCCAGCAGCCAGCCCACACCAGCCCCACCGCCCCGGCTGCCACAAACACCCAGCGCCAGCCGGACGCCGCGATGATTGTCGCAATTGCCGGCGGCGCCAGCACCGCACCCACCGCGGTGCCCGCATTAATGACCCCCATCGCCGTTGCTCTGTCTTTCGCGGAAAACCACTCGCCCACCGCCTTCGTCGCGGCCGGGAATCCGCCGCCCTCGCCCATTCCAAGCAGAAACCGGCTGGCAGCCAGGAATCCAAATCCGTTCGCCAACCCGTGCGCCGCGCACGCCAGCGACCACCAGATCATCGCCGCCGCGAATCCCCTTCGCGTCCCCATCACATCGATTAACTTCCCGCCACCGGCGTACATGATGGCGTAGGCCACCAGGAACGCCGCCTGCAGTTGCGAGAACTGGGTGTTGCTAATCGGAATATCCTGCTGAATGGCCGCGATGGCTACCGGCAGCGTCTGCCGGTCAAAGTAGCTGATGGCGATCGCCGCAGCAATGAGAAGCGTGATTTTCCAAGGCACCTTCGCCCGCCTACCAACTGACCTGCACCAGGGAAACGGCCTGCCTCGGCAACGGAAAAGCCAACTCCACCGCACCGTCTTTCACTGCCATCCATTCCGGCGAACCGAGCGATTGCAGTTGCCCCGCCGCTTCCAGTTGCGCGTACTGCTCTGGCGTGGGACTCTGCGGCGATCCCATCGCCTGCCACAGAGTATAGGAGTTGCTGTGGTTCTTGTCGATCCGGTAGTGGCGCACCAATGCCCGCGTTCCCGCCACGCCCATCACGCGCAGCGATACCGGCGCCGCAGGTCCGGCCACATCGTCGTCATGGTAATTCCACGCCATCACCGAAATGACCTTTTCCGCGCGCGTGGCAACGGCGTTCACATCCGGCGCTCCCTTCACACCCCCAGCGAGCATTGCGTCCAGGTCCACCGCGCCACTGCTTTTCACCATCATCCGTTGTCCATCCATCAACCCGAACATCCGGAAGACGTTCAGCACCGGCTTATCGATTCCATTGGTCGCCAGATCCCGGAAACCATCAAAGTATGGCTGGTTTTCGAATTCAAACGCCCACGTCACCGCTCCCTCGAAGTTCACCCCGTGCCGCGCCGCCAGCATATTCTTCCGCGCAAACGTCGCCGCCGTGTAGCTTGAATACATGGTTCCGTTCCGGTACGCGTTCTGCGGGTTGAACCGCACGGAGCATGCCGCGCACCCCTCCGGGTCCGATTCGCCAATGATGATCGGCAGTTTTTTCAACGTGGGAAACGACGCCACGATGGCGAAGCCCTTCGCCACGTCGTTCATCTGTTTTTCGCTCCCCATTCTGACGTGCCCTTCATGCACAGTTGGGCGGCCTTTGGCGTGGAAGCTGATGTAATCGAGCGGCGCGCCAGTCTTCCCCGTTGCATAGTTCCTGCCGCTAACAGCGTGCTCCAGAAACGCGCGCAGAAACGCGGCGGCCTTTTCCGATCCGGGCCCTGTCGTAGTAGGCCCGCCGATGCGGATTCCCGGCAGCGCCCGTTTCACGGCGTCCGCCGAAAAGTCGTACAGCTTGAAGTACTCTTCCGGCGTGGATTGCCAGTAGCCAATGTCGGGCTCGTTCCACACCTCCCAATACCAGCTTGAGACTTCGGCTTGTCCATACCGCTCCACCGAGTGCTTCACCCACTGGTAGACGAGTTCAGACCACTTGGCGTAGTCCTTCGCCGGGTGCGCCCAGCCCGTGTAGATGTTTTGATACTTCTGCGCCGGGTCCCAATGATGCCGATACGGCTCCGGCTTCACCGAAAGCGCCTGCGGCATGAAGCCGATCTCCACCAGCGGCTTCATTTTCCGCTCCACGAACGTGTCAAAAATCCTGTCGACAATCGTCCAGTTGTAGACGGGCTTGCCGTTGGCGTCCTCCGTGTAGGCATTCGTTGAACCCCATTTCAACGCCGCCTCGCCGTCGCCCGAAGTCAGCAGATTGTGCACCCGCACGTGAACCGTGTGGGGGCTCAGCGCCGCGATTTCGGTCAGCAGCTTCTTGCCGTCCTTCATATACGAGTAGTTCGGCTCGTCGTAGCCGAAGAACCGCCACACCGGCCGCCACGGGCCTTCCACGCCCGGCCCGGCCTGAATAGTGACCGGAGTCTGCGCGAACACCGCGCCTGCAATCAACAAACCAAATAGGATTCGCATGTGCTTGTCAGAAAGTGTATTTGAGCGCAACCTGCATTTGGCGCGGCGGTGTCGCGGTGGCGGTTACGCGCCCCACCACGGCCGTATCCAGCGTCGAATTCGGCGCGGCGAAGCTCGGTGTATTCGGCAGATTGAACGCCTCAAACCGGAACTGCAGCCGTCCGTTCTCGCGAATCTGGAAGTTCTTGAACAAGGAAAAGTCCACCGTTCTCAGAACGTCGGGCGACAGGATCCGCAGCCCTGAGTTCCCGTAGGCAAAGTTCGGCGCGGCTACGAATGCCGCCGGGTCGAACCACCTGGCAAGTGTCGGGTCGCTCAACGTGCCGCTCGCAATCCGGTTCGGCCGCTGCCCGCCGACTCCTGTATTGGCCACGTCGCGCGCCATGGTCACGGTGTAAGGAACGCCGCTGCGGAATAGCAGGATGCCCTGCATCTGCCAACCGCCAATGACAGCTTCCGTCAGCCGGTTGGCGCCCGATGCCAGCGCCCGGCCTTTGCCAAACGGCAGCTCATACCCAAAACTGTGGGAAAAGCTATGCGGCACATGGTACTCCGACGGCCCCTTTTCAAACCGGTAACGCCCGCCCGCCGCGGGTGTGTTCGTGGTCCAAAGGCTTTTGGCGAAGGTGTAAGAAGTGAGGAACCACAACCCGCCAGACAGCCGCTTTTCGAATTTCGCCTGCAGGGCGTGATAGGTTGTGGATACATCCGCGGAGATGTAGCCGAACCCGGAGAACCGCGGATACGGCCGGCGCGCCTGCACGCCGCCGGGGCCCGGCTCGGGGATATTAAAGGGGTTGCTGCCTTGAATCCGCGACCCCTTGTTCCCCACGTATTCGATGTCGAACATCATCGACTTGGCGATCTGCTGCTGAACCCCGAAATTCCAGTGCTGGTCGTACCCCATGCGCATCCGCGTGTACTCTGGCGTCAACCCCACCACCGTGTCCGGAGACCCGAGCGGCGCGCCCAGATAGAAATCCGCCAGTGATCGCCTGGGCACCACACCCCGGTCGTTCACATTGCTATCGGCCAGCAGGAACGGCGGCATAAACAGGTTCACCCGGCCATCCGTATACTCACCCTCATAGAAGATCCCGTAGCCGCCGCGAATCACGGTCGATTCCCCTTTTGGCCGCCATGCCATCCCAAAGCGCGGCGCGAACTGCTTCTTGTCCGGATAGGTGATCGAGTACGGCAGGCCCGCCTCGGCGGAGGTTTGAATCAGGTTCTTCAAGTACCCATAGGCGACTGGTGCCGCCGGCTGCGCGCCCAGATCGATGTCCTTCGTCTTGCTGGCAACGATGATCGGCCGCGCCTGCGTCCCGTCAAATGTGCCGGACTGCCCGCGGTACGGCGAAGTCCAGGGCGTGTATTCGTAGCGCAGGCCGACGTTCAACGTCAGCCGGTTCGACACTTTGATGTCGTCCTGCAAATAAATGTGCCAGGCGTTGTACGCTCCACCAAACGTATCCGACGCCACGGCCCGGTTCCCGCTTGCCGGCAACCCCAGCACCCAGTCGGCAAACGCATCGCCCGTCCGCGCCGCGCTCGCCGGGTTCTCCGTGTTCTGCCCGTTGAAGTTCCATTGCCCGGCGTAGCTCTTGCTGTCGGTGCCCAGCCAGGAATAGTGGCGGATCTTCGCGCCAAACTTCACCACATGCTTCCCCTTGATCCACGTCATGTTGTCCACGAATTCGCGGGTGTAGCGGTCCTGCGTTTTCGGCCGCTGGTCAAACGCGGACCCGGTCAAACTCGCGTATCCGGCCCACGCGAAATCCGGAAATGACCCCACATCGAAGGATCGTTTGGTTTCGTCCAAACCGCGAATCCCCGCTTCTTTATTGAAGTCGCGACCCTTCAGGTATGGCTGCAACTGAATATCGCCATACAGCGTATTGAACCGGAATTCGTTGATGAGGTTCGCCTTCAAATTGGAATTGATGGATACCGTATAGTTCTGTCCCTTGGTGTAAGAATCGGCCATCCCTAGAGCAGGCGAGCCGCCCGGTTCACTCAACCTGTTGTTGTTCAGGCTGTAGCGGAATGATACTTTATGGCTATCGGTAATCGTGTGATCGAACCTCGTGGTGATCTGATCCAGATCCACCGCCGTTGAAGGCGAGAACGTAAACGTTCCGCCGGGATTCGCCGCCAGTGTCAGGAATGGATTGAAAAACGCCGACTCTTTCGCCACTCGATTCGACGGGATGCGATTCCCCGGAAATGGCGTACGCGTTCCGCCTGTGGTGGTCGCTGGGTCGTAGAGTGTATTGGCGATCCCGCTGAAATCGCCCGTCAACATCGCCGCCGTCGGGCTTACGCGGTTGTTCACATTCCCCTGCCGTTCGCGCGTCCCTTCATAGTTGAAGAAGAAAAACGTCCGGTTCTTCCCGTTGAAAACCTTCGGAATCAACACCGGCGCGCCCACCGACGCGCCGAATTGGTTCCGCTTCAACAGGTCCCGGCGCACGCCGTAAAAGGTTCGCGCGTCCAGTTTCTCGTTGCGGAGAAACTCAAACAGTGTGCCGTGCAGTTGGTTCGTTCCGGATTTGGTGGTCGCGTTGAAAAAACTCCCGGATCGGCTATGCTCGGCCGAATAGGCGTTCTGTTGGACGCTGAACTCCTGCAGCGCGTCAATCGACGTCTGAATCCAACTCCCGCCCTGGTGCTGTTCGCTTGTGTCGGCGCCGTCCAGGTAGTAGGAAACCTGCCGCCCGCGCACGCCCGAAATCGTGGTTCCGTTAAAGAATTCCGGCCGGATTCGCGTTACGTTTCCCGTGCCCGGCAGCGAGACCACACCGGGCGTCAACCGCGCCAGGTCGTTGAACCCTCGCCCATTCAACGGCAGATCCACAATCTGCGCGTTGCTCATCACATGGCCCAGGTTGCCCGATTCCGAATTCAGAAGCGGCACCTCGCTCCGCACTTCGAGCACCGTGGAAGTTTCTCCAATAGTTAAGTCCACGTCCAATTGCAGGTCCTTGCCCACCTGCATCTCCACTCCAGGCCGCGAGAGCGTCCGGAACCCCGGCGCGGCCACGGCAACGGTGTAGGTACCTGGATTCAGGGCCAAAACAACATAGGCACCCTGCCCATCGGTGGTCACGCGCGCGGTCACGTTGGTCGCTTGGCTGGTCACAGTCACCACCGCCCCGGGCACCGCCCCGCGGTTCGGGTCAAACACCGTTCCGGTCAGCCGTCCCGTCTGCACCTGCCCGAAGGCGGCGCCGGCGGAAATCACCAGGAAAAGAGCGCGAAGACAGGGGCGCATAGCGGACTCCTATTGCGGGATACGAACAAAAACCTTGTGGAATGGTACAACCAATTTTTCCCGATAGCAAGATCCAGTCCAACATTCCGCTGGTAAAGACACATCTGCGTGCTAGCATTGGTCGTGCCGATAGCGAAGCGCCCGAAGGAAGACGTCACCGTCAAGCTCATCGCCGTCTTCAAACAACTCATTGCCGAAGGAACCTTGGAACCCGGCGGCCGCCTGCCCGCGGAACGCGAATTGGCGGAGAGTTTCGGCGTCAGCCGCTCCTCCCTGCGCCAGGCGCTGAAGGTTCTGGAGATCATGGGCGTCATTTCACAGCGTGTTGGTGACGGCACCTATCTCAACAAAGGTGCCGATGCCATTCTGCGCGAACCGATGGAGTTCCTTATTCTTCTGGACGGCATCTCCTTCCACGAACTGATGGAGGCCCGGCTATTGGTTGAACCAGAACTCGCCGCCCGCGCCGCCCTTCGCGCCTCCGAAGAGGACATCGCCGAAATCGGCCGCGAGTTGCGGGCCATGGAAGCCGCCAAAGACGACCATGCCCGGTTCGTCACCCACGATCTGCTTTTCCATCAAGCCATCTTCCACGCCGCCGGCAATCGCGTAACCAGCCTCATGTTCTCCGTCATCCACAAGTCGCTGGAAAAACTCATCACCATCACTTCGCAGGTCGTTGAGCCGGACCACACGCTCACACTCCATCGCCGCATCTACCAGGCAATCCGCAAACGCGACCAGGAAGAGTCACGCCGCCGCACCACGGAGCATCTTGTAGACGCCCGAGACCTTCTTACCCGCGCCGCCGAAAAGCAAAGCCACTTCGCCATGGCCGCCCGCATCCAAACCCTGAACAAGAAAGCTCCCCGCCCCGCCCGCTAAACTAGAAAGGATGTCCCTGGAGCCCGTCGACGCCGAGCCTTCACTCCCCCCGCAGACCGGGTGGCGCGCCATTGTGCGCATTGTCTCCGGCGTCGGACTGCTCGCCGTGGGTATTGTGGGCCTCATCCTCCCCATCATGCCTGGCTGGGTCTTCATCATCCCCGGTCTCATGATCCTGGCCGACTATTTCCCGCCCATCAAACGGCTCCTCGATTGGGCCAAAGCAAAATACCGGGACGCCAAAGACAAAAGCTGACCATGCTCAAACACATCTCTGTCCACGGCGCCCGCCAGCATAACCTGCAAAACGTAAGCGTTGAAATCCCCCGCAATACGCTCACCGTCATTACCGGCCTCTCCGGCTCCGGCAAGTCGTCCCTCGCCTTCGACACCATTTACGCCGAAGGGCAGCGCCGTTACGTCGAAACCCTCTCCCCATACGCCCGCCAGTTCCTCGACCAGATGGAGCGCCCCGATGTCGACTCCATCGACGGCCTCAGCCCGGCCATCTCCATCGAGCAGAAAACCACCAATCGCAGCCCCCGCTCCACGGTCGGCACCGTCACCGAAGTCTACGACTATCTCCGCCTGCTCTACGCCTCCATCGGCATCCCGCATTGCCCCGCGTGCAACGTCCCCATCTCCGCCCAATCCACCCAGCAAATCCTCGAGCAGATCCTCGGAATGCGCCAGGAAGAGCGCGTCATGATCCTTGCCCCCGTCGTCCGCGGCCGTAAGGGTGAGTATAAGAAGGATCTCGAAAAGTATCTCCGGCAGGGCTTCATGCGCGCCCGTATTGACGGCGAACTCCGCGCGCTCGATGAAGACATCCCGCTCGATCGCCGCAAGAATCACACCATCGAGATTGTCGTGGATCGCCTGCTGGTTAAACCCGGTATCGAAAAACGCCTGGAAGCCAGCATCGAGACCGCCATGAAGCTCGCCGCCGGCCTCGTCACGGTCGCCGTCGTCAATGGCGACGAACGCCTTTACTCGAAGAGCCTCGCCTGCCCGGAATGCGGCGAAAGCGTTCCCCAGCCCGAACCCCGCAGCTTCAGCTTCAACAGCCCTTTCGGCGCCTGCGCCACCTGCAACGGCCTCGGCAGCAAGTGGTCGTTTGACCCTGACAAGTTCATCATCGACCCCTCCAAGCCACTCTTCGACGGCGGCCTGGGCCCCGGCGGCTCCTCTTCCGTTATGACCACGCGCGTCGAGGACGCCGCCAAGCGCCATAAGATCAAAATCGAAAAACCCTTCGAATCCTTGAGCAAAACCCACCAGACCATGCTCCTCGAAGGCTGCGACGGCTTTCCCGGTATCATCAAGATCCTCGACGGCATGTATCGCGACGGCCCCAGCGGCTCCAGCGACTACTTCATGTCCTACATGTCGCCCACTACCTGCGCCGCCTGCAACGGCCTCCGCCTGAAGCCGGCTTCGCTGGCGGTTCGCGTGAAAGGCGTCTCCATCGCCGATTTCACCACGCTCCCGCTCAACCGCGCCCTGGAAGCGGCGCGGCTTTGGACGCTCACCGAACGCGAGGGCCTCATCGCCAGCCGCATCAAGGACGAGATCGAGCACCGCCTGGAGTTCCTGCTCGCCGTCGGACTGGAATACTTGAGCCTGCATCGTTCCGCCGCCACCCTTTCCGGCGGGGAAGCCCAGCGCATCCGCCTGGCCACGCAGATCGGCTCCAAGCTCCGCGGTGTCCTGTACGTGCTCGACGAACCGTCCATCGGCCTCCATCCCCGCGACAACGACCGGTTGCTCGATACTCTCTGCCAACTCCGCGATCTCGGCAATACCGTCCTCGTCGTTGAGCATGATGAAGACACCATCCACCGGGCAAACTATGTCATCGACCTCGGCCCCGGCGCGGGACGCCTGGGTGGCCACCTTGTTGCCGCGGGCACGCCGAAACAGGTGGAGGCGACACCGGATTCGCTCACCGGCCAATACATGAACGGGACGCGCAAGATTGACGTTCCCGCCATCCGCCGCCCTGGCAATGGAACCTGCATCACTGTGGAAGGCGCAACCGAGCACAATTTGAAGAACGTGGACGTCAGCTTCCCGCTTGGCGCCATGACGGTGATCACGGGTGTGAGCGGCTCCGGCAAGTCAACGCTGGTTACCGACATCCTTTATCACGCGCTCGCCAAGGAGATCTACGGGTCGCGCGCCGAACCGGGCCGTCACAAGAAGATCAGAGGGATGGAGCTGATTGATAAGGTGATCGAAATCGACCAATCTCCCATTGGCCGCACTCCGCGCAGCAACCCGGCCACGTACACGGGCACGTTTAGTCCAATTCGCGATCTCTTCGCCATGCTGCCGGAGTCTCGCGAGCGCGGCTACAAGCCGGGCCGCTTCAGTTTTAACGTAAAGGGCGGCCGCTGCGAGGCCTGCCAGGGCGATGGTCTCAAGCGCATTGAAATGAACTTCCTGCCGGACGTGTACGTCACGTGCGACGTATGCCGCTCGCGCCGGTACAACGTGGAGACGTTGGCCGTGAAGTACAAGGGCTACTCCATCGCCGATATCCTGGAAAGCACCGTTGAACAGGCCCTGGGCATCCTGGAAAACGTTCCGCAACTCCAGAATAAGTTGCAGACTCTGGTTGATGTCGGCCTCGGATACATTCATCTCGGGCAAAGTTCAACAACCCTTTCCGGGGGCGAGGCCCAGCGCATCAAACTGGCCAAAGAACTCAGCCGGCGTCAGACGGGCAAGACGCTCTACATTCTCGACGAACCCACCACCGGACTGCATTTTGAGGATGTAAAACGCCTTCTCGATGTCATCAACCGGCTCGTCGAACTCGGCAATACCGTGCTCATCATCGAACACAATCTGGATGTCATGAAGTGCGCCGACTGGATCATTGACCTCGGCCCGGAGGGCGGCGAGCGCGGCGGCACAATCGTCGCCACCGGCACGCCCGAGCAGGTGGCAAAGGTGAAAAAGAGCCATACCGGACAAGCGCTCGCCAAAGTTTTTGCGAGATAATATCCCTTATGGCAAAAATCAAGGTGAAGAATCCTGTCGTCGAAATGGACGGCGACGAGATGACACGCATCATCTGGCAGTGGATCCGCGAGCGGCTCATCCTGCCTTACCTCGATGTGGATCTGAAGTATTACGATCTCGGCGTCGAAAAGCGGGACGAGACGAACGATCAGATCACGATCGATTCCGCCAACGCCACCAAGCAATACGGTGTCGCCGTCAAGTGCGCCACCATCACGCCTGACGAAGCCCGCGTCAAAGAATTCGGTCTCAAGCAGATGTGGCGCAGCCCGAATGGCACCATCCGCAATATTCTTGATGGCACCATCTTCCGTGAGCCGATCATTTGCAAGAACGTCCCCCGCATCGTGCCCCACTGGGATAAGCCGGTGGTGGTCGCCCGTCACGGGTTCGGCGACCAATACCGCGCGCAGGATTTCGCCTTCCCCGGCGCTGGCACGCTGAAGCTCACCTATACCCCGGCCGACGGCGGCGCGCCCATCGAACGCGAGATCATCAAGGCTCCCGGCGCCGGCATCGTGCTCGGCATGTTCAACCTGGACGCCTCCATCGCCGGCTTCGCCCGCGCCTGCTTCACCTACGCGCTCGGCCGCAACTATCCGGTGTATCTCTCCTCGAAGAACACGATTCTCAAGGTGTACGACGGCAAGTTCAAGAATCTCTTCCAGGAGATCTACGATGCCGAGTTCAAGACGGCCTTCGAAGCCAAGGGTCTCACCTATGAGCACCGTCTGATTGACGACATGGTGGCCAGCAACCTCAAGTGGAACGGCGGCTACCTCTGGGCGTGTAAGAACTATGATGGCGACGTGCAGTCGGACACGGTGGCGCAGGGCTACGGCTCGCTGGGCCTGATGACGTCAGTTTTGATGTCGCCCGACGGCAACACGATTGAAGCGGAAGCGGCGCACGGAACGGTGACCCGGCACTACCGGATGCACCAGCAGGGCAAGCCGACCTCGACGAACCCGATCGCCTCGATCTACGCCTGGACCCGCGGCCTGCAGTATCGCGGCAAGATGGACAACACGCCGGACGTGGAAGCCTTCGCCACGACGCTCGAAAAGGTGTGTGTGGATGTGGTGGAATCCGGCAAGATGACCAAGGATCTGGCGATCCTCATCGACCCGAATCATCCCTACCTCAGCACCGAAGCCTTCATGAACGAGATCGACGCTGAACTCAAGCGCCAACTCGCCTAATTCAGCAGCAAAACCACAGAACCCCCGCGTCAACGCAGCGTTGGCGCGGGGGGTTCGTAAGCAGGTCACTCGCAAGGCATCTTACTCTCCGACACGCACCCCGAATTGGGGTCCCGAGCAGTGGGCAGGGTTTCTGACCAAGTCATCGGGTCTCTGAAACAGCCGGCGATCCAACACCCACGGTCTATCGCCTTGCAGATCAGTGCGCCCTGTACCAATATCGATCCCCACGCTGCCTTTCCGACTACGGATCTTGGAGGATCAAAGTTTTCGCCTCAAGGATACGCTTATCTATAGCTGCCTTGTCCCAATCAGCGTACCCTAAAACCTCTAGGCTCCGTGGATAGTCACTCACGCGGCTCTTGAGATATTTCTCCTTCTTCTTGGGAAAATCGAAGTTCCGAGCCGCAGAATTCTTGCTCTTGCTCAGAAGCACAAGGTTTCCTATCGAGTTCACGTAGTCTCCTGTCTGGGACAAGTCGTGATGCTGCGCCCAATACCCAACTTGTTCCGGGTTCTGGGGGAGGACATGTTCTACTGACTTTGCCGTGAATTCTCGTGGCATGTCGTGCTCCGCCGTCACCAGCTCTAAGCGAAGCAGGAAGTATTTGCCAAAGCCGGCTGAATAAATATTTTGCTGTTACGTCGCTTCGGCGATTGCATCCTCATCAATAGCTACGCCGCTAATTACGTCGTCTGGTTTCTTGGCTGTTTCAATGAGGCCTAGAATTTCGGAATACGCAGCATAACGCTCATCCTTCCTAACGCCATTAACCCACTGACCAAGATACACCTTTTCTAAACGCAGGCAAAACTCGTAGAAGCGATGACCGTTGAACCGTTTTGCGAAGAATAGCAGGCAAGCTCGCCATTCTGAGGCACTAAATTCGGCGTCCATTAGATGTATTAGGCCGCGAAACTTATTGTGCTGTGACGCCGACTCCGGCAAGATATCGCGGTCGACAAATATAGCTATGTAGAGCTTCGCATATTCAAAAACCAGATTGAAGAACGGTTCGCCACGAGGAACCGTCTTGATCCGATCTCGGAATTCTTTCAATAGATCGCCCTGTGGCTTATCCTTCAGGATCACTAGCCGCACGAGGTGGAAGACATTCTCAAAGGTGGACTCACCTAAAACGTTCTCGAGGTCTTCCCATTGCTGCGCAACCTTGTCGCGCACCGTGGTCTTCGTAATCACATCAGGGGAGATATTAATCGCTTTGAGGATATCAATTCGCCGCAGCTGCTTCCCACGGTCATTGACAATAGTAAACAATCGAAATGCGTCTTCGAAGGCCGCCGTCGCCAAGTAGATCACGACACACTTCTGATTTAGAAACTTAATCGTTCGTTCAAGCTCTTCCTGACTAAGCGGGGCCAGTTTCGAACGAAAGATGTTGACGGCGTTTACATATCGCGACTCTGGATCTGGCAAGCCAAAAAGTTTTTTGCCCGTCGAAGTACCATCCCTGGCGACAACGATGGCCCCAAATGCTTGCCTGTCCTTGACTTCGAGGCGAACTTTCTCTGGGATACCATCAACAACATTCTTCTGCTGCAGGATCTTTTCCTGGATCCCCGACTTATATTGCTCATCTTGTACTAGGTCTCTTAAACACGCGAGCAGAATCATGATGGAAGTGAGCCGCTGCTGACCGTCGACAACATCGTAGTGGCCTTCTACACTTATGTGGTGGAGGACGAAGGTTCCGAGAAAATACTCCTGATCCTTATTAGCCAAGACGATATCGTCGACAAGATCCTCGAAATTGTCTGTGTCCCATGAGAACGGCCGTTGGTACTCGGGTATTCTGAAAAAGAAATCCTGGGAGAGCAGATTACCTATCGCACGCGTCTTTGCATCCAGTTTTTCCATATTCAAGTCTCCTCTGGCTCTCTTAGATACGGCGTGTTCCCTTGGATCGGCGTTTTCGTCAAGTTCAGCGGTACCGCCAGAGAGCAAGAAATGCACCAACGACTGACGCACGCTCGCTAATATGTTAGCGCGCCAGCTCCAATTCTTCGCGAATCACTCGTCGCAAGACACTCTCCAACGGTTCGCGCGCCTCTTCCATGAACGCCCGCAATGCGATGTTAATTTGGCTCTGGTAATTCCCATCCCCTGCTTGATCAACCTGGGCGCGAAACCACGCCAGGACATCATTATCTAACCGAATCGTTACCCGCTTTCCGCCGGCTAGTGTAGGCTTTCGCAAGGACGACATATGTGTACCACTGTACACCAGGACCGAACGCGCTACCCTAATAAAAGCCCCAAATGAGCATCTACTCCCTCCACCCCATGGACTTCGCCGGCCTCAAAACCGTCTCCCTCCACGGCCGTGGCGGCAAGGTCACCCCGGAGATGTTCGCCAAACCCCACACCCCCGGCGCTCC
>JAEUQC010000092.1 GCA_016789905.1 Bryobacterales bacterium | reverse complement strand
AGGTCTCCCTGATAGACATCGCGCCAACCGGCCTCGAAAGGCGATCCAGTGTCCCAGCCGTTAAACCGGCCACCAGAAACTTGTTTGAACTTGTAGAGGGTTTTGTTTTGCGACTCTCAGGTCGCCTTCCCGCTTTCGCGGTCGCAGTCAGGTCCTCTTAGTTCCCTTCCCGCGTTGCTGATACCTACTGAATTGCGTTCAGCCTACTCTCAGCCTATGTCCGTTTGCCGCTCGGTGCGGCATCCTCAGCTTACCACTGCTGGTTTGCGTTGCGCAACCCCAAACTTGCTTAGCACCCTTTGTTTGGAAGCGCCGTCGCTCGGACAACTTCAGAGTACCAAAGCCCCACGGGCCGCGCAAGCGCAGAGCAAGAAAAATACGAGAAAACTTACAAACCGAATGGAATCAACGGCCGACAACGGCCAGAGCGCGGCGGGCGGCTTCGACGCCCCGGTACTGCGCCTCTTCAAAGATGGAAAAACCGCTCACGTCGGCGGAGGCGTAAAAGAACCGATCGCGGCCCATTTGCAATAATTTACGTTCCGGGTTGGAGAGAAAGCCTGGTGTGGGGCGCACCATGGCGTGGGCGTTTCGGAAGATATCGACGCGGGTGACGCATTGACGAATATCTCTATGAGCCCGTTGGAGATCGGCGAGGACGCGCTCCTTCCAGACGCCCCAATCGGTGGAGAGCAGGTGGCGCCGGGCGGCGGCAGGAGTGGTGTTTGCAAGGGCCCAGTAGTGCGTCAAGACGGTCTTATCGGTGCGCATTTGCACGTTTTGGTGGGTGGAGACGACGTATCCAAGCGAGGGGGAGGCGTAGATGACGTTATCCCAGGCTGGTTCCAATCCCTTTTCGGCGGGCATGCGATCAAGGGTGAGATTGGAAACGATCCAGGGGGAGTAGCTGATTGATTTGAGATGCGGAACGGAGGAATCGAGATAAGGGAGGACGAAGGCTGGCGCGGCGTAGACTACGGCGTCGCAGCGGTAGAGGGTGTCGGCGGTTTGGATTTCCCAGGCGGAGCCGGCCTTGGCGATACGCACGACGGGTTTGCCGGCGCGGACGAATTTCCCTAGTTTTAGCAGGAGCTTACGGAGAATCCAGCCATTGCCTTCGGGCCAGGTGAGCGGGCCTTTTTCTTCGTGGTCGCGGGAGGCGAAGTAGTGAATGCCGGCCCAGGCGCTAGTATCGGCCGATGAGGCGCCGAAGTCGTCGCGGGTGGAGTAATCGGCCAGCCAATGGAGATACGGGGATTTAAAGCCATTGTTTTCAAGCCATTGCCGGAAAGAGATTTTATCCAGCGGGGAGTCGGCTGGGGCGGCGGGGGCCATGGGGATGCGAAACTGCCGGGTGGCGCGGAATTCCTGGATGCGAGTATCAAAAGCCTTGAACTGGCGATGATCCTCGGCGGTGAGGCCGATATCGGGCTCGATGCCCTCCTGCCAGCGGCCATGCAGGAAGAGCCGCTCCTGAGGGGCGTGACAGAGCCAGCGTTCGTCCCACTGCCCATCCACGAACAGGCCTAACTCGCTGAATAGCTCGCGGACGAGCGGCGTATCGGAGTTGGGAACGGGGACATAGTGCGCGCTCCAAGGATAGGCCGAAACTTCATTTTGCCCGTAGCGTGAGTTACCGCCCGCCTCTTTTTCCATTTCCAGGATGACAAAGTCATGGAAGCCCTTCTTATGGAACCACCAGGCGGCGGAGAGTCCGCCCATGCCGCCGCCGACGATGACGACGGGTAACTTGACGGTTTGGCGCGGGGCTGGAAGGGGCTGGCGGTCGCGGATGGCGTGGCCGGCGAGTTGAGACTCAAAGACAAAGCCCCCGGTGACGGGGCGTTCGGCTTTGGCGGTGAGCCCGATGAGACCGGCACAGAGGGCGCGGCGTGAATGGCGGCTAGTGGGCAAACTCCCGCCACTCCTTATCGTAATAGCGAACGAGCGCCTGGTCGTTGAGGCGGTTGGGTTCGACGGGCACGGCGGCCATGTCGGCAGGAAAGTTGAAGAGGCCGGCGAGGCTTTTCTGATCGAGGAAACGGAGCCCGGGCGGCACACGCGGCTGGGTGTATTCTCCTTTGCCGGCAAGGACGTAGCCCCATTCGCCAAAGCTGGGGACATAGACATGATAGGGCCAGGTGTTGAGGCCTGCGGCGCGGATGGTTTCGTGGATACACCAGAAGCTTTGGCGCGCGAACAGAGGAGAGGTACTTTGCACGGAGAGCAGCGCGCCGGGGGCCAGGTGGCGCTTCAAGAGCCGGTAGAATGCCGTGGTGTAGAGCTTGCCGAGGCCGTAATTGGTGGGGTCGGGAAAGTCGACGACGACAAAATCGAATTGGCCGCCGTGTTCTTCGAGCCAGGGGAAGGCATCGGCATTGACGACTCGCACTTTGGAGGACAGAAAGGCATCGGAGTTGAGTTTGCGGAGCAGCGAATGTTCGCGGAAGAGCTTGGTCATGTCCGGGTCGAGATCGACAAGCGTGACGGATTCGACGGAGGGGTATTTGAGGATTTCGCGAACGGCGAGGCCGTCGCCGCCGCCGAGCACGAGGACGCGTTTGGCATTGGGGACGGCGGCAAGACCGGGGTGGACGAGGGCTTCGTGATAGCGGTATTCGTCACGGGAGGAGAACTGGAGGTGGGAGTTCAAGAAGAGCCGGAGATCGTCTTTCCAGCGGGTGATGACGATGCGTTGATAGCGAGTGTTGCGGGCGAGGACGACTTCATCGGCATAGAGGCTGGCGTCGGCGGTTTCGGTGATCCGTTCGGCGAACACCATGCCGGCGCCGAGGGCGGCGATGACCAGAAACGACATGGACCTGAGGCGGGCGGGGGCGCCGATTTGGGCCTTGAAAATATAGGTGGACCAGAGGGCGACGCCGGCATTGACAAGCCCGAACAGGAGCGCGGAACGGACCATACCTAGTTTGGGGACGAGTACGAGGGGGAACAGGAGAGAGGCGCCGAGGGCGCCGAGATAATCGAACGTCAGGACATTGGCAATGAGGTCCTGGAACTGGAAGCGCTCCTTAAGAATGCGCATGAGAAGCGGGATTTCCAGGCCAACGAGGATGCCGATGATGAGCACCATCAAATAGAGCAGCAGGCGGAACGCTTCGGTGTAGGCAAAAGCAAGAAAGAGAATTGCGGACGAGAAGCCGCCGACCAGACCAACCATGAGTTCGATGGTGATGAAGCGGGCGACCAGGCCACGCCCGATGAACTTGCTGAGCCAACTGCCGATGCCCATCGCGAACAGATACGTTCCGATGATGGTGGAGAACTGCAATATGCTGTCGCCCAGCAGGTAGCTGGCCAAGGCGCCGGCGATCAACTCATAGATCAGGCCGCAGGCGGCGATCAGGAAGACGCTGAGGAAGAGTACGATCGCCATGCGTTACCGCGAGGGAGCCCCGGCTAATGCACCGCGGCCGCGATGATGATGCCGATTCCAAGCGACATGAGGCCAACAAGGATGGCCAGCGCCACATTCTGTTTCTGGACGATTTCGCCCCAGAGATCGACGGGCGTCAATTTGTCGCTGATGACGAAGGCGATCCAATAAATGATGACGCCAAGGAAGGCGTAGATCAGGGCATTCACGAAATGGTCGATGCGAAATTCCATGGTGGTTATTTTCCCCCGAAGTAGCGGGCACTGCCAGCGTAGTGGCTGCGATAGGCGCCCGGGTTGTCACGAACGGATTTGGGCACGCCTTTGACTTCGTCGTAAGAGCCATAAGACCAACCCGTTAAGCCGGAATAGAACAAGCCTCCGGCGACTAAAGAACTATAGATCAAGTAGAACTTACTCATCGTCATCCTCTCCGGACGAATCATCGGACAGGGAAACCGCGACATTTGGCGGCGCCCCATAGTCACTTTCCATCCAACGCAACTGCTCGAAGTTAGATCCTTTCCGGCCCATGAACGGCAGGGGCAAAAAGAGCAAAAACACACCGAGAATGTAGCGGAAATAGAACGGCACATCGCGCACCAGCTTCACCGAATAGCGAATGGGAGAGGCGGCGCGAAGGGTGGAACCGGCGGCGGCTTCCGTTTCCGGTTCGATGCGAAGATAGTACCTTCCGCCGGGGATGCTTGGAAGGATGGTGGAATCCGACCGGTCGTCTTCGGTCCAGGATTCGCCGCCATCGACGCCATGGTAGTAGCTGATTTGGCGGCCGAAATCGTAGGCCTGGCCAGTTTGCTCATTGATGAGCGCCATGCCGATGAAGGCCCAGGCGTTTTCGAGTTCGCCGTTGACCTCGACCTGCAGATTGGCGCTATCGCCTTTGAGATCGAACGATTTCGTGACAAGCGACTTTTCGCCGGTGGCCGCGGGTTGGAACGTGAACGTTTCGTTCAGCACCGTTTCCTGCCGGGCCTTGGTGGCGAAGAGAATCATCATGCCGAATAACAAGGCGGCAAACAGGAAGAAGAGCTTCCAGGGGCGTCCGGGAGCGCTGACAACAGGCGAGGGCTGGATGGAGTAGGCGCCAATGGCGGGCGGCGCGGCGCCAGGGAGTTGGAACGCGGCCCAGATATCGTTGCCGTCGATGTACTGCCCGGCGCTCCAGGTGACCTCATTTTCCGTGGCCTCCGAGGAGAGCATGCGGGGCGGGGCGACGTAATCGGCGGCGGTTACCACCTCACCGACCTTCACTTGCCAGGGGAATTCGCCGATGACGAACCAAGTGTAGGCCTGGGCAGTTTGAAAATGATCGTAGACGACGCCACCGTGCGCCATGGTGGGGCGGCCGGCGCTGTTGGCACCCGGAACAGGGATGGACGGCAGGGGGGTGACGAAGCTCCAGTGGTTGTCGTATTCGCTGAGGTAGCGAAAGCCTTTGTAGGGATTGAAGAGAACGTATTCCCGCCAGAAGTAATTCGTGCCCTCGACGTTGATGCCGCGCTGCTGAAACCCGATGGCTTCCCAGACGGCGCCAAAGAGACTGCCCCGAGAGCCGAGGGGAATCAACGGCTGCACGGTGATCTGCGACTGCCATTTTTGCAGGATGACGAGTTGCGGATTGGTGGCGTCGAGCGTGGTGGAACAGTAAGAACAAACGACGGTGGCGGCGGCGCCCATGGCGCGGAGTTCAATGGCCGAGCCGCAACTGGGACAGTTGAGCGCTTTGGGCTTGGGAACGATTTTGCGAGCGGCGGGGTTCATGCGGTCCAGCCCTCGAATTCTTTGAGATTGACGAGGCGGAGAGCGTCGAAGTCGACGAATTCGCCGAGGAAGAGGAGTGGCGGCGATTCGGTGTAGTCGATGGTGGCGAAGCGTCCGTCGATGGAGCGGAGGTCAGCGAAGCGGCAGGTGGTTTTGTCCCAGAACTGAAAAGGGAGTTCGCCTTCGACGCCTTCGTAGCTAGCTTCGGTAAGAGTAGTGACGGAGAGGCGCACGCCTTGCTGGGAGTACTCGAATCCGCGGTAGATCTGATCTGGCGGAGGGAGAGGCGATTCAGGAGCGGAGATGAAACTGACGGCGTATTCAGCCTGGGCGTCACTGAGCCAGCCGCTGGAGCCGTTGGAAAACACGATGTGCCATTCGTTCCAGGCGCCGACGGCATGGCTGTAAATGATACGCCCGACGACCTGGAAAGCGGTGTCGCGATAACGGCCCTCGGTTCCGATTTGGATGGGGCTTATGTCCGGCGGCAGGTCCGCTACCTGGCCGACCTTGGTGAGATTGACATCATGGCGGACCAGAATGGACTTGCAGTATTCGCAAGTCGTTTGAATCGCCGACGACCAACGGAAACGGATAGGCGCACCGCAGTTCGGGCAGATGGCGGAAGGCTGGCTCATTGTGTGTAGTAGGAACGCTCCAGGCGGCGCACACGCACAGACGTGGCTCCCAATTTTTCACGCAGATAGTCTGCAAACGCCCATTCCGGCCGAGGCCGACAGCAAAACACATTTAAGCATAACGAGCCGAACTCCGGGAACGTGTGGCAGGCCAGATGGGATTCGGCGAGCAGGCACAGGCCGGTGATTCCGCCGGCGCCGGGAAACTGGTGCCACTGCGGGTCGGAGACGGGATGGAGCGACAAGCCGCCAATGAGGTCTTGAAAAACGGCACGAAGGAGGGAGAGATCCTTGAGGCGTTCGCAATCGCAGCCGAACGCCTCAATGACCCATTCACAGCCCTGTCCGCCTGGAAGTCCGGCCATGGAAAGTCAGCTTATCAGGCGGCCGGCTGAGGGGTGCCGCATTCGGCACAGAACTTGGAGGCTCGCGGAATCTTGTTGCCGCAGTTGAAGCAGAATTTCAGGTCGGCGGCGGGCGCGGCGGCTTGTGGAGCCTGGGGCGCCTGTGGCGCGGCGGGCGCCACCGGGGCAACCGGCACAGCACCCATGGGAGGCGGGGGCTGCGGCGGCGGCTGTTGCGGCTGATAGGCGGTGTTCAACGCCTGCCCCATGGCCTGGGCCATGCCGTAACCGGCGGAGAGACCGGCGCCGATGCCGGCAATGCCGCCTTCATTGGCCGCGGCGATGGGAATGGACTGCGCCACCTGATACTGCGTGTAGCGGCCCATGTCGCCAAGCATGTTCATGGAGATGCGTTCGTCGAGGCGTTTCTGCAGCTCTTCGGGCAGCGAGAATTCACGAACGACGAAGCTGTCGAGTGTCAACCCGTATTCGGCGTAGAGAGGCGTAAGCGCGGCCCGAATCTGGTTAGCCAGTTCCACCTGATTGGCGATGAGATCAAGAAATGGGATCTGGCTTTGGGCAATGGCGTCGGCCATGTGGCCGAGCGTCATATCACGGAGTTGACCTTCAATATCGGCCACGGTGTATTTTTCGCGGGTGCCGCTAATCTTGGTGTGGAAGGTGCGCGGGTCGGAAATGTGCCAGGAGTAGACGCCGTTTCCACGGACGCGGATGGCGCCGAACTCGCGGTCGCGAATGGTAAGTGGATTCGCGGTGCCCCAGCGCTGGTTAATCTGGGTGCGGGTGGAGAAGAAGTAGACATCGCTTTTGAATGGGGACTGGAACATCTTGTCCCAGTTCATGAGGTTGGTGAGAATCGGAAGGGTCTGGGTGTTGAGGGTGTACAGACCAGGCCCGAACACATCGGCCATGCGCCCTTCATTGACGAACGCGCCCATTTGCGACTCGCGCACCGTGAGTTTGGCGCCGTTCTGAATTTCCATGTCCTGCATGGGGTAGCGCCACGCCAGAACGCCATCGCCGGGTTCCACCCAATCGATAACGTCAATAAATTGTTTCTTGACGAAGTCCCCGACGGCCGAACCTTTTAAGAAATCACCGATACCCATGGAATTGATTATGATCCTTTCCCGTTACTCTCAAGCAGTATAACGCCCGTTGTTTCTGAAAAGTTCAATAAATCGACAATCAACCGGCGGCGGCTTCGGCGTCGGCGGCAGCGGGGCCTTCGGCTTCGGCCTGGGCGAGGATTTCGCGGGCGGAGGCGGCGAGTTTGCTGGCGACCTTGATTTCAAATGGCAGGCTCGGCAAGCCATAGGCGCCTTCAACCACGACGGAGATTCCGCTCTGTTCGAGCAGGCCTTGCACGGCGGCAACCTCCATTTCGGCGTCGGCCCCCTGGAAGACGGCGATCGTCTCCAGGTCGAGATCGGCCGAGGGGTCGGCGTCGGCGCTCATGCCTTCCAGGACGCGGCGGGCGTCTTCGGCTTGTTCGGCCTTAACGCAGACGACGATCTCGGCGTCGAGCCCGGCTTGGAGAAGTTGATCACGGACATCAGCGGCGTCGCGATCATCAGCGCCGCGGATAATTACCCAACCTTCGTTGCTCATGCCCGGAGGATATCACTTGTCCGGCGCGACGTATATCGCCCGGGCGTGACGGTTGGAGGGGAGGTCAAAAGAATAGTAGTGGTCAAAGAGCCGGCCACGATGGGCGAAGGCGGCGACGGCGGCGCGGGCTGCGTCAAAAGCAGTTGCCTGACGGCCAAGGGCGGGAAGCAAGTCCTGAATCCGATCGACCCAGAAGCGAGTGAGCGTTTCGTGGTATCCATATTCGGGCGTGCTGACGATACCCTGCGTCGCGTTGTAGGCAAGGATTCGATCACGAATATCTCCACCGGCGTGGATGGTGGCGGCGGCGACCGCAAGGTGGGCGGCGTGGTTCCATTCGGCGCGGGGCAGTTCGCCGGCAAGGAACAGGCGGAGGAACTCGGTGAACGCGTCATTCGAAAGCAGATAGGGCGGCATTATTTCGATTCTTTCGTCTAGTGCCTATTGTACATTTGATTAGGAGGCATTCTTCATGATAGACGAACAGGACCGAAAGATTTTGAATGCGCTTGCGGCGGACGCTCGCGCCAGTTGGGCGGAGTTGGCGGGAGAGATGGGCCTGTCGGCGCCGGCAGTGGCCGAGCGCGTGAAGAGGCTGAGACAGCGCGGGATGATTCGGGGATTTCATGCGGTGTTGGAACCGGCCGCGATGGGACTGGGGCTGACGGCGTTCGTTGCGGTCACGTTGACGCACCCGAGGGACAGGGCGGCATTTTTGAAAGTTGTGCGGAAGCACGGGGAAGTGAAAGAGGCGCACCATATGGCTGGGGAAGACGACTATCTGCTGAAGGTGCACTGCCGGGATACAGGGCATTTGGAGCAGTTTCTGACGGACGTATTGAAGTCGGTGACGGGAGTGCAGCGGACGCGAACATCGATTGTGCTGGGGACGGCGAAGGAGTTGGCGACGGTGATGGCGCCGGAATGATTTGGCTTCGGCGGGGAGGCTGCGGTATA